>JAXMFY010000019.1:0-65713 GCA_046347555.1 Candidatus Competibacteraceae bacterium | reverse complement strand
GGTTTTGGCACGGCGTACATGGCGCGGGTGATCGGCGAGAAGAAGGCGCGGGAGGTGTGGTATCTGTGCCGGCAGTACACGGCGGCGGAAGCGGTGCAAATGGGGCTAGCCAACAAGGCCGTTCCCGACGACGAACTGGATGCCGAGGTGGATCGCTGGTGCGCGGAGATTCTGGAGAAAAGCCCGACCGCGCTGGAACTGGCCAAACGCTCGTTCAACGCTGACACCGCTCATATCGCCGGCATTTCGGCGCTGGGTCTGAAGGCGGTCAGCCTGTTCTACGGCACGGAGGAATCCAAGGAAGGCGTGCGGGCGTTCCAGGAAAAGCGCAAGCCGAGATTCCGGGATTGAGAAACTGTACGAAAACCCCTCGCCCGCGGGCGGGAGAGGGGCAGGGGTGAGGGTGATTTTTCAAGGTGAACGGTCATGGCGCGCATCTCCCTGGCGGAATTCGAACAACTGGCCTACGAACACGTTCCCTTCGTGGGGATGCTGGGCATTCAGGTGGAAAGTCTGGAAGCCGGCAGGGCGAGCATCCGCATACCCTTTCGAGAAGATTTTATCCGGCCCGGCGGCACGGTGTCGGGTCCGGTGCAAATGGCGCTGGCCGACATCGTGATGTACGCGGTGGTGCTCAGCCTGATCGGGCGGGTGGAATTGGCCGTCACGACCAATCTAACCTGCAATTTCCTGCGCCGCCCCAAGCCGGCCGATTTGATCGGCCGGGGTCAGATTCTCAAGCTGGGCAAGCGGTTGGCGGTGGGTGAAGTGTTGCTGTATTCGGAAGGCGAGCCGGAGCCGGTGGCGCATGTGACCTGCACGTATTCGATCCCGCCAACGGCTCAGGAACCGCTGGCCATCACGCCGGTTACCCACACTTGTTGATCGCCTCCGACAGGTTCAGGAAAGCCAGCGCTTGCGGCGGCGGTAATGTTTGATGTCCTTGAAGGATTTGCGCCCCGAGGAGGAAATGCCCAGGTAGAACTCCTTGACGTCCTCGTTGGTGCGCAAGCCTTCGGCGCCGCCTTCCATGACCACTCGGCCGTTTTCCAGGATGTAACCGAAATCGGCGTAGCGCAGCGCCATCATGGTGTTCTGCTCGGCCAGCAGGAAACTGACGTTTTCCTGGCCGTTCAGGCCCTTCACGATCTCGAAGATTTCCTCAACAATCTGCGGCGCCAGCCCCATCGACGGCTCGTCGAGCAGGATCATTTCCGGCCGGGCCATCAGCGCCCGGCCGATGACGCACATCTGCTGTTCCCCGCCGGAGGTGTAGCCGGCCTGGGAACCGCGCCGGGTCTTGAGACGCGGAAAGTAGTGATAAACCTTCTCCAGGCTTTGCTTCAGCTCGCCCCGGGAAATCGAGCGGGTGTAGGCGCCGGTCAGCAGGTTTTCCTCCAGGGTCAGATGCGCGAAGCAGTGCCGCCCTTCCATGACCTGGATGACACCGCGCTTGACCAGTTCGTTGGGGGATAGCTGGTCGACCCGGCGCCCCCTGAATTCGACCGATCCCTTGGTGACGTCGCCACGTTCGGCGCGCAACAGATTGGAAATGGCCTTCAGGGTCGTGGTCTTCCCTGCCCCGTTGGCCCCCAGCAGGGCGACGATCTTGCCCTTGGGAACGTCGAGGGATACCCCCTTCAACACCAGGATCACATGATCGTAAATGACCTCGATGTTGTTGACGGTCAAATACGGCTCGACCGCCGGAGCGGCTTCGGTCGGTGCGGTTGCTGCAATCATGGGCGCGAACTCAAAGCGGGTGCGAAAATTCCCCTTTCCCCCTGGAAAAGGGGCCAGGGGTGAGGGTTTCCGAAATTGCCCTCACCCTTACCCTCTCCCAAAGGGAGAGGGAATTGAGAACCGGTACGAAAACTCCCCTCTCCCTCTGGGAGAGGGGCCAGGGGTGAGGGTTTCCGAAAGCGCCCTCACCCTTACCTTCTCCCAAGGGGAGAGGGAATTTAGAGTCAGGATTCCTTCGAGCAGTCGCGCGGCGTGATGCCCTTTTCGGTGGCATATTGCTTGGCGGACGCCTTGAACAGTGGGTGGATCAGTGCCTTGTTACCCTCGATCCAGTCGGAAACCACAACCCACTTGGCGCCGTCCCACTGCTGGATCTTGACCTGGCCCGACCCTTCGTGGTTGTCGCAGGAGGTCTTGATTTCCGGCAGCAGGTCGGTCGCGCCGATCTGCTTCAGGCGGGCGTTGGAGATGTCCAGGTTTTCCATGGCCCAACGCACCTGCTCGCCGGTCATGGCCTTGCCCTTGCCGTATTTTTCCTGAGCCTTGCGGATCGCCTCGACCGACAGCACGGCGGCGGAAACGCCCCGGTTGTACAGGATGGTGCCGATCTTGGAGGTGTCTTGCAGATTGCCCTTGTTGGCGCCATAGACCACCTTTTCGATGTCGGCGATCAGCGGCACGTTCTTGCCGGATACGTTCCAGGTCGCGGACATGTAGCCCTTGGCGGCGTCGCCGGCCGGCACGGTGTCTTCCTCGGACCCGGCCCACCAGGAACCGATTATTTTTTCCCTCGGGAACCCCACCTTCTGCGCCGCCTTGATGGCGGTCTGGTTCATCACGCCCCAGCCCCAGAACACGACGTAATCCGGTTTTTCCTGGCGGATTTGCAGCCACTGGGCGCCTTGTTCGTTGCCCGGATGGGCCACAGGAATCAGCGTCAGCTCGAACTTGTTCAGCTTGGCCTCCTCCTGCAGGGCGCCGAGGGGTTCCTTGCCATAGGCCGAATCGTGGTAGAGAAACACGATCTTCTTGCCCTCCAGGCTGCCCTTTTCCTTTTCCTTGATGAATTTGACGATGGCGGACGCTTGCATCTGGTAGGTCGTGACCAGCGGAAAGGCGTAGGGGAACACCGAACCGTCCACCGCGTCGGTGCGGCCATAACCCATCATGGCCAGGGGGATCTTGTCTTCCTTGGATTTATCGATCAGTGCGTAGGCAACGCCCGTGGACATCGTGTGGATGGGGCCGGTGGAGACTTTGGCCTTATCCTTCAGGCGTTCGTAACACTCGATGCCCTTGGCGTTGTTGTATTCGGTTTCGCATTCTTCCCAGACGATCTTGACGCCGTTGACGCCGCCTTCCTTGATATTGACGTAATTGAGGTAATCGACGAAACCGCCGAAGAACGACTGGCCGTTCGCGCCGTAGGGACCGACACGGTACGAGGTGATGGGAAAAAACTGTTCCTCGGCGGCCAGCGCGGCTTGCGCGAACAGGGCGATGGAAACGGCGGCGGTCAACACGGATTTTCGATACTTGAACATGTTGTCTTCTCCTGTAGTTCTCTTCAAGGAACGCCCCTTAATGGGGAAAGGGCCACAGACGCAATTTTTCCTTGCCGATTTGCCACAGGCGGGCCAGGCCGTGCGGCTCGACGATCAGGAAGAACATGATCAAGGTCCCGAACAGAAGAATCTGGATGTGCGAGACCGTTGCGTTGGAAAAGGGCAGGCCGAGCAGTCCAGCCACCCGGGGCAGGGCGATATCGAGGAAAATCGGCAGCAACAGGATGAAGGCCGCGCCGAGGAAGCTGCCCAGGATCGAACCCACCCCGCCGATGATGATCATGAACAGGATGCGAAACGACATGTCCAGCGAAAAGCCGTCCGGTTCGACCGAGCCCAGATAGCAGAACGCGTAGAGCGCACCCGCCACCCCGCAGTAGAACGAACTGACGGCGAACGCCAGCAGCTTGGTCGGCATCAGGCGGATGCCGATGACCTCGGCGGCCACGTCCATGTCGCGCACCGCCATCCAGGCGCGGCCGGTGGACGAGCGCACCATGTTTTTGGCCGCCAGCGCCATGACGGCCACAAGAGTCAGCACCAGCAGGTATTTCTCGCGCGGCGAGGCGAAGACATGGCCGAGGATGGTGACTTTCTGGGCGGAAATCACCCCGGACGAGGAATAGTTGGAAAACCAGGGGAATTTGGTCAAGCACCAGACGATGAAGAATTGCGCCGCCAGCGTTGCCACCGCCAGATAAAACCCCTTGATCCACAGACTCGGCAACCCGAACAGGATGCCCACTCCGGCCGCTGTCAGCCCAGCGCACGCGAAGGAAATCAGGATCGAAATCCCTTCGATCCGCAACTGAAAGTTGTAGGCGGCGTAGGCCCCCACCGCCATGAAGGCCGCCGAACCTAGGGACAACTGGCCGGCGTAGCCGGTGAGGATGTTCAAGCCCAGGGCCGCCAGGGAAAAGATCAGGAAGGGGATGAGAATCGCCGAGAACCAGTATTCGCTGGCAACCGCCGGGATCACCAGAAAAGCCACGGCCAGCAGGAGGATTACGCCGATGCGGTCCTGGCGGATGGGAAACAGTTGCTGGTCGGCGGCGTAGCTGGTCTTGAACTGGCCGGCTTCGCGGTAAATCATTGACTCTTCTCCTTAACTCTCCTCTCCGTGGGGAGAGGGGTCGGGGGTGAGGGCCTTATACCCGGTCGGTATAACTCCCCTCTCCCTGGGGAGAGGGGTTGGGGGTGAGGGCCTTATACCCGGTCGATATGTTTCTCGCCGAACAGACCTTCCGGGCGAACCAGCAGGAAGAACAGCGCCAGCACGTAGGGGAACCAGCCTTCGATGCCGCCGAAATTGCCGCCGAACAGCGATTGCATGACCGGCGGCAGGTAAATCTCCGCCAGTTTCTCCGACGCGCCGATGAGCAGGCCGCCGACGATGGCGCCCGGCACCGAGGTGAAGCCGCCGATGATCAACACCGGCAGCGCCTTGAGAGCGGTGAACGTGAGCGCGAACTGCACACCGTTGCGGGCGCCCCACATCAGGCCGGCGACCAGGGCGACGAAGCCGGCGATGCCCCAGACGATGGCCCAGATGTGCTGCAAGGGAATGCCGATGGACAGCGCCGCCTGATGGTCGTCGGCCACCGCCCGCAGGGCCCGGCCGATCCGGGTGTATTGGAAGAACAGCGCCAGCGTCGTCACCAGCAGGGCCGCGACCCCAGCCGCCACCAGGTCGAACTTGGAAATCACGATGCCCCAGGCGTCGAGAATGGCTGGGATCGGCTCGTCGACGATGCCAAGGTCCAGGGCGCGCGGCTCGCTGCCGAATACCATCGGCGCCAGACCCTCGATGAAGAACGCCAGGCCGATGGTGGCCATGAACAGGGCGATGGGCGGCTGGTTCACCAGTTTGCGCAGCACGAACTTTTCGGTGGCGATGCCGAACAGGGTCATGATGACGAAGGCGAGGATGATCGCCAGCCACAAGGGAGCGCCCTTCTCCATGCAGCCCACCACCGACAGCGCGGCCAGATACACCATCGCCCCCTGGGCGAAGTTGAACACGCCGGAGGCTTTGTAGATCAGCACGAAACCGAGAGCCACTAGGGCGTACATTACCCCGGAGAGCAGGCCACCGATCAGGACTTCCAGAAAGAATTGCACGGTCCGGGTCTCCTCAGTGGCTCACGCCCAGGTAGGCGGTAATCACGTCCGGGTTGTTTTTCACGTCGTCCGGCAGGCCATCGCCGATCTTCTTGCCGTAATCGAGCACCACGACGCGGTCGGAAATGTCCATCACCACGCCCATGTCGTGCTCGATCAGGACGATGGTGGTGCCGAACTGATCGTTGACGTCGAGAATGAAGCGGCACATGTCCTGTTTCTCCTCGACGTTCATGCCGGCCATTGGCTCGTCCAGCAGCAGCATGGACGGTTCGGCGGCCAGCGCCCGCCCCAGTTCCACCCGCTTTTGCAGGCCGTAGGGCAAGCGGCCGACCGGGGTGCGGCGGATGTGCTGGATTTCAAGGAAGTCGATCACTTCCTCCACTTTTTTGCGATGCTCCAGTTCCTCCCACCTGGCCCGGCCCAGCCACAGCGCGTGCTCGACGAAGCTGGCCTTCATCCGGGTGATGCGCCCGGTCATGAGGTTGTCGAGCACGCTCATGCCCTTGAACAGCGCGATGTTCTGGAAGGTGCGAGCGATGCCCTGGGTCGCCGCCCGGTGCGGCTCCATTCTTTTACGCTCTTGGCCGCGAAAGACGATGACGCCTTCCTGGGGGTGGTAAACGCCGTTGATGACGTTCAGCATCGAACTCTTGCCCGCTCCGTTGGGGCCGATGATGGCGCGAATCTCATGCTCGCGGACGTCGAAGGAGATGTCGGTCAGGGCCTTGACCCCGCCGAAGCGCAGCGAAATGTTTTGCAGGTCGAGAATGACGTCGCCAATTTTTTTGCTCATGGTTCACGCCGCCTGCCTGGCCGCCGGGAAGGTCCTAGCGTCGACGATCTTGAGATCGGCGGCCACCTTGCCACGGCGGCCATCCTCGAACTTGACCTCGGTTTCGATGAACTGGGTGGCTTGGCCACCGTACAGCGCCTCGATCAGCGCCTGATATTTTTTCGCGACGAAGTTGCGCCGCACCTTGCGGGTGCGGGTCAGCTCGTCGTCGTCCGGGTCCAGCTCCTTGTGCAGGATCAGGAAGCGGTGAATCTGCGAATCGGCCACCATCGCATCCTGGGTCAACGCGGCGTTGACCTGTTCCACGCAGTCGCGGATCAGCTCATGCACTTCCGGCTTGCCGGCCAAGTCGGTGTAGCCGGAGTAGGGGATGTTGCGCCGTTCGGCCCAGTTGCCGACCGCGCCGACGTCGATGTTGATGAAGGCGCAGACCATGGCGCGGTCGTGGCCGAAGCAGACCGCTTCCTTGATGTACTGGAAGAATTTGAGCTTGTTTTCGATGTAGTTGGGGGCGAACATCGCCCCATTGGCCAATTTGCCGACATCCTTGGCCCGGTCGATGATTTTCAGGTGGCCGTCCTGGTCGAGAAAGCCGGCGTCGCCGGTCATGAAGTAGCCGTCGGCGTCGATCGACTCGGCGGTGGCGTCCGGACGCTGGTAGTATTCCTTGAGCAGCATCGGCCCCTTGACCAGCACCTCGCCGTTGTCGGCGATCTTCACCTCGACGCCGGGGGCCGGCGGGCCGACCGAATCGAACTTGATGGCGCGGTCCGGTTGCAGGCAGACGTAGGCGCAGGTCTCGGTCTGGCCGTAGAACTGCTTGAGATTGATGCCGATGGAGCGGTAGAACCGGAACAGGTCGGGGCCGATGGCCGCCCCGGCGGTGTAGGCGACGCGGATGTGGCTCATGCCGAGGACGTTGCGCAGCGGGCCGTAGACCAGCAGATTGCCCAGGGCGTAGAGCAAGCGGTCGGCCAAACTCACCGGCTTGCCGTCGAGCAAATCCACGCCACAACGCTTGGCCACGCCCAGAAAGTAATGGAACAGCTTGCGCTTGAGGGCGCTGGCGTCCTCCATGCGGATCATGATGGAGGTCAGCAGGCTTTCGAACACCCGGGGCGGCGCAAAATAGTAGGTCGGGCCGATTTCCCGCAGGTCGGTCGTCACCGTATCGGTCGATTCCGGGCAATTGATGGTGAAACCCGCCACCAGCGCCTGGGCGAAGGAAAACAGGTGATCGCCGACCCAAGCCATCGGCAGGTAGGACAGGATGTCGCCGCTGGCGTCCAGCCCGTCGATTTGCATACCGCCGCGCGCGGCGGCGATGAAGGCGGCGTGGGTCTGGCAAACCCCCTTGGGCTGGCCGGTGGTGCCGGAAGTGTAAAGCATGACCGACACATCGTCGGGCCGCCCTTGCGCCACTTCCTCGTCAAGGAAATCGGGATGGTTGCGGTTGTGAATCCGCCCCATTTCCATCAGGGCGTGGATGTCGTGCAGGAAAGGCTGGTTGTAGTGACGCATTCCGCGCGGGTCGTCGTAGACGATGTGTTCCAGCAGGGGCGCCCGATCCCTGACTTCCAGCAGCTTGTCCACCTGCTCCTGATCTTCGACGGCGGCGAAGCGGATGGCGGCGTTCTCCAGCACGAAGAGCATTTCGTCCGCCACCGCGTCCTGGTAGAGCGGCACGGGGACGCCGCCGAGGCATTGGGCGGCGCTCATCATCATGTAGAGATGGGGCCGGTTGTCGCCGATGACGGCCAGGTTGTCGCCGCGCTTGAAGCCCAGGGCTGCCAGGCCGCTGGCTAGGGCGCGCACCCGTTCGGCGACGTTGGCCCAGTTCCAGGTTTGCCAGATGCCCAGGTCCTTCTCGCGGATGGCCGGCGCGTCGCCCCGGGTCCGGGCATGCTGAAACAGCAGGCGCGGAAAAGTCTGTAACTCCTCCAGCGCTTCGGTTGGCGTTCCGAAAGGCATCGTTCTTCTCCGGCCGACCTCCGGGTTGCGGGAGCCGGATTCGGTCATTGGGGGCGCTTTCTCGTTTTAGTGAAGAGGCGAGTCATAAAAAAGCGTAGTCGAGATAAAATGGAAGTGTAGGAACTTCGTTGTGTTCGTCTCAAACCATTGCAAATCTGTCGGGTGGCTGATTTGGCCAAGTTCTGGCGGGGCGTCGGGCTTTATTCTTCCGCGAGAGACGACCGAGGGAGAAGCTTGAAGGCGACGCCAGCCGCATGGGCACAGTCGGAGAAACCGTTCCAAATACCGTGCACTGAGGGCGCGACGACGCCAGCGGGAATCGCGGTCAACCAGGAGGCGACATGTCTTTTCACAGCCTGAATTTCGATCTCGGCGAAACCATCGATATGCTGCGCGATACGGTGCGCGCCTTTGCCAGCAAGGAAATTGCCCCTCGGGCCGCCCAGATCGACCGTGACAACCAGTTCCCCGCCGATTTGTGGAAAAAATTCGGCGATCTGGGCCTGCTCGGCATGACCGTCGGCGAGGAATACGGTGGCGTCGCCATGGGTTACCTGGCCCATATCGTCGCCATGGAGGAAATCTCGCGGGCTTCCGCCGCCGTCGGCTTGTCCTACGGCGCCAACTCCAACCTCTGCGTCAACCAGATTCACCGCAACGGCACCGCCGACCAGAAGGCCCGGTATCTGCCCGGACTGATTTCTGGCGAGCAGGTCGGGGCGCTCGCCATGTCCGAGGCCAACGCGGGCTCGGACGTGGTGTCGATGAAACTGCGCGCCGACAAAAAGGGCGACCGCTATGTCCTGAACGGCGGCAAGATGTGGATCACCAACGGCGGCGACGCCGATACCCTGGTGATCTACGCCAAGACCGATCTCAACGCCGGTCCCCGGGGCATCACCGCCTTCATCGTCGAAAAGGGCTTCCAGGGCTTCAGCCACGGCACACACCTGGACAAGCTGGGAATGCGCGGCTCCAACACCTATCCGCTGTTCTTCGACGACTGCGAAGTGCCGGAGGAAAACGTGCTGGGCGGGGTGGGGAACGGGGTCAAGGTGCTCATGTCTGGCCTCGACTACGAACGCGCCGTGCTGGCGGCCGGCCCGCTGGGCATCATGGCCGCCTGCATGGACGTGGTAGTCCCCTATCTGCACGACCGCAAGCAATTCGACACCCCCATCGGCGAGTTCCAGCTCATGCAGGGCAAGCTGGCCGACATGTACACCACCTGGCAGGCCTGCCGCGCCTACGTCTACGCCGTGGGCCAGTCCTGCGACCGGGCCGACCATACCCGCACCCTGCGCAAGGACGCCGCTGGCGCCATCCTCTACGCCTCGGAAAAGGCCACCTGGATGGCTGGGGAGACGATCCAGGCCCTCGGCGGCAACGGCTACATCAACGAATATCCCGCCGGTCGGCTGTGGCGGGACGCCAAGCTGTACGAGATCGGCGCCGGCACCTCGGAAATCCGCCGCATGTTGATCGGCCGGGAACTGTTCGCCGAGAGCGCCTGAGATGAGCGTCATCCAATCCCGGATCAACCCCCGCTCGGCCGAGTTTCAGGCGAACGCGGAGACCTTGCGAACCCTGGTCGCCGATTTGCGCGACAAGGTCGCCCAGGTCGCCCTGGGCGGCAGCGAAGCGGCGCGCAAGAAACACCTTGCCCGAGGCAAGCTGTTGCCGCGGGAGCGGGTGAACGCCCTGCTCGATCCCGGCACGCCTTTTCTCGAAATCGGCCAACTGGCGGCTTACGGGATGTACGACAACGACGCGCCGGCGGCGGGGATCATCACCGGCATCGGCCGGGTGCAGGGCGGCGAGTGCATGATCGTGGCCAACGACGCCACGGTGAAGGGTGGCACCTACTACCCGATGACGGTGAAGAAACATTTGCGCGCCCAGGAGATCGCCGAGCAAAACCGGCTGCCCTGCGTCTATCTCGTCGATTCGGGTGGCGCGTTCCTGCCCCGACAGGACGAAGTCTTCCCCGACCGGGACCACTTCGGCCGCATCTTCTACAACCAGGCCAATCTGTCGGCCCAGGGCATCGCCCAGATCGCCGTGGTCATGGGGTCCTGCACCGCCGGCGGCGCCTACGTGCCGGCCATGTCCGACGAGACGGTCATCGTCAAGAACCAGGGCACCATTTTTCTCGGCGGTCCGCCCTTGGTGAAGGCCGCCACGGGGGAACTGGTGAGCGCCGAGGATTTGGGCGGCGGCGACGTGCATACCCGCGTCTCCGGGGTCGCCGACCATCTGGCCGAGAACGACGCGCACGCCCTTTACATCGCCCGGCGGATTCTGGCCAACCTCAACCGCGTCAAGCCGGTGAACCTGGCCCTGGGCGACGGCGAGGAGCCGATCTACGACCCGGAGGAAATTTACGGCATCCTGCCCACCGATACCCGCAAGCCCTACGACGTGCGAGAGATCATCGCCCGGATCGTGGATGGCTCGCGCTTCGACGAATTCAAGACCCGCTATGGCAGCACGTTGGTGACCGGTTTCGCCCAACTGTACGGCTACCCGGTGGGCGTCGTCGCCAACAACGGCATCCTGTTCTCCGAATCGGCCCAGAAAGGCGCGCATTTCATCGAGTTGTGCGGCCAGCGCGGTATTCCGCTGCTGTTCCTGCAAAACATCACGGGGTTCATGGTGGGCCGCAAGTACGAAAACGGCGGCATCGCCAAGGACGGGGCCAAGATGGTCACCGCCGTGTCCACCGTGGGGGTGCCCAAGATCACCCTGCTGATCGGCGGCAGTTTCGGCGCCGGCAACTACGGCATGTGCGGTCGCGCCTATTCGCCCCGTTTCCTGTGGATGTGGCCCAACAGCCGGATTTCGGTGATGGGTGGCGAACAGGCGGCCAGCGTACTGGCGACGGTGCGCCGGGATGGGATCGAGGCCGGCGGCGGAGTTTGGAGCAAGGACGAGGAAGAAGCGTTCAAGGCCCCGATCCGCGCCCAGTACGAGGAGCAGGGCCATCCGTATTACGCCACGGCCCGCCTGTGGGACGACGGCGTGATCGATCCCGCCCAGAGTCGGCGCATTCTCGGCCTATCGTTATCGGCCGCCCTCAACGCGCCCATTGCGCCAACCCGCTTTGGCCTGTTTAGAATGTGATCCCGCCGGTGACGGGACGCCAGCCGACCCTGAACGCCGCGCTGGCCAAGGCCGGCGCCCAATCATCCCAATCACCCCACGGAGAGCGCGATGAACGATAGCCTCCACTCCGACCGAGCCGCGCCAACGGACCCTGCAACGCCGCTTTGGACGCCCGATCCGGGGCGGAGCGCCGTGACCCGAATGGCCGCTTTTGCCGCCCATGCCCAGCGAATTTCGGGGCTGGCGCTGGATTCTTATGTGGACTTGCACGCCTGGTCGGTCGACGCGCCCGAGCAGTTTTGGCCTACGGTTTGGGACTTTTGCGGTGTGCTTGGCAAGCGCGGGGAGCGGGTTCTGGTCGATCCCGACCGGATGCCCGGCGCCCGATGGTTTCCCGATGCGCGGCTCAACTTCGCCGAGAACCTGCTGCGGGATTGCGGCAATCCTGAGGCGGTGGTGTTCTGGGGCGAGGACAAAGTCCAGCGATCCCTCTCACGGACCGAATTGCGCCGACAGGTCGCCCAGTTCGCCGCCGCGCTGAAGGCAATGGGCATCGGTCCCGGCGACCGCGTCGCCGCCTATTTGCCCAACCTGCCCGAAACGATCATCGCGATGCTCGCCGCCGCCAGCATCGGCGCGGTGTTCACCAGCGCCTCGCCGGATTTCGGCGTCCAGGGCGTGTTGGACCGCTTCGGCCAGACCGAACCCAAGGTGCTGATCGCTTGCGATGGTTACTGGTACAACGGCAAGGCGGTGGATGTGCGGCCCAAGCTGGCCGAACTCGCGCCCCAACTCCCCAGCGTCGAGCGGTTGATCGTGGTTCCCTACCTCCACGCCGACGCGGACGCGCTGGCGGCGGATCTGCCCAAGGGAATCTCGTGGACCCGCTTCGTCGCGCCCCACGCGGCGGCGACCGGGATCGAGTTCGTGCCACTGCCCTTCGATCATCCGCTCTATATCATGTACTCATCGGGAACGACCGGCGTTCCCAAATGCATCGTGCATGGCGCCGGCGGGACGTTGTTGCAGCATCTCAAGGAACACCAACTGCACACCGATGTTCGAGAAGGCGACCGCCTGTTCTACTTCACCACCTGCGGCTGGATGATGTGGAACTGGCTGGTCTCCGGCCTGGCCTCCGGCGCGACGCTGCTGCTGTATGACGGCAGCCCCTTTGTCGCCGGCGGCCGGATTCTCTGGAACTTCGCTGAAGCCGAACGGATGACCCACTTCGGCACCTCGGCCAAGTATCTCGACGCCCTGATCAAGACCGGTCTCAAACCGGGGGAAGCGTATGATCTTGGCGCCCTGCGCGTCATGACCTCGACGGGTAGTCCGCTCGCGCCCGAACGCTTCGACGATGTCTACGCCCACGTCAAGTTCGATCTCCAGCTTGCCTCCATTTCGGGCGGCACCGACATCATTTCCTGCTTCGTGCTGGGCAATCCCATGCTGCCGGTCTGGCGCGGCGAGATTCAATGCAAGGGGCTGGGGATGGCGGTCGAGGTCTGGGACGACGCGGGCCGGTCCATCCGGGGACGCAAAGGCGAACTGGTCTGCACCCGTCCGTTCCCCTCCATGCCGGTCGGCTTCTGGAACGACCCCACCGGAAAAAAGTATCGGGCCGCTTATTTCGAACGGTTCCCCGGCGTCTGGCATCACGGCGATTTCTGCGAAGTGACCGAACACGAGGGTTTGATCATCCACGGCCGCTCGGACGCCACGCTCAATCCGGGCGGCGTGCGCATCGGCACCGCCGAGATTTACCGCCAGGTCGAAAAACTGCCCGAGGTGGTCGAATCCATCGTGATCGGCCAGGATTGGGAAGGAGATGTCCGGCTGGTGCTGTTCGTGAAGCTCCAGGAGGGCGTCGATCTCGACGACGCACTGATCACCCGGATCAAGCGAACGATCCGCGATAACACCACGCCGCGCCATGTTCCCGCCAAGGTCTTGCAGGTGACCGACATTCCCCGCACCAAGAGCGGCAAGATCGTCGAACTGGCGGTGCGCAACGTCGTGCATGGCCAACCGGTCAAGAACATCGAGGCGCTGGCCAACCCGGAAGCGCTCGCGTCGTTCGCCGACCGAAACGAGCTGCGGGATTGAGGATCGACCACCGAATCTTTTGCGACCAAGGGGAGATGCACGATGAAACCACCTAGTTTGACCGATGCGTTGCTCCAGATCGACGGGCGCGTCGCCACGTTGACCCTGAACCGCCACGACGTGCGCAACACGCTGACCGGAACGCGTCTGATCGACGACATCGTGGCGGTCGCCGACTGGGTGAACGGTTGCGACGAGATATCGGTGCTGATCCTCACCGCCGCCGGTTCCGCCTTTTGCGCCGGCGGCAACGTCAAGGACATGGCCGAACGGCGCGGCGACTTCGCCGGCGACGCGGCCGAGATCGCCACCGGCTACCGGCGTGGCATCCAGCGCATTCCACTGGCGCTGCAACAGGTCGAGATTCCCATCATCGCGGCCGTGAACGGACCGGCCATCGGCGCCGGTTTCGACCTGGCCAACATGGCCGATATCCGCCTGGCCGCCAACACGGCGAAATTCGGCGAAACCTTTCTCAATCTAGGTCTCATTCCGGGCGATGGCGGCGCCTGGTTCCTGCAACGGTTGATCGGCTATCAGTCCGCCTTCGAGTTGACCCTGAGCGGTCGCATCATCGACGCCGACGAGGCCAGGGCGCGCGGGATCGTCTTGGAAGTGGTGGAGCCGGAACGGCTGTTGACGCGCGCCCACGAACTGGCGGCGCGTTTCGCCAGCCAGCCACGCAAGGCGCTGCGTCTGACCAAGCGGCTGATGAAGATGGCCCAGCGCATGGACCTGAAGGATTTTCTGGATTTGTCCGCCAGCTTCCAGGGTCTATGTCACCAGGAACCCGAGCACCTGGAAGCCGTTCGGCGGCTGTTGAAAGGGTGAGTTTCATGAAGCGCGAGATGACGCGACGCTCCTTTCTCACCGGCGCACTGTCCCTACCATGGCTATCGCTCCTTGGGCGGGGCGTCTGGGCCGATGCGCCACCAGCGGGCCTGGAATTCGGTCCGGCGCGACCGTTCAGCTTCGACGGGTTGCGCCAGCAGGCCCAGCAATTGGCAGCTCAACCTTATCAAACTCCTTCCATCCGCCACGCCGATCTGCTGGATCGCATCGATTACGACGCTCATCTGGAGATTAAATCCCGGCCGGAGGCGACACTCTGGCGCGAGGGCGATGGACCGTATCCAGTGCGTTTCTTCCATTTGGGGCGGCTGTTCCCCCTGCCGGTGAAGATCCACGCCGTGCGCGCGGGCACGGCGCGCGAAGTGCGTTATTCCTCCCGCCTGTTTACCTTCGGCGAGGCGGATTTCGCGGCGGCCCTGCCCGACGACATCGGCTTTGCCGGGTTCCGGGTCCTGCATTCCCGGACCGAGGAGCGAGACTGGCTGGCGTTCCTGGGCGCCTCGTATTTCCGTAGCTCCGGAGAACTGGATCAGTACGGCATCTCGGCCCGGGGCATCGCCATCGATACCGCCCTGCCCACGGCGGAGGAATTTCCCCGCTTTACCCAGTTCTGGCTGGAGCCGGCGCCCGATCCCCAGGCGGTGATGATTTACGCCTTGCTGGAGGGTCCCAGCCTGACCGGCGCCTATCGGTTTTGGGCGACCCACCGGGAACGAGTGGTCATGGAGGTCGAAGCCGTACTGTTCTTTCGGACCGCGATTCGCCGGCTGGGGGTGGCGCCGCTGACCAGCATGTTCTGGTTTTCCGAGACCAACCACCAACCCAATTGGGACTGGCGGCCGGAAGTCCACGACAGCGACGGTTTGGCTCTGTGGAACGGCGCCGGGGAACGAATCTGGCGGCCGCTCAACAATCCGCCCTTCGTCCAGACCAACGACTTCGTCGATCACAATCCCCGAGGGTTCGGCCTGTCCCAGCGGGATCGTCGCTTCGAAAACTATGAGGACGACCTGGTGTTTTACGAACGGCGGCCCACCTTGTGGGTGGAGCCGCTGGAGCCTTGGGGCGAGGGCGCGGTCCAGTTGGTGGAAATTCCGACCGACTACGAAATCAACGACAACATCGTCGCCTACTGGGTGCCGGGGGAATCCGCGCCGGCCGGTTCCACCCGAACCTACCGCTACCGGCTGCATTGGACGGCCGACGAACCCTATTGGCCCGACCGGGGTCGGGTGATCGCCACCCGTATGGGTTGGAGCACACTCTCCAGGACTCCCCCGCGACCGGTGCATAACGCTTGGTTCGCCATCGATTTTGCCGGGGGACCGCTGGAACAGCTCGACAAACAGGTGTCCATTCAATTGGTGGCCAGCGCCGCGCGCGGGAGCCTGCGCAACCCCGGCGCCTTTCAGGTGGCGGGCACTCGCCGCTGGCGGGGGAATTTTGAGATCGAACTGGAAGGCGGCGAACCTGTCAACCTGCGCGCCTATTTGCGCCTGGGTGATCGGGCGCTCTCGGAAACGTGGCTGTACCAGTTCATTCCCCGTGCTCCATCAAGCTGAAATTCATTCCACCTGATCCCCACATCGTCAATGTTGACCTGTTCGACGCCGGTTTAGTGAACAACTTTGGGTCCACTGGATTACCCTATCCGCCAGGATGGTGACTTGAGTTATAGTTAATCGTATCCATTGTTACCGAGCGAACCCGTCGCCATGCCTGATTTTCTTCGCAAGTTCATTGGCCTGTTGCTGATCTTCGCCGCTATCGGCGTCGCCTCCTGTCAGGCGCTGGTGGTGGCGTCCTGCTCCACCGCCACTCCATCCGCCGCGCTGGCGCCGCGTTACTGATTACGGAACCCATCATCATGGGCCGCCTCCTGTTCCTGGCCGGTGCTGTCCTGATCTCGCTGACCGCCTTGATTCTACTGATAAAATGGAGAATTCGCGTCATGGCCGAACGTTACCGGCAAACCCCCGGCCAATTTCCCTCGCCCAAGGGAATACTCATGTTTCTGTTGCCGCTGCCGGTGTTGTTTGCCGCCATCGTCGCACTGGCGCGCGGCAACCTGAACGGCCTGCTCAATAACGCCGCCGGTTACGCGCTGTTTTTGACTGGGGCGTTGCTGCTGCGCCATGGCTTGCTGATGGAGGCCGAGTACGACCGGCGCCGGATCGCCAAGGCGCCCTGGCCGCTCAAGACCCTGGGCGGCGGGGTCGTCGCGCTGGCCACCGGCGTGACCGCCTGGCTGGGCGCCGGCCAACATCCGATCGTGGCCGTTGCTTTCGGCCTGGCCGCCCTGCTCGGTTGCTTTCTGAACTATGGCTTCGATCCGCACGCCGCCAAGCGCTTCACCGACAGCGAGGGTGTGGATGTCACCGATCGGATGCTGGAGGCGCTGGCGCAGGCCGAACAGTCCATTGCGGCCATCGAGCAGGCCACCCGCGACATCCGCAACGCCGAGTTCAACGGGCGGTTGCGGCGGATCGCTGGGTTGGCGCGGCAAATCCTGAAGCTGCTGGAGGAAGACCCGCGCGATCTGCGCCGTGCTCGCAAGTTCCTCAACGTTTATCTGGACGGCGCCCGGCAAGTCACCGAGGGTTACGCCAGGACCCACGCGCGGGCCTCCGCGCCGGAACTGGAGGACAATTTCCGCCGGGTGCTGACCACCATCGAGGAAGTCTTCGCGGAACAGCAGCAGAAATTGCTGGAAACCGATGTCAGCGATCTCGACGTGCAAATCGAGGTGTTGACCACCCAACTGAAGCGGGAAGGGGTAATTTGACCTTCCGCCTGACCCGGAGCCGAACCCCATGACCACGATTTCCCCCACTGCGCCGACCGTCATCTCGCTCGCCCCGCCGGCATTGCCCGAGGCATTCGCCGCCACCCTGCCGCAGGTCCAGCAGGACCTGGCCGCTCGCGCCCCGGCGCCGGCCCAGGACCAGCAGCAAGTCGCCGCGCTGGCGGCGCAACTCGATCTGCGCGACAGCAACTCCATCATCTTCTTCGGCAGCAAGGCCCAGGAGCAGCTCACCACCATTTCCGACAAGATGCTGGAAGGGGTGCGCAACAAGGACACCGGTCCGGCCGGTTCGGCGCTGAACGAAATGGTGGCGGTGCTGCGCGGTTTCGATCTCGACGAGTTGGACCCGAACAAGAAGCCCGGTTTTTTCGCCAAGCTGTTCGGCGCGGCCAAGCCCCTGGTCAAGATCGTCCAGCAATACGAGACCGTGCGGAACCAGATCGACGATATCAGCGATGCGCTGGAGAAGCACAAGACGCAACTGCTCACCGACATCGCCGGCCTGGACCGGTTGTACACCGCCAATCTCGACTACTTCCACACTCTGGAACTCTACATCGCGGCCGGCGAGGCCAAACTGCAAAAGGTGGACAGCGAGGAACTGCCGGCGCTGGAGCGGGAAGTCACCGCCAGCGAGGACATGGTCAAGGCCCAGACCTTGCGCGATCTGCGTTCCAGCCGCGACGACCTGGAACGGCGGGTCCACGACCTCAAGCTGACCCGGCAGGTCACCATGCAGAGCCTGCCGAGCATCCGGCTGGTGCAGGAGAACGACAAGGGTTTGATCAACAAGATCAATTCGACCCTGGTCAACACCGTGCCGCTGTGGCGACAACAACTGGCCCAGGCGATTACCATCTACCGTTCGGGCGAGGCCGCCAAGACCGTCAAGGCCGCCACCGATCTCACCAATCAATTGCTGGAAGTCAACGCCGAAAACCTCCGCCAGGCCAACGCCCAGACCCGCGCCGAGATCGAACGGGGCGTGTTCGACATCGAAACGGTGAAGAAAGCCAACCAGACCCTGATCGCCACTATTGAGGACAGCCTGCGCATCGCCGACGAAGGCCGCCGCCGTCGCCAGGAAGCGGCTACCCAACTGGAAGCCTGCGAAACCGAACTGCGCCAGACGCTGGCGTCGGCCCAGGCCCGAACCCGCCAACCCACCGGAGGCCGCTGACATGGGACTTTGGGACAAATTGATGGGTGAATTCATCGACGTCATCCAATGGACGGACGACTCGAACGACACCCTCGTCTATCGCTTCGAACGCCAGGGCAACGAAATCAAGTTCGGCGCCAAGCTGACGGTGCGTGAGGGTCAGGTGGCGGTGTTCGTCAACGAGGGCCAGCTCGCCGACACCTTCCAGCCCGGCATGTACGAGCTGAAGACCAACAACCTGCCGATCCTGTCCACCTTGCAGGCGTGGAAGCACGGGTTCGAAAGCCCGTTCAAGGCCGAGGTGTACTTCTTCAGCACCCGCCGCTTCACCGACCTCAAATGGGGTACGCAGAATCCGGTGATGCTGCGCGATCCCGAATTCGGACCGATCCGGTTGCGGGCCTTCGGCAGCTACGCCATCCGGGTCAAGGATGCGCCGACCTTTTTGCGCGAGATCGTCGGCACCGATGGCCGCTTCACCACCGACGAAATCACCAACCAGTTGCGCAACATGGTGGTGTCGCGCTTCACCAACATCCTCGGCCAGGCCAAGATTCCGGCGCTGGACCTGGCCGGCAACTACGATCAGCTCGGCCAGTTCCTGTTGCAGCGCATCGCCCCGGAATTCGAGGCGGTGGGGCTGGAACTGACCAATCTGCTGGTGGAAAACATCTCGCTGCCCCAGGAAGTCGAGGCCGCGCTGGACAAGCGCAGCAGCATGGGCATCGTCGGCAATTTGGATCAGTACACCCAGTTTCAGGCGGCGGAGGCCCTGCGCGACGCGGCGGCCAATCCCGGCGGCGGTTCCGAGGCGCTGAACATGGGGCTGGGGTTGGCGATGGCCCAGCGGCTGAGCGAAACGTTGGCGCGGCCAGCGCAACCCGCGCCCGCGCCGCAACCGGCCCCCGCGCCGCTAGCGCCGCCGCCGCTGCCGACCGCCAAACCCTACTTCGTGGCGGTCAACAACCAGCAGGCCGGTCCGTTCCCGCTGGACGAACTGCAACGCCAAGCGCAAGGCGGCCAGTTGACTCGGACCACTTTGGTGTGGGCGCAAGGCATGGCCAACTGGACCCCGGCCGGCGAGGTGGCGGAACTGAACGCGCTGTTCGCCCATCTGCCGCCGCCGCTGCCGCCGGCTTGAAGCTTCCCTTTCCCAGCAGGCGCGGAGTCGAGGGCCGGAAAATTCCTGGTGCGATTTTTGGGTAATGACCGACTGGATTTGAAGCCGATTAGCGAGTGGCGGAGTCCTGAAAGACATCCGCCAAACTCTCGGCGTTCAACACCCGTTTGTCCCAAATCAGCAGCGTCTCGCTGTCCGTTGCCTTCAACCGCGCCAGGGTCGCGGCATCCAGCGGCCCAAATTTCTCGGTCAGCAACTCCTGCAAAAACAATAATCCCAGTTCCTTCCGGCCTTCCTGCCGGCCCTCCTGCCGGCCTTTCTCAAGACCTTTCTTATACCATTTCCTGTTAGGTTTTGTTTTTTCAGGGGTCAAAAACTGTTCCATTCGTCATACCCGCGAAAGCGGATATCCAGTGGTTCGGTGGCTGACTGGATTCCCGCCTTCGCGGGAATGACGAAAATCTATTCAGAATTAGTATAAGAAGCTGTTCGGCGCGGGCGACGACCCGGCCGCCAAGATCAAGCAGGAAATCGAAGCGGCCAATCCCGGCGTCAAGAATCTGAACGTCGAATTCAAGGACGGTCAGGTCAAGTTGTCCGGGGAGGCGGCCAGCGCGGAAGCGATGGAAAAAGCCGTCTTGATGGTGGGCAACGTACAAGGCGTCGCCGGGGTTTCCGTCGATCAACTGCAAGCGCCGCCGCAAACCGGCAAGGTTGAGTATTCTGTGATCCAGAAGGGCGATACGCTCTCGGCCGTCGCCAAGAAATTCCTGGGCAATTTCCGCCTATCCCAAGGTTTTCGAGGCCAACCGCGAGGTGATCAAGGACCCGGACTTGATTTATCCGGGCCAGAAAATCCGTATTCCGTTGGGTTGAAATTCGGGTTTGCCCGGTATCGAAATTTTTACGCGGCGGAGCCGCCCCGCCCTTGACCGGCCCGCTCATCCTGCCGGAGCTCGGGACCTAGGGCCAGACGGAAGCCGATGCACGCCTCGGTAGGTCAAGGACTGCCACAATCCTTGGGGGGTCTTCGCCCCAGTCGCTGGCCCAGGGGGCGGGAAAGTGCTCCGGTGGTGGACCGGGCGGCGGGGTGGGGGCTGGAAAGTACAACCTGTCTAAGACCCCGGCGGATGCGTCGCAATCCATTCCCGCATCACCGCATTGACGCGAGTTTGCCAACCCTTACCGGTTGCTTTTAGCGCTGCCAGCACGTCCGCATCGAACCGAATGGTGGTCGCTACCTTCAACGGTGCTTTCTGCGGACCACGCCGCCGTCTTTCCGCCAACTTTTCCCGTAGTTCTTGGTAGGAATGGCTGACGATCACGTTTTCCCAGTCACTGGGATCGGTGCGCGGATTCTCCGCATCCTCCACCGGCTGTTCGGCGGCGGCGGCCAAAGCCGATTCGATTTTTTCGGGATTAAAGAATTTCTTTGAAATAGCGTTGGGTTTCACGGATATCACCATATCGACATGAAATGACATGTGGCCCGGTTTCCCGTTCCGTCCAGATCAGTACCACGACACGGCCGTTCAACCAACCCAGGCTTTTCAAGCGCTGTTCGCCGTAGGCTTCCCGATCATCTTCGTTTGTCACCAGCGGAGCATCGAAAATTGGTTCGCATGTGGCGAAATCAATGCCATGCTTGCGCAGATTGGCTTGTCGTTTCGCCTCATCCCAAGTGATCATGAACAAATTGTACTAATAATAAAATTAAACTGACCGTCTATCGTTTTGGCCGGGTCTCGGGCCAGAATGTGGAAAAAGTGATATTTCATGTTCGCGTTTCGCTGGTTATTTGCGCGTGGCGGGGCTGGCCCGCCCGCGCTTCTCGCGCCCTCCGGGCGCTTCGCGCGCGGTCTGGCCGGCCCCGCCCTGGCCTTGACCGGCTCACTCGTCTTGCCGGAGCTCGGGACCTAGGGCCAGCCGGAAGCCGATGAAGCCGTGGCGGCCGCCGGGCACGACGAGGGAGCGGAACGCGGAGCGCGCGAGGCGACCGCCGCTGAGCCAGGAACCGCCCCGCAGGACGCGCCTCTCGCCGGTCTCCGGGCCAGAGGGATCGACCGTTGGACCCTCTGGATAGCTCCCGGACCAATCTTGGCACCATTCCCAGACGTTGCCGTGCATCTCGTACAGTCCCCAAGGATTGGCCGGCAACGAGGCGACTTCGACGGCTTCTCCCCGATCTTGCCCTTTCTGGTTCCCGCGATAGGGATAGTTGCCGTTGTAGTTCACCTGGTCCGTGGTGATGTCCTCGCCGAAGGAGAAGGGGGTAGTCGTCCCGGCCCGGCAGGCGTACTCCCATTCGGCTTCGGTCGGCAGCCGCGCTACCAGTCCCGGCACCGCGCCGTTGAGCCGCGCGATGAAATCTTGCACCTCGTTCCAGCTCACGGTTTCCACCGGTCGCCGTTCGCCCTGGAACTGGCTGGGATTCTTCCCCATCACCGCCTGCCACAGCGCCTGGGTGCAGGCGGTCTCGGCCAGCCAGAACCCGCGAGTCAGAATGACCTCGTGCTGAAGTTCGTCGCCCAGTCGATCATGTTCGTTTTTCGGCGAACCCATAAAGAACCGACCCGATGGCAGCCAGCGAAACGCTTGGCGAACGCTGCGATAGGTCAAAGACTGCCACAATCCGTAGGGGTCTTCGCCCCAGTCGCTGGCCCAAGGGGCAGGGAAGTGCTCCGGCGGGGGACCGGGCGGCGGGGTGGGGGCCGGGTTCTTCACGCCCGCTCTCTCCCGGATTCCGAAGAAGGCGGCCGGCCGGCGAGCGTTCGAGAGGCATCCGCTCTCCCTACCAGCACACCGGTGGCCGTTCGCTTTTCGCCCGCCAAACGGCGGGACGGGATGGGAGTCTGGTCCATGGGGCGGCATCCACCACCCCGTCGAGCTAGGGCCAGCCGGAAGCCGATGTTGTCGTTGCGGTTGCCGGGCTCGTCGTGGTTGCGGTACGCGGAGCGCGCGTTGCGACCGTTGTTGATCCAGGAACCGCCCCGCAGGACGCGCCTCTCGCCGGTTTCGACCCCCACCCTTACACCTCCGGCGCGGGATGACGCGCCAGTTCGTTGCGTCGCCAGGTGCGGCCGTCCGCATGGAGGGTGATAGCGCGCACGGCATCATAACCCCGTTGCAGGGTCAACGCATCGATTTGCCCCTCGCGCCAGGCGGCTTCCCACGCGGCGCGGCGCTCCCGGTAGCGTTTGCGCCGTCGCGCGCTCAGACGCAGCGCGCCGGGCGACACGCGGTAGCCGCAGAAGCCGACCCCGTGGCGGGAACGGTTGATTTGGCTGGATTCCTTCAACCGCAGCAGGCGCTCCCGGCCCAGCCATTCGCCGACCGCCGCCAGGGTTTCCCGCGCCTGCTCTCGGCTGTCGCACCACCAAAGGATGTCGTCCATATAGCGCACCTCGGCGCGCGCGCCGAGTGTTTCCAACAGCAGGCGATCCAGGCCGTCCAGGTAATAGTTGGCGAAGTATTGCGAGGTCAGGGAGCCGATGGGCAGGCCCTTGCCGGGCGCGGTTTCGTGGCCGGCGACGATGCGCCGCAACAGGTCCATGAATCCCGCCCCCTTGAAACGCCGGTTCAGTAAATCGAACAGGCGCGCGTGGTCGATATGTTCGAAATAGCCGCTCACGTCCACCTTGACGTACCAGGGAAAGCGTTGCAAGGCGGTTTGTACAGACTGGACCGCCGCCAGCGTTCCCTTGCCCGGACGGCAGGCGTAGCTGGTGTCGGTCATGGCCCGCTCCAGCACCGGACCCGCCGGCAGCATGACGGCGTGATGCAAAACTCGGTCGGCGAAGCAGGCGGCGTGAATGACACGCGGCTTGGGGTCGCGGATGCGGAAGCGGCGGTATTCGCCGCGTGGGGCGCGGCCGGCCACGATGTCCTCGGCCAGGACCGCTAGATGCGCTTCGAGTCGATCCAGAAAGGCGCGCACCACGGGCCGTTCGCGTTTGCCGCGCGCGGCGCGGGCTGTCGCCTCCATCAGATTGGGGATGGCGGCCACTTCGGCCAATTCAATCCGCACTCGGCGCACGGTCGTCCTCTTTGGTCGCGGTGGTTTTGGCGGAGTCGACCAGTATTCGCAAGAAGGCGGCGGCGTACTTTTCCACCCGGCTTTTGCCGACGCCCTCGATGGTGGCCAAATCCGCGACGGTGCGCGCCTTGCCGCGCACCATGGTTGCCAGTTGTTCGTTGGTGAACAAGGCGTAAGCGGGCACGCCCTCCGCTTCAGCCAACTCCTTGCGCAGCGTCCGCAAGGCGGCGAACGTGGCGAAGTCGCGCTCGTCGAAAACCTCGCGATAATCGATCTTGGCCTTCTCCGGTCGGCCGGGAGCGCCGACAGGCTCCGAGGCGGACGCGCCGTCCCGATAGGTGACGGAAAAAGCCCAGAAGCTGTTGCCGCCGTCGGCGACGAACTGGCGATCCACCGCTACGATGCGCCGCTCGGCCAGGAACCGGTTCAGGGCTTCGGTTTCGGCGGCTGGGTCTCGGGCGAGAATGTGGAAAAAGCGATATTTCATGGTCGCGTTTCACTGGTTATTTGCGCGCGGCGGGGCCGCCCCGCCCTCGCTTCTCGCGCCCTCCGGGCGCTTCGCGCGCGGTCTGGCCGGCCCCGCCCTCGCCTTGACCGGCTCGCTCATCCTGCCGGAGCTCGGGACCTAGGGCCAGCCGGAAGCCGAAGTCGCCGTAGCGGTCGCCGGGCCCGACGAGGGAGCGGTACGCGGAGCGCGCGAGGCGACCGTAGCAGATCCAGGAACCGCCCCGCAGGACGCGCCTCCCGCCGGTCACCGGACCGGTGGGATCGACCGCCGGTTCGGCACGATAAGCCCCATACCAATCCTGGCACCACTCCCAGACGTTGCCGTGCATCTCGTACAGTCCCCAAGGATTGGCCGGCAACGAGGCGACTTCGACGGCTTCTCCCCGATCTTGCCCTTTCTGGTTCCCGCGATAGGGATAGTTGCCGTTGTAGTTCACCTGGTCCGTGGTGATGTCCTCGCCGAACGAGAAGGGGGTAGTCGTCCCGGCCCGGCAGGCGTACTCCCATTCGGCTTCGGTCGGCAGGCGCGCTTCCAGTCCAGGCACCGCGCCGTTGAGCCGCGTGATGAAATCTTGCACCTCGTTCCAGCTCACCTGCTCCACCGGCCGCTGTTCGCCCTTAAACCAACTGGGATTTTGCCCCATCACCGTCTGCCACAGGGCCTGGGTGCAGGCGGTCTCGGCTAGCCAGAATCCTCGGGTCAGCATCACCTCATGCTGAAGTTCGTTGTCATAACGCGCGTGCTCGTTTTCCGGCGAGCCCATCAAAAACCGACCGGGCCATATCCAGCGCATGCGCTGAGTGACGTTGCGGACACGGAAAGTGGCAATGACGCCGCTTGGGTCCATACTGGCTCGATCAGCCCAAGTCGGCACGCGTAGGCCCTCCGCGCGCCAAACCCGAAACAGCGTCTCATCTACGAAAAATCCTTCTTTGAATTTGACCTTGCTAAGTTCTCGTCCGCCCGGGTACAGCCAGAGATCATGGCCCGGATTCCACCAGTAAGCCCGCCGCTCGCCGCGCCCGTCATTGAAGCCGACGAACAACCCGTCGCCGTCCCGCCCCAAAGTGTGCGCCCAAACCGGACGTGAAAACGGTTCAATGACCAATTCATCGCTATCGGTCGTCAATCGATAGCCGGTCTCGTTGACCGGCAGGCCAGCGCCATCCACCAGCGGCAGGCTGGCATCGACCGCCCCCGGCCGACCCTCGTTAAACTGCATCATCGGGCGGCGAGTGGAAAAATCCGCGATGAGGCTGCCGCTGGCGTAGGCGCGCTCCGCGCGAGCGGCGGCTTCGACCTCGAACCGCTCGCCGCGCTGGACCAGGCGCCAGGTCTGGGGTTGCTCCGGGCGATCCAAAGCGTCCAGGGCGCGATGGATGTCGAGTCCACTGGGCAACTCCCCGCCCGCCTCCGCAACCTCCGGGTTGGCCAGCACCCAGAGCGCCTCGGAGCGCGGGCTGTAGTCCCAGGCAGCCGAATGCATCCGTCGTCCGCGCCGGTTGACCCAGGCGCGCAAAAAACGGACCTGCTCCGCCGCGTTGCCCGATTGTTCCCGCGCCTGTTCCAGGGCGACAGCCACCCGATCCATAAAAGCCTCGACCTCCGGATCGGTGCGGCCTTCCATTGCGGCGTACAAGGCGCGTTCCTCCATCCGCACGGCCAAGGAAACCTCGCGCTGCTGGGCGCGGATCAGGTTCCAGGCCAGGCGGCGGTCGGCGGGGTCCAAGCCGCGAAAGGCTTCGCGCAAGGGTTCAATGGCCTGGATATCGCCCGGCAGCAGGGCAAAATCGCCGCGACGGAACGCGGGATGCAGCCAAGCCGCCGCCTCGCTGCCCACGTCCGCTTGCTCGACCGGCAGGGCATGGCGCAAATGGCGCAACAGGGCCGGGGTGATGCCGATGCAGGCGGAGAGCAGGGTCAGCAACAGCTCGGCGCCCGTATCCCGGCCGGCTTCCTCGCTGATGTTCGCCGCCTGCGCCGGCCAGGGACGCGGCCCCGCCGGTCGCGGTGGAACGCGGGCGGCGCGATCCAGCACGACCGGGTAGAACAGCCCGGCCAAGGCCGGATTCCACCAGCGCGCGGGACAGGGCGTCAGCGCCACCGGCAAAATTCCTCGGGCCGCCAGACGACGGCCCAGGCTCTCCCACGGTCGCCATTGCTCCTCCGTGCCGAGACAACCCAGGTCGCCGGCGATCAGCACCGGCGTTTCCGGCGGCGGCGGAACGTAGGGCTGGTCCGCCCCCCAGCTTTTACCTTCCCAACGCTGGACCGGCCCGGCGGGGCCTTCGGTCATGCACAGAATGTCGAGGCCGGTCGCGCCGCGCAGTCGGGGTAATGCGGCCTTGAAAGCGTGAAAGTCGTTCCAAAACGGATAAAGGCGCGGATGCAGGTCGAGGATCAACTGGCCTTGCGGCGCCCAGTGCAGGCCCTTGAGACGTGGCAGGCGATGCAGGGGCCGGCGACGGGCAACGGTTGCCACCACGCGGCGCAAGTCGATGCGGTGGCGTTCGGCGTATTCTCCCAGCGCGGCGCGCAAGAACGGCCAGAGGCGCGGCCAGGGCATCAGCGGCGGACTTGGCCCGAGGTGAGCGGCCGGCTCTTCTTCGGCCGGCGGCGGTAACACATCAATGGGTGGTGATGGCGAAGGATGTGTCAGGGCGCGGCGTTCCACCAGTCGATAATGACGGTGGCGTATTCCTTCGGTATTAGATGTGGAGGGTTCATTTGAGGCGGTGGTTATACCGAAGGTCAACGTTTCGCCCGCCGACGCCGTGATGATTTGCGGCCCTTCCCGGTAGCCGAGCGATTCGACGACGCGCTGGAAGCGGGTTTCATCTTCCAACTTGGCGTACAGGCGGATCAAGTCCGCCCAGCCCACGGCGGTTCGCCCGTCATGTTGGCGCTCCACGTCGGGAGGGGTCATGCGTCCGCCGTTCCGGTTTTCTCGAAGGCGAAGCAGGAGATGCGCTGGAACAAGTCTATCTGGGCAACCTCGTCGGAGCCGCGCGCCTGCACCAGAGCGCGCAAGATATCCAGGTATTCGGCCTGGCCCGGCTTGTGCGGTCCTCGCTGGCTCGCCTTATCGCGGTCCTTGACCAACTGTTCGGCCACCATAACGCGAACGCTTTCGGCGCAATCCGTGCCGAAGTGTTTCTCGCCCCGCCTGACTAGCCACGCCACCAGAGCTTGTTCCTTGGGCAACTCCAGGCGCAACACCATACAGCGCCGCAGAAAAGCAGCGGGCAGTTCGCGTTCCTGGTTGGTGGTGATGACTACCAGTGGCGGCGGGATGCCCGCGCGTAGCCCCACGGGAGCGTCCAGCCACGGCACCGGAAAAGCGCCGTTGCCGAGCGTTTCCAACAAGCTGTTGGGCAGGTCCGCCTCGGCCTTGTCGATCTCGTCGATCAGCAGCACGCTACCGTCATTCGGCTGCCAACCTTTGGGCGCGTCGGGAGGATTGGCCTTGCACAGGCTGTATCGCGTGACTTGCTCCTGAGCGGATTGCCAGTCGAACGCCCACCAGAGCGGACCGGGAATCAGGAAGCGGCGCGGGTCGAGGCGCTCCTGGGGAGTCAATTCGGAAGGCACCGAGGCGAGCACTTGCGCCTCGCCCAGCCGGGCCACGGCGTCGTATTCCCATTGCAGGTCTTGGGCTTCGCTACGCGAGTGGACTACCGTGGACACGAATAGGCGGCCCAAGTGCTGGGCCGCCGCCCTCGCCAACTGACTCTTGCCCGCGCCAGGTTCGCCCCGGACCAGCAAAGGGCGCTCGGCGGCGAGCGCGGCCAGCACGGCGTCGGCGCTCTGCTGGTCGAAAAGATGCACCGATTTGGGCCAGGTGCCGCAGCGGTCCAGGGGGATGGGTTTATCAACGGGAAGGTCGGGGATCATGACAGGTCCTTGATCGCGTGCAAGCAACTCAAAATGCAGACGGCGAGATCGCTTGCCAGCATTACGAAGATACCGGAGTCGGCGGTCGCATTACTATCAATGACGATGAGATGAATTTGGGGAATGGCTTTATAGATAGCCTGGAGCGTAGTGTTGAAATTGAAGGTGCTGTCCATGTCGAAACGATCAATGACCAGCCGCAAGCGCCGATTTTCCATCGTGAGTTGGCGGTTGAGCCAGGCACGAAGGTCATCGATTTTTGCTGGTGGTAGTTTGGATGGGGCTGGTTCGATGTAAATTTTCTGGTAGACCTGACGCCAGATGAAATCCACAGTTCGGGTTAAGTCCAATCGTCTGGGGTCGTCGAAGCCAATTTCCTCAAAACATTTGGGCGTGATGTCATCCTTTCCAAAATCGAAACGACTCGGCTCCATGGTGAACTCAGCCTTGCTGCATCGCCAACAGGCCGTGAGCACTTCCAGGCAAGGATTGCGTCCCAGCGGAATGCGAAAAGCGACACCGTCGAACCAGCCTCGTACCAGTCGAGCATCTTCCTGATCGTGGCCGTCCGTGACGGTGGTCACCACCATCCAGCCCAGGATGTCCAGCGCGCACTGGCGCAACAGTTCGATATCCTTCTGGCGACGGGGGAGCTGCTTCAGGGCAATTTCGAAGGTATTCATGGCATTAGAAAAATCGCTATCCGGCGCGCACAGCCATTTTGCGAGCGCCGCCGATTCGGTTGCGTCAACTTGCGGTTGTTTGGCGAGCGTAGTACGCAGCACGGGAACCAAATCGAAAAGTTCGGTGATCGCAGTGATAGCTTTGGGATGAATAGAGTCCGCCGCGCGCTTCCGTTCAGGTTTCCGATCTAGACTGCGTTCGCCAGTGGCTTGGGCATCATCGTCTTGGGCGATGGTGTTCGAACTATATCGGTTGTGACCTCGATCCACAGCGGTTATGCGGTTCGACGGGTCGCCGATGATAACGGTAGCCCCTGGCGCGGCGCGGACAGTAATGGGTTGATTGACCATCGAGATGTTGCCAGCGTCGCCACCCACGGCGATCCCCTTTGCACCGGCAGCCACTGCACCTGGTCCTTGGGCAATAGCGCCCGCTCCTTTGATCGCGGTCTGGGCGCTGGTCTGTTCGACGGCTTCCACCCGCGTGCTGCTCAAGGTTCTTGAGCTGCTTCCATGATCTGGTGAAGCTTCGCTGGAATCTTCCGGCCCGCCTCGATGCGTCGAAGATAGATCAAACATGGCCTCGCCATTCGGACAACCCGGCTGGTTGCGGTCAATGGTCCAGGCACCCTGAATCCATGCCCGATACAGAACCTTGACGCGCCGTGGCCGGGAATGGAGTTCGATCCACTGGAAGGCGTTCGGGTATCGGCTGTTTTCGTAAACGCAACCGGCGGCCAGTTCCAGGCAGGCGCGGGATGGGTCCGGCGGAGCAACTCGCTCGGTCTGGGGTTTATGCAGGTGGCCACGCAACAGCAGATCGCAGTGCTGGTGGATCGTCGAGCGGATTTCATCACCATCAAATTCAGCAAAGTAACCCCAAGGATGATGGAGTAACGCCAAGCGCCATTCGGCATCTTCGGCACTTGGGTCGAGAACCATCTGGTTGATTTGGTAACGTCCCAGCAGTAACCGGCCGTGATCTTCGTCGCTGCACGCCATCCAGGCGGAGTCGAGCCCAGCGACGTGCAAGCGGACTTCACGGATTTTGATGGACCGCTGCCACCAGGGCAGCGGTTGCGCCTCGCCCAACCAGCCACCGAGAAATCCCAGATAGGCGGTATGGCGTTTTAGCAACACGTCACGCTGTCCGGCGTCACCGAGGATTTGAGCGATTTGGTTTTGATCGCCAGGAGTCAATAACTCTTTTTGGACAGCCTTGGCTGCAAAATCGACTTTTTTGCGATCCACATCGTGGTTGCCGGGCACCAACAGCAGCCGGTTTCGGGAAAAGCCGTCCGGCAGCGCCGGCCACAGTTGCTTATCCAGCCAGTCGCGAGCCAACCCGTACTCGTCGGAGGTGCCGGCGAAGGCCAAATCGCCGGTGATCGCCACCAAATCGGGGATAAGTCCATCTTTAACTTCCTTGGCGATGAATCGGGCCAAGGCGCGTAATACCGGGTCCGCATCCCAAGCCTTGCCGGCTTTGAAATGGATATCCGACAGATGCAGGATACGGATTGGTTGGTCATCGTTTCGTGTGCGCATCCAGTGTCAACTCCCTAAACTGATGTGGATAGCATACGATCCAGCGGAGAGAAAACGAAAGAGGGAGATGAGCGATTACATGAACGATTTCATGCTCCTGCCTGTTTTTCGCCAGGCGGCCACTATCGGCCAGATGGACCAAGAGGCCGCGCAAAACGAGAACCCCTCACCCGCAAGCGGGCGAGGGGCAGGGGTGAGGGCTTCTTTTCAACGAATTCGCTTACTTCCAGCCATTCAGCACTCCAGACGCGACGGACAACCAGTCACGCGCCCCTGGACCAGGAAACCTGCCAGCAGCAACGCCATCAGGGCCAGGCCAAGCAGCGTCGCCGGTTCCGGGGCACCGCCGCCGGCGAAAACCGCGCCGGTCGTGATCGGGACGGCCGGTTCGCCGTAGGCCCGTTCGGTGGTGCCCTTGACCTGCGACACCGGCACCGGCAGCGTGGGCGTGGACTCGGGGTTGGCGTTGTAAATCTTCTCCGACACCGCGACGAACGCGGTCCACGGCGTTACCAGGGCGAAATTCAAGCCCAGTTCGGTGATCCGCTGCTTGAGTGCGTCGGCGTTGGCGGGTTCGTTGCCCAGCCGGTGCGCGCCGGTCGTCATTTGGTAATGCAGATCGCCGATCACGGAGCGCGCCCAGATAATCGGCACCGCCTCGCCCTCGGTGCTGGCTTCCGGCAGTTCGATTTGCAGGGGCAGGGTCGCCGGGCGGCCCTGCACCCGGCCGCGTACCTTGATTTCGTACCGGCCGGGTTGCTGGTAACGGCCCTGAATCCGCAACGATTGGCCGGCGAACAGATCGGGCAGCCGGTCGGGGCTTTGCTCGCTGACTTCCAGCCCGCCCCAGTCGATTTGAATGTCGGTCAACACCGGCGATTGCAGGCGGTCGGCCAGTTCCCCAGCCACTTTTTCCAGATTCTCGGTCGGGTCCATATAGCGGGTGAAGCCGCGTCCGACCCGACCCATTTCGCTCAACAGGTAGCGATTGACGCCGGTGCCGACCCCGAAGGCGTACAACCGCGCGTCGTTCAGATTGGCCTTGAGCAGCGCCAGAATTTCCGCTTCGTTGCCGATATAGCCATCGGTCAGGAAGGTGACGATGCGAATGGCGCCCGTCGGAACCGGCGGCGCCAGGGCTTGGCGAATGCCGCTGCTCATTTCGGTGCCGCCCTCGCCGCGCAGCGCATCGGTGTAGCGCAGACCCGCTTGAATATTTTGGGGCGTCGCCGGCAACGGCTGGGCGGAAAATTCATTCGCGGAATCGCTGAAACGGATGATGCGGAAGCTGTCGGTGGGCCGCAGCCGCCGCAGCGCCTCCCGCATGAAGGCTTTGCTGGCGTCGATGGGCAGACCGTCCATCGAGCCGGAGCAGTCCAGCACGAACACCATTTCGCGGGGCGTGATGTCCGTCGCCACCGGTACCTGGGGCGGTTCAAGCAGCAGGCTGAAGAAACCGCCGCGTTGATCGCGGTAGGCGAGCAAGCCGGCTTGGGTTCGCGTTCCCGCCAGAGTGTAGCGCAGCACGAAATCGCGGTTGTCCAGGGTCCGGCCGTTCGCCAGCTTCACCTCGGCGCGGTCCTGGGCCGGCGTTTCCTTGGTGATCGGATGGGTGCGGCTTTCGATGTTCGCAATCGCCATGCCGGCGTTGAGGTGGACGGTCAGGCCCACTCGCTCCGGGTCGATCTGGTCGGGGACGTTCAATTCAAACACTGGCGGGTAGGCGGGCAGTTGTTCGACTTCCCATTGGCCGTAGGCGGCTTGACTGTTCTTGGCCGTCGCCCCGCCGGAAGTGCCCGTTTGCGCGTTCCAGTGCTGAACGCCGCCCTTGGGCGCGGGCTGGCCCGGCGCGACCCCCGCGCCCTGCGGCTGATAGCGCGGCCCCACCACCAGCGGAACGACCAGTTCATAGGCGCCGTCCACCCGAGGCACGGTCTGGGCGTAGATCAGCGTCACCTTGATCGGCAAGCCGGGCATCAGGTTGGCGATGTCCTGGGTGAACATGTTCGGACGGTGCTGGCTGAGCAACGCGGCGGCGCGGCCCTCGCCCTTGGCTTTCTCGAAGGTGGCGCGGGCTTCCTCAATGCGCTGAATCCGGGCTTGAACCCGCTCGTCGCCGACTTCCATGGTCATCGCGTTGACGGCGGCGGCTTCGTTGAGCGGGAACAGATAGGTGGCGTGCACCGCCCGGTCCAGGGGATTGGCGAAGGTCTGGGTCACCGTGACCCGCGCCACGTCGCCTTGCACGTCAGCGTCGATGTCGGTCTTGAGCAGCGGCAGGGTCACGGGCTTGCCATCCAGTTTGGCTTCGATGCGTCCGCCCAGATCGTCGGGAACGACGGCCAACGCGCCGGACCACGGCAGCCAGGACAGCAGGGCAATCAGAATCAGTGGGATGTGTTTCATGACGAATCCTCGCAAGGTCAAAGTGGCACGGGCAGGGGTTGAGAAAGGGTTGGGGACGGGGGCAAATCCAGCGCCCGCCAGACCGCGACATCGAAGGTTTCCGTGGCTTCCACTGGCAGTTCCCAGGGCGCGATCCGCTCGATCATCCGCCAGGTCGTGCCGGGCGCTTGCAGCCACCGCCATACCGCCTCGGCGACGTGGGTGGTCCATTCCCCCCGCTCCGACACATAGGTGACGGTGACTCGCCAGACCCGGCCTTGCGGGTCGGTGCTGCGGTACACCGCGCTGGGAATGGGGCCGCCGGTCTGGCCGAGATAGCGCACCGCGTGACCGGCGCCGGCCAGGCATTCCTCGGGGGCGTGGAGATGACGCAACGGCGCGGTGGTGCTCACCACCAGCAGGCCGTAGGGGCCGTAGGCGGCTCGGGTCGCGCCGCCGCCGTAGCGGATGAAGTAATCGCGTTCCTGGTCGGTCAGCGTGCCGGGCTGCGCGACGAAGGCGGCGACGTAACCGGGCAAGCGCGGCGCGGTCGACGGTCGGGCTACGTCCAGCGGTTGCGGCGGCAACGCGACGATTCCCGCGCACGTGGCCAGAAACGCCAGGCCGGGGAGGGGCTTGATCGAAAGGAGGCGTAAGGTGTCGGAGCCGGCTTTGGCGGGCATTGCCGCAATCGGGATCGCCACGCCGCGCCCGGATTGCGCCCAGAGCAGAATCGGCAGCGCGGAAAGCGTCAGCGTGATCAAGCCAATCGTGCTGTGCCAGGGTTCGGCTAGCACATCCACACCGCCCAGCGCCTCGCGGTGGACCAGACCCACCGCCAGGGCGACGATGCGCAGGCTATTTCCCAACGCCGCCGCCGCCAGCGCCAGCAGCGCGCCCCAACCAGCGCGGCTCCAGGTGGGGCGGGTCAGCGCGGCGAGGGCGACGAACAGCAACAGCAACAGCAGAAGGCCGCGCGTGCCGGAGCAGGGCAGATCGACCAGCACGGTCTGTCCCTGCCATTGCAACTGAATTCCCGCGCACTGAACCGGAGCACCCAACTGGAGCGTGGCGCAGGCGCCAGCGGCGGAAAGTTGCTGCAAGGCAAAGCCGAAACACCGTTGCAGGATGCGTTCGATGGGCAGGGCGAAAGCGAACAGCAGCGCCAGCCAGCCGGGCGCCAGCGGACGGGCGCGGCGATCCAGCCCCAGCAGCAGGCCGATGGCGTAGACATCCACCGCCAGGGCCGCCGCGCCGAGCGTGTTGATTCCCAGCCACTGCCCCAGCAGGCGAACGGCGGCGGTCAGCGCCAGCAGTCGCAATCCGTTCAAGCGTTGCCGCGAACTGGCAATCCGCAACGGACTGGTCGCGCTCCACAGCAGCAGGCTGATGGTCAGCGCCGCTACCCAGGCGCCGTGGGAATCGTAGGCGGGATCGAACCAGGTCCCCACCAGCCAAAGCAGAGGATGAACGGCCAACAGCGCCAAGCCCAGGATCAGGGCGGCGGGACCCAGCAGTGGAACCAGTGAATTGCGCATGGCGGGACTCCGGTAATTCGCCAGCGCAGTATGGGGAGGGGGTGTGCGCGCTTCGTGGCGCGCTCGTGCAAGGTCGTGGAATGATTGTGCAAAGCCGGTGCAAACAATTCGCGACTTTAACGACCCACCAGCAGGAAAAGACCGCGAATCAAGCAGCCCTTGCGGGATGCTTGATGGACTGTGGAATCGGGGATGTCTTTACATCAAATCTTGATCGGCGTGACGATCATCTGAATTTCCCGCAGGTGCAGGCGGCGTTGCATGGCGATGGCCGTGTGGTTGTGCAACCACGAGATCAACCAGCTTTCGTTGTCGAAGATCAGCTTGCTGCCCAGACAAACGCTGTTGGGATATGCCTCGACGACCTTGACCACCAGTTTCTCCAGTTCCGCCTCCACGTCGGCGCCATAGGCGGCGTGGGAGGTGGCGGCCCGGCCCTGGCTATGACAGTAGTTGACGTAGTAGCGCAGGGAATTCTCGATTTGATACTGAAGCGAGCGCAGCGCGCCCTTGCCGCCGTAGCTTTCCGCGTCCACTTCACCGACGCTCAGAAAGATGAAATTCTTGAAGTGCCCGGTGAATACGTCGTTCAGCCATTTGAGGGTGTACATGCCGAGGCCGCGGTTCTTGCCGACCAGAAAGATCGCGGTGGGCAATCCCGGATTCAGCGGGGGCGGGCAAATCCTCGCTCCAGTCTGGACGCGGCGCGTAGAGGGCGTCGATGGTGCGCAACTGCACGCGGACCCGTTCGTAATGGCGCTTGATCAGCGCGCAGGCGCCGATGATCAAGCCGGTGATCAGGATGGTCAGCCAGCCGCCCTCGGTGAATTTTTCCACCACCGTCACCACCAGAATGCCGCCGGTGACCGCGAAGCCCAGCAGCGATAACGCCAGTCGCGATTTCCAGTGGGTCTCGTCATAGCGGCTGGTCCACCAGTGCCGACACAGCCCGAGCAGCGACAACGAGAACGTGATGAATACGTTGATGCTGTACAGCACCACCAGCACCGATACATCGCCATGGGTCCACAACAGGATGCCGAGCGCTCCCAGCCCCATCAGGAGGATGCCGTTCTGGGTGACCAGCCGGCCCGACAGGTTACGAAACTGGCGGGGCACCCAGGAATCGACCGCCATGTTGGCCAGCACCGTCGGCCCACCGAGGAAACCGGTGTTGGCGGCGACGAACAGCAGCCCCGCTTCGAGGAACAGCACCACCGCCAACAAGCCGTGACCGAGGATCGGGTTGAGTTGCCAACTATCGATGATGGCGTTGAAGGCAACGGCGTTTAGCGTCTGATGGGCGACCGGTTGCACGTTCCAGAGGAGGTACAGCAGGATGACGCCGCCGGCGGTGAAGCTGAGCGAGCCGGCCATGTAGAGCATGGTGTACCGGCCGGTGCGGACGCGCGGCTCGGTCAGCATGTTGACGTTGTTGGAGACCGCTTCCAAGCCGGTGTAGGTGCCGCCGCCCAGGGAGTACGCGCGCAGAAACAGAGCTGCGGCGAACGCCCAGCCCATCTGCTCAGTCAGTTGACGAGTTTCGTTGATGGTGTCGGGAATCAGGCGGGGCAGACCCTCGGCATGGGCGACCACGCCGTAGAGGATCAGAAGGGCGTGGGTTACGAAGAAGCCGAGAAAAAGAGGGAGCAATACCTTGATGGATTCCTTCATCCCGCGCAGGTTGAGCAGGATCAATAGAATCCCTAACAGGATCTCGGTCATGAGCTTGTGGGATTGGGCGCCGGGCGGCAGCAGGCTGAACAGCGCGTCCACGCCGGCGGCGATGGAGATGGAGATGGTCAGCACGTAATCGACCAGCAGGGCCGAGCCGGAGACCAGCCCGGCCTTGGAGCCCAGCAGTTGGGTGGCTACCTTATAGCCACCGCCGCCCGAGGGGAACAGCTCGATGACCTGGTTGTAGGCCAGGGCGATGATGAACACGGTCAAAAAGGTGGCGGCGGCCAGGTACAGACCGAAGTGGGTGTACTGACCCAGCGCCAGAAAGGCTTCCTCGGGGCCGTAGCAGGCGGAGGACAGACCGTCGGCGCCGAGGCCGACCCAGGCCAGGAAAGCGACGAGGGCCATGTTATGGCGGGTTTCGGGATGGAGCGGGTCGTGCGGTTTGCCGATGACCGCTTCCCAAAGCTTGGCGAGGAACGGCATGTGAGGGTTCTCGGTTCTCGTCATTATTCTTACGCCGGCTACTATCCCATAACCGGAGTTTCGTCGCCATTTGCGAAAACCGTTTTGAGAGGGCCTTTCGGCGTCATGACGATGGAAAGCTTTCGTCCCCGGGCGCAAAATTGCAACCGGGGAAATCTTGGAAAAATGGGATGAAAGTTCTCGGCATCAGCGGCTGGAGCGGTTGCGGCAAGACCACCTTGATCGTGGCTCTGATTCCCCGGCTGCGGGCGCGGGGATTGATCGTGTCCACGCTCAAGCACGCGCACCACGATGTGGATCTCGACACGCCCGGCAAGGACACCTGGCGCCACCGCGAGGCCGGCGCTTGTGAGGTGATCCTGGCCACCGGCCGCCGCTGGGTGCTGCTGCACGAATTACGCGACGAGCCGGAGCCGCCGTTGACCGACCTGCTGGGCCACCTGCAACCGGTTGATCTGGTGCTGGTGGAAGGCTGGAAGAGCGGCGGTTTCCCCAAGCTGGAAATCTGGCGGCCACTGGGTGAAGACAAGCCGCCGCGCTTCCCGGATGATCCGACCATCATAGCCGTCGCTTGCGATCCCCTGCTTGACCCGGCGTGCCATGGTCGGTCCGGACTGCCGGCGTTGCCGCTGAACGATCCCGACCGAATCGCGAGATTCATCGTTGAAGAGATTGTCCGACGGCCCTAACAGGAATCGATTCATGCTTTCAACCGACTGCTGTTCCGGCGACCGATTGCTCACGCTGGCTGAGGCTGTCGCCGTCGCCCTGGCTACGATCCAGCCGATCCGCGCGAGTGACTCGGTCCCGCTGATGGAGGCCTTTGGCCGGGTGCTGGCCAGCGATCTATCGGCCCGGCTCGATGTCCCGCCCCACGATAATTCGGCGATGGACGGCTTTGCCCTGCATCGGGCCGATTTGAAGCTGGACCAGCCAACTCGGCTGCCGGTGGTCGGCCAGGCGCTGGCGGGGCATCCGTATCGCGGCGTGGTCCCGCGCGGCGCGGCGGCGCGAATCACCACCGGCGCCATGCTCCCGGATGGGCCGGATGCGGTGATCATGCAGGAACAGTGTCTGATCGCTTCGGACGAAAGCTGGATCGAGATCGAACCCCAGATCGCCGCCCGGCTCAAATCGGGCGAAAACATCCGCCGGCGGGGCGAGGATGTGCGGGCCGGGACCGTGTTGCTGCCACGCGGCTTGCGGCTGCGCCCGCAGGACGTGGCGCTGGCGGCGGGGCAGGGGATCGCCACGCTGGATGTGATTCGCCGGCCCCGGGTGGCGGTGGCCTCCACCGGCGACGAGTTGCGCGAGCCCGGCATGGAATTGTCGCCGGGAGCGATTTACGAAACCAACCGTTACGTGCTGATCGGCCTGCTGCGGCGGTTGGGCTGCGCGGTGACCGATCTGGGAATTCTGCGCGACGACCGGGAGGTAGTGCTGCCGGCGCTGCGGGAAGCGGCGACGAGCCACGACGTGTTGCTGACTTCGGGCGGGGTGTCGGTCGGCACGGCCGACCTGGTCAGGGACGTGATCGCCGAACTGGGGCGGATTGAATTCTGGCGGCTGGCGGTCAAGCCGGGCAAGCCGGTGACCTTCGGGCGGATTCAGGAGTGCCTGGTGCTGGGTCTGCCGGGCAATCCGGTGTCGGTGATGGTGTCCTTCCTGCTGTTCGCCCGGCCGTTGTTGTTGAAATTGATGGGGACCGAACCGGCCGAGCCATTACGGTTGCGAGTCGCGGCGGGCTTTACGTTCCGCCGCAAGCCGGGCCGGCGCGAGTGGCTGCGGGCGCGGTTACGGCTCGATTCCGCGCGGGGACCGCTGGCGAGCATTTACCCCAACAACAGTTCTGGGGCGCTGTCGTCGCTGTCCTGGGCCGACGGCCTGGTGGAATTGCCGGAAGCGTGCGCCGGGGTCGCGCCCGACGACATCGTGGATTATCTGTCATTCAGCGGGTTGGGGGTGGAATAGCCCAAACCCGGAGAGTACGCCATGAACGCAACCAATTCCAAACCAGCCTGGCGGCAAATTCCAAGACCCTCGCTGTCTGGCAATCTGGGGCGGCTCGGCGCCTGGGTTCTCGGCGTCGGCCTGGTGCTGGGCCTGATGATCTTCGTCTGGTTTTTCTGCCGCATCGAACCCGGTCCCGGCCAGATTGCCGTCCTGATCCGCAAGACCGGCGATGACTTGCCGCCCGGCGCGATCATCGCCCTGGAACCGGGACAGAAGGGCATCCAGTTCGAGGTGCTGCCGGAGGGGCGGTATTTCCGCGACCCCTATACCTGGGGCTGGACCATCGCCAGGATCACCGACATTCCCGCCGGCAAGCTTGGCGTGCTGACCCGTCTGTACGGCAAGGAGCCGCCGCCGGGCCGGATCGTCGTCGGGGGAGACTGTAGTCAGGCCGGTCCGAACGACGAGAAAGGCATCCTCGCGGCTGTATTGCGGCCGGGCAAATATCGCATCAATCCTTATGCCTGCCAGGTCGCGCTGTTCGACGCCCTGTCCATTCGCCCCGGCGCGGTCGGGGTGGTGACCTCGCTGGTCGGTCAGGATGTGTTGAACGATCCCCTGCTGCCGCAGGCCCGCAACACCTACCTGGTGGGCGAGGGCCTGAAGGGTGTGATACCGCAGGTGCTCGATCCCGGCACCTATTATTTGAATCCCTATGTCTACAACGTGGTCGAGGTGACCCTGCAAAGCCAGCGTTTCGTGCTGGGCGGCGAGGACGCCATCAGCTTCCTGACCCTGGACGGCTTCAACGTCGATGTCGAGGGCACGATCGAGTTCGGCATCGAACGCGACCGGGCGGCGCTGATCACCCATCAGGTCGGCGACATGGAAGACGTGCTCAGGAAGCTTATCCTGCCACCCGCTCGCGGGTTCAGCCGGATCGAGGGCAGCAAGCATCCGGCGATTAACTTCATCGTCGGCGAGACCCGCCAGAAATTTCAGGACAACCTGGAGCAGCACTTGCGCGAGAAGGCCCGGCGCTGGGGCGTGGCGATCAAGTCGGTGCTGATCCGCAACATCGTCGCGCCGGACGCCATCGCCAGCATCATCCGCGACCGCGAGGTGAGCGTGCAGAACGCCCGCAAGTTCGAACAGCAGATTGAACAGGCCCGCTCGTTGGCGGAGCTGACCCGGCAAGAGATGCTGGCGAAACAGAACCAGGAAAAGGTGGCGGCGGAAACCAGCCGGATTCAGGCGGTGATCCGGGCGGAGCAGGATTTGGCGGTGCGGATCACCGCCGCCAACCGGGAGTTGGAAGTGGCCCGGTTGGAGAACGAGGCCGCCGCCGCCCAGGCCGAGGCGATTCTCGCCAAGGCGCGGGCCGACCGCGACGTGATCGCCCTCGATAACCAGGCGCGGGCGGAGGTGATCGCTTCCCAGGTGCGCGCCTTCAAGACCGGGATGAATCTGGCGCGTCACGCCTTCCATCAGAAAATCGGCCCACGCATCGTCTCACTGCTCGGCAGCGACGCCCCGACCAGCTTCGGGGGACTGTTCCAACCGTATCTGTCCAAGGAGGCCAAGCCATGAACAAGGTGGGGGTCGCGATCGGCGCGGTCGCGCTGGTAGCTGGCGGATGGTTCGTCTGGCAATGGGGATTCTGTCGGTTCTACGTCGAACCGGACACCATGGCCATCGTCACCGCCAAGACCGGCGCGGCGTTGCCGCCAGGGCAGATTCTGGCCCAGCCGGGGCAGAAGGGCATTCAGGAAGCAGTGCTCGGCGAAGGCCGGCATTTTCTCAATCCCTGGCTGTACGAGCACAAGATCATGCCGCTGGTCACCATTCCCGCCGGCAAGGTGGGCGTGGTGACCTCCATGATCGGCGCCGAGTTGCCGGTGGGCGAGTTTCTGGCGGAACCTGGCCAGAAGGGCATCTGGCGTCGGGTGCTGGGTCCCGGCAAGCACCGCCTGAATCCCTATGGTTACCGGATCGACATCGTGGACGCCATCAGCATCCCGGTGGGCTACGTCGGCGTGGTGACCAGCCTGTCGGGCCGGCAGACCACGCCTGACGCCTTCGCCGGTCCGGGCGAAAAGGGCGTGCGCCAGGACATCCTGCAACCCGGCTTGTATTACGTGAACCCTAAGGAACTGCAAGTGGACCTGCTGGAAATCGGCGTCAATCAGGTGTCGCTGCTCGGCAAGACCGGCGGCGAGGTGGTGACCAAGGCGCAGATGGCCTCGCGTAATGTGGCGATGGAGGGTTTGCAGAAACGGGCGCTGGCCGAACAGAAGGAAAAGCGGCTGGATTATCTGGCGCAGCAACGGGCGCAGGAACCGGCGGTGGAGCAGGGCAAGGTGGAAAGCAGCTTGCGCCGGGCGGCTCCGGCCAAGCCCGCCGTTCCCAACGTACTGGCGGCCCCGACGCCAGTCGCGCCGCCGGATGTCAGCAACCTGCTGAGCCTGAACCAGTTCGTCGAATTTCCCTCCCGCGACGGTTTCGAGATCAGCCTGGACATGACGGTGGAATTCGAGTTCCTGCCAGAACATATCGCCTGGATTTATCAAAGCTACGGCGATTTGCCGGCGGTGGTGGACAAGATCATCATGCCGCAGATTCTGTCGGTGTCGCGGCTGAAGGGATCGGCGTACCGGGCCAAGGACTTCATCGTCGGCGAGGGCCGGGAAAAATTTCAGAACGACCTGACCGATGCGCTGGGTCGGACCATCGAGGAGAAACGCATCGTCGTTCACGACGCCCTGATCCGCCACGTGAATGTGCCCATGCAGATTCTCGATCCGATCCAGCAGGCGAGCATCGCCGTCGAGCAGGATTTGACCAACAAGGAAAAGCAGAATACCGCCCGCAAGCAGGCGGAACTCAATACCGAACTGGGGCTGGTCGAGCAGCGTCGGCAACAAGTCGCCCAGGAAACCGAAAAGCTCAAGGCGGAAATTCAGGCCGACCAGGAAAAACAGGTGGCCCAACTCCGGGCCGAGGCCCAGCGGCAAGCCGCCGAAATCGACAAGCAGACCGCGCAGGTCCGCGCCGACAAGACCCGGAAACTGGGCCAGGCGCAGGCCAATACCGTGGCCTGGGTGGAAGGGGAAAAGGCCAAGGGCTTCGAGCTGAAGGCGGCGGCGTTCGGCGATCCGGCGGCGTTAACCCTTTGGGAGTTCGCCCAAAATTTGAACCCGGACGTGCGAGTCAACATCTTGTACGCCGGGCCGGGCACGCTGTGGACGGATTTGGAGAAAGCGACTTTGGGCGAACTGGGCGGGGCGGCGGTGCTGAAACAGGGTCGCTAGGGTAGGGCGCGCTGACTGTTTTCACTTGCGGCATCATCGACTCTCGATCCGCGCCGAAACCGAGCAACCTATCTCTCGCACCCACGGCTCGCGAAACCGCCGCAACGAACGCTTCGATGCTGGCCCGACACCGCATCCCACCGCTGTAGTACGTCACCTTGTCATCGCCCACTTGATCCAGGCAGGTAATAGCGAGCCGGGTTTTGATCGACAGCCCCGGCAACTGGCCGGCATCGGTCAGATCCTCGGCGATGGCGCGGCGGAGCACATCCAGATCGAGCCAGCCAAACCGCAGTGTCCCCTGATAGGCGTTCGGTACGTTGGTGGCATCGACCACGCCGGGATGCGGTTTTTCCGGCAACTCGCGCGGCAGCGGACCCGCGCCGTGCCGGGTCAGATAGACCCGCGTCGCGTAGGTGACTTCGAGCCGCTCCAAATCTAATTCCCCCGCCAGCGCCAGCACATTGCGCAGACCGGTATTTGAACGGGTAACGTGCGGGAAAAAGCCGCGATCCTGATCGAGCAACAGACCTTGAGCGCCCTCGAACAGCAGATGCCGCCCGCGCGTCGCGGTCCGAGCGTCGGCGACGGTGATCGCTTCGACAAAACGGCGCGCGTCTTCGGCGTAGCGCTCCAGAATGGCATCCGATAGAAACAGATCGGCGTTCCGGGCGAAGGCGTTGGCGAATCCCAGACGGGCGAGCCGGACGGGCGCGTAATCGCGGCGAATGACATCCAGCTTCGCCGCCAGCGCGGATAGATCGGCCAAATCCGCGACGGTCAGCGCATAAGCTGGCGTCAGGTTGCGCTCGATGGTTTCCCCGAAGCCGACGCCGCAACTACCGTGGCGATCCCCTCCCCGCTCCCGCTCGACGATCTGGTTGATCATCATGTCGTAAGGCGTCGTCACCGGGCTTTGCGAATCGACGTAGATCGCTGGTTCCATGCCCTTGGCCGCCAAGATCGCCATTTCCTTGAGAAACAGGATCGGATTGGACACGAAGAACCGCGACAGGAAGGTGGCGGCCCCGGCGAACGCGCCGCTGCCGACGTGGCTGAACACATGACGCAAACCGTCCGGCGTCACCACCGTATGACCGGCCTGCGCCCCGCCGTTAAAGCGGATGACGATGCCATCGCCGCCGACTTCGGCTGCGTAATAGTCGGTCACCCGGCCCTTGCCCTCGTCGCCGAACTGGGTGCCGATCACGGCTTGGGCCGTCTTTTGCCAACGCATCGTAATCTCCTCGGTTTCCTTCAACCGCCCGCGCGGGCGAGCGGCGGACGTGAGTCCGCTGTTTCTGGTCTGGCCTCTATCGCCGACGCCTTGCCGCATTCCACGAAACAGGGGGCTTAACGCCCCCCGCTCGCGGAACGACCGTGGTCAATCGAGCGCGGCCCATCAAAACCGCACCACTCCAGCGCTGCCGCTTCGGGCCGGTCCCAGCCCGCCCACGGCGCGCTGCACCACCAGCGCGGTCTGTTTCGACCAGCTTTTCACGACCTTGTCCCGGTCGCGGCCTTCGTTGACCTCGATGGCGGACACGATCACTTCCGCCAGCTTGGTGTGATCGGATAGGCCGATCACCCGTTGCCCGAGCAATTCGGTCCAGCGATTCCGCACTCCCCGAGGATCGTGGCGGGCATGGTTACCTTCTTCCACGATGACGTGAAAGACGTGATACATGCGGCCGACTAGAGTCAGCAGTTCGCAAGAATCGAAGTCGCGTTGCGGCCGGCTGCCGAGGAAACGAGCGATGGCGGCGGCCGGCAAATTCGGTGGCGGTTCCTCGTCGCCGACCGTGAACAGATAGCCCTTCTTGCCGCGCTTCTCGAAGCAGTCGATGGCCGTGTGCATCGCCGCGAAGTACCACGGCAGGTTGTAGGACTCGCACGAGTTGCCGCCGCCGCCTTTTTCCAGCCACAGCTTTTCGAGTTGCTTGGCGATGCGGATATCCGCCTCGAACTGGGTCACCTGCAACGGCGCCCGGTCGTACAGCACGTCGCCGATGCCCATGCACAGAATGTGCGGGTCGGAGACCGGCTTGCGAGCCAGAATTTCCTCGACCATCGTGCCGAGGCCCTTGCGCGCCAGCGCGTCGGCGATCATGCCCATCGAGCCGGTCACGTCCAGCCCGACGATGATGGCGTTCGATTCCGGATTGATATCCGAATCCCGCGATTCCCGCACGGCGACCCCGAGCGGGTTCAAGTCTTTGTCGATGCCGCGCGACGCAAACACGGCATCGGTCGTCTTACCAGTGGTCGAAGCGGCGTAAGCGCTCCAGTCGGTGGGGTCCCAACGAGCAGTACCCATGGCGTTCTCCTTCTTGGTTGGCGTTAGTCTTAGCTCCCCTCGCCCTTTGGGAGAGGGGCTGGGGGTGAGGGCCTCAGTACAAATCCTCGGCCGATACATCCAGCTTCACGAACCGGCGTTTGCCGAAGCTGTCCTTGAGCACCCGGTTCATCCAAATCTGGTAATCGCGGAGAGCGGAATCGCCCGCCGGCAGCCGCAGCCAGTCGAGCATCGGTTGCGGCGCCGCTTTCTCGCGCTCCAGCCGCAAGCCGGTCGCATCGCCTAACAGTTCCCGACCCAGCGCCCGGATCAGTTCCAGGTCGGTGCGAATGTCGCCACGGTGATGGTCTATCACCTCGAATGGCGCATACTGGATGGCGGTGGCCGGCGCGGCCCGCATTCGCTCGCCCTGCCGCACCGCGTACCACCAGCCCCCGAGCAGGGCGCCGGCGTGTTGCGGCGGAGAAACGAACCAGGTGTCGGCCAGGATGGCGTTATGCGCCAGTCGCGCGTAATCCAGGTAGCACGCCAGATTCAGCAGCGAACTGATGATCCAGGCGACGTGACGGGCATCCAGCCGACCACCACAGCGATCGAGCAAATCGCGCAGCAACACCTGATCCGGCGTTTTCCGCAGCACTAGCACCCGGCCCTCGCCGGTCTCGAAGTGGCGGACGATCTCCGGCAAGTAGCGCCCGACTTCCGCCGCCATGCGCGGGTCGGCGCAGGGCAGCCGGTCGATGACCTGGAGCGCGTTATCGAACAGGTCGGCGTAGTCGTTTTCGACGACGTAAGCCGCGATCTCGCCACCGATGAACAGCCGGCCCAGCTCGAACGCGCGCTCCTTGCGGTAGCGAATCTTGTAGGTCGCGCCGTCCGTCGCCCGCAGCACCAGCAGCCCCGGCGTTTGCCAGATGCCGCCGCGCAGTTTTTGAACCGCCGCGTCGTACAGCCGATTGACGTGCTGAAACACCCCGGTCGTGTCGGCATCCGGGCAGCGGTCCGGGTGCCAGCGCGATGCCAGCGCCCGAAATTCCTGGTGCGCCATGGCTTCGTCGCCGGTGAACAGGCGTTCCGGTTCGGATGGTCGGATGGCGAGCAGGTCATTAGCGGATAAGGTGGTCACGTCGTTCATAGTCATCACCTCCATGGGTGCCAAGACTAACAGACTTATTTGTTTTTTGCAAATAACATTTAAAAAATATTTTTAGTGGACAAAAAGTGGCTGAAGCCCATATAGTACGAAAGTTATTTGTTTATATAATTAAACAACGATGGAGACGCGAGCGTGGAACCGGTCTATCCGCAACCCCTGGTGATGGTGGACACGGCGCTGTTCACCATCCGCGACGAGCGCCTGTGCCTGATTCTGGCCCGGCGCAAGGAGCCGCCGTTCGAGGGATTGCTGGCCCTGCCGGGCGGCTTCGTGCACGCCCAGGAAGACGCCGATACCGAAGCGGCGGCCCGGCGGGTAATTCGCGGCAAGATCGGCTTCGACGCGCCGTATCTGGAGCAGTTGTTCACTTTCTCCGGCGCGGCCCGCGATCCGAGGGGATGGTCGGTTAGCGTGGTCTACTACGCGCTGATCCCGTGGTCGTTGCTGGAGGGGAATCCGTCGGCCGAGGTATTCCCGGTGGATGCTTTGCAGCCGTTGCCTTTCGATCACGGGCAGATCGTGGCCAAGGCGGTGGAACGGTTGCGAGGGAAGGCGACGTATTCATCCCTGCCGGCGTTTCTGCTGCCAGCGGAATTTACGATGAACGATCTGCACCGGATTTACGAGCAGACTATCGGCACCCGTCTGGACAAGGCGTCGTTCCGGCACAAGATTTTGGAACTGGACATCATCGAGGAGATACCGAACCGCTTCCGCACCGGCGCGCACCGGCCGGCCCAGCTTTACCGACTGTCCAGCAAGGCGCTCACGGCGTTCGAGCGGAAGATTTGAGCAATAGCCATTCGCCTTGCGTCGCATGCGGTTCATTTTGGCCTTGAACCCACCATTATGAATCGCCCCACTCTGGTTGGGTCCGACCATGCTGCCCCACACTCGCTGTATGTAGTGCCAGGACCACGCTTCAGGTCAGCCATCTTGCGTAATCGACCCAAGTCCGGTTTCTGGCATGGGACGTGCAAAACATTGCTAAGAATTCGACGGATTTGGCGCGGTTCTTCGCGCCGGACCGTCAATCCCGACTTGGTACGCTTGCGGTGGAGATCGAACCATGACGATGGCAACAGCAAAAAAATGGGCGGTGGTCGCGGCCATCGGTTTGATGCTCGGCGGCGCGGGCGCGTGGGCGGAGGAGGGCGGGACGCCTTTTTCCACCGTGGCTTATACGGAAGTGGCCCGCGCCCCGCTGGAATCCAGTGGAGTGGATGACGGTGCGCGCGTCGCCCATGCCGATGATCCAGGGGCCGACAGCTACGATCCCTATACCTGCGCCGCTGCCTATGGCGATAGGTTTTGCGCCGCGTTCGAGCGTTGCATGGTCGCGCATGGCTTTCGCGCGTGCTACAAGCGATTCAGCCAACAATAAAGCACGGTATTTCGTGGCCGCCGCGACGGGCGGCGGGCGCCGATTGCGTTTAGCGTCCGGGACGGCCCAAGGCAAAGTTTGTTCATGCCCGCGACTCGGCTGTGTTCAGCACAATTTTGTGCTAGCTTGAAATAATTCACCTCCTACCTGGTCTCGACACGATGAATCCCAGCCTTGATCCTCACAGTGATGAACTGACCGCCATCGTCGATGCCGAGCATCACGTTCAAGTGAGCTTGGCGCAAGCGCTGCGCGATACGATACAGGCCGGCAAGGATGTGGCATTGGCCGGTAAAATTCTCGATCAACTCACCACGTACAGCGACGTGCATTTCCTGTCCGAACAGTTGTTGATGCGAATGTGCGGCTACCCGGACTATGACGACCATGTGCTTGACCACGACCGCATGATGGAGCGATTGGAAGAGGCCAGACATCGGCATGACACCGGGGCGCAACCATTGACCTTGACCGAGACGGAAGCGCTGCTGACCCTCCTGGCCCGCCATATCGGCGCGCAAGACCGGGTCTTCGCCGATTATTACCGCGCCTGGAGTCGGCGCGAGACGGAATCCGCAGGGCAGCGCTCATCCACCCAGCCGGAGCATTGCCTATGACCGCCCTCACCCTGGTGATCGGTAACAAGGCTTACTCGTCCTGGTCGTTTCGACCCTGGTTGCTGCTCAAGCATCTAGGCGTGGATTTCCAGGAAATTTACGTTCCCCTGGACGCTTCGGACGTGGCGGCCCGAATCGCACGCTATTCGCCCTCGGGGCGGGTGCCGGTGCTGCTGGACGGTGATCTGCGGGTTTGGGAATCGCTGGCGATTGGCGAGTACCTGGCCGAACGGTATCCGGCGGTCTGGCCCGCCGACAAGAAAGCGCGGGCCCTGGCCCGGTCCGTGTCCAACGAGATGCACGCCGGGTTTGGCGCGCTGCGCGGCGAATTGCCATTCAATTGCCGTGGCCGGCGCTCGGGAGTGACGCCATCCCGGGCAGCTCGGGCCGACATCGAGCGGATTCTGGAAATCTGGGAAGCCTGCCGCGCCATCGGCGCAAACGACGGCCCTTGGCTGTTCGGCAGTTTCACCTGCGCCGACGCCATGTTCGCCCCAGTGGCCTTGCGCTTTCACACCTATGGCGTCGCCTTGCCGGAGACCGCGCAAGCCTATGTCGCCACGGTGCTCGACGATGCCGCCACGCGCGCCTGGATCGAAGCGGCGCGTCAGGAAACCGCGGTGATTCCGGAGGACGAACGCGGGCAGCCGGTCTGATCGGAAGGCGTGGCCAGCACGGAGAATGTCAAGCACACACCCAGCCATGAGCCAAAACAAAACGACCGTGACCCCAAGGCGCGCGGCAAGCGGCCTCCCCACGAAAACATCCTAAACCCTTTCCGTGCCCTCGACGGCTTCCGTGGACTCAAGCCGGCGCACCCGAACCTGCTCGATGCGGTGTCCGTCCATGCCCACCACTTCGAACCGATATCCCGCCAGCGCGAATTGTTCGCCGCCGCTGGGAATTTCCCCCAACTGGTTGAGTACCAACCCAGCTAGAGTGTGGTAGCCGTCCCCCCGAGGCAATTCCTCGCAGCTTAGCACTTCCCGCACCTCTTCCAGCGGCAGGCTGCCATCCAACAGCCACGCATCCTTGCTCTCGCGCACCACCTCGGGGGTCTCGGCATCAGTGGTGTCAGCCAGTTCGCCGGCGATGGAGGCCAAGATATCGGCGGTGGTGACGATGCCCTCCACGCCGCCGTATTCGTCCATCACCACCGCCAGTGGGATAAGATGCTGGCGCAACTGTTCCAGCACTTGTAGCGCGTTCATGCCCTCGTGGACCACCAATGGTTCGCGCAGCGCCGCGCGCAAATCTAGTGTTTCGCTGTCGAGCGCCTGAACCAGCAGGGTACGCCCCTCGATCACGCCCTCGATTTCGTCCAGATCACCCCGACACGCCAAATAGCGGCTGTAGGGGTATTGCCGCAAGGTTTCGCGTATTTTTTCCTGGGGCGCCTCCAGATCCAGCCAAACGATGTCGGGGCGCGGGGTCATCAGCGCAGGAATGAGCTGTTCGCCCAGGTTCAGCACGCTTCGGATCATGGCGCGCTCGGCGGGATCGAACACGAACGCCTCTTGGCCGGGGCCGCTGGCCAGCGCCGCCACGTCCTCGCCCACCTCGGCCGATTCCGCCTGGCCGCCCAGCAAGCGCAATACCGCCTCAGCGGTGCGTTCCCGCAACGGGCGCTTACCGACCAGAAAGCGGCGCCGGTTGAACTGTGCCCATTGGTTGAACGCCTCGATCAGCACCGAGAAGCCGATGGCGGCGTACAGATAACCCTTGGGAATTGGGAAGCCTAAACCCTCGGCCATCAGGCTGAAGCCGATCATCAGCAGAAAACCCAGGCAGAGGATGATGACGGTACGGTGAGCACTGGCGAAACGAGCCAACGGTTTGCTGGCGGCGATCATCAGGGCGGTGGCGATGATGATCGCCGCCATCATCACCGGCAGGTGTTCGACCATGCCGACGGCGGTGATCACCGCGTCAAGGGAGAACACCGCGTTCAGCACCGTAATCTGCGCCACCACTGGCCAGAACCCAGCGTATAGCTTGGAGCCGTCTTGATGCTCGTCGCCACCCTCCAACCGTTCATGCAACTCCATCGTGCCCTTGAACAGCAGGAACAGGCCGCCGGCGAACAGAATCAGATCATGGCCGGAGAAGGCATGGCCGAAAGCGGCAAACAGCGGCGCGGTCAGGGTGACCAGCCAGGAGATGCTGGCCAGCAGCGCCAGGCGAATGACCAGTGCCAGGATCAGGCCGACCACCCGCGCCCGGTCGCGCTGGTCGGGCGGCAGTTTGTCGGCAAGGATGGCGATGAAGATCAGGTTGTCGATGCCAAGGACGATCTCCAGGATCACCAGAGTCGCCAGGCCAAGCCAGACCGTGGGATCAGCGAGCCATTCCATGACGGGGACGAGGCTTCCGGTTCAGCGGCGCGAGCCGCGACAGTGGGAATCCACTGGCAATTTCCCGGCGCACGGCGCGCGGGCGAGAGAGGCAACGGCGAGCAAGCGGGGCAGGATGGATGGCGGCGCCAAGCGGCGACGCGGGCGGTTCTGGGTCCGGGGACATAGCTCGCTGGGGTCCGTGGAACAGAGTCCCATTGTAAGTAGAGACAAATGGTACTGCCAAGCGCGGTCAGGAATCGGTTTGTCGGGAATGCGACCGGTCGGTGGCTAGGTGGGCAGTTTTCCGGAGGGCTTCGAGCAAGGCTGTCCACCGTCTCCGGCAACCTCTCCCGTTGACCACAGGGAGAGGGGATCGCGCGGTCTTTCAGCGCTGGCCGATCGGGACGTAGTTTTGGATGGCGTTACCGGTGTAGATTTGTCGCGGTCGGTAGATGCGCGACTTGGGATCGTCGTGGATTTCCTTCCAGTTGGCGATCCAGCCCGGCATCCGACCCATGGCGAACATGACCGTGAACATGTTTAGCGGAATCCCCATCGCCCGCAACATGATGCCGCTATAAAAGTCCACGTTCGGATACAGCTTGCGCTCGATGAAATACGGATCGTTGAGCGCCGCGTCCTCCATTTGCAGGGCGATGTCCAACAGTGGGTCGCTGATGCTCAGACGGGCCAGCATTTTGTCGGCGGCTTCCTTGAGGATCTTGGAGCGGGGATCGAAATTCTTGTAGACCCGGTGGCCGAAGCCCATCAACCGCAGCTTGGTGTCCTTCATCTTCACCCGCTCAACGTATTCGGAAACCTTCATGCCGGACTGGCGGATGAATTCCAGCATCTCGATCACCGCGACGTTGGCGCCGCCATGCAGCGGCCCCCACAACGCGCAGACCCCCGCCGCGCAACTGGCGAACATGTTAGCCTGGCTGGAGGCGACCATCCGTACCGTGCTGGTCGAGCAGTTCTGCTCGTGGTCGGCGTGCAGGATCAGGAATAGGTTGAGCGCGCGGCTCACTTCCGGAGTCGGCCAATATTCGCGGTAGGGAATCGAGAACATCATGTGCAGGAAGTTCTCGCAATACTTGTACTCGGGGTGCGGATACATCAGCGGCTGGCCGATGGACATCTTGTAGCTGGCGGCCGCGATGGTGCGTACCTTGGAGATGATTCGGGCCGCCGCCTTTTCCATGGTGTTCTCGTCCTCGATGTCCATCATCTCTGGCTCGTAGCAGCTCATGGCGTTGATCATCGCCGAGAGAATCGCCATCGGGTGCGCGTTGGGCGGAAAGCCCTCGAAGTGGTTGCGCAGGCTCTCGTGCATCATCTGGTTCATGGTGAGCCGCCGGCTGAAACGCTCCAGCTCGGTCTCGGTGGGCAGCCGGCCCCAGATCACCAGCCAGGCGGTTTCCACGAAGGTGCTGTGCTCGGCCAACTGCTCGATGGGGATACCGCGATAGCGCAGGATGCCCTTGTCGCCGTCGATGTAGGTGATAGCTGACGTGCAGGAGCCGGTGTTGCCGTAACCGTCGTCCAGGGTGATGTAGCCGGTGCGGTCGCGCAGGGCGCTGATGTCGATCGCCAGTTCGTTTTCGGTCCCCTCGACGGTCGGCAAGTCGTAGGGCTTTCCATCCAGCTCGATGCGGCACGTGTGGCTCATGGCTTGGGCTCCGTTGGTCTGTGGATGCAGTGGGTGATTATCGCGTGGTTTCCGGTGCGGAGTCGTCGCTAGTTCGGTCGGGCGGATAGTGGCCGACAACGTTTCGCGCGCTCCCGGTGACGGGTTGGCCGCCGGTTATTGTAAAAGCCGATTATACAGTGCGAATTGGCCTTGAAAACTCTATGGAGTTGCGTCGTCGGTCCTGGCGCGGCGGTGCCGCCAGTACTCAATGACGCCCGGCATGATCGACAGGACGATGATCGTCAGGATCACCAGCGTGAAGTTTTGCTTGACGAACGGGAGGTTGCCGAAGAAATAGCCGCCGTACAAAAAGGATGCGGTCCAGGCGATGCCGCCAGCGACGTTATACGCTTGAAACCGGCCGTAGCCCATGCCGCCGGCACCCGCCACGAACGGCGCGAAGGTGCGCACGATGGGGACGAAGCGGGTAATGATGATGGTCTTGCCGCCGTGGCGCTCGAAGAAGCGATGGGTGCGATCCAGGTATTCCTGTTTCAGCACGCGGGCGTTGGGGCTGAACGCCTTTTCACCCAGATAGCGGCCAACCGAATAGTTGACGGTATTGCCGACGATGGCGGCAATCGCCAGCAACAGGAACAGGGCATGAATATTTGGCGAACCCACGGCGGCCAAGGCGCCCGCCGCGAACAACAGCGAATCGCCTGGTAGGAAGGGAGTGACGACCAACCCCGTTTCGCAGAAAATGATCAGAAACAGGATACCGTAGAGCCAGTTGCCGTACTGGCTGGCCAGTTCAGCCAGATGACGGTCGAGATGCAGGAAGAAAGCGAACAAGTCGGAAAGAAAGTCCATGGGGCGGGTCAAAGATTTCAAGGTAGCGATTAATGGGAAAATGGCCAATAATTTCCTAGTGGGCCGGTATGGGATTCACCCTCGTTCCTTCAATCGACGCAATTGCACCAGAGTTCCATGTCCACGAGCCGGATGGGAAGATAGCCGCCGCGTCGCAACGGAGTTTCGGCTTCGGGCGGCCAGTGCAGCAACTCCACCTCCCAGGGGTTGACCCTCGCGCCGGTGGTGTCCACCAGCATCGGTTTACCGCCTCCGTTCGGAATGCGTAGCGCGAGGTGGCAAAAGCCATGGTCGACGCGGGCGAAAATAGCGTCATGGGCGGTGGGTTGGGGGACGTGGGTCGGGTGGTCAACCGGGCTCATGGCGTGCTCCCATGGTGGATCGGAACCATCACTATACCGGAATCCACGCCATCCGACCGGGCCGAGTGGGACAGGTGATCTTGAAATCCAAGGTCCCGTGCCGAATCCCGACCCTCAAAAATCCATCAGGAGGTGAAAATCGTGCGAATTCAGCCATGGCGCCCAACTGGGTTAATCGACGGTCGAACGCGGTTCTGGCTGGCCGCGCTGGGGATGATGGGGGGATTGTTGGTCGCGGGGCTGGCGCAGGCCGCCTGGACCGTGGCTTCAAGACCCGATCCCCTGACCCGTCAGCCAAGCTGTCTGGTCAGCAGCGACCCTCAGTCCACCCCCGACGGTTACGGCGCCACGCCGGTTTCCCTGGTTTTCGATGGCGCCAAGTTGTCAGTGGTCACCGAATCGGAGTTGGATCCTTCATTCGCTGACCTGCAACTGTTGATCGACAAGAACCCGCCGATTCGCTCGGCCCAACTCGCCCACAACAAGATGGTCCTGGTGTTCGACCGGGATGTGCCAGATCTGATTCGCCTGTTGCGAACCGGTCGCCAAGCGGTGATTTATCTGCGATTCTGGCCGACTTGGCCAGCGACCGAGTCGTTCGCGATCCCGTTCGGCCTGGCTGGCTTCGGCAGGGCGCTCGATGCCATGAGCCATCATTGTCAGTCGCCGCCTGGCTCTGGCCGGCCGGCCAGTTGACCGCGCTCATCACTTACCGAAGCTGGAGGAACCCGTCCATGGGTCTGCGCACGAAATTCAATCTGGTATTGTTGCTGACCTTCGCGGTCGGTTTGGCGCTGGCGGTGTACCTGTCCGATCGCATCCTGAAGAATAACGCCCGCGAGGAAGTGATTCAGAACGCACGCGTCATGGTCGAGGGCGCGCTGGGTGCCCGCGCCTATACCGCCGAGCAGATCAAGCCGCTGTTGACCTTGCAGATGAAGCGGCAGTTCCTGCCCCAAACGGTTTCGGCCTACGCGGCGGGACAAGTGTTCAGGGCGCTGCGCGGGAAGTTTCCCGAGTACACGTACAAGGAAGCGGCGCTCAATCCGACCAATCCCAATGACCGGGCTAGCGACTGGGAGGCGGACATCATCCAGGAGTTTCGCAACAACCCGGCACGCAAGGAATTGATCGTCGAACGAGATACGCCCACCGGGCGGATGCTCAATCTGGCGCGACCACTGGGCATCTACGATGAGGGGTGCCTGACGTGTCATGGCAAGGTCGAGGACGCGCCCAAGACCATGACCGACATCTACGGGGTCAATAACGGTTTCGGCTGGAAGCTGAAGGAGATCGTGGGCGCACAGGTGGTCACGGTGCCGATGTCGGTACCTTTCGAGCGGGCCCGACAGGCCCTTACCACCTTCCTGATCCTGCTGGGCGGGGTTTTCGCGCTGTTGCTGGTGTTGCTCAATATCTTGTTGCATTTCGTGGTGATCCGGCCGGTGACGCGAATGGCCAATATCGCCAACGAGGTCAGCCTGGGCAAGCCGGACGTGCCGGAATACGTCAAGTCCGGCTCGGACGAAATCGCCTCGTTGTCGCAGTCATTCAGCCGGATGCGGCTTAGCCTGGAAAACGCCATGAAAATGCTGGGTGAGTAGGGCGGGATGAGCGCCAGCGGCGAGATCAGCGCCACGTTGCCACCGCGCGTTGGCCGTTATCGGGTGACCGGCCTGCTGGGCCGTGGCGCCATGGGCGTGGTCTATCTGGGCCACGATACGGCTATTGATCGTCCGGTCGCGATCAAGACCATCCACCGCCGCCTGTTGCAGGGCGCGGAAGGCGCCGAATGGCTCGCCCGATTTCACCACGAAGTACGGGCCGCTGGTCGCTGCCTGCATCCCAATATCGTCACAGTGTTCGAATACGGCGAGGAGGAGAACGCGCCCTATATCGTCATGGAATACGTGAAGGGGCGGGAATTGCGCGACTACCTGAAGGAGCGCAAGCCATTACCCTTGACCAACGCCGTGGCGGTGATCGTCCAGGTGTTGCGAGCGCTTGGTCATGCCCACGCCGCCGGCGTGGTGCATCGCGATATCAAGCCCGGCAATATCATCCTGCTGGCGGACGGCCAGGTGAAGGTGACCGACTTTGGCATCGCTCGGTTGGAAACGGGCATTAACCTGACTCAAAACGGGATGACGGTGGGGACGCCCGGTTACATGGCCCCCGAGCAATTTCGGGGCGAGGAAGCCGACCGGCGCACCGATCTCTACGCCGCCGCCGTGGTGCTGTTCGAGCTGCTGACCGGCGTGCGGCCCTTTGACGGACGCAATGCCAGCGAGATGATGTATCAGGTGCTGAATGAACCGCCGCGCCAAGCCACGACATTGAATCCCCGGTTGCCACCGGGACTGGATGCGGTGCTGAACCGGGCGCTGGCCAAGGCGCCGAACGACCGGTTCCAGGATGCCGAGGCGTTCATCGCTGCCCTGGAGGGGTTGAGACTGGTGGAGCGCGAAGCAGCGATTAACTCCACCGTGGTCCGGGTGACGCCGGTCCAGGCACCCGAACCGCCACCCGCCGATACCCCACCGGGCTGGGACTTGGCCCTGCTGGAGCGGGCCGAGCGCTGGCTGGTCGAGATCCTGGGGCCGGTTGCCAGGGTGTTGGTGCGCCGAACCGCGCTCCAGGTCAGCAGTCCAGCGGAATGGATCCAGCAATTGATGGCGGCGATTCCGGGCGAATCGGATCGTTTGTTGTTCCAACGGCGAATGCGAACGGCGCTGGATGGCACCACGGGCGGCTTGGGCACAGCAACCAATGCCTCGGTGATGGGTAGCCAGATGAGTGGGTCGTTGGGACCGTTCGACCAGGCCATGCTCGAAACCGCCCGTCGTGATTTGGCGGCCTATCTCGGCCCCATCGCCAAGGTGTTGGTCAAACAGGTGGCGGCCAAGGCTCAGACCTCTCGGGAGTTGTATCAGCGGTTGGCTGAGCACATTCCGACCACCGCCGATCGGGTGGCCTTTCTCAAGCGCATGCCGCCAGATGCCGTCGGTTGATTTCCATGGTTTTTGGGCTTCACGAGTTATCCACAGAAGCTGTGGATAACTTTTGGCGCTGGAATAGAGTGGGAATAGCAGGTCTTGAAAAATCGTGGGGTTGTTGATGTGGGTTGGTATTGAATAAAAAGTAAGCAATGCTGATGTGCTTATGCAGCATTGCCAACCGAATTCTACTTTAATAGATGTTTTTTATAACATCATCTCAAGAATCCAGCCCACTCTGGAACCCCCATCTTTATTCCTCCCAATCCAACCGATGTCGCCACCCTGTCTCTCGATGTCGAACATCATCCTCAGTATGCAGGTACCGACTGGTCGTGCTTAGCGTGGCGTGACCCAGATTGTCCCGTATATGACGCAGATCAAGGTTACCGTCCGCCATGCGTGAGCCGGCTGTATGCCGCAGCCAGTGAGCCGAAGCCTGTTCCAGCCGCCTAACCTGTTCGACCTGCTCCGGGTGGGTAGCTCGTAACCATTCGGCCGCCCGTATAAACACAGTTTTAACAATTAAGTGTACCGCCGCGCGTGTTAGTGGGCGTGGTCGACAGCCATGACCTATGGGAAGTAGCAGTGGAGTAGCCTCGCCAGGCTGTGGAAGCGGTGGCAAATCTCGGGATTGGCGATAGCGAGTCAGCTCTGTCAGTAGCTCATCGGTCACTGGTACCAGCCGGGTTTTGTTGCCCTTGCCAGTGATCTCTAGCCACCAGCACTCTTGACCACCTGAGTTAATGCGATGGGAGAAGCTACCCATGGTATTGCCAGTCACCTCCGAAATCCGCAGACCGCATAGATATAGCAACGAGAACAGCCAGCGAACGCGGTGATAATGCGCCTGATCGCGAGGCATCTCTTGCGGCAGCGACTCAATGGCGGTCTTGACTGTGATCCAGAGATCGTCGGTGAGGTAACGAGTAATTTGGGCTTGGACTGGACGGGTTCGTCGTCGTAAAAGCGCCAAGGGGTTACCAGCAAGATAGCCTGCGGTAACCAGCCAGGAAAATAGTGTGTTCAGTATGATCATTGCCTGGCGCTGGCTGGCGGGGGAAAGTGGGCCAGAAAATGGTCGCCAAAGGGGATCTTGACGGCCTGCCCGGCGATTCGCGGGCATGATCCAGCGTTCCGATGGATATGGGTTGGCTAGGAAATATTGGTAGCGCAGTAGGTCTTCCTGCGTGAGAGAAGAAAGCGGCTTGCCGAGTTCCACCAAGGCCCACAGTAACAATCGCTCAGCTTCCTTACGGTAATTTTGAAAGGTTGTGGGGGTATCGGCGTAACGAGCTAGCCAAGCCTGGATAGCTTCAGGGTCGGTACGGGCAGCGATCTGAGTTTGAGTTATCGCGGCGCGGTTGTTGCCTGTGCTGCCGTCCAGGCTGGAGGGTAGGGTGATTTCTCCAAGGGGATTGGGTAAGGCTGTGAATAATTTTGACGGCAGGGTGGAGTGGGGTTTGGTAATCATGGTGTGTTATCGCCTTTTGGTTTCCGTATTTTGAAGATTCTCGACATTAGTTCCGTAATGTCAAATATTTATTCCGAGCCCCATCTATTTTAATTATTACATATTATGTAATTTACTATTTGGAACGAAACGAAGCATTTTCGCGATTTTTTGTTAGGCTTGTTGGTTGTTGCTGTCATGAGGTTTAAGTAGTTAGATGATGATATAAAATGATGAGAACTACTAATTGCCCTTCTTGTGGGGCCACGATCCACTTTCAATCGGCCATTTCCATCCTGACCGTTTGCGCCTACTGCAAAAGCACGCTGATCCGTCATGACCTGGAACTGGAAAACATCGGCAGGATGGCGGAATTGCTGCCAGATTCCTCGCCAATCCAACTTGGAACCGAAGGCATCTACCGCAAGGGTCGCTTCACCGTGGTTGGGCGCATCCAGCTGCGTTACAGCCAAGGCATCTGGAACGAATGGTACCTTTTGTTCGACGGTCAGCGTGGCGGCTGGCTGGGCGAAACCCTGGGCAATTACGCGGTTACCTTTCTGATCCGGCCGCCGGAACCACTGCCACCCTTTGTGAAATTGCGCGCCGGTCAAGACATGGTTCTAAAAGGCCGCGCGTTTCAGGTTACCAACATCGAAACCGCCCGCTGTATCGCTGGCGAGGGCGAGTTGCCGATCCGGGTCGGAGCGGGCTACGATGCGCCAGTCGTGGATTTGCAAGCCGCCGGCAATACGTTCGCCACCCTGGACTACAGCGAAAATCCACCATTAGTGTTCATCGGCGAACAAGTTCGGTTCGACGATCTCAAGCTGACCCGACTGCGGGAAGTCATGCCGGCCGGTTGGGAGCCCGCCGCCGGCATCCAGGCCCAAGCGTTCCAATGTCCCGGTTGCGGCAGTTCCCTGACCATCCGCGCCAAGGGTCATACCGAAACCCTGGCCTGTGGGACTTGCGGCTCCATCATCGACATCACGGACGAGAACTTCCGCATCCTGTCCACCTTCAAGACCAAAATCAAACACGAGCCGCTCATTCCTCTGGGAACACGAGGCAAGCTGGAAGATACCGAATTCGAAGCCATCGGCTACCTGCGACGGTGCGTGACCGTGGAGGATATGGATTATGAATGGAGCGAAACTCTAATATTTCACCGAGAACAAGGATTTCGCTGGCTGGTGGAATACAACGGCCACTGGAACCTGGCCCATACTCTGACCGAACCGCCGTTGGTGACCGGTTATGGCGCGCGTGGCCGAGCTTCCCACCAGGGCCGGACTCATCGGCATTTCCAAACCGCCAAGGCCAGGGTCAGCTACGTATTGGGCGAGTTTTACTGGCGGGTCAAGGTCGGCGAACAGTGCGAAATTCGAGACTACATCGATCCACCATTCCAATTGAGCCTGGAGCTCACCGACAAGGAAATCCTCTGGTCGCGGGCCGAATACATCGAGCCCGAAGCGATCAAGGCCGCGTTCTCGGTCGAATCGCCGCTACCCGCGCGCATCGGTATTGGCGCCTGCCAACCCTCGCCTTACGAGGCCCAGCAACCCAAATTCCGGCGGTTGCGCTGGCTATTCCTGGGCATCTTGTTGCTCGGCCAAATCGCAACCATCGCCCTGTCTTCCGACCAGCGGGTCCATCAGCAAACTTTCTCCTTCGGCGCTGACACCAGGGACAAGACGCTGACCAGCGAGCCGTTCGCGCTGAGCGGACGCGATGCCAACATCGTCATTCGCGCCAACACCAACCTCAACAATAACTGGATCTATCTGGATCTGGCGTTGATCGAGCGCGACACCGGCGCCCATTATTCCATTGGTCGCGAGATCAGCTATTACCAGGGTGTGGACGAGGGCGAACAGTGGTCGGAGGGTAACGCCAGCGACGAAGCCGTGCTGTCCGAAATCCCCTCTGGTATCTACTACCTCAGCGTCGAGGGCGAACTGCCTCCATCCTCGCCGACCGTGACCTGCACCCTGACGGTATTCCGCGACGTGCCGAGCTGGAGCAACTTTTTTCTGGCGCTGCTAAGCTTGCTGGTTGTACCGTTCATCTTCCGCTGGCGGGCGAGAGCCTTCGAGCGCGCCCGCTGGGCGGAAAGCGATCACGGACCTTCGGGCAAGGGCGAGGCAAGCGAATGACAGTGATGAATCATCCACCCATTCCGGAGAATCTTGGCTTGTGCTTTACCGCAGCTATCTGATCAGCGGCATCCTGATTCTGGCGTTGTTCGCCACCGCCCAGTACCGGGGCTGGAGTGTCTTCAGCATTAGCGAGGCGAAAACCCCGCCGGGCGTCACACGAGGGGTTTATCACAAATAATATGCAAGAGCTCGATCCGCAGGTTGGGGCCGAAAGTTCGGCTCCTCTTTACTACGTCGGCGTCGGCGCCTCGGCCGGTGGGCTGGAGGCGCTGGAGGCGTTCTTCACCCCGATGCCGGCCGACAGCGGCATGGCCTTCATCGTCATCCAGCATCTCTCGCCCGACTACAAGAGCATGATGGTCGAGTTGCTCTCCAAGCGCACCGCTATGCCGGTCCGGCGCGCCGAGGAGGGCATGCGGGTCGAGGCCAACTCGGTTTATCTGATCCCGCCCAAGAAGAACCTGTCGATCTTTCACGGCAAGCTGCTGCTGAGCGAATCGGACCATTCGCGCGGCCTCAACCTGCCGATCGACGTGTTCCTGCGCTCGCTGGCCGACGATCAGGGGGAAAAGTCGATCGGCGTCATCCTCTCGGGGACCGGCAGCGACGGGGTGCGCGGCATCCGGGCGATCAAGGAAGCCGGCGGCATGGTGATGGTGCAGAGCGAGGAATCGGCCCGCTTCGACGGCATGCCGCGCGCCGCCATCTCCACCGGCCTGGCCGACTTCATCCTGACTCCGGACGACATGTCGTCCAAGTTGCTGTCGTTCATCCGTCATCCCTACGCCGCCAAGATCGACCGACCCGAGGCCCTGCTGTCGGACGAGGACGGGCTGACCCGCATCTTCGCCCTGCTGCGCGAGCGCACCCGGGTCGACTTCACCTTCTACAAGCCCACCACCGTGATCCGGCGCATCGAGCGGCGCATGACGGTCAACCAGATTCACGACCTGCGCGACTACGTCCGGTTCATGGAGAGCTACTCCGGCGAGGTCACCGCCCTCTACCGCGAACTGCTCATCGGCGTCACCAGCTTCCTCCGCGACCGCGAGGTGTTCGACGAACTGGAGACCCACTACCTGCCCCAACTGTTCGAGCGGACCGAGGCCCGCGAGGTCCGCTTCTGGGTGGCCGGTTGCTCCACCGGCGAGGAGGCCTATTCGCTGGCCATGCTCAGCCGCGAGGTCCTGGAAAATCTGGGCAAGCGCCTCGACGTCAAGATCTTCGCCACCGACATCGATCGGGACGCCATCCTGCGCGCCAGCAGTGGCATTTATCCCGAGGGGATCGCCGTTGATCTATCGCCGAAATTCCTGGCCCGCTACTTTCACCGCCGGGAAGACCATTACCAGATCGACCGCTCCATCCGCGAAATGGTGGTCTTCGCCCAGCACAACCTGATCAAGGACCCGCCGTTCACCAACATCGAGCTGGTCAGTTGCCGCAACCTGCTGATCTACCTGCAACCGGTGCTGCAACGCAAGGCCATGGAGTTGATGAATTTCTCGCTCAATCCCCAGGGCCTGCTACTGCTGGGCAGCAGCGAGACGACCGGCGAACTGGCCGATCTGTTCGAGCCGCTTCATCAGAAATTCAAACTTTACACCTCCAAGGGCAAGCGCTATCCGCCTCCCGGCGGTCTGGGGGTTTCAACTCTCTCCGAAGTACGATCAAGGCAAAATCGTGGCTTCTTTCCCAGTGTCCCCGTGCCCCGCGACCATCAGGAGGAACGTCTGTTCGACCGCCTGCTGCAATCGCTCGCGAACGACTATATCCCGCTGGCGGTAGTGGTAAACGAGCAGATGGAGGTTTTGCACATTCTGGGAGAGCCGAACAGCTTCTTCCGGTTGCAATCGGGGAAAATGCTGAACGACATCACCAAGATCGCGGTGAAGGATCTGGCTATTCCCCTGGCCACCGGCCTGCAACGTGTGTTCAATACCGGCGAAGATCTGAAGTACACCGGCATCCGGATACAAGAGGCCCATGAATTGCGAACGGTGCAAATCCGTATCCGACTGCTGCCGGAGAAAAAGGGCCACGAACCCCTGGCGGTGGTGATCGTCGAGACCATCGTCTCGTCATCGTCGGAGTCAGCCCCGGCCGGGATGCAGGCTTACGACGCCAACCAACTGGCTGAACAGCGTATTCACGACCTGGAGCAGGAATTGCAGTTCTCGCGGGAAAACCTGCAAGCCACCATCGAGGAACTGGAAACCTCGAACGAGGAACTGCAAGCCACCAACGAGGAGCTTCTGGCCAGCAACGAGGAATTGCAAAGCACCAACGAGGAACTCCAGTCCGTCAACGAGGAATTGCAAAGCACCAACGAGGAATTGCACACCGTCAACGCCGAGCACCAGAGAAAAATCATTGAGTTGATCGAACTGAACAACGATCTGGACAACCTGATGGCCAGCACCCGGATCGCTACTCTGTTTCTCGACGAGAATTTAATCATTCGCCGGTTCACCCCGGAGATCAAGCGAATCTTCAGGATCCTGGACAACGAGGTGGGGCGTCCCGTGCATCACCTGATCCATACCTTGACCGACATCGACCTCCACGATTCCATCCAAACCGTGATAACCAGCGGTGACGGTCTGGAACGCGAGGTCCGCTCCCAGGATGGAACCTGGTTTCTGATGCGAATTCTGCCCTACTATGTGGGCGCGGAAACCGTATCCGGCGCGGTGCTGACCTTCACCGACATCAGCTTGCTCAAGACCACGAGGGAGGCATTGTCCGAGCGTGAAATCCGGCTTTCCAGCCTGTATCGCGCCGTGCCGGTGGGAATCGGTCGGGTCGCCAGTCGCGTCTTCCTGGAAGTCAACGACTATCTGTGTCAAATCACGGGATATACCCGCGAGGAACTGATCGACCACAGTTCGCGCCCGTTGTATCCATCCCAGGACGAATTCGAGTCCGTGGGCAGGGACCTGTACGAACAGATCCGAGCGCAAGGGGTCGGAACGGTGGAAGCGCGCTGGCAGCGCAAGGACGGCTCGATCAGGCCGGTGCTGCTTAACGGTTCCTCGTTGAACCCTGAAAATCCCGATGAGGGTGCGACGATTACCGTCCTGGACCTTTCCACCTACAAGGAGACACTGGCGCGGGAACAGGAATTTGAACGCATCTCCCGCGCTGTCCTCGACACGCTGACCACGCCCGTCGCCATTCTTGACGAGTACGGAACGATTCTCGTAGTCAACGCGGCGTGGCGGATATCCGCCCCACAACCCGGTGGAGCATCCGATTCATGGACGGAGGGGGCCAATTACCCACGGCTGTGCGACGAGGCCCAGGGGAACGATGCCGACGCCGTCGCGTTCGCCCGAGGAATCCGCGCCGTGCTGGGAGGGGAACGCCAACAGTTCGTCCGGAAACACTCCCGCCATTCACCAAGAAAACGGAGTTGGTTCTTCGGGCGGGTCATCCGTCTACCCGGCGAAGGCGCGACGCGCGTGATGGTGGTCCACGCGCTGCCCAGGGATAGGGCGACACGGGATCAAAGCCCTCGCGCCACCGTTTCAGCCCCATAACACAGCGACTGGTTATAACATGCAAGAGCACGATTCACAGAGCGGGACCGACAGCGCGGCGCCCACTTACTACATCGGCGTGGGCGCCTCGGCCGGAGGGCTGGAGGCGCTGGAGTCGTTCTTCACCCCGATGCCGGTCGACAGCGGCGTGGCCTTCATCGTCATCCAGCACCTCTCGCCCGACTACAAGAGCATGATGGTCGAGTTGCTCTCCAAGCGCACCGCCATGCCGGTTCGGCGGGCCGAGGAGGGCATGCTGGTCGAGGCCAATTCGGTCTACCTGATCCCACCCAAGAAGAATCTGTCCATCTTTCACGGCAAGCTGTTGCTGAGTGAATCGGACCACTCGCGCGGGCTCAACCTGCCCATCGATGTGTTCCTGCGCTCGCTGGCCGACGATCAGGGGGAAAAAGCCATCGGCGTCATTCTGTCGGGCACCGGCAGCGACGGGGTGCGCGGCATCCGGGCCATCAAGGAGGCCGGCGGCATGGTGATGGTGCAGAGCGAGGAATCGGCCCGGTTCGACGGCATGCCGCGCGCCGCCATCGCCACCGGCCTGGCCGATTTCATCCTGCCGCCCGAGGACATGCCCTCCAAGCTGCTCTCGTTCATCCACCATCCCTACGCCGCCAAGACCGACCGGCCCCAGACCCTCCTGCCCGACGAGGACGGCCTGACCCGCATCTTCGCCCTGCTGCGCGAGCGCACCCGGGTCGACTTCACCTTCTACAAGCCCAGCACCGTGATCCGCCGCATCGAGCGGCGCATGACCGTCAACCAGATTCACGACCTGCGCGACTACGTCAAGTTCATGGAAAGCTATTCCGGCGAGGTCACCGCCCTCTATCGCGAATTGCTCATCGGCGTCACCAGCTTCTTCCGCGACCGCGAGGTGTTCGACGAACTGGAAGCGCACTGCCTGCCCCGTTTGTTCGAGCGGATGGAGGCCCGCGAGGTCCGCTTCTGGGTCGCCGGTTGCTCCACCGGCGAGGAGGCCTACTCGCTCGCCATGCTCAGTCGCGAGATCCTCGGCAATCTCGGCAAACGCCTCGACGTCAAGATCTTCGCCACCGACATCGACCGAGACGCCATCCTGCGCGCCAGCAGCGGCGTCTATCCCGAAAGTATCGCCGCCGATCTGCCGTCGGGATACCTGGCTAAGTATTTCCATCGTTGGGAAGATCACCACTACCAAGTGGACCGCGCCCTCCGCGAGATGGTGGTGTTCGCCCAGCACAACCTGATCAAGGACCCGCCGTTCACCAACATCGAGCTGGTCAGTTGCCGCAACCTGCTGATCTACCTGCAACCGGTGCTGCAACGCAGGGCCATGGAGTTGATGAATTTCTCGCTCAATCCCCAGGGCCTGCTGCTGCTGGGCAGCAGCGAGACGACCGGCGAGCTGGCCGATCTGTTCGAGCCGCTCCATCAGAAATTCAAACTTTACGCTTCCAAGGGCAAGCGCTATCCGCCTCCCGGCGGTCTGGGGGTTTCAACTCTCTCCGAAGTACGATCAAGGCAAAATCGTGGCTTCTTTCCCAGTGTCCCCGTGCCCCGCGACCATCAGGAGGAACGTCTGTTCGACCGCCTGCTGCAATCGCTCGCGAACGACTATATCCCGCTGGCGGTAGTGGTAAACGAGCAGATGGAGGTTTTGCACATTCTGGGAGAGCCGAACAGCTTCTTCCGGTTGCAATCGGGGAAAATGCTGAACGACATCACCAAGATCGCGGTGAAGGATCTGGCTATTCCCCTGGCCACCGGCCTGCAACGTGTGTTCAATACCGGCGAAGATCTGAAGTACACCGGCATCCGGATACAAGAGGCCCATGAATTGCGAACGGTGCAAATCCGTATCCGACTGCTGCCGGAGAAAAAGGGCCACGAACCCCTGGCGGTGGTGATCGTCGAGACCATCGTCTCGTCATCGTCGGAGTCAGCCCCGGCCGGGATGCAGGCTTACGACGCCAACCAACTGGCTGAACAGCGTATTCACGACCTGGAGCAGGAATTGCAGTTCTCGCGGGAAAACCTGCAAGCCACCATCGAGGAACTGGAAACCTCGAACGAGGAACTGCAAGCCACCAACGAGGAGCTTCTGGCCAGCAACGAGGAATTGCAAAGCACCAACGAGGAACTCCAGTCCGTCAACGAGGAATTGCAAAGCACCAACGAGGAATTGCACACCGTCAACGCCGAGCACCAGAGAAAAATCATTGAGTTGATCGAACTGAACAACGATCTGGACAACCTGATGGCCAGCACCCGGATCGCTACTCTGTTTCTCGACGAGAATTTAATCATTCGCCGGTTCACCCCGGAGATCAAGCGAATCTTCAGGATCCTGGACAACGAGGTGGGGCGTCCCGTGCATCACCTGATCCATACCTTGACCGACATCGACCTCCACGATTCCATCCAAACCGTGATAACCAGCGGTGACGGTCTGGAACGCGAGGTCCGCTCCCAGGATGGAACCTGGTTTCTGATGCGAATTCTGCCCTACTATGTGGGCGCGGAAACCGTATCCGGCGCGGTGCTGACCTTCACCGACATCAGCTTGCTCAAGACCACGAGGGAGGCATTGTCCGAGCGTGAAATCCGGCTTTCCAGCCTGTATCGCGCCGTGCCGGTGGGAATCGGTCGGGTCGCCAGTCGCGTCTTCCTGGAAGTCAACGACTATCTGTGTCAAATCACGGGATATACCCGCGAGGAACTGATCGACCACAGTTCGCGCCCGTTGTATCCATCCCAGGACGAATTCGAGTCCGTGGGCAGGGACCTGTACGAACAGATCCGAGCGCAAGGGGTCGGAACGGTGGAAGCGCGCTGGCAGCGCAAGGACGGCTCGATCAGGCCGGTGCTGCTTAACGGTTCCTCGTTGAACCCTGAAAATCCCGATGAGGGTGCGACGATTACCGTCCTGGACCTTTCCACCTACAAGGAGACACTGGCGCGGGAACAGGAATTTGAACGCATCTCCCGCGCTGTCCTCGACACGCTGACCACGCCCGTCGCCATTCTTGACGAGTACGGAACGATTCTCGTAGTCAACGCGGCGTGGCGGATATCCGCCCCACAACCCGGTGGAGCATCCGATTCATGGACGGAGGGGGCCAATTACCCACGGCTGTGCGACGAGGCCCAGGGGAACGATGCCGACGCCGTCGCGTTCGCCCGAGGAATCCGCGCCGTGCTGGGAGGGGAACGCCAACAGTTCGTCCGGAAACACTCCCGCCATTCACCAAGAAAACGGAGTTGGTTCTTCGGGCGGGTCATCCGTCTACCCGGCGAAGGCGCGACGCGCGTGATGGTGGTCCACGCGCTGCCCAGGGATAGGGCGACACGGGATCAAAGCCCTCGCGCCACCGTTTCAGCCCCATAACACAGCGACTGGTTATAACATGCAAGAGCACGATTCACAGAGCGGGACCGACAGCGCGGCGCCCACTTACTACATCGGCGTGGGCGCCTCGGCCGGAGGGCTGGAGGCGCTGGAGTCGTTCTTCACCCCGATGCCGGTCG
>JAXMFY010000018.1:0-67196 GCA_046347555.1 Candidatus Competibacteraceae bacterium | reverse complement strand
GTCATCTTCACCTGGCACGCCGACGCCACCAAGACGCCGGTCAAGTAGGAAACCCCCTCTTCCTGTGGGAGAGGGCGGGAGTGAGGGCGGCGGCACAAACACCCTCACCCCCAACCCCTCTCCCAGCGGGCGAGGAGAGTATTTCGCGCTCTGCCTTCCACCACTTCAACACGGCGCCCATGTCCGGTTTCTCCCTCCTCGAATTTATCCAGCAGATTATCAACGGCCTGACCCTGGGTAGCATCTACGCCCTGATCGCCATCGGCTACACCATGGTCTACGGCATTATCGGCATGATCAACTTCGCCCATGGCGAAATCTACATGATCGGCGCCTACGTCGGCCTGCTGACGATCACCGCGCTGGGGTTGTTCGGCGTGGGCAGCATCTCAGCAATCCTGCTGGTGACCTTGGCTATCAGCATCCTGGTGACCGGTTCCTACGGCTGGACCGTGGAACGGCTGGCTTACCGGCCGCTGCGCGGCAGTCCCCGACTGGTGCCGCTAATTTCGGCCATCGGTGTGTCGATCTTCCTGCAAAACTACGTCCAGCTTGGCCAGGGCGCCCGCGACGTGTCGATGCAGCCGGTGCTGACCGGCGGTTGGCGCTTTGGACCGGCCGACGGGTTTCAAGTCTATTTGTCTTACATGCAGGTATTGATCGCGGTCGTGACCGTGGCATTCATGACCAGCCTGACCTTGTTCATCGCCCGTTCGCGGATGGGCCGCGCCTGTCGCGCCTGTTCCGAGGATCGGGCCATGGCCAACCTGCTCGGCATCGACACCGACCGGGTGATCGCCGTGACCTTCGTCCTGGGCGCGGCGCTGGCGGCGGTGGCCGGCGTGCTGGTCAGCATGTACTACGGCTTGGTCAATCCGTTCATCGGCTTCATCGCTGGTCTGAAGGCGTTCACGGCGGCGGTGCTGGGCGGCATCGGCAGCATTCCCGGCGCGATGCTGGGCGGGGTGGTGCTGGGGCTGGCCGAAAGCTTTGCCTCGGCCTATCTGCAAACCGAATACAAGGACGTGGTGGCGTTCGCGTTGCTGATTCTGGTGCTATTGTTCCGCCCCACCGGCCTGCTGGGTCGTCCGGACGTGGAGAAGGTGTAATGCGTCGCGCGTTCTCCGATGCCCTGCTGGCGGCGATTTTGACCGCCGTGTTGCTCGCCCCGATTTTCGGTTTGCGCATCCATGTGGACGGGATCAACGTTTCGCTGAACCGCACGCCGATGCCGGTAATCGTCGCCGTCATGGTCGTCTTCCTGTTGCGGCTGTTTCGGCAACCTTTGGAGCAGGCCTGGGCAACGCTGCGCGTCCCGGATGCATGGCGCCAAAACCCGCTCGCGGACGTCTGGAACCGCGCCAGGCAACAACCGCGCTATCGGTTGGCGTTTTGGATTCTGTTGCTAGTCGCCGCCATCGTTTGGCCGTTCACCGCCTCGCGCGGCGCGGTGGACGTGATGACGCTGGCGCTGATCTACGTCATGCTGGGGCTGGGCTTGAACATCGTGGTCGGCTTCGCCGGTCTGCTGGTGCTCGGTTACGCCGCGTTCTACGCGGTCGGCGCCTATACCTACGCTTTTCTGGCCCAACACTACGGCTTGTCGTTCTGGCTCTGCTTGCCCGTCGCCGGGGCGCTGGCGGCGTTGACCGGTTTCCTGCTCGGCCTGCCGGTGCTGCGACTGCGGGGCGACTATCTGGCCATCGTCACCCTGGGCTTCGGCGAAATCACTCGTCTGTTGCTGAACAACCTCAATGCCATCACTGGTGGTCCGGACGGCATTGGCAATATCCCGCGCCCCACCCTGTTCGGGCTGGAATTCAGCCGCCGGGCCAGCGAGGGCGGCACGACGTTTCACGAATTCTTCGGCCTCGACTACAGCGGCGATTACGCGGTGATCTTTATGTATCTGCTGGGACTGGCTCTGGTGCTGGCGACCCTGTTCGTCATCAACCGCCTGCTGCGAATGCCGCTGGGCCGGGCCTGGGAGGCGCTGCGCGAGGACGAGATCGCCTGTCGTTCGCTGGGCCTGAGTCCGACCGTAATCAAGCTGTCCGCGCTGACGCTGAGCGCCGCCTTCGCCGGCTTTGCCGGGGCTTTTTTCGCCGCTCGCCAGGGCCACATTAACCCCGAGTCGTTCACCTTCATCGAATCGGCCATGGTGCTGGCCATCGTCGTGCTGGGCGGGATGGGTTCGCAAATCGGCGTGGCGTTGGCGGCCGTCGCCATCACCGCGCTGCCCGAACTGGCGCGCGAGTTCGACGAATACCGGATGCTGGCCTTCGGACTGGTCATGGTGTTGATGATGATGTGGCGACCGCAGGGCCTGGTGCCCGCCGCTCGACCCCGGCTGGAAATGCCGGAACACGCGGAGGGCGCGCGGTGAGTCTGGACCTGGCAAAAACTCCCATCGCCGAACCCGCCGCGCCTCCATTGCTGGCAGTGCGCAACCTCAGTATGCGCTTCGGTGGTCTGCTGGCGGTGGACAACGTCCATTTCGATGTCCGTCGCGGCCAGATTTTCGCCATCATCGGTCCCAACGGCGCCGGCAAGACCACGGTATTCAACTGCGTTGGCGGTTTCTACCGGCCCACCACCGGCACGGTGGCGCTGGATGGCCAAGCCATCGACCATTTGCCCAGCCATCGCATCGCCCGGTTGGGCCTGGTGCGCACCTTCCAGAACGTGCGGCTGTTCAAGACCATGACCGTGGTCGAGAACCTGCTGGTTTCGCAGCACGTCCAGTTGGAAACGCGACTGCTGCCCGGTTTGTTCAAAACCCCGAAGTATCGCCGCGCCGAAGCCGAAGCGCTGGATCGGGCCGCGTTCTGGCTGGAAAAGGTCGGCTTGTTGTCCGTCGCCAACCGCGAAGCCGGCAATCTCGCCTACGGCCAGCAACGGCGGCTTGAAATCGCCCGCTGCATGATCACTCACCCCAAGCTGCTGATGCTGGACGAACCGGCGGCCGGCCTCAACCCGCAGGAAACCCGCGATCTGGATCGGCTGATCAACGCGCTGCGCGCCGACCACGACGTGGCGGTGTTGCTGATCGAGCACGACATGAGCCTGGTGATGGGCATCTCCGACGAAATCCTGGTCATGGAATACGGTCGGCCCATCGCCACCGGCGACCCCGCTGCCATCCGCAGCGATCCGCGCGTCATCAAGGCTTATCTGGGAGAAGAGTGATGATGCTGAAGCTGGAGAACGTCCATACCTTCTACGGCCAGATCGAGGCACTCAAGGGCGTGTCGCTGGACGTACATCCGGGCGAGATCGTCACCCTGATCGGGGCCAACGGCGCCGGCAAAAGCACCTTGTTGATGACGATCTGCGGCTCGCCGCACGCCAGCAAGGGCGCGGTCCTGTTCGAGGGGCAGGACATCACCCGTAAGCCGACCCACGTCATCATGCAATGCGGGTTGGCGCTGGTGCCGGAAGGACGACGCATCTTCCCCGGTTTGACCGTGCAAGAGAATTTGCAAATGGGCGGGTTCTTCGCCGACAAGGCGCGGCTGGAAACCGATCTGGAGCGGGTGTTCGCCCTGTTTCCGCGTCTCAAGGAACGGCGCAGCCAGCGCGGCGGCACCCTATCCGGCGGCGAACAGCAGATGCTGGCCATCGGACGCGGTTTGATGAGCCGGCCCAATCTGCTGTTGCTGGACGAACCGTCGCTGGGGCTAGCGCCGATCATCATCGCCCAGATTTTCCAGATTCTGAAGGAAATCCGCGAGGAAGGCGTAACGATCTTCCTGGTCGAACAAAACGCCCACCGCGCCCTGCAACTGGCCGACCGGGGCTACGTGCTGGAAAACGGCCGCATCGTGCTGGCCGACACCGGGGCCAATCTGTTGGCCAACGACGAGGTGCGTAAGGCGTACTTGGGGGGCTGAGCGCACTCGATCCAGTCGCGCTCAGGGCGCCGTCAACAGCATCCCCTCAACCGGCGTGACGCCGCGCCCGTCGGGGCCGGCGAACTCGAACGGCACGGAAACCAGTTCCATCCCGGCGTTGCGCTGGATCGCGAAGTGCAAGTGCGGGCCAGTGGAATAGCCGGTATTGCCCGAGTTGGCCAGCCAAGCGCCCCGCTCCACCCGTTGCCCAGGACTGACCCGCACCGAGTCCGCTTGCAGGTGCGCGTACACCGCCATGGTGCCGTCGGTGTGGAGAATGCGCACCGCGTTGGCCCGCTCCCGATACTTTTCATCTGGGCCGCCGTCCAGGAAATCGGCGGCGAACTCCATGACGACGCCTTCGCGGGCGGCGCGAACCGGCGTACCCAGCGGCATGCTGATATCCACCGCGTAGCGACTCTGCGGGTGCTGGTGACTGAACGTCCCATTGAAGGCCTGACTGATCGGGAACCGCTGTCCCGGCGCGAACGGCGGCGCATAAGGCCGGTCCGGTTTGTGTGTGGCGGCGGGATCACCCAGCACCGCTCGGACCTGGTAGGTGTAGCGCCAGCGTGGGCCGGTCGATCTGAGATTGACCACCGGTGTTTCCGCGCGCGCTGGCGCCACCACCCGTGCCGGCAACGATGGACGAACCTCCATGTTTTCGATCCTTTCGCCGCTGATTTCCACCTCGATGGGACCGTAATAATCGTTGATCACCGTCAGTATCGGCGCGTCCGTGGTACCACGATTGCGAACGCTGACCTTGGCTGGCAGTTCGCTGACCGGCAACTGCTTCACTTCGACCGGAGTGCTGGCATTTTCGGGCGGCCGGTCGGTGAATATCCAGGCGCCGGAACCGTCCTGATATTTGTACAGGCTCTTGGTTAGCGCCGGTCGCGCGCCTGGCAAGCTCAGCAGCACGATCAGCGCCGCTGCTTTCAGCCCGGTCAACCGTTGGCGCCGCCGTTGCGGTCTCGGGTATCGCCCGCTCATGCGCGTCATCGACCGTTGAAATAGTGAACATGCACGCCTTCCTGATCGCTCTTGGCCAGATCCACCATCCGGGCGGCGACGACTTCCGCCGCGACCGGTCGATAGCGGCTGAGGGACCCCCACAGAAACAGCGACCAGAGCGGCGCGAGGGACTTACTCCAGTCCTCGGCTGGACGGGGTTCGGGACGCTCGCCCAGCAGCAACGAAGGCCGCAGAACATGCACGGCCTGAAACGGCAACTCACTAACCGCCGCCTCGGCGCGTCCCTTGATCCGGTGGTAGAACACCGGCGAACCGGGATCCGCGCCAACCGCCGACACCAGCACGAATCGGAGCACGCCCCGCGCCGCCGCCAGTCGGGCCAGTTCGGCCACATAAATATGATCCACCTTGGCGAAAGCTTCGGGCGAACCCGCGATCCGATGGGTCGTGCCCAGGCAACATAGCGCAACGTCGGCGTCGATGGCTTCGGCGTGGTGGTCGAGGTGCTCGAAGTCCACCACCTGCGTCGTCAGTTTTGGATCGGTGCGCGCCAGGGGCCGGCGGGCGAAAACCGTCACCCGCCCGATGTCCTCGTCCGCCAGCAATTGGGTCAGGCAATGCCCGCCGACCAGGCCGGTCGCGCCCGCCAGCAACACCCGGAGTTCCGTTCGCCGTTGCGCTGTCATCGTTCTCTAGTCCTCCAGTTGGAAATGCGCGATTCGACCGTCTGCCGGATCGCCGTGGGGCGAATGGCGATATCCCCACTTTTTTGGTTTAAGGATAGTCACCCCCGGTGGATTTTCGGGGAAGACCGTGGGTTCCAGGGCCGGGAACGCTGCTACACTGGCCATGCCCGTCACTTCCATGGAGAACCACGCCATGCTCAAATTCCTGCTCGCCGGCCTGCTGCTGTTGAACGGCGCCGCCCTGGCCGCCGACCAGACCCTGGTGGTCTACAACTGGGCGGAATACCTGCCCAAAAAGGTGCTCCAGCAGTTTACCCAGGAAACCGGCATCAAGGTGCGCTATTCGACCTACGACAGTAACGAGGCGATGTACGCCAAGGTCAAGACCGTCAAGGGCGAGGGCTACGACGTGCTCGTGCCGTCCACCTACTACGTGGACCGGATGCGTCGGGAAGGGTTGTTGCAAAAGATCGACAAGTCCCGGCTAAGTCAATTCGGCCATCTCAATCCGCGCCTGCTGAACCAACCCTACGATCCCCATAACGACTACAGCATTCCCTACCTGTGGGGCACGACCGGTATCGCCTACGACGCCGCCAAACTGCCGCCCGGCCAGTTGACCCGCTGGGCCGATCTTTGGGAGCCGGCCTATAAAAACAAGCTGCTGTTATTGAACGACATGCGCGAAGTATTCTCAATGGGATTGAAACTGCTGGGTCACTCGATCAACACCACCGACGAAAATCAGATTCGCGCCGCTTACGAGAAGCTGGCCGAACTGATGCCGAACGTGCGGATCTTTGACGCGGAATCGCCCAAGACCAAATTCCTGGCGCGGGAAGTCGTGGCGGGAATGCTTTGGAATGGCGAGGCTTACATGGCGAGCCGGGAAAACGCCAACATCAAGTACGTCTATCCCCGGGAAGGCGCGATGATATGGATGGACAATCTGGCGATTTCCGCCGGCGCCAAAAACGTGGATGGCGCCCATCGGTTCATCGATTTCGTGTTGCGGCCGGACATCGCCAAGCAAATCAGCGAGGAAGTCGGCTATTCCTCGCCCAATTTGGCCGCCATTGAACTGCTACCCGAGAAAGTGCGGAACAATCCGACGGTCTACCCCTCCGACGAGGATCTGAGAAATGCCGAGTTTCAGGCCGACGTCGGCGCGGCCCTGCCGATTTACGATCAGTACTGGCAACGCTTGAAGACCCGGCGTTAAGGCATGGCGGAATCGATCCCCCCTCGATCAAGGGCCGTCCATTACACGTATCTTCAAACAATTGATTCCATTATTATTAAAAACCAGGGAATCCCCTCCCCCCTTGCGGGGGAGGGCGAGGGAGGGGGGTAGGGTTGAATCACAACTCCTTGAATGATGGCAGGCTGATCGGTCAATCCCCCACCCCAACCCTCCCCCGCAAGGGGGGAGGGAGACTTGTGTGTAATCGACAGCGTTCAAGGGGGGTCAATAGCGCTGGGGAAATTCAGGCCGTGCTGGTCAACCGCTCGTACTTGGCCTGTAACTGCTCGGAAGTTTCCGGATGCTTGGGGTCCGGGATGATGCAATCGACCGGGCAAACCTCGATGCACTGCGGGGTGTCGAAGTGCCCCACGCACTGCGTGCAAAGGTTCGGATCGATCTCGTAGATCTCGTCACCCTGGGAAATCGCTTCGTTCGGGCACTCCGGCTCGCACACGTCGCAATTGATGCATTCGTCGGTGATCATCAGCGCCATGGTTGGCTCCTCGTTCTGTTTTTCGCAATTCACGGTCGGCGGGAACCCGCCGACGACATACGCTCAAATCCGACCTGCCCGCGACCGGCCAGAGCAGATTTCCGAGCATTTTACTCAATTAGTTTCGCGATGCGAATTTTGCCGCCAATGCCGCCTCCACCTTGGGGTGGACGAACGGCGCGATGTTGCCACCCAACTTGGCGACCTCGCGGACCAGGCTGGAGGAAATGAAGGCGTACTGTTCAGCGGGGGTCAGAAAAATGGACTCGATCTGGGGGTTCAGACGGCGGTTCATGCTGGCTAACTGGAACTCGAATTCAAAATCGGCGACGGCGCGCAAGCCACGCATCAGGACGTTGGCGCCGATGCTCTTGGCGTAATTCACCAGCAAGATATCAAATCCGCGCACCTCGACATGAGGTAAGTGCGCCACCACTTCGTTGGCCAGCGCCACCCGTTCTTCCAGCGAGAATAGGGGTTGTTTGTTGGGGTTGGCGGCGACGCTGACGACCAACCGGTCGAACATGCGGGCGCCACGCTCGATCAGGTCGGCGTGACCGTTGGTGATGGGGTCGAACGTGCCGGGATAGATGGCGGCGACGGACATGGAAGTTCCTGGCGGTGCGGGGATTAGCATGGATTATCGGGAAAGCCGACCGGCAAGGCAACCGCAAGCGTCAAGCTGACACCCGCCGCCGCGCCAGCCGCCCTGATCCGTCCCACGCCACGGCGGAAACGGCTGCCGAGGTGATTTACCGGGCCAAGGAGTATTGCACTTCTTGGATTTTTGCCTGTGGAATTTCTGGTGCATTTCCCTAGACTGATTAGCGGCTGGCCGCTAACCACCGACCACACCGACTGGCCCTGGACGCGATTCAGCGAACTGGTCAGGGATACTCTACTGGTGGCCATCGACTTGGAGATCCGTAATTTCCTTGAGCAAGCCGGGTCGTGCGGCTCCGCGCAGGACTTTGCCCAATTCCATAACTATCGCAAGAGTTTTGCGCCCTGGGAGCCGGTGACGGCGTTTGGACTGTACGCCGTCGCCACTCGTCATCCGAGCGTGCTGCTACGGGAAGTCGAAAGTCAACGGGTCAAAGCCGGAGTCTATATCGTTCGGGCGTTGCGGCAGTCGATCACAGTGATCGTCCTCAGGGACGTAACGCGGGCAACCCGCAATGCCTTATGGGCGCTGTTCAGCTTTGAAGCGGAACGAGTGGCGCAAGGCGCGCAAGATTATGTCTGGCGACAGGCTGATCATCTGCCGATCTTGCAAGAACTGTATCACCGCTACCAACAACTGGGGATGGCCATGGCCTACACGTTTGAGAACTTTCGTCAGGATTTAGCCCGGGAACTGGTTGCTGAACTGCCCCCGGAAGAGCGGTTGCGCGGCCTGCCCCCGGAAGAGCGGCTGCGCGGCCTGCCCCCAGAAGAGCGGCTGCGCGGGCTTTCGGAAGCGGAGTTGCAACAGCTTCAACAATGGCTGCAAGGAAAGCTAAAGCATTGAGAGGCTCATGAGATGGTCTCCCGCCGCGCCAGCCGATAGCTGACTGCTCCAGCGATTTTCTCCCGGTGAATCGTCCAGTGGATGGGCAAGGGCAACCCTTCCAGTTCCGTTTCCGCTTCCAGGTAAATCCACGCGGGGGCCGCCAGCCAGCCGTTTTGTTCCAGCATCGCGCAGACCGGTTCCAGCAATCCCTGTCCAAAGGGTGGATCGAGGAACACGATCTCGAACGGCGTCGCCGGCTGGCGCAGCCAGGCCAGCGCGTCGGCCATTTCAACCCGCGCGTTTTCGGCGTTTAGCCGCGCCAGATTGTCGCGCAGAACACGCGCCGCCAGCGGCTGGCGCTCGACGAAGACCACTTCCGCCACGCCGCGTGACAGCGCCTCGATGCCAAGCGCGCCGCTGCCGGCGAACAGGTCCAGACAGCGGGCGCCGGGCAGGACGGGCGCCAGCCAGTTGAACAGAGTTTCCCGCACCCGGTCCGGCGTGGGGCGCAACTCCGGCAGGTCCGGGAATTCCAGTCGCCGGCCACGCCACTGGCCGGCGATGACACGCACCCGATTGGCGCCGCCGCGCCGGTTCATGAACCGGCGGCGGGTTTGGGGGCAGCCTGGCCACCGCCGACGATCACGGTAATGAACTGGTCAGGCTGGATACGGTGCTGCCAGGCAGCCTTGACCTGCTCCAGGCTGATGCCGTTCATCGTGCCGATGTAGTTTTGCAGGTAATCCAGCGGCAGCCCATAAAAGGCGATCACGCCCAGCGCGCCGACCAGCTTGCCGTTGCCGGCGAGATCGAGGGCAAAACCGCCGGTAATGTTCTGGCGGGCTTCCTCCAGCGTTTGCGCGGCGGGACCGTTGGCGGTGAACTCGCGTAAGGTTGCCTGGGCAACTTCCAGCGCGGTGTCCACCTGATCGTTACGGGTTTGCAGGTTCAGCAGGAAGGGACCTGGCTGGCGCATCGAGGAAAACCCGCTATAGGCGCCGTAGGCCAGCCCGCGCTTCTCGCGGATTTCCTGGGACAGTTGCGAAACCAGCCCATTGCCGCCCAGCACATGGTTGCCCAGATAGAGCGCGTAATAGTCAGGATCGGCGCGGCTGACCCCGACCTGACCGATCAGGATATGGCTCTGGCTGGACGGATGGGGAATGCGGATGGTCTGGCTGGCCGTGACCGGCGGAACCGGCGGCGGCGGTGCAATCGGTTCGCCCTGGGGTAGACCCGCGACCAGCGCATTCGCCAGTTGTTCGGCGGCCGGCCGGTCCAAATCGCCGACGAGGGCGACGACGGCATTCGCGGCGGTATAGTGTCGGCGATGAAAATCCTGAATCCCCGCCTGGGTGATGGCGTTCAGGCTGGCGGGCGTCCCGTCGGGCGGCGAGCCGTAGGGATGCTTGTCGTACAGGGCCTTATAAAAAGCATCCTGGGCAATGGCGCCGGGTGACTGGGCGCGTTCCCGCAGCGCCGTCAGCATTTGTTGGCGCACCCGGTCCACAGCGTCCGGAGCGAAGGTTGGCTCTTTCAACAATCGGGCGACGGTTTCCACCGCCGGTTGCAGATAGCGTGGATCAGCGAGACTCCTCAATGCAATCGTGGCCGAATCGCGCCGTGAGCTAGCGCTGAACCGGGCGCCGACCCGGTCCAGCCGGTCGGCGATGGCATCCGCCGACCAGTCGCCAGCGCCTTCCTCCAACAAGGCATTGGTCAGCTTCGCCAACCCCGGCCGTTCGCCGTCGCGCGCCGAGCCGGCGTTGAACAGGATTTGGGCGTCCACCATCGGCAGTTCCCGCGCCGGAATGAAGTAGACCGGTACGCCGTTGGCGGTGCGCCAGTGCTGGATCTCGGGCACGGCGGCGGCCAGACCAGACGCCAGGAGTAGAGCGATAGCCAGAACGCTGGAGAGTAACGACTTCAGAGAAAACATGGCGGGGAAATCCTTGAACTCCCCTCTCCCAAGGTGGGAGAAGGGTTGGGGGTGAGGGGAGATTCAGCGAATCGCATGATCCATTCCAGCGGCGGGCGCGCTTGGCCGGCGGCCATCCAGCGGCAGCGGCTCCAGGGTCGCCACGGTTAACCGGTCGTCGATCAGATACTTGCGGGCGACCGCGCGCACCTGATCGGGCGTCACCGCCTGAATCCGCTGGACATAGTCATCGAGCCGGTTCCAGCCCAGCCCGACCGTTTCCAGCGTCCCCAGCCGCATCCCCTGATAGAACAATGAGTCCTGCTGGTATACATCGGTGGCGGCGACTTGGGCGACGACCCGCGCCAGTTCCTCGGGACCGATCAATTCCTCGCGCAGTTTGGTCACTTCGGCGCGCAAAGCCTGTTCCAACTCGGCGCTGTTGCGACCCGGCGCGGGATTACCGGCCAATACGAACAATTCCTCCAGGCGCGAGATCGGACTGTAGCTCGTACCGGCGGCGGCGGCCACCTGCGAGCCGCGAATCAGATGGCGACTGATGCGCCCGCTGTTGCCGCCGTCGAGAACGCCATCCAGCACGTCCAAAGCGTAAGGTTCCCAGTCCTCGGTTGCGGTCTTGAAGGTCGGCGCCTTGTAGCCGAGTATGACGTAAGGCACTTCCGCCGGAGTCTTGACCACGAGGCGTCGTTCGCCCAGTTGAGGGATTTCCTGATCCAGGCGGGGCGGGGTCAAATCGCTGGACGGCAGCGGGCCAAAGTGTTTCTCCGCCAGTTCCCGAACCTTGGCCGGATCCACATCGCCGACCACTACTAGAGTGGCATTATTCGGTGCATACCACTGTTGATACCAGCGTTTCAAATCATCGGGGCGAATCGATTGAATATCCTGCATCCAGCCGATGATCGGCTGACGGTAGGGGCTGGTGACGTAGGCGGCGGCGTGGAAGCGCTCCTGGGTCAACGCATCGGGCTGATCGTCGGTGCGCAGCCGCCGTTCCTCGGCCACGACTTGCGCTTCCTTGGCGACTTCCTCGGGCTTGAGCAGCAGATGACGCATCCGGTCGGCTTCGAGCCGGAAGCTGAGTTCCAGCCGGTCTTTTTCCAGGGTCTGGAAATAGGCGGTAAAATCGCGGCTGGTAAAAGCGTTTTCATTCCCGCCGTTGGCGGCGATCAGGCGCGAAAACTCGCCGCCAGGCACGGTCGGCGTGCCCTTGAACATCATGTGCTCCAACAGATGGGAGATGCCGGTCAGGCCGCTGGGCTCATAGCTGGACCCGACCTTGTACCAGATTTGCGAAACCGCCACCGGGGCGCGGCGATCCACACGCACCAGCACCTTGAGGCCGTTGGCGAGAGTGAATTCGTGAACGGGGGCCGCCGCAAACGCCATGGGGGCCAGCGCCAGCCCAAGGACGGCGACGACGATTCGAGAACTTGGCATAAGGTCTCCAGGTGGATTCGGTTCCAGGGATCGATTCGGTCGTTTGGCAACCGACCGGGAGAAGGGTTCAACCAGGCGCCGCAATGGCTTCAAGCGATGCAACTATACATTTATACTTGAAACAGGATAAATTTTTAACATCCTCTTGCCGACTGTCAAAGCCACTGAATCACCCTGGAAGAAATCAATCCATGTCGTCGCGCGGTGAAGTGCTCGTAGCGATTGTCAAAGATCAGCGTGATTTTGAGATTGCGTTGAAGCAATGTTGGTATCGCATTCCGGTTGACAGCGCCCATAAATTCCTCAAGAACCGCTGGCCCCCCCAATGGCTGGCGTTTTACCGAACCAAAAGGTCCGGGGGCGAGATTTATGCGGTCAATTACTATGCGCCGGTCCTGGAGATACGGGAAGCGTGCCGCGAACAGCTTTTTCCGGACGAGCTTCCCAATTCGAAGAGCGGAAAGCGTTATTATCAGCTCCTGCTTCAGCCGCCGCGAAAACTACCCAAGCCAATTTTGAGTCGCCGGTGGCGACGGATTTCCTTTATCCCCACCACGGCCGAGAAATTTTTCAATGCGGTTGAAATCAATGACCTGTACGATGGGAGCCCTTTGGAGGATCGACTCTGGGCTGAACTGAAGCGACAGCGGATCTGGGCCGAACGACAGGAAGACGTTACAGTCAACAACCGAAGGTATAAACTGGATTTCGCCATCCGCTGTTGCAAGGGCAAAATTGACGTGGAAACCGATGGCGATACTTATCACGCCGATCTGAAAAAAACGATTGCGGATAATTTGCGCAACAACGATCTGGCGTCCGTGGGTTGGCAGATTCTGCGTTTTTCCACCCAGCACATCCAAGAGGAAATGCTGGAGTATTGCACTCCGATTATTAATAGGACGGTCGAATACCTGGGTGGGTTGGATGAAGACGGATCCATACCTTATCGAGTCAGCCCAACAATCTACGCGGCAAGGAGTCTTGACCCCGTCAATTCTCCCCTTGGGTAAAGCCAGAGGGAACACCAAAATCAGGGCCGGCCGCGAATAAAACCCAGACTTTCCAGCTTCAGCAGAACACGCTGGGCCGCCTCGCTGGCGGCGCAGTCGCGAGTATCGATCACCAGATCGGGATGCTCCGGCGCTTCGTAGGGGTCGCTGACGCCCGTGAATTCCTTGAGGACACCAGCCCGAGCCTTGGCGTACAGCCCCTTCCGGTCGCGCGCCTCGCAGGTCTCCAGCGGCGTGGCGACGTGAACTTCGATGAAGCCGCCGAGCGGCGCGATCATTTCACGCACCTGGCGGCGGGTGGCGGCGTAGGGCGCGATGGGCGCGCAAATGGCGATGCCGCCGTTCTTGGTGATCTCGCTGGCGACGTAACCGATCCGCAGAATGTTGAGGTTGCGATGCTCTCTGGAAAAGCCGAGTTCGCTGGACAAATGCTTGCGGACGAGATCACCGTCCAGCAGAGTGACCGCCCGCCCACCCAGTTCCAGCAGCTTGACCCTTAGCGCATTGGCGATGGTGGACTTGCCCGATCCCGACAGGCCGGTGAAGAACACGGTGAAACCCTGCTGGTGATGCGGCGGATGGGTGCGGCGCAGTTCCGCCACCACTTCGGGGTAGGAAAACCAGTCGGGAATTTCCAGTCCTTCCCGCAAGCGGCGACGAAATTCGGGGCTGGAAAGATGCAGCACGGTTTCACCGGCTTGCACCTCGCTACTGGGGAGGTACTGGGCGCGTTCCCGCGCATAGACCATTTCCGGCAACGGCACGATCTGGATGCCGAGTTCATCCTGATGGTGGAGCGCCAGTTCCTGGGCAGCGTAGGGACCGTAGCCATACCGACCCTGGCGGTCCTGGCCCAGACCGGTAGGGTCGCGGCCCACGATGAAATGGGTGCAGCCGTGATTTTGCCGAACGATGGCGTGCCAGAGCGCCTCGCGCGGTCCAGCCATCCGCATGGCCAGGTTGAGCAAGCTGAGCGCCGTGGTCTGTTCGGGATAAGTCCCCAACACATGTTCGTAACACCGCACCCGCGCGTAGTGATCGACATCGCCCGGCCGGGTCGTGCCCACCGCCGGATGAATCAATAGATTGGCCTCGGTCTGCTGAACGGCGCGCAGGGTCAGTTCCCGATGGACACGGTGCATCGGGTTGCGGGTCTGGAAGGCGACCACCCGCCGCCAGCCCAGCTTGACGAAACGGTCGCGCAGCTCGCGCGGCGAGTCGCGCCACTGCGGAAAATCGTAATGGGTGGGTGACTCGATGCCATGCAGCCGGCCGCCCACGTACACCGGCCCGGTCCGATGGAGCAGGTGGAACACGCCGGGATGTGCGTCGTCGTCCGTGCCGAACACCCGCCGCGCTTCGTGGAGCAGGTCGGGCCGCCAGACATCGCCGACCTCCAACACCGCCAGCAACACCCCCTCGGCGTCACGCAACGCCACCCGACCGCCGCGCCCGATCTGGTCGGCGAACACCTCCGACACGTCCAGGGTGATCGGGATTGGCCACAAGGTTCCATCGCCGAGCCGCATCTCCGCGACCACCCGGTCGTAATCGACCTGGTTCAGAAAACCATCCAGCGGCGAGAAGCCGCCGTTCAGCAACAATTCAAGGTCGCAAAGCTGACGTGGGGTCAGATCCCACGAGGGGTATTCCTGAGCCTGGACCTTGAGCGAAGCCGCCCCGGCGGCATCGAGGTACAGATTTTTGAGAATGCCGCCGTGGGCTTCGATCAGGTGAATCATGGGGGTCCGCTTCTGGTTGGAACGACCGGATCGGCCATCGCCTTATATTTTCTTGTAAGCAAGAAGCGGTATACAAATAATTATCGGTTATAAATTTATGGAGATCGAAATCAACGAGGACTCAGCGATACCCATGGCCGCCTCACGGGGGCGCGTAATAGCGCGGCGGACCGTAATAGCGTCGTGGCGGCGGCGGAGCATAACCGTCATCCTCGTCATACGAAGAATACGGCCGCTCGTTGTAGTAGTAGCCCTGCGACTGCCAATCCATATCGTTACCGATCGCGCCGCCGATCAGCGCGCCAGCCAGAGCGCCGGTCGCGGCGCCGCCAGTGGGGTTGATGTCATGACCGATGGCCGCTCCCGCCATCGCGCCGAACAATGCGCCGCTGGTCGCGTAATAGTTGGGGGGAGCCCCAGGCGGAGGCGGAACGCAGGCCGTGCTCAAGCCCAGCGCCGCCGCCACGATGGCAATCTTGAATGACGCACGCATTGCGAATTCTCCCTGGTCAATTCATCAGAGTAGCGAAAATGGGTAAAAAAGTGGCGGCGGTCCCACGCGAACGGCGTCGGCGCCGCCGCCTCAACGCCCACATACACCCACGCTGGTCAGGATGCAATATCCCGCCCATCAGGTGAACGGCGCCTGAACATCCTTTGCCAGGTTAGGGTCCAGTGGCGGCAACTCCGCCCCATGGTTACCCTCGGCCAACCGCGCCTGCAATTCCCAGCCGATCAAGGCCGCCCGCCAGCCACGCCGCAGCGGCGAATCCATCTCGGCCAGCAGGTTCTCCACATCCGGCCGGTCAGCGCAGGCCGGCGGCGGAATGCCCTGCTCACGTGCACGGGCCGCGATCAGCGCGAGCCATTCATCCACTTGCGTGACCTGACTCGGTGTCAGACGCGGTCGCGCAGGCCGGGCTGGCCATTGGTCCGGTGGCTCGGCGCGAGCGGCCTCGATACGCTCCAGCAGGTCGGCGCCGTGCCGTTGTAACGTCCCCGCCGGCAGACCGCGAACACGTTGCAACTGCTCGGCATCCCTGGGCATCCGCCGGGCCAGTTCGACCAGCACGGCGTCATCCAGAATCCAACGGCGCGGCCGATCGTAAGTGCTAGCCCGCTCCTCGCGCCAAGCCGCCAGGGTTCGCAGCACGGCTCTTTGCACACCGCTCAGACGCCGATGCTCCCGAACCCGCCGCCAGGCTTCCCACGGTTGCAATCGATAACGATCAGGATGACAAAGCGCCTGGAAATCCTCGCTCAGGGCATCCAGCCACCCACGCTCCTCCAGGGCCGCGCGCTGCCGTCGGTACAATTCTGGCAGATAACGCACGTCGTCGGCCGCGTAGCGCAACCACTCCGACGCCAGAGGCCGATGGCGCCAGTTGGCGCGCGTGTGCGCCTTGTCCAGATCCACCCCGAGCAGTTGTCGCGCCAGCGCCGCGTAGCCGATCTGATGGCCCTGACCCAGCGCCAGCGCCGCCAGTTGCGTATCGAACACAGGCGCGGGCGCCACGCCACGCAGATGAAAAAAAAGTTCCAGATCCTGTTGCGCGGCGTGCAGTATCTTCGTAATGGCGGGATCGTGAAGAAGGTCCAGCAGGGGGTCCAGCGAGGGGAGCGCCAAGGGGTCGATGCAGGCCACCTCATCGGCGCTGGCAATCTGGATCAAACAGAGTTGCGGGTAGTAGGTGCGCTCGCGGATGAATTCGGTATCCAGCGCCAGCCAGGATTCGCCGCGCAACCGTGCGCAGAAATCGACCAACGCTGGCTGGTCGACGATGTAAAGATCGTTCATTCCCGCCGCCAAGCGCCGGATCGGCCCCCGGTCTTCTCCAGCAGAAAGATGTCGGTCATCGCCATACCCCGGTCCACCGCCTTGCACATGTCGTAGATCGTTAGCAGGGCAACCTGGACAGCGGTCAGCGCTTCCATTTCCACCCCAGTCCGGCCATGGGTCTCTACGGTGGCCCGACAGCGAACAGCGTTGCGTTCCGGCTGCGGCTCCAAATCCACCGCCACCCGAGTGAGGGCCAGCGGATGACAAAGCGGGATGAGATCGGCGGTGCGCTTGGCGCCCATGATGCCGGCAATGCGGGCGACGCCGAGCACGTCGCCCTTGGCGTGCGCGCCGGCCACGATCCGATCCAACGTAGCCGGCTGCATATGAATCCAACCCTCGGCGACGGCCGCCCGACGAGTGACATCCTTGTCGCTCACATCCACCATGTGAGCCTCGCCGGCGGCGTCGAAGTGACTCAGTTCGGCCACAGTTCCTACTTCATCGCCACCAGCAGCGGGACGATGAGTAGGGCCACGATGTTGATGATCTTGATCAGCGGGTTGACCGCCGGGCCTGCCGTGTCCTTGTAGGGATCGCCGACGGTGTCACCGGTGACCGCCGCCTTGTGCGCCTCGGAGCCCTTGCCGCCGTGGTTGCCGTCCTCGATGTATTTCTTGGCGTTGTCCCAGGCGCCGCCGCCGGCGGTCATGGAAATCGCCACGAACAGACCGGTGATGATGGTACCCATCAACAGGCCGCCCAGCGCCTTAGGCCCGGCATCGTGACCCAGCAGCCACGCCATGCCGAACGCGACCACGATGGGAGTGAGTACCGGCAGCAACGACGGCAGGATCATTTCCTTGATCGCCGCCTTGGTCAGCAGGTCCACCGCCCGCGAATAGTCGGGCTTGGTCGTGCCTTCCATGATGCCGGCGATTTCCCGGAACTGGCGACGCACTTCAAGCACCACCGCGCCGGCGGCGCGGCCGACCGCTTCCATCGCCATCGCCCCGAACAGGAACGGAATCATGCCGCCGATGAACAGGCCGATGATCACCACGGGGTCGGTCAGGGAGAAATCGACCTTGATGTGGGCCAAATCCAGCTTGTGCTCAAAGTCGGCGAACAGCACCAACGCCGCCAGCGCCGCCGAGCCAATGGCGTAACCCTTGGTGACCGCCTTGGTGGTGTTGCCCACCGCGTCCAGCGGGTCGGTGATGCCGCGAATCTTCTCGTCCATTTCCGCCATTTCGGCGATGCCGCCGGCGTTGTCGGTGATCGGCCCGTAGGCGTCGAGGGCGACGATGATGCCAGCCATCGACAGCATCGAAGTGGCGGCAATGGCAACGCCGTACAACTCGGCCCAGTGATAGGACAGGCCAATGCTTAGGCATACGGCGAGCACCGGCAGGGCGGTCGCTTTCATCGACACCGCCAATCCAGCGATGATGTTGGTGGCGTGGCCGGTGGTGCAGGCTTCGGCGAGCTTTTGTACCGGGCTGAACTCGGTCGCGGTGTAGTACTCGGTGAGAACCACCATCGCGGCGGTCAGGCCCAGCCCCACCAGCGCCGAACCCCAAAGACCCCAAAAATGCTGGCTACCCATCAACACAAAGATAACCGGCAAGAAAGCGACGGCGGAAATCCCGCCCGCCACCGCCAGGCCACGATACAACGCGTTCATGATCTTCTCGCCTTCGCGGGCCTTGACGAAGCCGCAGCCAATGATCGAGGCGATGATCGACACGCCGCCCATCACCAGCGGCAGAATGACGGCGTTCTTGATCAGATCTCCGGTGAACATCAGGCTACCCACCAGCATGGTGGCGATGATGGTCACGGCATAGGTCTCGAACAGGTCGGCGGCCATGCCGGCGCAGTCACCGACGTTGTCGCCCACGTTGTCGGCGATGACCGCCGGATTGCGCGGATCGTCCTCGGGAATGCCGGCCTCGACCTTGCCGACCAAGTCAGCGCCGACGTCCGCGCCCTTGGTGAAGATGCCGCCGCCCAGACGAGCGAAGATCGAAATCAACGAACTGCCGAAGGCCAGTCCGACCAGCGGGCCAAGATCGGGAACGGCGCCAAACCCGCCGAGCAGCACGTAATAGCCAGCCACGCCCAGCAGACCGAGGCCGACCACCAGCAAGCCGGTGATCGCGCCGCCGCGGAACGCGACTTCCAGCGCCGCGTTCAAACCGTTATGCGCGGCCTGGGCGGTGCGGACGTTGGCGCGCACCGAGACGTACATGCCGATGTAACCGGCGACGCCCGAGCAAACCGCGCCGATCACGAAGCCGATGGCCGACAGCGGGCCCAAGGTGAACAGGATGATCACGCCGACGGCCGCGCCGACGATGGCGATGGTGGTGTACTGCCGGTTCAGGTAGGCGCGGGCGCCTTCCTGGACGGCGGCGGCGATTTCCTGCATCCGGGGATTGCCCGCATCCTTGGCCAACACCCAGTTGACTGATTGAAAACCATAAACCAGGGCGCCAATGGCGCAGACCAACGCTAAGATCAAGCCTAACGTCGCCATGATACGAACCCTCCCTGCGATGCGAATCCTCCAGCCTGTGGATAAATGAACCGCATGGTTCCTCCTCGTTGTAGTTAGGGGTTGGGGGTTGAGATAGTTGGTTTTTTTACAGCCTCTGAGCCCGCATGCGCTGGAATGTTGGTATGACCTCGAACTCCTCGGGAAGGTGGTAACCGACGTCCACTTTGTCCAGAATCATGGCGGCGACCTTTGATGCGGCGGTTAAGACATGAAAGAGTGCCTATACTACCGCGAAGGTCGAACGCTTGACAGCCACGCCCCCGCAATCGCCGCGTGCGTAGGGCGGATGGAACCGCTTCGGCCCCCGTGGATTTTCGCTGAAATTTTAATGTTTTTCCGCCAAAATTTTTATAGAGTGCAATCGCCATGAGAATTGTTCTGCTAGGTGCCCCCGGTTCGGGCAAGGGCACGCAAACCGACGCCATCATCGCCCGTCACGGGGTTTCCACGGTCGCCACCGGCGATCTGCTGCGCGCTGAGGTGGCCGCCGGCACCGAACTGGGGCAACGAGCCAGGCCCTACATGGACGCCGGCGAACTGGTGCCCTTCGACATCGTTCTGGGCATGATCGAAAACGGCCTGAAAACCCTGGCGGTGACCAATCCCAGGGGATTCATGATGGACGGCTTCCCGCGCGATCTGGCCCAGGCGGAGGCGCTGGACAAACTGCTGGCCAAGATCAACCAGCCACTCGATCTGGTGTTGTTCTTTGAGGTGGACTACGAGGAGATCGTCAAGCGCCTGCTGGGGCGTGGACGCGCCGACGACAACGAGGAGACCATCCGCAACCGGTTGCGGGTCTTTGAGGAGAAAACCGCGCCGTTGATCGAGTACTACACCAAGAAGGGCCTGCTGCGCACCGTCAAGGGAACCGGGACCATCGAGGAAATCGGCGCGCGTGTCCGCGCCGTGCTTGACGAGATCGCCTGAATCGCATCCAGCCATCGCGACATACGCCAATCGTAGGGATTGGCTCTCGCCTCGCCCCTGGTTGGCGTGGTTGGCGCGGACGTCGGGCGTCCGCGCCAACGCAACCTTGCCACTCCCCGGCCGTGCCTTCCGCTAGAACTGTCGAAACCTCGCCGGACAACCTCCAAAACGGATTTCCCGAATTGGACGATCCGCAAGCCATATGTCAAAGACTTGACCGTTTTATGCTGCATCGCAATATAAACCCAGCTATAATGCCGCTCGCGATTCCCACATGGAGCGGTCATGTCGAAACAGCATCCCATCATCGCGATCACCGGATCATCCGGCGCCGGCACCTCGACGGTGCGAGTGGCGATGGAACATATTTTCCGGCGAGACGGTTTCAAGGCCGCCATCATCGAGGGCGATAGCTTCCATCGCTATGATCGATTGGAAATGCAGCGGCAAGTCGAACGCGCGCTTCGGGAAGGCCGTAACTTGAGCCACTTTGGTCCCGAGGGCAATTTGTTCGACCGGTTGGAGGCGCTGTTCATGGAATACAGCGAGCGCGGCGGCGGACTGCGGCGCTATTATCTGCACGACCGCGAAACCGCGGCCCGCCATGGCCGGGAACCGGGCGCCTTCACACCCTGGGAACCGGTGCCGCCCGATACCGACCTGCTGTTCTACGAAGGATTGCACGGCGGCGTCGTCACCGACAAGGTCAACGTCGCCCGCTACGTCGACTTGTTGATCGGGGTGGTGCCCATCGTCAACCTGGAATGGATTCAAAAGGTTCACCGCGACACCGCCGAGCGGGGTTACAGTCAGGAGGCGGTGACCGAGAATATCCTGCGGCGGATGTACGACTACACCCACTACATCGTGCCCCAGTTCTCGCTGACCGACATCAATTTTCAGCGGGTGCCGACGGTCGATACCTCCAATCCCTTCACCGCCCGCGACATTCCCACCCTGGACGAGAGCTTCGTGGTGATTCGATTCAAAAGCGCCAAGCAGAAAATTCAACCGGATTTTCACTATCTGCTCAGCATGATCCACGACTCCTTCATGTCGCGGCCCAGCACCCTGGTGGTGCCGGGGGGCAAGATGGGATTCGCCATGGAACTGATCCTGCAACCGCTGATCGAGCGATTGGCCCGTCGGGAGCACTGAAGCGGGCTACGAAGCCGCGGCGTGGCGGTTCGCCGCCGACACGGTGATGACGGCGATGCCCGTCAGGGTCAGGATACCTCCCAACACCAGCTTCCAGGTCAACACGTCGCCCCATAGCAGCACGCCGAAAACCACCGCCAGCACCGGCGCCAGCAGCATCAACGGAGTGGTAACGCTAACCGGATAGCGGCCGAGCAGGTGGTAGACGATGCCGTGGCCGACCAGGGACGCGCCCAGGGCCGAATAGACCGGGGCGGCCAGTTCCAGCACGGTCGCGGTGCGGATGGCGGTCCACTGATCGTGCTCAAACAGCAGCGACAGCAGTGACAGCGCCGAGGTGGCGCACAACGCGATCCAGGCTTGCAGCGCGAACACGCCCACCCCGCGCAATTGCCGCATCTGGATGGTGGCGACCGCCATGGCCACCGCACCAGCGGTGATCAGCAGCAAAGCGTTGAGATGCTGAAAGACGATGGGATCGAAACCGATCACCAGCACGCCGCCGAAGGCTGAGGCGATGCCGGCCAATCGCCGCCCGTCCAGGGTTTCCCCCAGCCAGACCACCGCCAGCAGCGCCGAGAACGGAACGTACAACTGGCTGGCGATGGCGACCGAGGCGATATCACCGCTGGCCTCCAGCCCGGCGAACACCAGGCTGAAATGCACCACACCCTGCACCAGGGCGATGCCGAGCACGCCGCGCATCCGGCCCGGCAGCCAGCGTAGAAACGGCAACAGCACCAGCAGCAGCACGGCGAAGCGCAGGGCCGTGAACAGGAATGGTCGGAAATGGGTCACGCCGGCCTTGCCAGCGACGAAGTTGAACGCCCAGGCGGCGTTGGCCAGCAGCGCCAGCAACAGATCGCCCGGTTTCAGGCCCGGTGGGGCGCTGCCACCGGACGGCTTCAGGCTTCCTCCCGCCGCCGCCAGGCATCCAGCGCGCGCAAGAAGCGGGCGTCCAACTCCGTCTCCACTACGGCGGGCAGCGCCCCGGTCAGGCACCACTGTTCCTGTAGTCGGCGGGGGTCATAGATCGCGTCGGACTTGACGGCGGCGCCGGCCAGCGATGCCGACAGCCGGGCGACCTGATATTCCATCCGCAACGCGGCGAACTCGGGCGGCGATTCCAGGCCGGCGACAATCTCCATGCATACGCACCAGATGCGCTTGCGTTCCAGATTGCGTTCCAGGCTGGCGCGCGCCGCCGATGCTGGAGCGGGATCGGCATCGCTCAGGGCCTGAACGACAGCGGTAAAGCGTTGCCGCATCGGTTCCAGCAATGCCGCTGGCAATTCCGGTAGGGTTTCCCAGGTCTCCCGCGCCTCGGTCAGCGTGGCTTCGATATCGGCGGCTGGATCGGCGAGCAGGGCCTCCAGACGGGCGCACAACCGGGCGCACTGGTGCAGGCGCTGGAAAGTTTGCCGGGCGCTGTCCCGCCGCGAAGCGTGCTCGTGGTGAGCGAACAGGCGCAAGGCGTTCTCAAAACGCTGGTCAAGCGCACGCTGCTCGGTTCTGGGCACCGGGCCGGCGGCCTCCCACTCCTGCTGAATGGCTTGCAAGCGCACGCGCGCTTCGGTCAGTTGCTTGGGGTCGGCAGCCGCCAGCGCCTCGATTTCCGCGCACAGATCCCGCTTGCGTTGCAAATGATCCTGCCGCTCGGTATCGGCGGCCTGCTGCTCGGCCTGACGGCGGGCGAACACAGCGTCGCAAGCGGCGCGAAATTCCTTCCACAACGCCTGTTCCTGGCGGGGCAAGGCCTGCACGGTGGGATGCCATTCCGCTTGCGCCTTCTTGGCGGCTTCGATGGCGGCGCGCAGGTCGGCGCCTTCCGCCAAGGTTCGCACCCGCTGAATCAGTTGTTGGCGCCGTTGGAATTCACGGTCGCGTTCGGCATTAAGACGTTCGTCTAATTGGCGCAAAATCCGCTGGAATCGGCGATCCAGGGTTTTGCGGTCGGCGCGGTTGACGGGGCCAAGCTTGTACCACTGCTCCTGAGCCCGGCGGCGCAGCCGGTCGGCCTCGCGCCAGTCCACCCGCTGCCAGTCGGTGGTGGTTTCGAACTGTTCCAACTGCGCACACAGCGCCTGTTTGTTCTCAAGGTTCCGCCGCCGCTCCTGGGCCTGGGCCTCAAAGTAAGCCTGACAGGGGGCGTAGGCACGCTCGCAGGCGGCGTTGAAACGTTTCCACAACGCCTTGGGCGCGGCGCCTTCCTGATGATCCAGCGCCTTCCAGGCTTCGCGGACCTGTTGGATACGCTGGGCGATCTCGGTCGGCCCGACCGCCAGGTCGATCAAACCCTCGGCGGTGGCGCAAAGTTGTTCCCGGGCCTGGTGGGCGCCCCAGCGGCGCCAGTCGCGCAGTTCGCCCAGACGACCCGCGCAGGACTGCAAACGCTCCTCGATCCCCGCCATCTGCGCCCGGCTCAGGCCGATATTGTGCTTGAGCCGGTGGCGGACCTGGTCCTGAAGCTGGGTGGCCTGTTGTAGCTCACCGTTCTCGGCCGCCATCTCAAGTTGCCCCGTCAGTTCCTGCAATTCCAGCCACTCCTGATCGCGCTGCTGAACCTGCCGTTGCAAGCGCGCGCGTAGTTGATCAACCAGTTGGTCGAAGCGATTTTGCAGTTCCAGGGTCAGGGCGTGAGCCTCGGGACGTTCCAGACCCTCCCAACACTGGCGCAGGTTTTTGAGGTCGGTCTCGTGAACCGCGCTGGGTTGCCGCAGCAGGGCCTCGCCCTGCCGCAACACGTCCCGCAGGCGCTCGGCGCGAGCGTGGTTGCGGTGCAGAAGGCGGTCCTGGTCGTGAATGTCCTGTTCCAGTTGCTGGAATCGTTCGTTCAGCCGCCGGCCCTCGACATCCTGGGAAGGGCCGCAATGGGCCCAAGCCATCGGCGCCTCGTGGGTGGCGTATTGAACCGCCGCGTTGAGTTCGACGCTCGGCTCGGTCGCTTGGCGAAGCCGTTCCAGCAGGGCGTCCAGCGTTGCGATCAATTCCAACCGCTGGCCGCGGCGGCTGGCGCTGGCCTGGCGCTCGGCCAGAAACCGGGCGCGCGCCTGGACATAGCGTTCCCGCAGTTCGGGTGGCGCGGTGGTTTCCTGGTCGCGCCATTCCTGCTCCAGCCGGGGAAAGCGCCCGGCGTTGCTTCCGCTCTCGCCGTCCCAGCGCAGGTTCTCCATCTCGACGCACAACTGTTCGGCGTGAACGGCGCGCGCCTGTTCGGCAATCAAGGCGTCGAGACGTTCCCGCGCCCGACGGTGCAGCCGCTTATCGCGGTTGCGGCTGTGGCGGGCGACCTGGTCGAGCAGTTCGGGATCATGGACCCGTTCCAGCGCGGCCAGCCGCACGTCCGGATGATAGTCCCCCATCGCGACTCCAGCCAAGGCCGGCTCGGCGTCAATGCTTTCCAACAGGGCCAACCGCAGTTCCGGTTCGGCGGCGTGGTGCAACAGGTAGTCCACTAGATCGGCGTCCGGCTCGCGCCGCAGTCGCTCCAAACGGTCGGCCAGCGGTGGACCATCGGTGATCTGTCCGGCCAGCAGGGCGCGGTAGCGCTCCTGGGCGCTGGCGCGCACGCCAGCATCGCCATCCTCGCGGGCGATGAGCCGTAACAAGTCGAGATCGCCGAGGCGTTCCAACACGGCGCGACGCACGCCCGGGTCGGGATCCTGCCGGGCCAGTTCGCGCAGCGTTGGGTCGGTGACTTCCATCTCCCGCAAGGCCTGTTTACGGGTTTCGGGATCGGCGTGTTGCCACTTGGGCTTGAGGAAGCGGCTCAGGATCATGGGACGGTCGTTAGGATTCTGGATGGGGTTTGGGTCCACCAGTCATGGCGGGGCGAGTCATCGGATCGGAAGGATGTCAACGGATTACTTTATCATAGCGACGACGCGGGGAGTGGGCGGCCCGCTGGCTGGATGAGGTCGGATAAAATGCCGCCTAGGGTGTTTACACTAGTTTTCATTGCTAAGATGGTGACCATGATCCATTCATGGCAATCGCCTAGTAAGGAGTGCGACGTGAGCAATGATACCGAAAAACAGACGCCCGAATCCGTGGCTGATCAACTCAGGGCCGTAGTGGACAAGGCCCAGGAAGAGGCGGGCAAAATGGTGGATTCGCTGGTCAAGGAAGGGGGCAAATGGCGCGATCAGACGTTGAAACTGGCTGGGGAAAAAGTTGACGAGGTTAAGGAACGGGTGGACGAGGTGCGCGGCCTGGTCGCGGAGGCCAAAGCCAAGGCGACCGATACGCTGGATAATCTGGAGCAGTTGTTCGAGGAACGGGTGGCCCGCGCCCTGAAACGGTTGGGCGTGCCGACCCGCGACGATTTACAGAGCATCGCCGAGCGACTGGAAGCGATGAATGCTCTGCTTCAGGGACTGGCCGAGGCTCGGCGAGCCGCCGGCTTGGCCGTCCCACCGGCGGAGAAGGACGATCTGAAGCTGATCAGCGGGATCGGGCCGGTACTGGAAGGCAAGCTCAATGGCGCGGGTATTACGACGTACCAGCAGATCGCGGCGCTGACCGATGACGAGATTGAACGGCTTGAATCGGAAGTTACCAATCTCAGCGGCCGCGTTCATCGCGACGACTGGATTGGCCAGGCCAAGACCCTGTACCTTAAGAAGCACGGCAAGACGATCTGAATGAATAGGTGAGGTGGGGGTGGGGAGCCGCCGCGGGCCGCAAGGCCGGGCGGCCCCATTGGTTTGGGCGGGATCAGGCGTTGAGATCGGGAATCAGCTTGCTTTCCAGGTGCGCGATCATGTCCTTGAGCAGGAGCTTCCGTTTTTTCAGTCGCTTCAGTTCCAGTTCGTCAACCAGAGGGTCCTTGGCGAGGCGGGCGATGACGTCATCAAGGTCGCGATGCTCGACGCGCAGTTCGACGAGCCGGTGTCGGTAATGTTCGATGTCGCGGGTCTCCATGGTGAGGGGTCTCCAGGGAATGGGGTCAGTGCGGGCCGGCGGGCTGGGTAAGGAAAAACGCCGAGCCACGGTTTGAACGATAATGATCGGCAATATCGGGGAGTCTAGTCCCCTGCCCGGCGTCCGGCAAGGGATGAACTTGGCGCGGCTCAGTTCGAATTCGGGTAAAGTCTTGCGCCGCGCGGGGAGTTCCCGTGGGGAATGACAACGATGACGGCGGCCAGGAAACAGCAAATTCACTTCAACAAGCTTCAGAAGCGCCTGCGGCGGAACGTGGGCCGCGCGATTCAAAACTTCAACATGATCGAGGACGGCGACCGAGTGATGGTCTGCCTGTCCGGCGGTAAGGATTCCTTCGTCCTGCTCGACATTCTGCGTAACCTCCAGGCGCGGGCGCCAGTGCGATTCGAACTGGTGGCGGTCAATCTCGATCAGAAACAGCCGGGCTTTCCCGAACACGTCCTGCCGGATTATCTGCGGAGCATCGGCATTCCCTTTCACATCATCGAGCAGGACACCTATCGCATCGTCCAGCGGGTGATCCCCGCCGGCAAGACCACCTGCGGGCTGTGTTCGCGGCTGCGGCGCGGAATTCTCTACACCTTCGCCGCCGAGCACGGCATGACCCGAATCGCGCTGGGCCATCACCGCGACGACATTTTGGAAACCCTGTTCCTGAATCTGTTCCACGGCGGCAAGCTCAAGGCCATGCCTCCGAAGCTGCTCAGCGACGATGGCCGCCACGTGGTGATCCGGCCCCTGGCCTACTGCCAGGAGCGCGATATCGCCGCCTATGCCGAGGCGCGGCAATTCCCGATCATTCCCTGCAACCTGTGCGGTTCGCAGCCGAACCTGCAACGGCAAGCGATCAAGGCCATGCTGCGGCAATGGGAGAAGCAGTTTCCGGGCCGGGTGGAAAACCTCTTCGCCGCGCTTCAGAACGTGGCCCCCTCGCATCTGGCCGATGCCCGGTTGTTCGATTTCGCTGGACTCGGTTCCCGCACGGGTGGTCAAGCGCCGGCCTGGTTGCCCGGTGGAGGCGAGGACGCGGAAGACGCGGACGCCGAGGAGGTTATCGAGCCAGCGCTCGCCGCGCTGCCGGCGGAGATCAGGATACCCTTCCCACCGGTTCGGCGAGTTTGACGCTGTTTGAAATTCACTGCTATCGTTGCCCCTTCCCAAATTTCGCCAGGAGGATGTAACCACATGAAAAAGCAACTGTTGACCTTGGTCGCGGCGGTCGGTTTGGCGCTGGGCGGCGGGATGGTCCAGGCGGCGGACACGGTTAAGATCGGTCTGATGGCGCCACTGACCGGGTCCTGGGCCAGCGAAGGGCAAGGCATGAAGAAGATCGTTGAGCTGCTGGCCGAGCAACAGAACGCCAAGGGCGGCGTACTGGGTAACAGGATCGAGGTGGTGACCGAGGACGACGGCGGCGATGCGCGCACCGCTTCGCTGGCCGCGCAACGGTTGACCACCAAGGGCGTGACGGCGGTGGTTGGCACCTACGGCTCCGCCGTGACCGAAGCCAGCCAGAACATCTACGACGAAGCCGGCATTCCCCAGATCGCCAACGGTTCGACCGCCATCCGCCTCACCGAAAAGGGTTTGAAGAAATTCTTCCGCACCGCGCCGCGTGACGACGAGCAGGGCCGCATGGCGGCGCAAACCATCGAAAAACTGGGTTTCAAGAAGGTCGCCATCCTGCACGACAGCAGCGCCTATGCCAAAGGTTTGGCGGATGAGGCCAACGCCCTGCTGAAGAAAAAAGGGACGGAAGTCGTATTCTTCGACGCGCTGACGCCCAAGGAGAGTGACTACACCGCCATTCTGACCAAGCTGAAGGGCGCTAATCCGGACGTCGTGTTGTTCACCGGCTATTATCCGGAAGCCGGCCTGCTGCTGAAGCAGAAGAAAGGGATGAACTGGAACGTGCCGTTCATCGGCGGCGACGCCACCAACAATGTCGACTTGGTCAAGATCGCCGGCAAGGCGGCCGAGGGCTTCTATTTCCTCAGTCCGCCGCAACCGCAGGACCTGGATACGCCCGACGCCAAGGCGTTCCTGGCTGATTACCAGAAAAAATACAACGAGTTGCCGCCCTCAATCTGGGCGGTGCTGGCCGGCGACGGTTTCCGGGTGATGGTGGCGGGCATCGCGGGCGCCAAGTCCACCGACGGCGCCAAGATCGCCGACTATCTGCACAAGGACCTGAAGAATTTCTCCGGTCTGAGCGGCCCCATCGCCTTCGACGCCAAGGGTGACCGCGAGGGCGAGGTGTATCGGGTCTACAAGGTGGATGCCGACGGCAAGTTCGTGATGCAGAAGCTGTAAGGCGGCCAGGCGGCTTTCTCCCCTGCCGGAGGAGGCTGCCACAACTACCAGGCGGGGTCACCATGCTGACTTACAAGGCAATGTACAAATTTGTGGAGGGTGGGGTTCACGCCGAGGTGCTCGATTTTCCCGGCGTCATCACCTGCGCTGAAAATCTGCCGGAAGCCAAGCGGCTGCTGGCCAGCGCCCTGGTGGACATGGCGGAGACCTGCCTGTTATTGGGTGAGTCCTTGCCGCGCCCGGACTGGATGCTGATCCATCCTGACGCGGATATCGAAGAACCCATTTATTTACTGTTGACAGCGGCTTCCCGTGTCAGCGTGACGCCAGAGCAAGTTGCCGCATGAAACGGCGGGCTCTCTTGCTTCATTTGCATCAACAGGGTTGCCAGTTGTTGCGGGAAGGTGGTGAGCACTCCATTTGGGAGAATCCGGCCAATCATCGCCGTACTGCTATTCCCCGCCATCGCGAGATCGCTGATTTCACGGCGGCAAGCATTTGCCGGCAACTCGGTGTCCCTCTTCCCCCAGCCTGAATCCCAATGACCTCATGGAAGAATTCCTTCAGCAACTCACTAATGGCCTAGCCGTCGGCGGCATCTACGCCCTGATCGCCCTGGGTTACACCATGGTTTATGGGGTGCTCAAGTTAATCAACTTCGCCCATGGTGATCTGTTCACCTACGGCGCCTATCTCGGTCTGACCCTGCTGACTTCATTGGCGCTGACCGACCGGGTCGGATTTGCGCTGGGCGTGCTGGTGCTGGTGCTGATGGTGATGGGATTGGTGGCGGTGCTGGGCGCGATTCTGGAACGGGCCGCCTATCGTCCGTTGCGGGAATCGCCGCGCCTGTCGGCGGTGGTGTCGGCGCTGGGCGCGTCCATCTTCCTGCAAAACACCCTGATGCTGATCTACGGCGCGCGCTTCCAGGTTTATCCCGACGACATCCTGCCCGCCGCGACGCTCGACGTTTTCGGCCTGTATGTCCCGTTGATGCGGGTGCTGATCGTGCTGGCCTCGGTGGCGATGATGGTCGCCCTGTACCTGTTCATCCAGAAGACTAAGATCGGCACGGCCATCCGCGCGGCGGCGATTGACCAGGGCGCGGCACGGCTGATGGGCATCGACGTGAACCGGGTGATCCTGCTGGTGTTCCTGCTGGGGCCGGCGCTGGGCGGCGCGGCGGGGCTGATGGTCGGCCTGTACTACGGTCAGGTTAATTTCACCATGGGCTGGGTTTACGGCATGAAGGCGTTTACCGCCGCGATTCTCGGCGGCATCGGCAATATCCCCGGCGCGATGGTGGGCGGCCTGTTGCTGGGCGTCATCGAAGCGCTGGGCGCGGCCTACGTCTCCATCGCCTGGAAGGACGCCATCGCGTTTTGCGTGTTGATTCTGATTCTGATCGTGCGGCCCAAGGGACTGCTGGGCGAGCGGGTGGCGGAAAAAGTATGAACCGCGTCCCTCCACTGGTTGCAGTCGCATTCACCGCACTTTTAGCCATCGCGCCGCTGTTTCTCAACACCTATCAGGTGGACGTGCTCAACAGCATCGGCCTGTACGCGCTGCTGGCGCTGAGCCTGAATCTGATCCTGGGCGAGGCCGGGTTGTTCAACATGGGCCACGCCGCGTTCTACGCGATGGGGGCCTATACCGCCGCCATCCTCAACACCCGCTACCAGATTCCGATTCTGTGGACGCTGCCCTTCAGCGGGCTGGTCGCTGGACTGTTCGCGCTGGCGGTGGCGCGGCCCGTCGTGCATTTGCGCGGCGATTATCTGTTGATCGTCACCATCGGCGTCGGTGAGATCGTCCGCATCGCTCTGGTCAACGACGTGTTCGGCATCACCGGCGGGGCCAATGGCATCTTCGGCATCAGCCGTCCCCGGCTGTTCGGCTGGGTCATCCGCCGCCCGGAAGAGTTTTTTTATCTGATCTGGGGCTTCGTCGCCCTGACCATTTTCCTGTTCCTGCGGCTCAAGCAGTCGCGGTTCGGGCGGGCGCTCAACTACCTGCGCGAGGACGAGGTGGCGGCGGAGGGCAGCGGGATCAACACCGATTATTACAAACTGGCGGCGTTCGGCCTGGGCGCGGCCTGGGCCGGGATGGCTGGAACACTCTTTGCCACCAAGATGACCATCATCTCGCCAGAGTCGTTCAGCTTCTGGGAATCGGTGGTGTTGTTCATGATCGTCATTCTCGGCGGGGCGGGGAGCATCCCCGGCGTGCTGCTGGCGGCGTTCCTGGTGGTGGGCCTGCCGGAACTGTTTCGCGAACTGGCCAGCGCCCGGATGCTGGTGTTCGGCCTGGTGATGATGGTGATGATGGTGATTCGTCCGCAAGGCTTGCTGCCGGCGCGGGGTCGGCGTTTTTCGCTGGCCACGCCATTCAGGGAAACGAAGCGATAAGCGGCGCGCTTTTCCGCAACCCGGAGATTTATCCCGTGGATTGACCCCAAACCCGCCGTCGAGCGTTTATGGTTATACCGACCCGTCGAATTATTTGGAGGCGATAACCCATGAACCGAACCCGATGGCTGTATTCACTGGGCGTCCTGCTGGTGCTCGGCGCCGGGCCGCTGGATGCGCTGGCCCGCATCAAACTCACTACCCTGCCGGTGCGCGAACGGGTGGAAATCCAGCTCGATCATCCCCAGATCGCCCTGATCGAGGAGGAGCGCATCGTTCCCCTGGTCAAGGGCGTCAACCAGGTGGATTTCTCCTGGGCCAACACCCGCATCGATCCCGACACCCTGGTATTGCGCATCCTGCCGCCGCCCGCTGATCAACCGCTGGACGCCAAGGTGCTGTCGGTGAGCTATCCGCCCAACGAAACCGCGTTGGTCTGGGCGGTTGCCGCCAGCGCCTCCGGCGCGGCGCGGGTGCGGATCAGCTACGTATTGGGTGGGCTGAGCAAGGACTTCCATTATCGCGCGGTAGCTGACCGTGACGAGAAGACTCTGAATCTGGCGCAATTCCTGCGGGTCAACAACAACGCCAACGAAGCCTACGACGCCGCCAAGTTCTGGGCCGGTGTCGGCGAGCGGTTCGACAAGCCGCTGGGTCTGAACGAAACCAAGGAAGTGCAAGTGAGCCGCTTCGCCAGCGTGCCGGTGCGCAAGACCTACACCACCCATCCCGTGGAGTTCGGCTATCTCGACCGCGCCCAGGACAAGCTCAACGTACCGATGCACTACGTGGTCAAGAACACCGGCGGCGCGCTCGGCAAGGAACCGTTGCCGGAAGGCAAGGCCCGCATCTTCCAGGACGACGGCAAGGGTGGCAGCGCTTTCCTGGGCGAGGATCGCGGCAAATTCACCGCGCCCGACGACGAACTCAAGCTGTATCTGGGCCTGGCCCGCGACATCGCGGTGCGGCGCACCGTGGACCGCAACGAGCGTCAGCGCATCGCTGGCAATCTGTACCGCTACGACGTGACCCTGAAATACGAGATCGAGAACTTCAAGGACACGCCGGTCACGCTCGACATCGCCGAGAGTGTCCGCCAGATTCGCGACCAGATCCGTGGCGACAGCGGCCGCGACCCGGAATGGCAACTGGGCGACGGCAGCCTGCGCAGGCCCGACCCTGAAAAGAGCGACGCCGACAAGCTGCTGTTTCACGTCGATCTACCGGCTCGCCCTGCCAACGGCCAAGCGCAAAAGCAGATTCATACCTTGCGGCTAACCCTGAATAACGAGTGGTGAGCGCCATGACTTCCAACCTGACTGTTCGTTGGCTGCTATGCCTGTTTGGGTTGCTGCTGCCGCTGGCGCTGCCGGCCCGCAACGTCGATCTCGCCACCGTACCCACCCGAAGCACGGTGCAACTGACCATCTACAACTCCGAGGACCTGACCCTGGTCAGGGAAACGCGGGTGGTGACCTTCAAACAGGGTGTCAACCCCCTGCAATTTTCCTGGGCCAATACCCTGATCGATCCCACCTCGGTGGATCTGAAATTCCGCGAACCGAAGACCGGACTGGAAGTGCTCGACACCACCTTCCCGCACGACAAGCCGCAGGTGCTGTACTGGAATGTGCAGAGCGACGCCAACCGCGAGGTAACCATCGAAATCAGCTATTTCACTTCCGGCATTTCGTGGGCGGCGGATTATGTGGCCATCGCCGATGCCGACGAAAAGACCTTGCGATTGGAAAGCTTCGTGCGGGTGCGCAACCAGTCCGGCGAGGATTACGAAAACGCCCAGGTGCGGCTGGTGGTGGGCACGATCAATCTGGTGGAGAAGATCGCCGAACTGGCGAAAGTGCCGGTCGGGCGGGTGGACGAACTCAAGCGGGAGGAATACCGGGATCTGCGCCAGAAAGCCGCCCGCAAAATGATGGCGCCCGCCGCGCCTGCGTCGATGGCGGTGGCTGGCGCCGCCTACGACAGGGTGGCGGAAATGGAAGCGCCCAAGGAGATCATCAAGGAAGGGCTGAGCGAGTACTTCATTTACACCATCGAAGGGACCGAAACCGTGCCCAACGGCTGGGCCAAGCGATTGCGCAGTTTTGAGGCGGCGGGCGTGCCGATGACGGTCGAGTACCGTTACCGACCCCGCGAGTACGGCGAGCAACTGACCCGGCTCTATCTGCTGCGCAACGACACGGCTTCCAAACTGGGAACCACGCCGCTACCGGATGGAATGCTGCGGGTGTTCCGTGCCAATGGCCGCGATGGCTTGAGTTATCTTGCGGCGCAAAATCTGAAATACGTCCCCATCGGCGACAAGATCGAGCTGAACCTCGGTCCCGACCCGGCGGTGGTGTTCGAACTGTTCAAGCAAAAGGTCTACCGCGACAACCTCTGGTTCCAGATCAAGGGCGGCAATCTCTACCGCAAGCTGGGCGACGACGGGTTCAAGCTGGAACTAGACAGTCAGGTCGCCGGCTGGGATGAGCATACGGTGTATCGGCAGAAAATCCGCAACTACACCCGCAAGCCCATCAGCGTGCAAATCCGCCGCGAATACGCGGGCGACATCGTGTTCCGCAGCCGGCTGAATCCGACCCTGCACGATTTCCAGACCGCGCAATTCGAGACCGGAATTCCCGCCGGCGACAAGGCGGAACTGGATTACGAGATCATCGCCCGGATGGGCTACAACCAGAAGCAGAACCGGGTGGAGTTACAGACCGGAGAAGCAGGGCGCTAAATCGGAGCAATCATTCACTCCCCTCCGAAAGCGAATAACACTGAGGGGAGTGAAGTTTCCTCATTGCTGGGCATAAAAAATACCTTGCCTAGTATGGAAAACACTATGAACCATCATCCGATGCCTTAACCGCAATATCAATGTAATTGGCGAAGTTTCTTACCCATGAAGCCGATAAATGATGATTGTCGGTATAAATTGACTTGCCATCATTGGTCAATATATGACATTTGTCATCGGGGCATAGCGCTGGTATTGGATCAATCACAATCGCTCCAGATCGGTTTGCTATCGCGATTAGCTCTTCTCGCAGTTCTTTCTGTTCATTATCAAGCTGAATGGGTTCAGTCAATTTTCTTAATGTTAATTTTGTCAGGCGTGACCCATCAAAAAAATTTCTCGGATTGAATAGTCTGTTATTTGGACTGTCGAGCAATAGATATACTTTTTTTGTGTTGGCTATCTGCTTTAATAAATTTTCCAGCACATTAAGCGCGCGTGTCCTTCTTGGGTCTTCGTCTGACGAAATCAGAGGCTTTTCAACCGAACTGGTGAGTACGCAATTCCAGCAGGAACCAATAACCACAGAGTTAATTTGGGGACTCAACGCGAAGTTGAGTCGCTCAACCCATTCTTTTTTGCACTTTTTAAATATATCGTCGAAAACATCAGGTATCATTGGGCATCCATCACGGATGGTTAAATAAATGTTTTTTATATTATAATCGGGATTTTCTGATAATTGGATTGCTCTTGGAATGTAATGTCTAACATGTGAATCACCAATAAACAATACATCTTGATTTTTCTTATTTTTTTTGTTATCCAGATAAAAATAATTGATATTATTGATTATTTTGCTTTCAAGTTTGTTTTTATATACTCTGTCATCCACGATCCTAAAAATTAATCCTATATCTCCATCATTACGAGTCGCTATTTTTTTCTGCTGAATATATAACCCAATAAAGACACAGAATAGGCAGGTAATCAAAAGCGTAATGACGGTTATCTTTTTCTGATTATATCTGATTTTATTTTCAATAAAAGAATAGGTTAGCCACGCTAATATAATACTAAACAGAATGGCTATAATTGATATTACGGGACCAATCTCTTCCTTAAACGAAACAATACGAATAAAAGAAAATATTGGCCAGTGCCATAGATACAGCGAATAGCTTATCAGACCCATCCAAACCAGTTTTGGCTTGCTCAAGAAATGATGATTAAGCCATGTATCGGCGCCAGCATTAATAATTAAAAAAGCACCGATCGTCGGTATCAGCGCCCACCAGCCTGGGAATGTACTTTGTTTGTTCAAGACTAGTGCGGCTAGAAAAATAAGAACCAAACCAGTGACTGATTGCCAGTTTTTCTCCAATGATAAAAAAGATGAATAATTTGGTTTATATAATGTTATGTAAGCTAACGAGCAACCAACCATCAGTTCCCAAAAACGCGACCATGGCGCATAAAAAGCTGAGGTTTCATCATTAATTGTCAAATAGATATTTATAATAAATGAAAAAAATAAGACTACCAATACAAGCATCAATAAATTCCATTTTCTTTTCCAAGCCAACCCTAATAAAATTGGCCAAACAATGTAAAATTGTTCTTCAATCGCTAATGACCATAGGTGCAACAACGGTTTTTCAAATGATTGGCGGTCAAAATATCCAGATTCACTCCATAATAAGAAATTTAATACAAAACCAGCTCCTGCCGCCAAGTGCGTCCCCAGTTGTTGAAATTCATCATTCAATAGTACGTACCATCCAAATACGATGCTGCTTAAAAAAATCAATATCAATGCTGGCAAAATTCGTTTAATACGCCGACTATAAAATCCAATATAGCTAAATCTACTTTCTGCCAAACTTGAAAGAATAATTGTGCTGATCAAATAGCCTGAAATAACGAAGAAAACATCAACACCGATAAATCCGCCCTTGATAAACCGTGGAAAGGCATGAAAAAAAACCACCAAAAGGACAGCTATCGCCCGCAATCCATCAATATCAGGACGATATTTATAAGCCACGCCCTGAGGTTCGACGTTAGCTGGAATCGTGATAATCATTGGCTAAGAAATAATTATGGATTTAGGAATCTGAGCGATGATCGCCGATGACTAGATCAAGAAGGATAATCTCTATCACAATCTGGGCGAGGACGGGGTCAAGCTGGAACTGGACAGCCAAGTGGCTGGCTAGGACGAACATTACAGTGTATCGGCAGAAAATCCGCAACTACACCCGCAAACCTATCAGTGTGCAAATCCGCCGCGAATACGCGGGCGACATCGTGTTCCGCAGCCGGCTGAATCCAACCCTGCACGATTTCCAGACCGCGCAATTCGAGACCGAAATTCCCGCCGGCGACAAGGCGGAACTGGATTACGAGGTCATCGCCCGGATGGGCTACAACCAGAAGCAGAATCGGGTGGAGTTACAGACCGGCGATGTCAAACCCTGAACTGACGCGCGCATCGCCGCCCGGCTTTCATGGATCGACCGGCTGGGTGGCGAAATCCAGCGCGTCGTCGAGCCGGTCGTTGCCCCAGAACATTTCGCCGCGCACGAAAAAGGTCGGAGCGCCGAAAACGCCCAAGGCTCGCGCGGCCTCGGTGCTCTCTCGAAGTTTGAGTTTGTTGGATTCCGACTGCGCCCGCGCGATGGTCTCGTCCGCCGGGAGGCCAAGATCGGTTAATACCTGACCAACAGCCTCGGGAGTGTGGATGTCCTGATCATCGACGAAATTTCGTCGCATGATCCGCCGACAATAGTCGCCGATCCACGGTTGATCGACGCCGATCAGCGCCACCCGCAGGGGCAGCACCGAGAGGCGGGGAAACGCGGTCGGCTGTCGCCACGGGACACCATACTTCGCGCATTGGCGCTCCATGTCCTTCCACATGTACGCACCCATCGCCTTGTGCACGATAAAGGGCGAGGTGGCCCAGCCGAGCGATTTGAAGATGGGACCGAGCAGGAAGGGTTTCCAGATCACCTTGACGTTGTGCTTCGCCGCCTCCCGCTCGATGCGCATGACGCTGATATGACTGTAATTACTGGCGAAATCGAACCAGAAGTCGATATCGGCCACCGGGGCGATGGCTTGAGAGGTTAGTGCAACCATCGAACGATTCTCCAAAAATCCGAACGGCGGCGATGAACGCTGCATGGCTGGCCCGCCGACCCACTTTGCATCATGAGAGGCAGTGTCATTGTCCGCCGGATGACTTGAGTCCGTCAGGTATAATTCAGGGAGATTGCTTCCGGCCAAATTCTTAAGCGCCGCTCGACGCAAAGAATCTACCGCTTAGCTACCCAGCCGTCGTTGCGGTCAACACCAGTAGATACCCCCGGGCCGATGCAAAACATCCGACAGGCCACATCATAAGCATGTTACTAAAAGGCATAACTTCCAATCTAGAGATACTGTCAAGATTCGCGCCTCGGCCCACCGGCGTCACCAGCAACCGTGTCGCGTTGGAGCAGTTGCGACTGTTTCATCGCAACACGCCGGTCAGTCAAGCGATGACCTTGTTCACGGCGGGTTTGACGACGCTGGTACTTTGGCCGATCATGGAGCGGTTCCATCTGCTGGCCTGGCTTACCTTAGCCATCGTCGCGTTTTGTTTAAGACTGGCCCTGAGCTGGCGGTTTGCCCGACTGGATCGGGCCGGGGCGGCGATCGGCGTCGTGGCCTGGGAACGCTGGACCCGATTCAGCGCCTTGCTGTCCGGAGCCATTTGGGGCGGCGGCGGGGTCTGGTTGTATCCCGTGGCGGACGCCAACCGCGAAACCTTTCTCTGCCTCATCCTGCTGGGCATGTGTTCGGGCGCGATGCCCTTGCAGGCGCCGGTACGAGGCGCGTTCCCGCTCTTCGCCGGGGCGGTCCTGCTTCCGATGAGCGCGCTTTTCGTTCTAAAAGGCGGGATGATCTATCTGGTTCTCGCGATCACCGCCCTCCTCCAACTGTATGCTCTGGTCGTCAGCGCCGAACGTTATCGATTCAACATCGCCGACAGCCAGCGCCTGCGCTTCGAAAACGAGACCCTGGTCACCGGTCTTACCGAGTCGCGGGAAGCCGCTCTGGCAGCCAAGCGCGAGGCGGAATTGGCCAACCAGGCCAAAAGCGAATTCCTGGCCAACATGAGCCACGAGATTCGCACGCCCATGAACGCGGTTCTCGGATTAACTCGTCTGGGGCTGGAGGCAACCCCGGAAAAACAGTGTGAATACCTGCTCAAGATCAACGGTTCCGCCGAGTTGCTGTTGAACATCCTGAACGACATTCTCGATTTCTCCAAGATTGAGGCAGGCAAGCTTTCCCTGGAAAACGTGGACTTCAATCTATACGAAGTCATGGATCGGTTGAGCAGCGCCATCGGCGCGCAGGCTCGTGAAAAACATCTCGACTTCACCGTCCGGATCGCGCCGGAAACCCCAAGGCTTCTGCGGGGCGACTCGCTTCGGCTCGGCCAAATCTTCATGAACCTGGCGAACAACGCCGTCAAGTTCACCGAGCGCGGCAGTGTGACGGTGAACGTCGTCACCGTCGTGCAAGGCGGCGACAAGGTCATGTTGCGTTATTCGGTCAGCGACACGGGTATCGGCTTGACGCCGGAGCAGCAAGAACGATTATTCGGGGCTTTCTCGCAGGCCGATACCTCAACAACTCGAAAATTTGGCGGCACCGGCCTGGGTCTGGCGATCTCCAAGCGGTTGGCGGAACTGATGGGCGGCGAGATCAGCGTGGAAAGTGAGCACGGAAAGGGAAGCACGTTCCATTTTTCCGCCCCTTTCACCCGGGGAGAAGGGCGTGCCGATGCGATCCTGTCCGAAGCCAACGCGTGGCGCGTCGTTACGGAGTTCGAACGGGCGCGCTGGCGCGGAGCGCGCGTGCTGGTCGTTGAGGATAACCCGCTAAACCAGCAAGTCATCCAAGAATTTCTGGCAAAAGCTGGCGTGGATGTCATCATCGCCGAGAACGGCCTGGAAGCCATCGAGGCAGCTCAGATACAATCGTTCGATGCAGTGCTGATGGATATCCAGATGCCCGTCATGGACGGCCTTCGGGCGACCCAGGAACTGCGCAAAAGCCCGCGTTTCGCCAATACGCCGATCATCGCGCTGACCGCCAACGTCTTTCAAACCGACATAGAGCAATGCATCGCGGCCGGGATGAACGACCATGTCAGCAAGCCCATCACAGTGGACGAATTGTTTGCCAAGCTTGGGAAATGGCTCATCAACCCCGTTTTGAAACCCGGCGATGACGCCTCCTCGGCGCCCTCCGCTCAAACGACGCCGATCATCGATTCGCGACCAAACCCACGTGGCCCGCCTCTGGGGCTGGATATCGACACCGCGCTCGACCGGATGGGTGGCAACAATGCCTTGCTTGAGAAGGCGCTCGGCTTATTCCGCCAGACCGAGGCGGAATCCGCCGGTCGGATTCGAGCCGCTTTGGCGGCGGGCAATACCGAGTCGTGTCAGCGCTTGGCGCATACCTTGAAATCCACCGCCGGCGCGGTGGGCGCGAACCGGCTACAGACGGCGGCGCGCGCGATCGAGGAGAGCATTCGGACTGACGGCGACGTTGGCGAGAATTTACTGGTGGAACTGGACGCCGCCCACGCGGAGGTGATGACTGGAATCGAATCGTTCGGCGTGAGAGAAACGCGCTAACCCGATTCCCGGCGGGCTTTGGCGACGCCTCATGATTTCACTACTTCCCCACCCGCAACAACCCACTCAAGCCATGCTGCTCCAGAAAAGCGTTGGCGCGGTCGCGAATCGCGGCGGCGCTGTCGAGGTCCATCACCTCGGCCAAGAGCGTTTGAGCCTCGGAATAGGGAACGCTGCGGATCAGCCACTTGATCTTGAGCAAACTACCCAGATTCATGCTCAGGCTGTCTACTCCCATCGCCATCACCAGCAGGGCGCCCGCCGGATCGCCCGCCATCTCGCCACAGACGCTGATGGGCCGCCCGGCGGCCCGCGCTTGATCGATCACGTGGCGAATCGCCGCCAGCACCACTGGATTCAAGGAATCATACAGCTTGGCCACCCGGTCGTTGTTGCGATCCACCGCCAGCAGATATTGGGTCAGATCATTGCTGCCGATGGAAGCGAAATCCACCATGCGGATCAGTTTGTCGATCTGATAGACCGCCGACGGCACTTCCACCATGATCCCCACTCGCGGCGCCCTGACCACCACCCCGTCCTCGGCCAGCTCCGCCTGGGCCTCGCGCAACAGTTCCAGCGCTTCGCGCAGTTCGCCGATACCGCTGACCATCGGCAACAGGATCGACAGGTTCGGATGAGTGGTTCCCGCGCGCAGCATCGCCCGCAACTGGGTCTTGAACAGATCGGGCTGATCCAGGCTGATGCGGATGCCGCGCCAACCCAGAAACGGGTTCTGCTCGTCGATCGGGAAATACGGCAAGGGTTTGTCGCCGCCGATGTCCAGGGTGCGCAACACCACGGGGTGCGGCTCCATCATCCGCAGCACCCGGCTGTACAGGGTGGTCTGCTCTTCCTCGCCAGGAAAGCGGTCGCGCAGAAAGAAGTGTAGTTCCGACCGATACAATCCCACGCCTTGAACCCCGCTGTCGCGGGCGGCGGCGATATCGGCGAACAAGCCGGAGTTGGCGTGCAATTCCAACCGGTGACCGTCCGGGGTTTCCGCCGGCAGATCGCGCAGGTGCTGCAAATCGCGCGACAGCTCGGCCTCGTCGGCGATCAGCTTCAGATATTCCTGGCGCAGCGCCGGGTTGGGCTGGATGCAGACCCGGACGGTGTAGCCATCCACCACCACTTCCCGCCCGTTCAACCGGCCCGGCGGCAGATTGCTGACCCCGAACACCGCCGGTACCCCAAGGCCGCGCGCCAGCAGGGCCACGTGCGAGGCGCCGGTGCCCCGCACCGACACCAATCCCTTGAGCTGCTCCGGCGGCACGTCCAGCAACTGGGAAACGCTGATTTCGTCGCCCATCAGAATGGTGTGGTCGGGATAATGACGGTTGATCGCCTGCGCTTCCTGCAAGCGATTGAGCAAGCGCTGGCCAAGATCGAGAATGTCGGCGGCGCGTTCGCGCAGGTAGGGATCGTCCATCTCGGTGAAGATATTGGCGTATTCCAGCACGGTGGCGCGCAGCGCGCCCGGCGCCCAGTTGCCAGCGTAAATCCGTTCCAGGGTGCCGTTCACCAGGCTGTCGCTGCCCAGCAGCAGCGCGTAGGCGTCGAACAACGCTCGGTCGCCCGCCGACAGAAAGAGACGCATCCGCTCGCTGAGCCGTTGCAACTCGGCCAGCTCCGCCGCTACCGCCTGCCGGAACCGCGAGGCCTCGGCCTCCGGATTCTCGATGTCCTTGTCCGGGACCCGATCCAACGCGGTGGTCGGAAACACCACCACCGCCTCGCCGATCGCCAAGCCACGGGCGCTGGCAACGCCCTCCAGGAACAGGGTCTCCACCAGCGTATCGCCGTTCAGCCGGTCCAGCGCCTGGCGGATTTCCGCCTGGTTGATGCAGCCGGCCAGTTGCGCGGCCAAGGTCACCAGGAACGACTCCTCATCGGCGGTGTACTTGCGCCGCTCGCGCTGTTGCGCCACCAACACACCCAACACCTTGCGCCGCCGAATGATCGGCACGCCGATGAAACCATGGAACGGCGCCTCGCCCGTGGCGGCGATGTAGCGGAAGGCGGGATGGGCGGGCGCGTCATCGACGTTGACCGGCTCGGCCCGGCTGGCGGCCAATCCGACCAGCCCCTGTCCCAGCTTCAGTCGCACCTTGCCGACCGCGCCTGGCCGCAGGCCATCGGTGGCCATCAGCGCGTGTTCGCCACGAACGGCGTCGGTCATGTACACGGAGCACACGTCGGTGTGAATGGCGGTCTTGACCTCGGCGACGATCACGCCAAGCGCCTCGTGCAGGTCGCGGGCGGCGTTGATGTCCTGGATGATGCGCCGCAGGATATCCAGCATGGAACCGGTCTCGGCTGAAGACTAATGGTGAGCGAAGCGATCAGCGCCGGGAAATCCGGCGCGAGCGTGGCGTCGGCGGACGCGGAAAACGCGACCCATCCAGGGTGGACGTCACCGTCGCCGTTTCCCGAGCCGGCGAGGTAATCACCGTCATGGGTTCGAGAACACCGCCGCGCCGCGCCGCGACGACCATGCGGGTGATGACCGGATGCGGATAAGTCCCCGCGGGGTGCAGAGGCAAAACGGACGGGGGGTTGCTCGCGACCACGGGGTGCGCCGGTTCCAATTCCGGCGGATGGGAGACCGCGAGGGTGGCTTCCATGGCGATCTCCATGGCCGCCGTGGCCACCTCCAAAGTCCGAACTGGCGTCGGCAACCTGTCGAACCCCGATCCTCGCCGAGTTGACCGCTCGGGCGCCTCGTCATGGCGGTGCGTGAGGATCGAACGCTTGGGCAGGTGGAGGGGAGGCAACAGCGGCGCCAGTTCGCGCAGGGCGCGCCAATACACATGGCGTTTGAACGACACCACGGCCCGCAACGGATACCAGTAGTCCACCCACTGCCAGTGATCGAATTCGGGGTGGCCGGAGGAATCCAGACGCACCGCGTCCTCCCCGCCCAACATCCGCAGCAGGAACCAGACCTGCTTCTGGCCAATGCAGGTCGGCTGGTTACCCCAGCGGATCAAGCGCTTGGGGAGGCGATAGCGCAACCAGCCCTTGGTGCAGCCGATCACCTCGACATGCTCCGGCCGCAAGCCAACCTCCTCGGCCAGTTCGCGAAACATGGCCTGCTCGGGCGACTCATCCCGCCGAATGCCGCCTTGGGGAAACTGCCAGGAATGCTGGCCAATTCGTTTCGCCCAGAACAAGCGCCCGTCGGCATTGCACAGGATGATGCCGACGTTTGGTCGATAACCCTCCGAATCGATCACAATGAAAACCAGTGTATTGCAATAAATGGTTCACTATTTTTTCATAACGAACCACGTTTCGCCATGGTGGCGACGCGAACCGCCCATCGTCAGCCAACCGCGCCGAAACGGGCTATCATTTAGCCTGACCGTCCATTCAGCCTTGGCCGCCCTCCCCGATTCGAGGCTCGGGTCGTCGCAAGAACCGCCATCCCCAGCCGGCTGTCACAAGGAGTTTCTCATGCGCCTTTCATTGTCGCTGCTTGCCCTGTTGGCGCTCCTGCTGTCCGCCAGCGCCCACGCTTTCGAGGACACGCCGCTCGCCGTGGCGGCGGCCCAGTATCAGCAACTGATCCGCGACGGTCGCGCCGCCGCCGGCCAGTCGCCGGACGCCCTGTTGCAACAGGCCAGCCAGCAGGCGGCGCGCAAGGACTGGGCCGCCGCCATCGCCAGTCAGGAAACCGCCATCGCGGCGGGCGCCGACCCGGTGGGGGCCTGGCTGGGTCTGAGCCAGATCTGGCAAACCCGGACCGACCAAAATCAGAGCTCTGATCGGGAACGCGCCCAGGAACGGACCCGGCAGGCCGCCTGGAACGCCTATCAGACAGCGCGCGTCCCGTTCGAGCGCGCCCGGGCCCTGTTCCGACTGGGCGAGCTGTACGACCGCGCCAAGGAGCCCAAACAGGCCCTCGCCGCCTTCCGCGAAGGGCTGGAACTGGAGGACAACCCCCGGATCGCCAAGCGCTACCAGGAACTGGCCGACGCCAATGCCTTCCAGATCAAGGGCGTCGAGGTCGAATCGGACAGCGCCACCCCGAAAATCTGTCTCAAATTCTCCGATGACCTCGCCAAGGGCCGCCAAGTTCACTACGAGGATTATCTGGTCGTCGAACCGGCCATCCAGCCGGCGGTCAGCGCCCAGGGCCAGCAATTGTGCGTCGAGGGCGTCCGCCACGGCCAGAGCTACGCGATCAAGGCCCGCGCCGGCATCCCGTCGGCAACGGGTGAAAAGACGCGCGCCGCTCAGAATTTCACCGCCAGGGTCGAGGACCGCAAGCCCACCCTGGGCTTTCGCGGGACCGCCTACGTGTTGCCCAAGGCCAGCGGCCAGCAGTTGCCGTTGATCAGCGTCAACATGGACCAGGCGCGGGTGCGGGTGTTGCGCGTCAACGACCGCAACCTGCTGCAACAAATCCTGGATCGCCACCTGAGCAATCCCCTGGATGGCTACGATATCAGGCGGGTCGCCAAGAATTCCGGCGAGCTGCTGTGGGAGGGCAACCTGACCCTGGCCAGCGGCGAACGCAATCAGGACGTGACCACCGCCGTGCCGATCAACGAAATTCTGCGTGACCCGCAACCGGGCATCTACATCGTAGCCGCCGAACCGGTCAAGGAAGACCCGGACAGCTACGAAAGCCGGGCCACGCAATGGCTGGTGGTTTCCGACATTGGTTTGTTCACGATGCGTGGCAACGACGGCCTGCACGTCTTCGCCCGCTCGCTGGCCACCGCCAAGCCGCTGGCTGGCGTCGATGTGCGGCTGTACGCCCGCAACAACGGCGAATTGGGCAAGGCGATCACCGACGGCAAGGGCTATGTCCGCCTTGATCCGGGCCTGTTGCGCGGCGGTGGCGGGCGCGAGCCGGCGCTGCTGATGGCCTACGGCAACGGCGACTACAACTTTCTCGATCTGACCAAGCCGGCCTTCGACCTCAGCGACCGGGGCGTCGAGGGCCGGGCCGCGCCGGGGGCGGTGGACGCCTTCCTCTACACCGAACGCGGAGTCTACCGGCCCGGCGAGACGGTGGAATTGATGGTCCTGGTTCGCGACAGTCGCGGCTACGCCCTGCCGGACGCGCCGCTGACCCTCAAGTTGTTCCGTCCCGACGAAGTGGAGGCCGGGCAACCGAAGCCAGGCCAGCCAGCGCTGGGCGGCTACCACGTCCAACTACCGCTGGCGTTGAACGCCCGCACCGGCACCTGGACGGTCAAGGCCTACGCCGATCCCAAGGGCGAATCGGTGGGCCAGGTCAGCTTTCAGGTCGAGGATTTCGTGCCCCAGCGGCTGAAACTGGAACTGAGCTCCACCGCGCCGGTGCTGAAACCGGGCGAGCCGGCGATGGTGGACATCAATGGCCGTTTCCTGTACGGCGCGCCGGCGGCCAATCTCAAGACCGAGGCTGAGGTGGTGCTGAACGAAGATCCCAACCCCTACCCCACTTTCCCTGGCTATCGATTCGGGCTGGCGCAGGACAGTTGGACCGCCAAGCGCTTCCCGGTGGCGCTGGCTGGCACCGACGCCCAGGGCAAGGCCCAGGCGCAAGTGACGTTGAGCGAGACGCCCGACACCAGCCGGCCGTTGCAGGCGCGGGTGCGGGTGTCGTTGTTCGAACCCGGTGGCCGGCCGGTCACCCGCAGTCTGAATCTGCCCTATCGCGCCCAGCCGTTCGCCATCGGTGTCAAACCACGCTTCGGCGACGACGGCATCCCCCTGGGCCAGGAGGCCGGCTTCGACGTGATCGCCCTTGATCCACTGGGTCAGCCGCTGGCCAGGAGCGGGCTGCGGGCCGACCTGGTGCGTGAGGACCATCAGTATTATTGGTACTACGGCGACAACCGCTGGGACTACAAGCTGGTGATCCGCGACAGCGCGCCGGTCACCAGTCGAACCCTCAACGTCGCCGCCGGTCAACCGGCTGCGTTCACGCACCGCATCGCGGAATGGGGCAATTACCGGTTGGACGTGATTGACCCGGCGACTGGCGTCGCCTCCAGCGTGCGCTTCACCGTCGGCTGGTTCGAAAACCCGGGCGAGAACAGCGACACGCCGGACCAGATGAAAGTGACACTGGATCAGCCGCGCTACCAGGCGGGCCAGACCGCCAAGGTCTTCGTCCGGGCCCCGTTCGCCGGCGAGGTGTTGCTGAATGTGGTCGGCGACCGGCTGTGGTCGAGCAAAACGGTCAGCGCCCCGGCGGAGGGAACCACGGTGGAGTTGCCCATTCCCGCCGAATGGGGGCCGGGGGTGTACGTCGCCGCCACCGCCTTCCGGCCGGCGGACAACGCGGCCCAGCGCGGGCCGGGGCGAGCTATCGGCGTCGCCTGGGTCGGGCTGGACCCCGCGCCGCGCACCCTGAACGTCGCGCTGACCGCGCCGACCGAGTGGAAACCGCGCCAGACCGTGGATCTGCCGGTGACGGTGACCGGTCTCGATCCCAGCCAGCCGGCGTATGTGACCGTGGCGGCGGTGGACGAAGGCATTCTGCAACTGACCGATTTCACCAGTCCGGACCCGACCCGCTACTTCCTCGGCAAGCGCCGGCTGGGAATGCAACTGCTCGACCTGTACGGCAGGCTGATCGAAGCCGGCGGCCGGCCAGGCCAACTCAAGGTCGGCGGCGACGCCGACAGCCGGCAACTGGACGGCTCCGGGGTGCGCACGGTGAAAACCCTGGCCCTGTTTTCCGGGCCGGTGGCGCTGGACCCCAGCGGCCAGGCGAAAATTCCGCTGGCCCTGCCCGATTTCAACGGTCAATTGCGGCTGATGGCGGTGGCCTGGGATCGCAACCGGCTGGGCCGGGCCGAGGCCGCGCCGTTGGTGCGCGATCCACTAGTGGCGCGCGTCTACCTGCCGCGCTTCCTGGCGCCGGAGGACGAAAGCCGGGTCACCGTAACCGTGCAAAACCTGAGCGCCCCGCCCGGCGAATACCACATCCGGCTGAGCGCCGACGGCGCGGCGGCGGTAACCGAACCGGCGGCGTTCACCTTCACCGTCGCTGACTCCGCCACGCAGAATTCCGACAGCCGAACCTTTACCCTGCGCGGACTGCAACCCGGCGTCGGGCAAGTGCGCCTGCATCTGGACGGGCCGAACGGCTTCCAACTGGTGCGCGAGTCCGAGATCGGCGTGCGCCCGGCCCAGGCGATCACCACCAACCGCATCGCCAAGCGCCTGAATCCCGGTGAGTCGCTGCGGATCGGCAACGAGTTGCTGGGCGATTATCTGCCCAGCACCGGCCAGGCCCGGTTGAGCTTCAGCAGCCGCCCCAATCTGAACGTGCCCGAGTTGCTGGCGGAACTGGATCGCTATCCCTATGGCTGTCTGGAACAGACCACCAGCCGCGCCCTCCCCCTGCTGTACTTCAACCAGGTGGCCGAGGTCTGGGTCGGTCAGAACGCCACCGAGGCGGGTTTGCGAGCGCGGGTGCAGGAGGCGATTCAGCGTATCCTGACCTTGCAGGACGCTGGCGGCGGTTTCGGGCTGTGGAGTCCCGACAGCAACGTCGAAAACTGGCTGTCGGCCTACGCCATGGATTTCCTGGTCCGCGCCCGGCAGGAGCAATACCTGGTCCCGGAATCGGCGTATCAGCACGGCCTGAAGTATTTGCAGGAACAGTCAAACCAGGAAGGCTTCGAGGAAGCGAAACTCGGCTGGCGGGCCTACGCCCTGTACGTGCTGGCGCGAGTACAGCAGGCCGCCATTGGCGATTTGCGCTACCTGCACGACAACCATTTGCAGAAGCTACCGAGCGCGCTGGCCCAGGCGCAACTGGGCGCGGCGCTGGCCCGCTACGGCGAGCTGGGCCGGGCCAAGGAGGCGTTCACCGCCGCCTTGAAACGGTCGGGCCGGGGCGAGGGGCGCGACTATGGCAGTCCATTGCGCGACCGGGCGGCGCTGTTGACGTTGCTGGCCGAAACGGGGCTGTTTCCGGAGCAGGTGCCGCCGCTGGCCGAGCAGGTGGCCGCCGAGTTCAACCAGCGCCGCTACGCCAGCACTCAGGAACAAGCCTGGCTGCTGCTAGCGGCCCAGGCGCTGCTGAAACAGCCCGGTCGGACCCAGTTGGCGGTCGACGGCCAGACGACCACCGCCGATCCGTTCTATCTGACGCCGACGGCGGCGCAACGGGCCAAGGGGTTGACCGTGGTCAATCAGGGCGCGCAGCCAGCGTGGTATACGCTGAATCTGAGCGGCGTGCTGGCCGCGCCGCAGCCACCGGCGCGGGAGGGCTTCACCCTCAGTCGACGCTATTACACCCGCGCCGGCAAGGACGTGGACCCGACCCAGCTTCATCAGAACGATTTGCTGGTGGTGGTCATCACCGGCGAGGCGCAAGGTCGCGAGGAGCAGCAGGCGCTGGTGGTGGATCTCTTGCCGGCGGGATTGGAAATCGAAAATGCCCGGCTGGCGCACAACGCCTCGACCGCCGAAATCGCCTGGCTGCCCGAACTGACCGAAACGCTGCATACCGAATTCCGCGACGACCGTTTCGTGGCGGCGCTGGATTTCGAGGCCGGCGGCGAGCGGAAATTCACCCTGGCCTATCTAGTGCGGGCGGTGACGCCGGGCGTCTACCGGCAACCGGCGGTGTATGTGGAGGATATGTACAAACCGTGGCAATTCGGGCGTGGGGCGATGGGGACCGTGAAGGTGGAATGACGGGGCGAACATGAACCCGGACGAACTCCTCGCCGAACTGGCCCAGGGCGAAAACCAGCATCGGGAATTCAAGCGCCAACTTGATAACCCGGAAAGCGTAGCCGGTGAAATCGTGGCCTTCGCCAACAGCGAGGGAGGCCGCCTGTATCTCGGCGTGGCCGACGACGGTTCCGTCGTCGGTTTGCCGGACAGCGCCACGGTTTTCCAGTCCCTGACCCATCTCTGCCGGGATCGCTGCATTCCCCCAGTCAGCCCGGTACTGGAACAACACCGGATCGAAGGTCGCGAGATCGTCGTGCTGACGGTGATGCCGGCTCTAAACCGCTCGAAACCGTACCGCACCGCCGGAGGCCGGTTTTATCTCCGGGTGGGTCGGGACAAGCAGGACGCGACCGGACGGGAACTGGCGCGGATCGCCCAGGCGGCGGGCGAACTGCATTATGACGAAAGTCCGGTCTGGGGAACGGCGCTGAACGACCTGTCGCGGGAGGCGTTCGCCGCTTATCACGAGGCGCAATTTGGCCTGCCGCTGGCGGAGCAACTGGAACAAAGCCGGCTACCCCTGGAACAGTTGCTGCGTCATCTGCGCTTGGCGGAAGCCGTGGATGGCAAGTGGTTGCTGACGGTGGCGGGTTTGCTGATGTTCGGCGCCGAGCCGCAACGGTTCATGCCGCAAAGCCGGCTGTCGGCGGTGGCCTTCGCCGGTCTGGACGAGGACGCCGACATCCTGGACCGGCGCGAGATCGTTGGGCGGCTGCCGACGATCATCGACGATGCCCGGCTGTTTCTGGAGCGCAACATCCGCCAACCGGCGCGAGAACTGGGATTCCGGCGCGAGGACATCCTGTTGTACGACCGCAAGGCGTTGGGCGAGGCGGTGGTCAACGCCGTCGCCCACCGGGATTACAGCCTGAGCGGTTCGCAAATCCGGCTGTTCGTGTTCCCGGATCGCGTGGAGGTGCGCAGTCCGGGGCGATTGCCGAATTCGGTGACGCTGGACAATATCCGGCTGGGCGTCCATGCCGAGCGCAATCGGCGACTGGCGACGCTGTTGACGCAACTGGGCTACATGAGCGCCATCGGCACCGGCATCCCGCGCCTGATCATCCGCCTGTCGCGCTTATTGTCGGGGCGGGAGCCGGAGTTCGATCTGATCGGGGAAGAATTGCGGGTCAGAATTTGGGCCAGGCCGGAAACCCGGTAGCGCGCGCCATGCGCAATCTTCATTCCCACGCCGCCAGATCGGCCCGTAGGACGCGCACCCGCCGCAGGATCGACTCCCGCTTGAGGCTGAACAGCACCATCCCCACCGTGATCGCCGTTCCCAGCCCCAGCAAAATCAGCGCTCGGCTCAGGGCCTGCTCGGGATAGAAGCGGATCAGTTGTCCGGCGACGTTCAGCACTAGAAACGCCACGCCGGCGTAGAGAAAGGCGCGAATGCGCAAGGCGACGCCCGCGACGACGCCCAGCAGCGCCAGCCCCAGGGCCAACACGAACACGCTCAACTCCGGCCGCAGGAACACGTCCAGCCCCGCCCCCGCGTAGAGCGCGCTCAAGGCCGCCAACCGCGCGCCGTTCAGCACGTTCGGACGCAGTTCCCGCCGATGCAGATGGAGCAGCACCAACACCGATGCCGCCGCTGGCGCGATGTAGAACTGCCACAATCCATAGCGATCCGCCCACAGCGGCGCCCAGAGGTAGATGGCCCCGTTCAACGCCAGCACCCCCAGGTACAACGGCCAGGGATTGCGCAGCGCGCTGGCCAGCGACAGATACAGCACGGCGGCGGCCAGCAGGGTTCCGCCGGTCCAGACCGAGGCGAGTTGCCATGGCGCGGTCGCCAGCGCCAGCAGCGGCAACCCCAAGGCCAGCCGGTACAGCGGCGGCGAACCGGTGAACTGATGCAACAGGAAGGCGACGTAGCCCGCCGCCATCAGCGCCACGGTATCGACGACCGCGAACGGCGCCAGGCCCAGCGCCAGCAGTCGCCCATAACCCGCCAGTAATCCCAGCAACAGCGCGGTCGCGTAAACCCAGTTCGGCTCGTTCGGTCGTCGGCAGGCGCGCGTTAGCGTCAACCCCGCCAGCATCAGCAACGCCGCGCTGGCCGCCAGCGGATCGGCGGGGACGCCGAAGCGCCATGGCAACAGCCTCCATCCGGCCCGATGCGCCACCACCGCGCCACCGTGCAACCCCAGCCAGAGGGCGCTCAGCGCCAGTAGCCATGGCATCGATCTGGCCATCACCGATTCCAGCTCGTACAGCCGACCGAACCGTTCCGAATCCACTTCGGGATCGGCGTCGTCCAATTCGGCCGCCAGCCGTCGCCGAACCGTCATCGACGCCAGCAGCAGCAACACCGTTTGCGCGGCGTACCAAGGCGCCAATCCGACCAGTGGCGACCAGGCGAACCCCGTCGCGCCCGTCAGCCAGACCGTGTAGCTGCTGGCCAGGGCTAACGTCAGCCCCGCGTTTAGCCAGAACGGCCGTCCTTGCCACCAGCCCCGCGCCAGCGTCGCCGCCGCCAGCACGAGCAGAGTTGCGGTGCAAAGCGTCCAGTGGGAGTCGGCCACCAGCGGCAGCAGGACCAGGCTCGCCGCCGGCAACAGGGTCAGCCACCCGTCCAGCGCCGAACGCCAGACCTCCCAGCGGGGCGATCCGTACCGCCACGCCAGCAACAGCGCGCCATTCCACAGCGCCACCGCCAGCGACAATCCAACCAGCGGCGCGCTCAAGTCCAGCCAAGCGGCCAACGCCGCCATGCCAAGAGCCGTTAGTAATACATGCGCGGCCAACAACTCCGGCCGCAGCCGGAAGGCGTGGCCTGCCGTCGCCGCCAGCAACAGCGCCAGTCCGGTCAACGCCCAAGCCGACCGCTCCAGCCGGAACGCGCCATCCCACAGCAGGCCGCCCGCCTCCAGCAACAGCAGTCGCGCTAGCAACAGGATCAGCACCGCGAACGGCGTCCAGAACAACGGCGGTTCCAGCTCGGCTTGCCGCCAGCGCAACCCGCGCGCCAACCGCTGGCCGTGCCGCCGCCACAGCGGAACCAGCAGGAACAGCAGGTTCAATTCCACCAGGGCGACGACACAACCCTGGATCGTCGCGGCTTGACCCTGACCGCGGCCCCACCAACTCCATTCCAGCGCGCCGCTGGCCAGCAAGCCGCTCGCCGTCAGCGCCGCCACCGCCAGCCAGGCCATGCCGGGCCATGCGGTATTGCGCAGCAGGAGGAACAGATACAGCGCCAGCGCGGCCAGCAGGGCGGCGGGTGACAGCGCGCCGGCCAGCACGCCAACAACTCCACCACCCACCACGCTCGCCAAGCCCAACAGCGGCCACAACGCCGGGTCCACCGCCCAGCCCGGCCAGCGGGCATTCCAGCGCGGCAATAGCAGATTGCCGCCACCCCAGAGCGCGTAACCCCAGGCGATGGCCAGCCATGCGTTCTCCCGCGCGCTGCAACCCGCCCAGTCCGCCAGGCTCCCGATCAGGGCGCTCAACAGCACCGGCAGCCCCAGACCGCGCCAGTCAGCGGCGTTCGGCCAAGGCCGCGTCACCGGGAACAACGCGACGCAGAGCAGCGTCAGCAGGACCAGCAGGCGCAGATCGGTCGCCAGGAATCCCAGCGGCACGACGCCGGCCAGCGCCAGGCCATAGAGCACGCTGCTAGTCACGGCCAGCGGCGCGTGCCAGTACGCCACCGGCGCGGCCCGTTTCGCTTCCAACCCAAGCGCCGCCATCGCCAGCGCCCCGCTCAAAAGGACATTCGGCAACGGTGGCCCCAGGCTGAACAGCGCGGCCGGCGCGAGCCAGTCGCTGGTCAGCCAGACGCCGAGCGTCAGCGTGATCAGGGCGGCGTAGGCGCAAGGCGCGGATCGGTCCTCCCAGCTCGCCAGCCCGAACAGCCAGCAGACCCAGCGCCAGGGCTGGCAACAATTCCAGCGCCGGCCATCCCAGCCCCGCCAGCGCCGGACTGGCCGCCACGGCCGCCGCCGCGACCAGCAGCGCGCCCCCGCGCAGGCTCTCCTGGACCTGTTGGCGACCCCCCGCCCCGCCAGGCGTGGTGAAACCCAGCATCCGCGCCGCGCGCCAAACTGACGGTCTACCCAGCGCCGCGCCGCCCAACCGCCAGACCAGCAGCGCGTACAGCACCGCCGCCGCGCCCTGCCACGGCGGTGTCCATCCGGTCCGGTCCAGGCCGACCAGCAGCCCCGCCAGACCGAGCAGCATCGGCAAGGCCGCCCAGCGGAACTGCTGGAAATGACCGATAAGCAGCAAGCCGGTCAGCGTCGCCACGCCCGCCGACCACGGCCACGACCAGGCCATTCCGCCGCCTAACCACCGCTGGCCGAGATGAATCAGTCCAACCAGCCACAGCAAGACCATCGCCTGTTCCAGCGGCGCGCGAACCAGGGACGCGAACGTGGGCGGAGTCGATTCTTCCGCCTCCAGATCCGTTATTAGCGCCCGACTCATTCGGGCGGGCCGATCCAGCCACCACAGCAGCGCCCACAGCGCCAGCACCCCGGTGAACTCGCCCAGGCCGGTGCTCGGCCCAGGGAACCAGCCACGCTTGATCAGGACACCGATGCCACCCGCGCACGCCAGCACCCCATAAAACAATGCCTGCCGGCGCAAACCCAGACTCAGCCACAGCAACAGCCCGCCCGCCAGCGCCAGCAGCAGGATCGGTTCCCACCGCCCCAGCAACGCCGGCCACAGCGCCAGCCCGCCCAGGATCAGCGCCAGCGCTACGTTCACCAGCGCGCCAGCGACGAATACGGTCCGGCTGATCGGCGTCTGTCGGCGGTCGTGCAGACCCAGCGCGGTCCACAGCGCCGCCAGCGCCAGCAACCCGAAAGCGGTTCGCAGGGGCCAGCCGAATGGCAGCCAGTCCGGCGCGTAGCCGGCCGCCATCAGGGCCAGCAGGACCACCGCACCATCGGCCCAGGCCCAGCGCGGATCGGCTTCCGGCAACGCCAGCGCCAGCCGGACCGCGTAATAAGCCAGCAGCGCCGCCGTCGCGGCGGTGGCGAAGCCGAGCCCGCCCGGCGTGGCCCAGACCAGACTCCAAACCGTCAGACCGGGCAACAACAATCCAAACGCGATCAGGCATTGCCAGGCGATGGCGCGAGAACGGGAATGCGCCCAGCGGCACAGCCCCAGCAACGCCAACAGGCCCGGCAGACTGGCCAGTTCGTGCCAGGCCGGCGGCAGCGGATCCAGGATGACGTAGCCGTACAGGCCGGCCACGCAGCCGAACAGCAGATACAGCGGCGGCAGGGTCCGGTAGCGCCAGGTCACCCAGCCATACAGCACCGCGCCCAGCGCCAGCGTCAGAATCGCTGTCGGCGGGGTCTGGACCGCCACCGCGACCGCCGCCGCCGACAGACCGTAAAGCCCGAAGCTGAACCGGGACAGGAAGGCGTATTTGTGGACCCAGTCCTTGAACGCGGCGTCCACCAGGAACAGCAATCCACACAGCGCCATCAGGAACGGTCCGGCGTAACCGGCCGGCAACGGTTCCGGCCACAGCCAGGTCAGATGGATGAACGAGACCGCCGCCGTGTAGACCAGCAGGCCGGCGGCGTAATAGGTGATCAGCCACCGGTCCACGAACAGCCGCCGCAGCCACTCCGCAGCGAAGGTCCACAGCCCATAACCGAGCACGCCCAGCAATACGCCATGCAGCACCGCCAGTCCGGGCCAGCCCGGCAGAATCATGGCCAGCGGCGCGGCCAGTTGCACCGCCGTCAGCGCCGTCAACAGCCACGGATAGCGTCCCATCAGCGCCCGGTCCATCAGGCCGCTGACTAGCATCGCGGTCCAGGCGAACGCCGCCAGCGCGCCGGCCACGACCAGCAGGCTGACGGCCAACAATATGCCGTTGCCCGCGCTGGCGTCCGCCAGCCGCACCGCGACCGCCAGATCGAGCGGCGCCAGCAACATCCCCAGCGTCAATAACATGCCGCTGGCGACCACCAGTTCCGGGCGTTCGCGGCGGAACCGATAGCCGGCCCAGATCAGGAACGCGGTGGCGCCGAGCAGGCTGGCGAATACGGTCAGGGCGTTGATGAAACCCTGGGTGTTGGCGATCAGGAACAGTGCGCCGGCCACGAAGCAGAACCCGCCGATGAACCAGCCGATGTTCTGCGCCAGGAACGGCGCGATCAGCCTCGGCCAGCCGGACAGAGCACGCAACGCCCTTTCCAATGGACTCGGCGCGGCGGGCCGCCAGTCGGCGGTGGGAACCGCTTGCTCCCAGACCGACTCTGGCGTTGGCGCTTCGACCGGCGCGTGGCGGCGGGCTGGAACCGACGCCGGTGGCGGCAATGGCGGTTGGGATTCCGCTGGCGCGGCTGGCGCTTCCAACGGTTCCAGCGCAACCTCCCCTCGCCCGCTGGCGGGAGAGGGGCCGGTGAGGTTGTCTCGCCCGCTGGCGGGAGAGGGGCCGGGGGTGAGGGCTATCTGCTCCCCTCGCCCGCTGGCGGGAGAGGGGCCGGGGGTGAGGGCTATCTGCTCCCCTCGCCCGCTGGCGGGAGAGGGGCCGGGGGTGAGGGCGGCGGTTTGCCAGGGTGGCGGCCCCGGTGGCGTCTCCACCCCTTGCGCCAGCAGATTCCAGGCCATCGTCCGCCGAAGTCGCCACGCCTCGCCATCCGGGGATACGCCGCTCTTGCGCAGATGCCGCTCCCACAACCGATCCAGATCATCGCCCAACTGCCGATGGCGCTCCCCCTCCAGCGCGCCCGCTTCGGCCAGTCGTCGCAATTCCAGCCGCAACAGCAACAGGTTTTCCAGATCGGCTGGCCCGTAGCGGCCACCGCCGCCCAAGGACGGCGTGGAATGAATCGGTGGAGGTTCATGGGACGGTTCCGGGACACTCCGGGTAACCAGTTGTCGCCGCAGTTCGCGCACCCGGCGGCGCGCGACGACGAGCGCGATCAGCAGGATGATCGGCGAAATCAGCCACGCCAGCGCCAGAAATCCCAGGATCACCCATTCCACGACCCGCCCTCCCTCCGCCGCATGTCTCTCCGCCGTCGATCAGGCCGACTGTTCCTTGTGGATTTCCTTTTTGAGGACCGCCAATTCCGCCTCGACCTCGGCGTCCACTTCCATCTTCAAAAACTCGCGCTCCACCGGACTGTAGTCACCGTACACCTCGGCGCGCGCCTCCATCCGCGCTTCCATCTCCCCGACCTTGTCCGCCATGCGCCCAAACGAGTTGTTGAGATCGAGCCCGGTCTGAAATCGGTCGGTCACCCGGTCCATTTGCTCGCGCGCCTGGGCGGCCCGCTGTCGCGCCACCAGGCTGCTCTTCTTCAGCCGCGCCTCTTCCAGCTTGGTTTCCAGCGCCCGCAACTGCGCCTTGAGCCGTTCGCTGGTGCGGCGGGACGATTCCCAGGACGCTTGCAAGCCAGCAACAATGTCGTCGTGTTCCTTCTTGCGCGCCAGCGCTTCGCGCGCCAGCGCCTCGTTGCCGGTTTCCAGCGCCCGCCGCGCCCGGTTGTACCAGTCCTCGGCCTGCCGGCGCTGGCTGTCCAGTTCCTTGGCCAGTTGCTTCTCGCTGGCCAGGGCGTCGATCACGCCTTCGCGGGCGCTGTTGACGTTCTCCTCCATCTCCCGGATGAGCTGCTTGACCATCCGTTCCGGGTCTTCGACCCGATCCACCAGATCGTTCAGATTGGCGGTCAGTACATCGCTGATGCGTTTGAACAAACTGGCCATGGGATGCCTCCTCGATCGTTCGTGGCCGTGGCAAGGATGATGTCAGTATAGTCGGGAAAAATTCTCTTGAGCAGTGTTTAATTAAAGTTCCCCAGTATTTTCTCGAAATTCACGCCCGTTCGCGGCAACGCCACCATATCGTACAAGCAACTTGTTCAAATCCTTGATGAACTGTGCGCCAGAGCGTGGGGTTTTCCGAACGTGCCCCACGCGTCCCAGCCTTATCCGAAAAGGAGAGCCCCATGGCCACCGTGAATTCCATGAACACCCCCGGCGAGCGCGTCGCCATCGTCGCCGGCCTGCGCACCCCGTTCGCCCGGCAACTGACCGCCTACAAGGATTTGAACGCCATCGAACTCGGCGTCCTGGTCACCAACGAACTGCTCAACCGAATCAACCTGGACCCCGCCCTGATCGAGCGGATGGTCTACGGCTGCGTCGGCCTGATCCCCGAAGCGCCCAACGTTGCTCGCGAGGTGCTGCTCGGTGCCGGCATGAATCCGCGCACCGACGCCTACACCGTCACCCGCGCCTGCGCCACCAGCTTCCAATCCGCCGTGGACATCGCCCAGGCCATCCTGCTGGGCGAGATCGAAATCGGTCTGGCCGGCGGCTGCGATTCCACCTCGGTGTTGCCGATCCAGACCTCGAAAAAACTGTCGCGGGCGCTGATTCACTCCACCAAGGCCAAGACTCTGGGCGACAAGCTGGCGCTGTTCAAGGAAATCCGCCCTGCCGACCTGATTCCGGTCTCGCCGGCGGTCAAGGATTACTCGACCAACCTGGGCATGGGCGACATCGCCGAGCAGATGGCCAAGAACCACGGCATCGGCCGTGAGGAACAGGATCGCTTCACCCTGCGCTCGCATCAACTCGCCCAACAGGCCTGGGATGCGGGCAAGCTGGACGGCGAGGTGATGCGCGTCTTCGTCCCGCCGTTCAAGGACGCCATCGAGCGCGACAACAACATTCGCGGCGATTCCACCCTGGAGCAACTGGCCAAGTTGAAGCCGGCCTTCGACCGCCGGCACGGCACCGTGACCGCCGCCAATTCCACCCCGCTGACCGACGGCGCTTCCTCCATGATCCTGATGAAGGAACGGCGAGCCCGGCAACTCGGTTTCGAACCGCTGGGCTTCATCCGCTCCTACGCCTTCGCCGCCATCGATCCGTTCAACGACGGCTTGATGGGACCGTCCCACGCGACCCCCGTCGCTCTCGACCGGGCCGGGATCAAGCTGGGCGACCTGACGCTGCTCGACATTCACGAAGCCTTCGCCGCGCAAACCCTGGCCAATCTGAAGAACTGGCCGTCGCGGAAATTCGCCCAGGAACAACTGGGTCGGGACGAACCCATCGGCGAGGTGGACCTGGACAAGCTCAACGTGCTGGGCGGCTCGCTGGCCTACGGTCACCCGTTCGCCGCCACCGGCGGGCGGATGATCATGCAGACGGTGAATGAACTGCGCCGGCGCGGCGGCGGCTTGGGGCTGGCGACGGCCTGCGCCGCTGGCGGCCTGGGCGTGGCCATGGTGCTGGAAGTGGCGTAAACGTGCGCTCCCCTCACCCACCCTCACCCCCAACCCCTCTCCCACAGGGAGAGGGGAGCACGATGCAAGCTGCCGAGGATCAGAATCTCATGACGACCCAATCGAATCCGACCCTTTTTCAACTGGCCATGCGCGCGGACGGCATCGCCGTGGTCACCATCGACCTGCCCGGCGAGAGCCAGAACACGCTCAAGGCCGAGTTCATCCACGAGGCCAACGCCCTGCTCGACCGACTGGAGCAGGACACCCATGTCCAAGGCGTGGTGCTCATCAGCGGCAAGCCCAGCTCGTTCATCGCCGGGGCCGACATCAACATGCTGAAAGCCTGCCAGACCGCCGCCGAAGCGACGGAACTGTCCAAAACGGGCCAGCGCTTCTTCGACCGGCTGGAGAATTTCAAGGCCCCGGTGGTCGCGGCGATTGACGGCGCCTGCCTGGGTGGCGGGTTGGAACTGGCGCTGGCTTGTCACGGTCGGGTCTGCACCGACAATCCGAAGACCGCGCTGGGCCTGCCGGAGGTGATGCTGGGCGTGCTGCCGGGCAGCGGCGGCACCCAGCGCCTGCCCCGGTTGATCGGCATTCCTACCGCCCTGGACCTGATGCTGACCGGCAAGCATTTGAACGCGCAGAAAGCCCGCCGACTGGGCCTGGTGGACGATGTCGCGCCGGCCAACATCCTGTTGCAAACCGCGATTGATCTGGTGAAAAAGCTCCAGCACAACCGCGCCGCCATGCGCAAGACCGGCAGCCTGTTCTCGGTCAAGGGTCTGACCAAGCTGGCGCTGGAGGACAATCCGCTGGGCCGGCGCGTCCTGTTCCAGAAGGCCCGCGAACAGGTACTCGGCAAGACCAGGGGGAATTATCCCGCCCCCTTGCGCATCATCGATTGTGTCGAAACCGGCACGGGCCAGGGCTTCCAGAAGGGTTTGGAGGCGGAAGCGGTCGGCTTCGGCGAACTGGCGGTCACGCCCCAGGCCCGGCAGTTGATGAACCTGTACTTCGCCACCACCGCGATGAAGAAGGATACCGGCGTCGCTGACGCCAGCGTGCAACCGCGCCCGGTCCGCAAAATCGGCGTACTGGGCGCGGGCCTGATGGGCGCCGGCATTGCCTACGTCACCACCAACAAGGCGCGGGTTCCGGTGCGGCTCAAGGACAAGGAACCGGCCGGACTGAATCGCGGCCTGGCCTATATTGACCGACTGATTCAAAAGCGCGTGCAGCGACGCTCGGTCACCCCGTTCGAGGCCGGCCAGGAGCGGCATCGCGTCACGCCCACCCTGGATTTCTCCGGCTTCCACAACGTGGACCTGGTCATCGAGGCGGTGTTTGAGGACCTCAAGCTCAAGCATCAAATGATCGCTGACGTGGAGGCGAACTGCCCACCGACGACCATTTTCGCCACCAACACCTCCTCGATTCCCATCGCCCAGATCGCCGAGGCGGCGCAACGGCCGGAAAACGTCATCGGCATGCACTACTTCTCGCCGGTGGAGAAGATGCCGCTGCTGGAAATCATCGCCACCCCGAGGACCGCGCCAGAGGTCATCGCCACCACGGTCGAATTCGGCCGCAAGCAGGGCAAGACCGTGATCGTGGTCCAGGACGGCGCGGGGTTCTACGTCAATCGCATCCTTGCTCCGTACATGAACGAGGCGGGCTACCTGCTGGCCGAGGGCGTGGCGGTGGACGCCATCGATCAGGCGCTGGTGCAATTCGGCTTCCCGGTCGGGCCGTTCACGCTGCTGGACGAAGTGGGCATCGATGTCGGTTCCAAGGTCGGGCCGATCCTGTACGACGCCTTCGGCGAGCGGATGAAACCGGCGGGTGTCGCCGACCAGTTGCTGGCAGACGGTCGCCAGGGACGCAAGAGCAAGAAGGGCTTTTATCTTTACGAAGGCGTCAAGAAAGGTGAGAAGCGGGTGGATAAAACCGTCTACGGCGTCCTGGGCGTCAGCGGCGACAAGATTGTGAACCCACAAGAAATCGTCGAACGCTGCGTGCTGATGATGCTCAACGAAGCGGCGCGGTGCTGGGACGAAGGCGTGATTCGCGGCCCGCGCGACGGCGATATCGGCGCGGTGTTCGGCATCGGCTTCCCGCCGTTCCTGGGCGGCCCGTTCCGCTATGCCGATAGCCTGGGCATTCCCGAGTTGATGGTGAAGCTGGAGCAGTATCGCCGGCGGCTGGGCGAACGCTTCGCCCCGGCGGAGATTCTGTCGCGCATGGCGAAGGAAAAGCGGACCTTCCACGCGGATTGATCGTCGCCGCGACCCTCCCTCTTCGCAGGAGGGAGGGCATGGGGCACAATGGCCTTGGGCCACCGAACCGCCAAGGCAGCGCCATGAATCCGCAACTCAAATCTCGTTTGACCCCCGAAGACTATCTCGCCATCGAACGCGGCGCCGAGTTCAAGAGCGAATATTTCAACGGCGAAATTTTCGCCATGACCGGCGCTAGTAGGGTGCATAACACCATCGTTCTCAACACCGGTTCCGAAATCCGGCAACACCTAAAACACCGCCCCTGTAAAGCTTACGTCAACGACCTGCGCGTCAAGGTCAGTCCGACCGGTTTGTACACCTACCCGGACCTGGTGGTGGTCTGCGGCAAGGAGCAATTCGAAGACACCCATCTCGACACCTTGCTGAACCCGACACTCATCATCGAAGTATTGTCGGACTCGACCGAAGCCTACGACCGGGGCCGTAAATTCGAGCATTACCGCCATCTGGACTCGCTGATCGAGTACGTCCTGATCGCTCAACACCGGCCGCATGTCGAATCCTACCGGCGGCAACCGGATCACCAATGGCTGCTCACCGAATGCAGCGACCTGGACGGGACGCTGCGCTTGCAATCCATCGACTGCGATCTGGCGCTGGCGGAGGTCTACGACAAGGTGGAGCTTGGCAAGGATTCGCTGGATTGAACGAATTCTCATAGCCCTATTGCGGTTTAGGTTGGTTTGTAGGAAAATGCGAACCATTCTCATTTAATGGTTTTCTCACATGACCATGGTGCGCCTTTCCGAACTGGCCATGGGCCAGCAGGGCATTATCGAAGACATGGACGCCGAGGAGCCTTTCCGTCAACGGCTGCAAGCCCTGGGGTTTCGCGTCGGCAAGGAAGTACGCCCCATCCGCCAGGCTCTGTTTGGCGGGCCGCTTCAGGTCCGGGTCGGCAGCGTCAACGTCATGCTGCGCCGGAACGACGCCGCGCTGATCCACGTCTGGGCCGAGTGTTGAAACGCATCGCCCTGTTGGGGATGCCCAACACCGGCAAATCCACCTTTTTCAACCGCCTGACCGGGGCCAGCGCCCGCATCGGCAACTGGCCTGGTATTACCGTGGATTTGCTGGGCGCAAAAATTCTGCTTGGCGCGGAGATGGTCGAGGTGGTGGACCTGCCCGGTCTCTACGATCTGCACGGCTTCGCCGAGGACGAGCAGGTGGTCCGGCGGTTCCTGCAAAACAACCCGGTCGACCTCCTCTGCCTCATCCTCAACGCCACCCAGATCGACCAGCAATTGCCGCTCGCCCTGCAACTGTGCCGACTGGGATTGCCGGCGGTGGCGGTGTTGAACATGGCCGACGAGGCGGAACGGCTGGGCATCCGCTTCGATACCGAAACGCTGGCGGCGGGGTTGGGTTGTCCGGTTTGCCACGTCAGCGCCAAGTACGGTCAGGGCTTCCCGGAAACTCGCGATACCCTGCGCCGGGTTCTGGGCCAATCTCCATCCACCGATCTCCAGGCATTGCGGGCCGATTTCGCCGCCGACGAAGCCCTGATCGCGGAAGCGGAAAAGCTGCTGGCGCGGTCGGTGACGATACCGCGCGTCCTGGAGTATGACCTGACCGAGCGGCTCGACCGGATCGTCCTGCATCCGCTGTTCGGCATTCCATTGTTTCTCCTCGCCCTGTTCCTGCTGTTTCAGGCGGTCTATACCCTGGGCGGACCGTTGCAGGACGGCATGGCCTGGCTGCTGACCGAATTCCGTGACCTGGCCCTGGCGCCCCTGCAAGCGATTCTGCCCGGCTGGCTGTACGGTCTGCTGGTGGAGGGACTGTACGACGGGCTAGGCACGGTGGCCTCGTTCGTGCCGATCATCGTGCTGTTCTTCCTCGGCATGGCGCTGGTCGAGGACAGCGGCTATCTGTCGCGCATCGCCTTTCTGATGGACGCGCTGATGGCGAAGCTGGGCCTGGACGGGCGCGGCTTCGTGATGCTGTTGATGGGCTTCGGCTGCAACGTGCCGGCGCTGATGGGCACCCGGGTGATGCGGTCGCGGGGCCTGCGCCTGCTGACCATGCTGATCATCCCCTTCTCGCTGTGCTCGGCCCGCTTGCAGGTGTTCGTCTTCCTGACCACCGCGCTGTTTTCGCCCGCTCAAGCGCCCGTGGTCCTGTTCGCGCTGTACGTGCTCAGCTTCCTGACCGCGTTCGCCACCGCCCTGTTGTTCAAGAACCGGACCGGCGCCACCACCGAGCCCTTGCTGATCGAGCTGCCGCCCTACCGCTTGCCGACGCTCGGGCAGGTGGCCCTGCGCGCCTGGCACGAGGTCCACCATTTTCTCAGCCGCGCCAGCCGCTTCATCATCGCCGGTGTGGTGATGATCTGGCTGCTGACGCACCTGCCGCCCAGCGCCGCGGTCGGCGGTCCCGACACCCTGGCGGGGCTGTTCGGCGGCTGGTTGGAGCCGCTATTGCGACCCATCGGCATCGACCAGCGGATGGCGGTGGTGCTGTTGTTCGGTTTCGTCGCCAAGGAGATCGTGCTGGGGGCGATGGCGGTGGTCTACGGACTGGAAGGCGACGCCTTGGCGCAATTGATGACTCAGCAGATGGACTGGGTCCAGGCGTTCAGCTTCATGCTGTTCACGCTGCTCTACACGCCCTGTCTGTCCACGGTGGCGACCCTGCGGAGCGAATCGAGGAGCCTCGCCTTTACCGGCTTCAGCATCGCCTGGTCGCTGGCGCTGGCCTGGCTGGTCAGCCTGGTGTTCTACCAGGGCGCGCGGCTGCTGGGTTTTTGAACGCCACTCAACGATTGAAGAAATACGCCAGCGCATCCCGCAATCGTGCGTCCTCGGCGGCCAGGCCGGGATGATCGAAATGGCCGGCCTGTAGCACGAACAGTTCCCGGTGACCGGCCAGCGCGTTGTAAATGGCGAACTGGCCGGGCGGCGGCACCGCTGGGTCGAAGCGGGCGGCGGCGACGTGCATCGGAATGCGCAGATGGCGGGCCGCGACCGCCGCGTCGAAATAACGCAGCGTCTCCAGCGCCCGGCCGGTCCGCCGCTGGTAGGCCCGCACCGCCTCGCCGCTGCCGACGCAGGGACAATTCAGCCGCAGGGGATGATGGCCGAAGCTGGGCACGTTCAAATGGGCGCGGTGAAAGCGTTCGTCCCACGGCAGGGCCAGCGCCCCTACTCCGCCGCCAAAGCTGATGCCCAGATACTCCAGCCGCCGCGCCGCCATCGGAAACAGTTCCAGCAGGGCCGAGGCGGCACACCACACGGTATCCGCCGCGCAGCCGCCCAGAATGTAAGTCTCGCGCTGGCGAATCCCGTGCAGCACGTGGCGGAGGGGATTGCTGGAAAAATCCGGTCGGGCGCTGCGGGAGATGCCGCGCGCGCAGGGAAACAACAGCGCCGCCCGTTTGAACGGCAGGTGAAAATCGGGCCCCTCTCGTCCGCCGTAACCGTGGCCGACGATCACGCCGCGCTCGATGGGTTCATCGCGAGGTCGGGTCAGCCAGCCACCGATCCGGACCCCATCCACCGAAGTGAACGCTATCTCGAAGACCTGGGTTCGCGGTTGTGGGCTGGCGATTTCCCGAACCATCGGCGCGACCGCCACCTTGCAAGCCTGGGTGTGGAGGTCGCGCCAGAACGGCGCGAAATCCTCCGGCTCTTCCGGCGCGGCAACTGCCAGCAGGGCGTCGAGATCATGGCCGTGGCAGGGATCGAATGGATAATCGTGAAGGAACATGAGGCGATCAGGAACTAAACTTGGGTCACGGCGTGACAACAGGCATTTTATGTTGTTCACGGCTTGGAGACTGCTCCAAGCTTGGGTTAGACTCAAAAAGTAGCAGTCCCGGCAAGATATAACGTCGTGTGTTGGAATTCACCTAGCATTCAGAGGAATGATTCATGCCGAAGAAAAAAGAGCCGACCGAAACCCCGGTCAAGAAAGCACCCAGCAAGACCACCAAGCAGGCCGAAAGCGCGGCCCCGGCGCAAAAGGCAATGCCGCTGCCGGTGGAACCCGCCAAGGCCGCGCCAGCGCCCGCCCCGGCCAAGGTAGAACCCACACCAGTGCCGGCCAAGGCTGAAAAGCCCGCCGCCGCTCCGGCCAAGGTAGAACCCACACCAGTGCCGGCCAAGGCCAAGGTAGAACCCACGCCCGCCCCGGCCAAGGTAGAACCCGCGCCCGCCAAGGCCGAACCCCCGGCCGCGCCCGCCAAGGCCGAAAAACCCGCCGCGCCCGCCAAGGCCGAGAAGCCCGCCGCCGCCGCCCCGGCCAAGACCGAGAAACCCGCCGCCCCCGCCAAGGCCAAGGCCGAGAAGCCCGCCGCGTCCGAATCGGTGGTCACTGTCGTGGTCGCCAAATACGATGTCGGTCATGGTAACAACATGTTCATTCGCGGCGAAGGCGCCGGCCTCAATTGGGAATCCGGCATCCAGATGGAAAACGCCGGCAACGACGTGTGGGTGTGGACGACGAACGAATTGAAGGAAGGCGCCGTGTCGTTCAAGTTCCTGATCAACGACGCAGGCTGGTCCGCCGGCGACAACATGACCGCCCCGGCTGGCGAAACCACCACGCTCTATCCCGCCTTTTGAAAGACTGTGTGAAACCCCCTCTCTCCCAACTGGAGAGAGGGCGAGGATCGTTCACACTCCCTGTCGCCGCAACCGCTCGAACTCCCGCCGCGACCGCGTTACGCAATCCTCGATGGCCACGCCGGCGAAATAATTGCCGGTCAGCGCCAGGCGATTCCCAGCCAGCGCCCGATCCACGGTGTTCACCCAGTCGTCATGCCCGACCCGCAACGCGGGCAATCGATTGACCCGACTGACCACGTTCCCGGCATCGAGCATATCGCGCGGTACGTTCAACACCTGGGCGATGCGGTTCAGTTTCCCCTCCTCGTCCAAGACGCCGGGCCGAAAGTGGAAGGTGAATCCCCGATGGCGGGCATCCGGCGCGGTATCGCGCGACACCACCGAATAGAACGTTTCGTTCCGGCCGATCAATCCCGCCACGAGCGGCAATGACACCCGGTCGGCGGGCAGCGCCACGCCGACCGATTCCACCGTGGCGGTTTGAATCCGCGCCAGAGCGGCGGCCAGTTCCGGGAACTCCGCCCGCAATAACTCGGCCGCCACCGCCACCGGCGTCGCCAGGCACAGAGCGCGGGCAGTGTACTCGCCCTGATCGGTGCGGACCCGGAAATCCTCGCCCACACGCCAAACCTCCCGCGCCGCTTGACCAAATTCGACGTGAACGTCCGGTTGCCCAGCCAGTATCTCGGCGATGCCGCGTAATCCGCCAGCCAGGGTAAAGCCACGCGGCACGTCCTTGCGTCGCAGCCGGGGTCGGAACAGGCTGTCGGCGGGGAATTCGGCGGCCGGCTGGCAAATCACCGCGTCGAAGGCTGGCTCGAACACCGCCGCGCAATTGCGCGGGCCGACGATGCGACCGTAGTACTCGGCGACGCTGCGTCCAGCCTTCTTCAGCCTCAACAGGCGGAACGGGGCCAACAGCAGTTCGGAAAAATACAGTTGCGAGGGAATACTGTGAATCGCCCCGTCGACCAACAGCCGAAAGCCAACCTTGGCGCGAGGTTGCAGTCGGTCGAGCGCCTGAACCGACTCCAGGATGGCCAGCAGATTGCCGTAGGAATTGAAACCACTGTGCGCGCCCAGCTCCAGCCAGAATCCGTCCAACACCCCGCCGAAACGATGCGAGCACAGACAGCCGCCCGGTTGGCGTTCCCCTTCCAGCACCAGCGCGTTCCAGCCCGCGCGGGCGGCGTCATGGGCCATGCTCAGGCCGCTGATGCCCGCGCCGATGATCAACAGATCGTAGCGTGATCGGTCGCTCTCCTCTCCCCTTGGGGGAGAGGGGTTGGGGGTGAGGGCCATGACGGACTCCAGAAGATGGGCGACGGCCGGAGATTCTCGACAAGGGCGGCGGGGCGGTCAAGTCAGCCAAACCGTGCTAGGTTCGCTGACCCGATTTTGCCTAGTCTTGATGTAACCATTTACACCCCCACCCCAGCCCTCCCCCACAAGGGGGGAGGGAGCCTTGCAAAACAGTCCGTTGTTAAACTCCCCCTCCCCTCGTGGGAGGGGGTTGGGGGAGAGGGGTGAACGGTTATATTTCGACCGGTTTATCACACTCACCCCGAAGGAAGCGTCATGAACATCACCTCCTATTTCGCCAAGGACCTGTTCCAGGGCAAGACCGTGTTCATCACCGGCGGCAGCAGCGGCATCAATCTCGGCATCGCCCGCAATTTCGCGGCGGTCGGGGCGAATCTGGGCATCGTCGGTCGCGCCCAGGAGAAACTCGACGCGGCGGGCGCGGAGCTGCGGGCGCTCGGCGCGCGGGTCTCGACCCACTCCGCCGACGTGCGCGATTACCCGGCGCTGGAAGACGCGATGCAACGCTGCCGCGAGGAACTGGGGCCGATTCACACCCTGGTGTGCGGCGCGGCGGGCAACTTCCCTCTCGCCGCCGAACAAATCAGTCCCAACGGCTTCAAGTCGGTGATCGACATCGACCTGCTCGGCAGCTTTCACACTTGCCGGGCGGCGTTCGAGCAACTGAAGGAAACCCAGGGCAACATCATCTTCATCTCGGCGGGCCAGGCGTTCATGCCGTATGCGTTCCAGGCGCACGTCGGCGCGGCCAAGGCCGGCATTGACAACATGATGCGCAATCTGGCGCTGGAATGGGGCCGGTTCGGCATCCGTTGCAACAGCATCGCGCCCGGCCCCATCGAGGGCACCGAGGGCGTGCGCCGGCTGGTCCCCGAAGGCAGCGTCGGCGCACTCAAACGGATGATCCCGCTGGGCCGTTTCGGCACGCCGGACGACATCGGCCAACTCAGCGTTTTCCTGGCCTCGCCGCTGGCGTCCTACATCACCGGGACGCTGATCGTCGCCGACGGCGGCCAGAATCTGCCCGGCTCCGGGGCGTGGACGCAGTTGGTGTTGGCGGAGATGGCGAAGGCGAAGGCGAAAGGCTGATCTGGAAAGGTAAAACCTGCCGGGAATCGGTATCAGCGCCGCGAGAAAGCCCGAATCTCGTCGATCACCCGCTGCGGGTCCTGGCAGGCGTGGAACGCCCACCGTCCGAGCTGGCCCCAGTAGTTGACCGCGCTGACCCAGCGCCGCGCGGCTTGATGCTTGGCCCGGTCCCGCTCGCGCTCCTCGCCCTTGATCTCCAGCAGCAGCGTGACTCCGTCGGTCAACCGGACGACGAAATCGGGAAAGTAGGCGTGGGCGACGCCGAGATACTCGTAGGGAATCGAGAGTTCCAGGTGGTCGTTGCGGGCGTAACAGGCGACGAGATCGCGCGCCTGCTCCAGCCGGAACACCGCCGCCTGTTCCCAGGAGTCGGTATCGGCAACCGCCTGGTTGATGTGGCTGCGGATCGTCGGCACGCACGGGCGGGTGGTCTTGAAATTCACCTCGGCGGTGGAACCGACGGGCTTGTACCGATTCAGCCGGGGCAATAACGGCGGTTCGCCGCTGGCCGCGTCCGGTTCGA
>JAXMFY010000017.1:0-73693 GCA_046347555.1 Candidatus Competibacteraceae bacterium | reverse complement strand
ACAAATAGACTTGAAACCCGTCGGCCGGTCCAAAGCGCCAACCGCCGGTCAGCACCGGTTGCATCGACACGTCGCGGGCGCCCTGGCCAAGCTGGACGTAGTTTTGCAGGAAGATCGACACACCGATGGCCGAAATTAGCGGCACCAGTCGGGGGCTACCGCGCAGCGGCCGGTAAGCCAGCCGTTCCACGGTCCAGCCGTAGGAACCGGTCACCAGGATGCTGATGGCCAGCGTCACCAGCAGGATCGCCGAGATGCTGTCCACGCCGAATAACCCCAGCGCGGTGATCGTCAGCAGACCGACGTAGGCGCCGATCATGTAAATTTCACCGTGGGCGAAGTTGATCATGCCGATGATGCCGTAGACCATGGTGTAGCCGATGGCGATCAGGGCGTAGATGCTACCCAGGGTCAGGCCGTTGATGATCTGCTGGATAAATTCGAGGAGGGAGAAACCGGACATGGGCGCCGTGTTGAAGTGGTGGAAGGCAGAGCGCGAAATACTCTCCTCGCCCGCTGGGAGAGGGGTTGGGGGTGAGGGTGTTTGTGCCGCCGCCCTCACTCCCGCCCTCTCCCACAGGAAGAGGGAGTTTCCTACTTGACCGGCGTCTTGGTGGCGTCGGCGTGCCAGGTGAAGATGACGAACTGGAATTCCTTCAGGTCGCCGTTATCCCGGAAGGCCACTTTGCCGATGGGGGTCTGGAAGCTGTTCTTGTGGATGTAGTCGGCCAGTTTGACGGCATCCTCGGTCTTGGCGCCCTTGATCGCGTCGGTGATGATCTGCACTGCGGCGTAGGCCGGCATCACGAACGGACCGGTGGGGTCCTGGTTTTTATCCTTGAACGCCTTGACCAGCGCGGCGTTGGCGGGATCGGTGCTGAAATCGGCCGGCAGGGTCACCAGCAGCCCTTCCGAGGCCGGGCCGGCGATGGCGCTGATATCCTTGTTGCCGACGCCCTCGGGACCCATGTACTTGGCGTCGAAGCCTTGCTCGCGCGACTGGCGCAGCAGCAGGCCCAGTTCCGGGTGGTAACCGCCGTAGTAGACGAAATCCACGCCTTCCTTCTTCATCTTGGTGATCAGGGCGGAGAAGTCAGTCTGGCCCTTGTTGACGCCCTCGAACAAAACCGGCGTGATCCCGGCGGCCTTGACGGTTTTATCGACTTCCTTGGCGATGCCCTCGCCGTATTGCTGCTTGTCGTGGATGATCGCCAGTTTCTTGGGCTTGACCTTCTCGGCGATGTACTTGCCGGCGGTCGGGCCTTGCTGGTCGTCGGTGCCGATGGTGCGGAACACCATCTTGTAACCCTGCTGGGTGATGGCGGGGTTGGTGGCCGCCGGGGTGATCATCAGGATGCCTTCCTCCTCGTACAGCTTGGAGGCCGGTTGGGTCGAGCCGGAACACAGGTGCCCGACCACGTACTTGATCTTCTGATTGACGATCTGGTTGGCAACGGCGACCGCTTGCTTGGGCTCGCACACGTCGTCGATCAACACCGCTTCCAGCTTCTTGCCATTGACGCCGCCCTTGGCGTTGATCTGCTCGACCGCCATTTTGGCGCCGCTCATTTGCATGTCGCCATATTGAGCGACCGGGCCGGTGATGGGGCCGGCGACGGCGATTTTGATGGTGTCGGCGTGCGCCAAACCTCCCAGACCCAGGATGACCGCGCCGACGGCGACGCTCAGGGCATGACGGCTGATCTTGTTCATCAAGCGACTCCTCTCCTCGTGATGGATTTGTTACGAATGAAATTATAGGGGGTGAAATTTGCCGCAACCGCTGGCTGGTCCGCAATACCGAGTTCAAGCCGTACAAAACTGCCTTTCAAGCCGCTTCGCGCACGTCCACCACCAACCGCTTGCCCAGGACCGCCAGCGCGGTTTCGATCTGTTCGATGCGGCTTTTATGGTGCAGCGACAACAGCCGATCCACCAAGGTGGGCGCCAAATTGAGCATCCGCGCCAAATCAGCCTTGCGCTTGCCCGCCGCCAGCATCGCGTTGTGGAGGGCCACCTTGCCGGCGGCAGCGACCTTCAGCGCCACGCCGGGCCGGCCGTTCAGCGGGGAAGGTTCGGGAATGGGCTGACGGTCGTCCATGTAGGCGGATAGCATGACCAACAGCGCGTCCTCGGCCATCAGCAACGCCTCGGCTTGATCCTCGCCGAACGTCACCGCTTCTGGAATGTCCGGAAATGTCACTAGCAGCGTACCGTTATCATCCGGAGTCAATTCGACGGGATAGATCAACATGGTTACCTCCTATTTCAGTCCCAGATCCTTCTTGATCTTGTTCACCAGTCCCGTACCCAACTGCTTGCCGCCGCCGTGCATCGGCAGATCGGTTTTCCGGCTGCCCAGGCGCACGACCAAATGGCCGGAGCCACCCGGTTTAGTCTCGAACGTGCAACCCTGTTGGCGGAGCCAGGCTTTGAACTGGTGACTGTTCATGGATCAAGAATACACAAAAATGTTTATCTTCTCCATAATCAAATGACCTTCGAGAACCGTTGTTGCTTCTGCTCCCGCAGATAGCGGTCGAACGCCATGCAGATATTGCGAATCAGCAATCGACCGGGCGGCAGCACGCGGATGCCGGTTTCGGACAGCGCCAGCAGCCCGTCGGCTTCCATGTCGGCCAACTCCGCCAGTTCCGTCGCAAAGTAATCCCGGAAATGGACGCCGTACTGGCGTTCGACGGTGGCAAAATCCAGGACAAAGTTGCAAATCAGCATCGTGATCACCGCCCGCCGCAGCCGGTCGTCGGCGTCCAGCCGCACCCCCCGGAACACCGCCAGCCGTCCTTCGTCGATCCGCGCGTAATAGTCTTCCAACCCCTTCAAATTCTGGCTGTAGCTGTCGCCGACCATGCCAATGGAGGTCGCGCCCAATCCGATCAGATCGCAGTCGGCGTGGGTGCTGTAACCCTGGAAATTGCGATACAGGGTGCTGGCCTGCTGCGCCAGCGCCAGTTCGTCGTCGGGCTTGGCGAAGTGATCCATGCCGATGTAAACGTAGCCCGCCCGGGTCAGCCGCTCGATGACGGTTTCAAGAATCTCCAACTTCACCGCCGGCGGCGGCAAGGCGCTGGCGTCGATCTGGCGTTGGGTCTTGAACAGGTCCGGCAAATGCGCGTAGTTGAACGCCGAAATCCGGTCGGGGCTCTGGGCGATGATGTCGTCCACGGTGCGCGCGAAACTCGCCACGCTTTGGAGTGGCAAGCCATAGATCAGGTCCACGCTGATCGACTTGAAGCCTTCCCGCCGGGCCGCATCCATCACCTTCAGCGTGATCTCGCGGGACTGGATACGGTTGACCGCTTTTTGCACGTCGGGATCGAAATCCTGCACGCCCAAACTCAGCCGGTTGAACCCCAGTTCGCGCAGCAGCGCAACGGTGTGGTCGTCGGTCTCACGCGGGTCCACTTCGATGGAATATTCGCTGCTGTCGTCGTCGAGCAGCCGGAAATGCTCGCCGGTGACCCGCATCAGTTCGCGCATTTCGTCGGCGCTGATGAAGGTGGGGGTGCCGCCGCCCCAGTGCAACTGGGTGACGGGCCGGCTTCGGTCGAACAATGCGCCCTGCAAGGCGATCTCCCGATACAGGTGGTCGAGATAGGGCGCGGCGTGGCGGCGATTCTTCGTGACAATCTTGTTGCAAGCGCAATAGAAGCAGACCGTGTCGCAGAACGGGATGTGGACATACAGCGACAGCGGCCGGCCGCTGGTGTTGCTGGCCAGAGCCAGTTCCCGGTATTCGGCCCCGCCGAAGCCATCATGGAACTGCACGGCGGTCGGGTACGAGGTATAGCGGGGACCGGCCTTGTCGTACTTGCGGATCAGGGTGGGATCGAAGGCGATGGCGGTATTCATCATGCAGTGGATTCCCATGATTGCGGCGTGGCGCGCGTGCGCAGCCACGCCACGAGCTGGTCGGGAGGCATGGGCTGGGCGTACAGATAGCCTTGGGCCATCGCGCACCCCAGGCCGCGCAGAAACTCTGCCTGCTCCTGGGTTTCCACCCCCTCGGCAACCGAGTTCACCCGCAGCTTTTGGCTCAACCCAACGATGGTTTCGACGAACAGGCCACCTTCGTTTCGATCAATCTTGTTGATGAAGCTCCGGTCGATCTTGAGGCAGTCGATGGGCAAGGATTGCAAATGTCCTAACGAGGAATAGCCCGTGCCGAAGTCATCAATGGCGATTAGGATGCCCAACCGCTTGAGCGCTCCCAAACGTTGCACCACCGCCTTTGGCTCGTCCATGGCGATGCTCTCGGTGATTTCCAATTCCAGCAAGGAGGGCGGTATCTGACAATTCGCCAGGATACAGGCTATCTCTTCCACAAAATCGACCTTACGGAATTGCGGCATGCTGACGTTGACCGCGATTTTCAGCGACTCGAATCCCGCCGCCGCAAGCTGTATGTGTTGGATGCACGCCTGTTCCAACACCCAGGCGCCGATCTGGAGAATCAGACCTGAATATTCGGCGAGCGGGATAAAGACATCGGGCGGTTGGACGAACCCCCCATCGCCCGGCCAGCGCAAGAGCGCCTCGATTCCAACGACGTCGCCGGTCGCCAGGGCAATTTGTGGCTGATACCAGACTCGCAATTTCTCCGCCTGGAAATCCAGCCGCAGGCGTCGAATGATTTCCACCCGTTGGCGGGTATGTTCTTCCATGGCCGCCAGATAGTATTCGTGGTGAGTCGAAAGATTGCGCTTGGCGTGGTTGAGCGCGACGTTGACCTGCTTGAGCAGATCGAGGCCGGACTTGGCGCTGTCCAACGTGCGGCACAAGCCCAGGGTGATGTTGACGGGCAACTGATATTCGCCGACCTGGAAAGGGGCATGGAACAGCGCCATCAGATCGAAAGGATTGACCCGGGCTTCCGGCCCCAGCACGCCGAAAAGGTCGGCGCCGATGCGAGCCAAGCGGCAGGTTGACTCCAGCCGGCCGCGAAGCCGCTCGGCGACCGCCACCAGCAGCAGGTTGCCGGTATCCTCGCCAAGACCATCGTTAAGGTCGGCGAAGTGGTTGATGTCCAACAGCGCCGCCACGGCGTCGGTTCGCGCCTGGACGACCTTGTCGAGGTCAGCGACGAATTGCAGGCGATTGGGGAGACAAGTCAACGGATCGTGATAGGCGATATAGTTGAGGTACTCGACCAGGTTGACGTTGCGAAAGCAGGCGGTGATGTTGGCGGTGAATACCTCGACCAGCGGGCGATCCAGCACGGTGAGCGCTTGGCCGGAATCGAGAAAAACGGCTAGCTGCTGGCCCGGGGCGGCTTTTAGATACAGTACGGTGTAGTCCTTTCCAAAGACATGCTGGTGTTTGGCGACGCTCTCCAGGATGGCGTCCACGATCCGTCGGTTGGGCAATCGTTCCAGCGGCTGGGCGATATAGGGCGCGTAATGACCAGCGGCGCCGACCACGTAGTAGCGCTCGGTATCGACCCCGAACGGGGAGCCTCGCTGGGTGCAGACGACGCCGTCCAGGGGCAACTTGAGTAGCGCGGCCAGTTGGGTGAGGATGCCTTCGGCCAGGTTGGCGATGGCGCGCTGCTCCATCAGTTGCGCGGTGGCGTGGATGATGAGTTCCAGGCCGCGCCGGTTCTCGGCCAGGGCGCGCAACTGCTCGTAGGCGCGCAGGGCGGCGCTGACCGTGGTGATCAGCCGGGTGTGGGTCAGCTCGGCCTTGGTGCGGTAGTCGTTGATGTCGTATTGGTGGATGACGGTCAGTTCCGGCGCGTAGCCGGGCTGGCCGGTGCGCAGGATGAGGCGGCATTCCCTCAGGCCCAGGGCGTCGCGGATGTACTCGACCAGGTCGAGGCCGGCCTGGTCGGTTTCCATGACCACGTCCACCAGGGCCACGGCGATGTCGGGGTGCTGGCGCAGTCGTTCGCGGGCTTCCTGGGCGCTGTGGGCGTGCAGCAGGCGCAAGGGGCGGTTGAAGATGCGCAGGTCGTGGAGGACGAAGCGGGTGACGCTATGCACCTCGGGATCGTCGTCGACCACCAGCAGGTTCCACGGCGGAATGTTGGCCGATTGAGATGACTCGGGTGGCTCAGCATCGTTCCAATCGAGCAGTTCGTCGATCATGTGGGCAATTCCAGTATAAGCCAGTCGGGGGCGCCACCGGGCAAAGTTAAGGTAAAAGTAGTCCCCGTCCCGGGGGGGCTGTGGATCTGAATCGCCCCACCGAGCACCCCAGCGACTAGATTATAGACAATTTACAAACCCAGACCATTGCCGTCACCGCTCGGATTGGTGGTAAAAAACGGGTCAAAGATGCAATTTTGTATCTTTTATAGAACACAAATCCCATCATCGGCATAGTCGACTTGCACGCTGTCACTGTCGAGAATTGCAGCGCGGATACGGATCAGGCCCGTGTCCCGACCGGCGAAACCGTGGGCGAACGAATTATCCACCAGGCTTCGCCGCCGGAGGATGAGGGGGATATGCTCGGGATCCGGCCGCAAGCAATGTCGCGAATGGGCCGATGCCGAACCACCATTGGTTACCACGCTGAAGCAAGGGAACCGAGTCGGATCGCTTCCTGGCTGGAAATCGCCTTATTCGCAAGATACCTCGCCCCATGGCGTGGGCTGACCGAAGAAGTGACCTTGGGCATAGTCCACGCCAAGTTCACGCAGACGTTCGACAATTGCCCGATTATGGGCGTATTCGGCGATGGTTTGGATCCCCAGAGCGTGGCTCATCTGGTTGATCGCCGCCACCAGGGCGTCATCGCTGGCATTTAAAATCATGTTTTTCACGAAGCTGCCGTCAATCTTGAGATAGTCGACCGGGAGTCTTTTGAGATGGTGGAACGAAGATAGGCCGCTGCCGAAATCATCCAGGGCCCATTGACTGCCACGCTGTTTGAGCGCGGTGATTAATTCGACAGTGGGACGCGAGTTTTGAACAGTGGCGGTTTCAGTGATCTCGAAACAGACCTGCTCCGGCGAAAAAGCGTATTCGGCGAACTGGGCTTCGATGAAAGCGAGCAGGGATTCGTCCCTGAGAGAATTGCCAGACAGATTGATGGCGATTTGGGCACCGGTTTGGCCAACGCCGCTGGCGTAGTCGCGAAACGCCATTTTGATCACCCAACGATCAATGGACCCCATGAAGCCGTAGCGCTCGGCCGCTGGGATGAAGGCCGCCGGCAATACTAGTTCGCTGGGTTCGTCCGGATCGCTCCGGTACGCGACGCGGAGCAGGGCTTCGTAGCGAATCGGTCGCTGGTTGGGCGCGTTGAGGGGCACGATCGGTTGATAATGCAGCCGAAACCGGCCTTGCTCCAGGGCATCCCGTAGCCCGGCCGCGCCCAGGAGTTCGCTATGGTGCATCGCTGTCTTGCTGTCTTCCGGCTGATAGACGTGGACGCGGTTGCGGCCCGACTCCTTGGCGATGTAACAGGCCACGTCGGCTTGGGTAAGCAGTTGGACGGTGTCGCGCGTCTCCGTCGTGATGGGCGCCAACCCAATACTGACCCCGATCTGGTAGCGGCGACCCTCCCAATGGAACCGATAATCGCGGATGGTGCTAACCACGGTCTGGGCGATCACCTGCGCCCGGTCCAGAGGGCAATTGTCCAGCAACAAGCCGAATTCGTCGCCGCCGATGCGCGCCAGCGTATCACGCTCGCGAAACATGCCTGACAAAATGGTGTTGATTTGCTTGAGTAATTCATCGCCCGCTGCGTGTCCAGCGGTGTCGTTGACGACCTTGAACTGGTCCAGATCCAGATAGCACAGCGCGTGGCGGGCGCCGTATTGCCGGGCGCTGACCAGCGCCCGCTCCAGCCGCCGTTCAAATTCTGGCCGGTTGATCAGGCCAGTGAGGGCATCGTGGGTAGCGTCGTGGGTCAACTGTCGCGTCAGCCGGCGGGTTTCAGTCACGTCGTGAAACACCAGGACCGCCCCCAACATCTGGCCGTCCCGCCCGCGAATCGGTGCCGCCGAATCGTCGATGTCGTATTCCGACCCATCGCGGCGAACCAACACGGAATGATCGGCCAAGCTGACGATTTTTCCTTCCCGAAGGCAATACGCCACCGGGTCGGGGTTCGGCTGGCGTGTTTGCTCGTCGAGGGTTTGGAACACTTCGCGCAAGGGCCTGCCCCGGGCTTCGGCCGTGTTCCAGCCGGTGAGCGCCTCCGCCACCGGATTCAGGTAATCCACGATGCCACGCGCATCGGTGGTGATCACCGCGTCGCCAATCGAATGCAGGGTGATTTGCGCCCGCTCCTTTTCTTCGAACAAAGCCTCCTCAGCCTGCTTGCGCGCGGTGATGTCGGTATTAACTCCGATCACTTGTTCAACCTCGCCCGCCTCGTTTTTGATGGGTGCCTTGACGGTATGGGTCCAACGGGTTCGTCCGGTGGGATCAACGAATTTCGCCTCCCATTCGATTCGATCCCGCGCTTGGGTCAGAATGGGCGTGTCGTCGCCGAGCAGTGCCCGCACCCATTCCGAATCGGCGATCAGGTCGAAGAAGGTGTGTCCAACCATTTGCTCGGGAGTCAGGCCGAAGCTTCCGGCCAGCCCCTGGTTGGCCAACAGGATCTGGCCGCGCCGGTTCCCGACATAGATGAAATGAGGGTCGGCGTCGATGACCGTTCTGAGAAACGAGCGCTGTTTCTCGATTTCCTGTTGGGCGCGTAGCAGGCTTTCGATCAGGTTGACGTTGCGAAGGCAGGCTGCGACATGGGCGGTGAACACCTCCAGCAGGGGGCGGTCCAGCGCGGCGAGCGCCTGGCCGGAATCGAGAAAGATGGCCGCTTCCTGAAGCGGGGCGGCTTTCAGGTACAGGACGGCGTGGTCGGCGGTGAAGATGTGCTGGCGGCGGGTGATGCTGTCCTGGATGGCGGACGCAATTCGCCGGTCCGACAATGCCGCCAGCGGCTGGGTGACGTAGGGCGCATAACGGCCAGCGGCGCCGACCACGCACCAGTGTTCGGTATCGCCGAGAGGCGAGCCGCCCTGGACGCAGACGACGCCGTCCAGGGGCAACTTGAGTAGCGCGCCCAACCGGGCGAGCGCATCCTCGGCCAAGCTGGCGATGGCGTGCTGCTCCATCAGTTGCGCGGTGGCGTGGATGATGAGTTCCAGGCCGCGCCGGTTCTCGGCCAGGGCGCGCAACTGCTCGTAGGCGCGCAGGGCGGCGCTGACCGTGGTGATCAGCCGGGTGTGGGTCAGCTCGGCCTTGGTGCGGTAGTCGTTGATGTCGTATTGGTGGATGACGGTCAGTTCCGGCGCGTAGCCGGGCTGGCCGGTGCGCAGGATGAGGCGGCATTCCCTCAGGCCCAGGGCGTCGCGGATGTACTCGACCAGGTCGAGGCCGGCCTGGTCGGTTTCCATGACCACGTCCACCAGGGCCACGGCGATGTCGGGGTGCTGGCGCAGTCGTTCGCGGGCTTCCTGGGCGCTGTGGGCGTGCAGCAGGCGCAAGGGGCGGTCGAAGATGCGCAGGTCGTGGAGGACGAAGCGGGTGACGCTGTGCACCTCGGGATCGTCGTCGACCACCAGCAGGTTCCACGGCGGAGCGTCATCCGGCGGGTGCGCTTCGATCGGCTCGTCGGCATTGTTCCAATCGAGCAACTCATTGATCATGCGGGCAGTTCCAAGGCAGGCCGGTTGGAGGCGCCGGGAGCGGGGCCGGGGTAAGGGTAGTCTCCGCCGGGGCGCCATGAACCCCAATAATCCCACCGGGTACCGCCGATGAGCGAATTATAGACAATGTACAAATCCAGCCTACTGTTGTCATTACCTAATTTAAGGATAAATGGGGCAGGGTGGCGCCGACGATGGTCGTCCGTCGATCCCAACAACGGAAGTTCCACCAGAGCGACCCGCGACAGCTAGGGCAAGAACTTTCATTTTGGCAACTTGTTGTCAATCCGTTGCGGTTATGGGATGGGAAGCCACGACCTATGGGGATAAGAGGCGCCAAAATGAGAATTGTTGCAGCTATAAGGTCAACGGCATGGCGATGAAAATTTAGTGATTTCATTCGCTCGACAAACGGGTGATGAAGGTTTGGTCTGGCGCGTTAGCCGGCTCGATCCCTTGATCCCGCCAATGTTTTGAGGGCGGGGTGGGTGGGCCGGTCGGGGGCGCGGTGGGGCAGGACCAGGATAAAGGTGGCTCCTGCTTCGGAGGCGCTGTGGACCTGAATGGTTCCGCCGAGTACCCCCGTAACCAGGTTATAAACAATGTATAAACCCAAGCCACTGCCGCCACTGCCCATCTGGGTGGTGAAGAATGGTTCGAAAACGCGGGAGTGGAGCGTCTCGGGAATGCCCACGCCGTTGTCCACATAGTGGATTTGCACGTGATCGGCGCCAAACGGCGCGGCGCGGATACGGATCACGCCCGCCTCCATCCCAGCGAAGCCGTGGGTGAGGGAGTTGCCGATCAGATTGGCGATGACCTGCTCCAGCGGACCGGGGTAGCTGTCCAGTTCCAGACCGGGGGCAATGTCCAGCTCGACCTGGTGGGCGGTGCGCCTGAACTGGGGTTGCAAGGTGGCCAGCAGTTCCTCGACGGTCTGGCGCAGGTCGAAGCGGCGGCGGCGGGCGCTGGTCTGGTCGACGGCGACTTGCTTGAAGTGGCCGATCAGGTCGGCGGCGCGGGCGGCGTTGCGCTCCAGCAGGTCCACCGCCTCGCGGCCTCGTGCCAGGAAGACATCCACCTGGGGACGACGCAGGGCGCCGGACTCGACGGCGGCGGCGAATTTGAGCAGGTGTTCACCCAGGGCGCCAGCGATCACGCGAGCGTTGCCCAGTGGCGTGTTGAGTTCGTGGGCGACGCCGGCCACCAACTGGCCCAGCGCCGCCAGCTTTTCCGACTGCACCAGTTGGGTCATGGCTTGGCGCAGTTCGGCGGTGCGCTCGGCGACCAGTTCTTCCAGGCGCTCCCGGTGCCGGTGCAATTCCGTTTCCGCCCGTTTGCGCTCGGTGATGTCCCGAACGCTGGAAAGAACGCAGTTCCTGCCCCCGAATCGAATGGCCCTCAGCATCACTTCGATGGGAAAGCAGCTTCCATCCTTGGGCCTTCGCGCATGCCACTCGAAATGGAGAATCTCCCCTCGCAAGACGCGCGGCCAATGATCCTTCGCCGGATCGGCCCGATTGTCCGGTCCGGACAGATCGGCGATGGTGGCTTTCAGCGCCTCCTCATAGTCCAGGCCATACAGGGTCAGCATGGTTTGGTTCACCGCCCGAATGGCGCCTTGGAAATCATGCACGATGATGGCGTCGTGCGCGCTCTCGAACACCGTTCGATACCGCTCCTCGCTTTCTTGGAACTGCTTCAGCAGCAGATGGCCGGACAGAGCGTCGCTCGCCCGCTCGGCGATGGCTTGGAACAAGCGCTGCTCGGCGTCAGTCCAGCGCCGGTCGTAAGCGCACTGGTGGACACCCAACACCCACGGCTGGCCCAGTTGCGGACGAAGCGCAATCGTCATTTGGCTCCGGACGCCACTGCGGTGGGCGAAGCTCGAAGCTTCGGACAAATCGGCGAAATTGGAAAGTACGGGACCGTGGTGGCGAAACGTCTGTTGGAGATCGCGCCTGAGGGCATGGTCCGGGACGATTTCGACACCATCCGGAGTGATGTCGGCGCCGGGCGCGAACACGCCGGGCCATTCGGGCCGGGCTGCCTCGAACCTGATGTGGAAATGGGCGGCATCGGGGTCGCAGGGATGGAGGAAAAAGGCGCGGTCGGCCTGGAAAATCTCCAGGAGCGCGGCGGCCAGTTCGGCCAGGAGATCGGCGTCTTGTTCCCGTTGGGCGAGGATGCGCGAAATCCGGTCCAGGTTCTCCAAAAAATGCGCGTTGTCGCGCAGGCTTCGGTCGGAGTCGATGTGTTGCAGCGTGTGCGCGAGGATTTCCGCCACCATGCGCAACAACCGAATTTCTTCCTCCAGCCACGTTCGTTCAGCGGTCACGGCGTCGAGGCCGACGAAACCGCGCAGGGTTCCACCCCAGCTCATGGGGACACAGAGCAGCGAGCGCACATCACCCGCCAGCAGGATCGCCTTGAGGGCGGTGCCGTCCGGCAACGCGACGGTTTGCACGGAAACCGCCTCACCGCGTTGCAGCCAGTCGTAGAACGGCTGATAGTCCGCGAGCGGCAGGTTTTGCGCATCTTGTATCTGCGGCTGGATGTCTGGGGCGCACCACTCGTGGGTGTTGGTCGCGGTCGAGCCATCCGGCGTGATCGCGAAGAGATAGCCGCGGTCGGCCCCGATCAGGCGGCCGATGCGCTCCAGCACCCAGTTCATGCGGGCGTCGAAATCGTCCCAGCCGGGCTTGATCATCAGCGCCGAGATTTCGGCCAGCGCCTGCTCCAAATCCAGGTGGTAGCGCAACCGGGTTTCGGCGGCTTTGCGGTCGGTGACGTCGAAGTGATACGAGCCGATATGGGTAATGTAGCCGTTGGCGTCCCTGATAGGAAAGGTCGTCGAGTCCAAATCCAAACAAGAAGGCGCTGGGCGCGACTGGGCAGGGACTTGCGCGCGTACCGGGTCGTACCGGCTTTGGAACCGAATCGTTTCTTCGAGTTGGAAGACCCGTTCAAGTAGCGGCAAATAGCCCTGTTCCCGCAGTTGTTCGTCATGGAACAGGTTGTACCGGCTCACTGCGCGCTCGTCGGTGACCCGAAACAGATCGCGGGTCGCCTGGTTGAAGCGAACGACCGCTCCTTCCCGATCGTAAACCACGATTGGTAACGGGCTCTGCGTGATGATGCTGTCCAGAAACGCCTCGGACGCCCGCAACGCCATTTCCGCTCGCTGACGCTCGGTGATGTCGTAGATGAGGGACAACATTACATCTCCTGCGCCGACCCGAATGCGCTCCGCCGAAAATAGCACTTGGCGAATTTGGCCCGCCTTGGTTCGAAAGCGCACTGGGATTTCCCGAAGAAACCCATCCGCACGGAATCGCACGATCAGCTGTTCGCGCGTTCCCGGATCGGCCCAGACGCTGAGTTCCGTGGAGGTGCGGCCGATCATCTCCTCCTGCGTGTAGTTCAGCATGGCCAGTACTTGCTCGTTCACGTTGAGGAGACGGCCAGTTTCGATGTCGGAGAGGGCCATCGGAGCCGGGCTGGCTCGAAAAGCTTTGGCGAAACGCTCTTCGCTTTCTAGCAGCGCCGCTTCCGCGCGTTTGCGCTCGGTGATGTCCCGAGCAAAAGCAAAGTTGTATTCCTTTCCGTCAACCGCGATGTAATTGGCCACCACCTCGACCGGAAACCGCGAGCCGTCCTTCCGCTGATGCCACGTTTCGAACGTGAATGAACCGACCGACCGCAAGCGCCGCCACAATTTCGCCCGTTGTTCCTTGGGAAAATCGGGGTTGAACTTTGCGACCTTGACGCCGACCAGTTCGTTTTGACTGTAGCCGAGCGAACGGCAAGCTTGCTTGTTGACGTAGAGGAGCGTTCCTTCGGCATCGAACCAAAATACCTCGACCGAAACCCGATCCACCGCGATCTGAGTCAGCTGTAACGCCTCCTCCACCCGTTTCTGCTCGGTAATATTCAGGTGAGTCCCGATCATGCGCGCGGGCCGACTGGTGGCATCCCACTCCACGACCTTGCCGACGGAGCGCACCCAGATCCACTCGCCGCAGCGGGTACGCAGACGAAGCTCGGCCTGGTAGTCGGATTGCTTGCCGGTCACGCAATCCTCGAAAAGCCGCAAAACCCACTCGCGCTCTTCCGGGTGTAGCCAGCTTGCCCACACCGCGGGCGTCAGTTCCAGTTCGGACGGTTCGTAGCCCAGCATCCGGGCGTATTCGGCGCTGAAGACGGCCTGGCCGGTGGCAAGGTTGATGTCGTACAGACCCTGGCCGGAAACCGATAGCGCGAGAGTCAGGCGCTCTTCGCTCTCCCGCAAGGCGTTTTCCGTTTGCCGCCGCGCGGTGAGCGGGTAGACCAAGGCGCAGTTGTATTCGTGACCGTCAAATTCAAGGTGGTGGGCGACCACCTCGACCGGGGACAGCGAGCCATCCCGATGGCGATGGGTGGTTTGGAAGTGGAGCGTTTTGGCTTGGCGCAATTCCCGCCAGTGGTCGGGCCACCGTTCGCGGGGAAATTCCGGATCGATGTCCCATATCGCCAGGGTTCGCAGTTCTTGCCGACTATAACCGAGAGCATGACAGGCTGGTTCGTTGGCGTCGAGAAAACGACCCTCCATACTGATCCAAAACAGCAGGGCATTTGGAGTCGGGGTGGTGGCGAAAGGGTTCAATAGCGGTGCCTCTCTGGGGCTGGCTTGCGCGTGGCGCAAATCGGCGGTGATGGGGAGCGGCGCAGCGGTCGGCGGGATGAGGGGAAAGATAGTGCTTTGGGCGTGGAGGCAGCGCTTGAGACGTGGACATGGATTCATCAACTTGAATGGTGATCAATGCCTTGTGGCCATTTTGCCAATATCCGCGTCCACTGGGAAAACGCTGCTGACGGGTTGATTGGGAGCAGCGCGGGGCAAGGTCAGGTTGAAGACCGCGCCATGGCCGGGCAAGCTATCCACCTGAATGGCGCCGCCGAGTACTCCAGTTACCAGGTTGTAGACGATATACAGCCCCAGGCCGCTGCCGCCGCCACCCAGCCGGGTGGTGAAGAAGGGGTCGAAGATGCGGCGCCGGATCGCGTCCGGAATGCCGGCGCCGTCGTCGCCGTAGCGCAGCCGGATGTGGTCGGCGTCCAGTGGAGCGGCTTCGATCCGGATACAACCGGCCTCCCCACCCGCGAAACCGTGGATGAGGGAGTTGCTGACCAGATTGGCGATGACCTGCTCCAGTGGGCCGGGGTAGCTGTCCAGTTCCAGGCCGGGAGCGATGTCCAGCTCGACCTGGTGGGCGGTGCGCCTGAATTGGGGTTGCACGGTGACGAGCATCTCCTCGACAGTTTGGCGCAGGTCGAAGCGGCGACGGCGGGCGCTGGTCTGGTCGACGGCGACTTGCTTGAAGTGGCCGATCAGGTCGGCGGCGCGGGCGGTGTTGCGCTCCAGCAGGTCGACCGCCTCCCGAGCGCGGTCGAGGAAGGCGCTGAGTTGGGAGCGGCGCAGGGTGCCGAACTCGACGGCGGCCGCAAATTCGCGCAGGTGTTCGCCCAGACTGCCGGCGACCACGCGGGCATTGCCCAGGGGGGTGTTGAGCTCGTGGGCGACGCCCGCTACCAGATGACCCAGGGCCGCCAGCTTCTCGGCTTGCACCAATTGGTCCATCGCCTGGCGCAGTTCGGTGTTGGTTCGCTGGAGCGCCTCGGTGACCATTTCGGCGACCCGATACTGTTGACGCAACTCGGTATTGGTCCTTTGCAGTTCGGCGGTGCGCTCGGTCACCAATTCCTCCAAGCGCTCCCGATGTTGCTCCAGTTCCGCTTCCACCCGCTTGCGGTCGGTGATGTCGAGGACGACTCCGGTAAAAATCAGCTCGTGCGCGAGTTGCTTGGGGCTAGCAAGACTTTTGAACCAGATCGCTTCTCCAGTTGGCTTGATAAACCGGCCTTCGAAATCCCAGGGGCTCGCCGTGGCGATGGCTTGCCGAATCGAGGCGAGGAACAATTCCCGGTCCGTGGGGGCGACGCGAGCCGTGAATCGCGCGAAGGCGTCCTTCACTTGATTGCTCATTCCGAACAACTCGTTCGCGCGCTCGCTGATGTAGTGAAACCCCAGTTCGCCCGTTGGCTGGGCGTAGAACTGATAGACAACGCCCGGAATGTTGTTGGCGATGCTTCGCAACTGCTCCTTGCTCGCCCATAACGCCGCCTCGGCCTGTTTTTGATCGGTGATATCCTGGGTGGCCAGGACCACGCCCATCGCCCGGTCCTGGGGTTGCAGGGGCGCGGCATGCAAGGAGACGTCGCGCGGAGAACCGTCGGAGCGGCGATAGCGGGTTTCGCAATGACTGGCGCCCTGTTGCCAGAGCGTGTCGTAGAGGGCATGCCCAACGCGCTGGTATTCCTCATCGGTTTCATAAAGCCAGCGGGTGTCGCGACCGATCAACTCGGCGCTGGAATGGCCAACGATTTCACAGAACCGTTCGTTGACCGAGCGCAGGATTCGCTCTTGAATGACGGCTAGACCTACCGGAGCGGCGCTGAACAGGCCACGGAGCATGGCCTCGCTGTGTTTGAGAGCCTCTTCCGCTCGCTTGCGCTCGGTGATATCCATCAGGACGCCGGTGATCGTGACCGTTCCGCCTCGTTCCGACAACGGACGGCTGTGGATACGCGCGTGAAGGACCGTCCGGTCTTTCGCCGCCAGGCGAAATTCCAACGGTTCGGGAGTTCCGGCCAAGGTCCGCCCCAGGTTGGAGATCAGGGCCGAAACATCGTCGGGATGGACGAATTTGACGAAAGGCTGGCCAATCATCTCGACGTTGGTATAGGCGATAAAACGTTCGATGACTGGGCTGATGTAGGAAAAACGGTTCTCGGTATCCAGGGCAAAAATAACGTCGTTGATGTTCTCGACCAGAACGCGGTATTTTTCATCGGAGGCTTTTTCAAGCGATTCCAGCATGTTGTTGATGACGGCGCCCAGGCGCCCCAGTTCATCCCCGCCTCGCGCGGGTAGGCGCCGCGATGGATTGCCATGGGTCTGAAGCCAACCGATTTGGTGGCTTAAGGTTGTCAGTGGCGCCAGAACTAGCGAACGCAGCAATAGCGTGGTCAGAATCATGAAACCTAGCCCCGCTATCGCGGCCATGACCAGAAAGTGACGCAAGCTGGCTAATCCCTGGGCATAAATGTGGCGTGGCAATACGATCTTGAGCATGAATGCCGGTTGACCTTCCAATGTCTTGATAGAGGTGTAGCCCGCAATGGTTTTCTCATCGAGGTTTTTGATGTAGGTGGATGGCGTGGCCAATGAAGATTCAAGCGCTAGGTAAGCTTGACGGACGTCGGCCGGCATTTTGGGGTCGTCCAACCAGTAGGCGGATACCGGGAATCGCATCACCTCGGTTAGATTGGCGATCATCTCCCGATCCACGAAGCGCCCCAGAATCACCGTGCCACGTGGATTACCCGAGGAATTGGTGGGCAAACCGCCCAACGAAACGATGAGCAAGGGGCGACCGTCCAGCAAGACGATACCGGTTTGCCCCCCCTCATCTTGTTTCAGCAAGGGGCTACCGGGTTGCAAATAAGTCAGCAGATCGGGATGGATTTCGAGGGGTTCAAGCGTTTGAATGTCATGCATTCCAATAAAAATTGGACGATGGTTTGCGTCGAGAATCGCGATCAAGTTGGCCTTTTGGAGGGCGTGGAAGCCGGACCCAAGTTTTAGTGAGTTCGGAGAGGCTTGCCGGGATTCCTGAGCAAATGGATACATTTCATCCCAGATCGCGTAGGCCAGCGCGGTCGGAACGATGCGTTGCGATTGGTCATGAAAAATCTGGATGGTCCGCAGGAGGTTGGCGCGGGTTTCGTTGTCCTCGATTTTTTGATAATCGTCCAGCAGGATGAACCGCAGGGTTAAATAAAAAATGACAACTGACGCCGCGATCGTGCTGATGACGATGAGTAGAGCCTTGCCTAGAAGCGACATCACTCCTCCAGAAACCTCGCAAGAATCCGCGCGTCCGGGGAATTCATCCAATCATCATTCGGTGATCCCTCAATTTTAGTGCTTCAATCGCCCTTCGTTGGTGGGTAGCCGGTTATTTTCCTCGCCGGCCTGCGTCGGAGAAGGTTTGGATGGGCGAGCGCCGGTTTCGAGCAAGCCGAGGGATTGCCCCGATTTCCAGAGCGGGGCGAAGGGTGGATTGAATGAATGAGATGCGTTCCGCGTCGCCGTGACGATCGATTGTCAATCCATTCCAGTTTTAGTGGTCCGGCGCGGCGCGGGGCAGGTCGTCGTCGGCCCAAGGGATGTTTGTGCTTCGCAAGTAACCTTCCTCGAATCCGGCATGCGCCATCGGCCGCACCGTTTTGAACTGATCGGATTCGGCGTAACCCACCCAGGCCATGCGGTACCCCCCCTCTCGCACGGCGATCGCACAGATCGTGGTTAGCAACTCGATTTCATCGGTGATGCGAATCAGCGCCTGGTTACAGTCGCTGAGCATCCGGTAGCGCGCCTCGCTGGTGGCGAGGTTTCGCTCGCGCTGGCGGATGGCCACCGACATCCGTTCAAGATCGCCGGCCAGGTTGTCGAATTCCCAAATCCAGGTGATCGGCCACGGTTGGTCGTAGTCGCCCCCGGCGATGGCGTGGGCCTGATCGGCGTAGCGACCGATGCGTCGAGCGAGGCGGCGGGCGAGTACCCAGCCGACGAAGACCGCCAGCAACAGGGCCGCCAGCGCGCCGACGGCCAGCGCCCCCCAGGTGGACAGGAGCGGTTGGAGCGCCGCGTGGCGCGGTTGCGCGACCAGCACGATCCAGCCCAGCGGGGGGATGTTGACGGGCGTGCCGATGAATCGCTGACCGTCCAACGTCAACTCGCCGGTCACGAACCGTCCCGCCAGGGCGTCGCGCACCATGGGCAGGTGGCGGAGACTGAACTGCTGGCCGCTCAGGGCGGCTTGGGAATGGGCGATGACCTGGCCCCTGGCGGTCGAGGATCATCGTCACCATCCCCGCTTCGGCGGGCGAGCGATTGAGGAAATTTCGGCCAACTGGTCGATGGCGATCTCGCCGACCAGCACGTACTGGCCGCTGGAATCGCCAGGCTGACGGCGAGTCGTCCGGTCACCGCCGACAGGAAGGTTTCCGACCAGGCCACCTCGTTATGTTCCTGCGCCTCGCGCAGGAAGGCGCGATGGGAAAGATCCGCGGCCCAGCAACTGTCCCGCCGACTGGCGCGCCGCGTCTGGGGTAAGCCGACCGTGCGTAGACTGGCGCCGTCGGCGCCACGAGGTAACGCCGCGAACACGTCGCCCGTTCCGGCGTGCGCATCCAGCAGGTCGAACCAAAACGGCGCGGGTCGATAGCCCCGACCGTGGATGTATTCGGCGATGACGCAAAGTTCGCGCCTTGGACCGAGCAAGTGGGCTTCGATTTGGCCGGCGATGGCGTGGGCCAGGGCCTGATGGCGGATTTCAAGGTCCGCCCGCAGTTGCGGCAACAGCACCGTCAGGATGAGCACGGCGATCAGGGCCAGCGGCGCCATGGCCGCCAGCGCGATGCGCAGCTCCAGCCAGAGTCGGAGAGGACGGGTGGAAGGCATGGCGTCACGGTGGGGGCTTTCTGCAACCGCGCCTAGCTTCTTGCGGGCGGCTACCCGGGCGGGTCGAGCGGGCGGGTCGCCGGCGCGCTTTGTGCCGCGACTTTTGTCGCGGCCGGGTTGGGAAAGGCGACCACGAATTCGGTCCCCGCCTGGGCGCGCAACTCGATGCTGCCCTTGAGTTGCTTGACCAGGGTCATCACGATCGTCAATCCGAGCGAGGAGGTGTGACGGAAATCCACCGTGGTTGGAAAGCCGATCCCGTCGTCTTGGACGCGCAGCGTCCATTGTGCGTCGGTCGCCTCAAGCGCGAGGGTGATTTCGCCCGCGCGCCGGGTCGCGAACGCATGCTTGAGCGCATTCGCATCAGTTCGTTGATGATCAACCCGCACGGCACCGCGGATTTCCACGCTCGTACGAGCTCGCTTCACCGTCGCCACGACCGGCGCCGCGATCGCGCGCTCCGGCGTGGCGTAGGCGCAATCAAATGCAGCGACCAGGTCACGGCGTAGTCGGCCAGGTTGATCTGGGCCAGGTTCGGAATCTGGTACAGCCGTTCGTGAATGAGCGCCATGGATTTGACGCGGTTGCGACTTGCCACTGGTCCCGGACGCTCTGGTCCTCGACGTAGCCCGCCTGCAAGTCCAGCAGGCTCGAAATCAATTGCAAGTTGTTCTTGACCCGATGATGGATTTCCTTGAGCAACGCGTCCTTCTCACGCAGCGAGGTTTGGATCCGTTCCTCCAGCAACTTGTGCTCGGTGATGTCGGACACGATCCCCTCGATGGCCATGGCTGACCCTGCTCGTCGCGCACCAGGACGTTGCGCTGGCGCAGCCATTTGGTCTGGCCGGAGGGATGGACGATTTGGTATTCGTAGGTGGGCAAGGCCCGGCCGGCGATCAATTCAGTCCATTCCTCGGCCAGATCAGCCCGCCAGTCGGGGTGAATGACCGGCTGGATCAGGTGGGGCGATTGATAGAATTCCTCGGGGGCATAGCCCGTAATTGGGTGGGAGGCTGGGCTGACGTATTCGTAGCGGCCTTCCGGCAGGGTCATGCGATAGATCATGTCCGGGGCGTTCTCGGCCAGTCGGCGAAAGCGGGCTTCCGACTCGCGCAACTGCGCCTCGGCCTGCTTGCGCGCGGTGATGTCGGTATTGACTCCGATCACCTGTTCAACTTCGCCGGCTTCGTCCTTGATGGGGGCATTGACGGTATAGAGCCAGCGGGTCCGTCCCGTGGAATCGACGAACTTCACCTCCCGTTCGGTTCTGTTCCGCGCTTGGGTCAGGATGGCCATGTCGTCATCGAGCGATGCCCGCGCCCACTCGGGATCGGTGATCAAACCGGAGAACGGGCGTCCGACCATTTGCTCGGGAGTCAGGCCGAAGTTTTCGGCCAGCCCCCGATTGACCAGCAGGATCTGGCCGTGCCGGTTTTTGACGCAGATGAGGTGGGGATCGGCGTCGATGACCGTCCTGAGGAACGAGCGTTGCTCGATTTCCCGTCGGGCGCGCAGCAGGTTTTCGACCAGGTTGACGTTGCGAAGGCAGGCGGCGACATGGGCGGTGAACACCTCCAGCAGGGGGCGGTCCAGCGCGGCGAGTGCCTGACCGGAATCGAGAAAAATAGCCGCTTGCTGGGGCGGGGTGGCTTTCAGATACAACACGGTGTGATCGGCGCCGAAGATGTGCTGGCGGCGGGTCACGCTGTTCAAGATCGCCGGTGCGATTCGTTGGTCCGGCAATGCGCCCAACGGTTGGGCGACATAGGGCGCGTAGCGGCCAGCGGCGGCGACCACGTCGAAGCGCTCGGTATCGCTGGGTGACGAACCGCGCTGGGCGCAGACCAGACCATCCAGCGGTTGCCCAAGCAGCGCGCTCAAATGAATGAGTGTATCCTCGGCCAGGCTGGCGATGGCGTGCTGCTCCATCAGTTGCGCGGTGGCGTGGATGATGAGTTCCAGGCCGCGCCGGTTCTCGGCCAGGGCGCGCAACTGCTCGTAGGCGCGCAGGGCGGCGCTGACCGTGGTGATCAGCCGGGTGTGGGTCAGCTCGGCCTTGGTGCGGTAGTCGTTGATGTCGTATTGGTGGATGACGGTCAGTTCCGGCGCGTAGCCGGGCTGGCCGGTGCGCAGGATGAGGCGGCATTCCCTCAGGCCCAGGGCGTCGCGGATGTACTCGACCAGGTCGAGGCCGGCCTGGTCGGTTTCCATGACCACGTCCACCAGGGCCACGGCGATGTCGGGGTGCTGGCGCAGTCGTTCGCGGGCTTCCTGGGCGCTGTGGGCGTGCAGCAGGCGCAAGGGGCGGTTGAAGATGCGCAGGTCGTGGAGGACGAAGCGGGTGACGCTGTGCACCTCGGGATCGTCGTCGACCACCAGCAGGTTCCACGGTGGAGCGTCACCCGGCGGGTGCGCTTCGACCGACTCGTCGGCGTTGTTCCAATCGAGCAACTCATTGATCATGCGGGCAGTTCCAGGACAGGCCGGTTGGAGGCGCTGGGGGCGGATCCCATGACTGGATTATAGACAATGTAAAAACCCAGCCTGAAGTTTCGCCAGGGCGACGCATGACAGCCAGGGCGACAATTCTCGTTTTGGCTATTTTGTCAATTCGTTGCGGGTTCAGGAGGGGAAGCCCCAACCCATCGGAGGTAGGCGCCAGAACGAGAATCATTGCGGCCAAAGACTCAACAGGGTGGTGATGGAAAATAGCGGTTTCATTCGCTCGATAAATCGGGTGATGGCGATTTGATCCCGCGCGTCAACCGGTTCCCTGTGTCGATCGCACCAGCGGTTTTAGAGAAGGGTGGTCGGGAGCGCGGCGGGGCAGGGTCAGGATGAAGGTGGTTCCCGTCTTGGGGGTGCCATGGACCTGAATGGTTCCACCAAGCACCCCTGTGACCAAGTTATAGACGATGTATAGCCCAAGCCCGCTGCCGCCGCCACCCAGCCGGGTGGTGAAGAAGGGGTCGAAGATGCGGTGCCGGATCGCGTCCGGGATGCCGGCGCCGTCGTCGCCGTAGCGCAGCCGGATATGGTCGGCGTCCAGTGGGGCGGCTTCGATCCGGATACAGCCAGCCTCCCCACCCGTGAAACCGTGGATGAGGGAGTTGCTGACCAGATTGGCGATGACCTGCTCCAGCGGGCCGGGGTAGCTGTCCAGTTCCAGGCCGGGGGTGATGTCCAGTTCGAGGCGGTGGGCGGTGCGCTTGAACTGAGGTTTCAGGGTAATCAGTAGCTCCTCAACGGTCCGGCGCAGGTCGAAGCGGCGGCGACGGACGCTGGTCTGGTCCACCGCGACCTGCTTGAAGTGGCCGATCAGGTCGGCGGCGCGGGCGGCGTTGCGCTCCAGCAGGTCCACCGCCTCGCGGCCTCGTGCCAGGAAGACATCCACCTGGGGGCGACGCAGGGCGCCGGACTCGACGGCGGCGGCGAATTTGCGCAGATGTTCGCCCAAGGCACCCGCGATCACCCGAGCGTTGCCCAGCGGGGTGTTAAGTTCGTGGGCGACGCCAGCGACCAGGCTACCCAGCGCCGCCAATTTTTCGGACTGCACCAGTTGGTCCATCGCCTGGCGCAGTTCGGCGGTGCGCTCGGCGACCCGTTCCTCCAGGTGCTCCCGGTGCCGCTGTGGTCTCCCGGTTCCGCCTGCCTGGTGCTCGGTGACGTCTTCGAAAACAACACAGATTCGATCCGGTGTATCCCAAGGCCGATAGGCGTTGCAGGCACAAGCCCCTCGGGTCGGTGCGTGATACATTTCCAAAATATTTAGGGATTACTGCTATCGCGACCTCGCCATAGACATCAAACCAACTTTGCTCTGTTTCAGGCCAGACTTCCAATACGGTCTTCCCTTGAACCTCTTCCAGCTTCAAGCCCGAAACCTTTCATAGGCATCGTTGAAGTACGCAAAGCGAAAATTGATAAATTGACCGTTTGCATCAAAGACCGACTCCCACATGACGAAAGCGTTTGCCATGTTTTTCATGAGCCACTGCATTTCGTTCGCATTCTTTGAGCGCCTCCTCCAGCCCGCTTGCGCTCGGTGATGTCATAGATGTGGGAGAGCAGGACCTGCTGGCCGTCGAGGGTGATCGTCTCCGCGGACCAGAGCTGTTCGCGCTCTTCTCCCCATCTTGCAGCGTATCCGCGCCGATATCCTGAAACGCCCCGGTCTTCCTGATCTCCACTATCGCTTGATCGCGCACCTCGACATCGGTCCAAAGCCCGATCTCCTGAAGTGCGCCCAATCATCTCTTCCCGTGTATAGCCCATCATATACCAGCCAGCGTCGTTCAAGCATCGATGAAGCGGCCTTCGTCGAGGGTGGAGATCACGATAGCCGCCGGACTGGAGCGGAAGGCCTTGGCGAAGCGTTCCTCGCCCGACCGTAACGCAGCTTCGCCCGTTTGCGCTCGGCGATGTCCCGAACGTTGGAAAGGATGCAGTTCTCGCCCCCGAAGCGAATGGCTCTGAGGATCTACTTGACGGGGAAACACGTTCCATCCTTGGGCTTTCTCGCATTCCATCTTCGAAGTGCAGTAATCTCCTCGCGATGCGCGGCCAATGATCGTCCGCTGGATTCGACAAGCTGCCCGGCCCGGACAGATCGGCGATGGTAGCTTTCAGCGCTTCCTCGTGTTCCAGGCCATACAGGGTCAGCATGGTCCGGCTGACCGCCTGAATGGCGCCCTGAAAATCATGCACGATGATGGCGTCGTGCGCGTTCTCGAACACCGTCCGATACCGCTCCCGCTTCCTGAGCGTTTGAGCAGCAGATGGCCGGAAAGGGCGTCGCCTGCCCGCTCGGCGATGGCCTGGAACAACCGCTGTTCCAAGCCGGTCCACTGCCGGGCGTAGGCGCATTGGTGGATGCTCATCAGCCACGGCCGGTCCGGGATCGAGGATGAGCCCGATGGTCATCTGGCTCTGGATGCCATGACGGCGGGCGCTTCCGGCGGACTCGCCCTTGAACCGGGTTAATACTGGCCCAGCGTGGTCCAACCCTTGCCGGAGAATGTTTCTGAAGACGTCGTCCGCGACGATGTCTTCGCCGATGGCGAAGGCGCCGGGATATTCGGGCCGGGTCGCCTCCATCGCGATGCGGACGACGGCGGCGTCGGGGTCGCAGGGATGAACGAAAAAAGCGCGGTCGGCCTGGAAAATCTCCAGGAGCGCGGCGGCCAGTTCGGCCAGGAGATCGGCGTCTTGTTCCCGTTGGGCGAGGATGCGCGAAATCCGGTCCAGGTTCTCCAAAAAATGCGCGTTGTCGCGCAGGCTTCGGTCGGAGTCGATGCTGCAGCGTGTGCGCGAGGATTTCCGCCACCATGCGCAACAACCGAATTTCTTCCTCCAGCCACGTCTGTTCAGCGGTCACGGCGTCGAGGCCGACGAAACCGCGCAGGGTTCCACCCCAGCTCATGGGGACACAGAGCAGCGAGCGCACATTGCCCGCCAGCAGGATCGCCTTGAGGGCGGTGCCGTCCGATAATGCGACGGTTTGCACGGAAACCGCCTGTTGCGTTGCAGCCAGTCGTAGAACGCTGATAGTCCGCGAGCGGCAGGTTTTGCGCATCTTGTATCTGCGGCTGATGTTCGGCGCCGCCACCAGAAAGCAGCCGCATCGGCAATCAGCGGATACCGGCAAGAGATAACGCGGTCGGCGCCCATTGAGCGGCGCACGAACATGTTTGCGCCTGCTGGCGGCGTCGAACGTCCCAGCCGATGACCACGGCGCCGAGATTTCGGCCAGCGCCTGCTCCAAATCCAGGTGATAGCGCAACCGGGTTTCGGCGGCCTTGCGGTCGGTGATATCGAGGTGATACGTGACGGCAGGGGTCACCTGTTGGCCGTCGGCGTCCTTTGACCGGAAAGGTGGTGGAATCCAAGTCCAGTCAACGCGGTGGGAGCGCCGAGGAGGGAAATTGTAAGCGCCTGACGTCGTAGCGGGTTGACAAACCGGACTGCTTCCCCCGCGCGAACCACCTGTTCGAGCAGCGTTGCATAGCTCGCGCGCGCAATTGTTCGTCCTGGAACAGGTTATACCGCTCGAAAAAAGCGCTCTCGTCGAAATCGTGGTCGGCTGTCGGACCAAGCAGTGCGCGGCTGGCCGGATTACCCCGAACGATCTTGCCGGTGGTATCAAAAATCACGATCGGGAGCGGACTTGCGTGATGATGCTGCCCAGAACGCCTCGATGCCCGCAAGGCCTCTTTCGGCGCGTTTTTTCTCGGTGATGTCGTAAACGAGAGATAACAGGACCTTCTGTCGCCTAGCCGGAGGATTTCCCGCCGAATACAGCGCCTGTCGAATCTCGCCCGTTCTGGTTCTAAAGCAGGTCGGCGTTTCCCGGAGAAAGATCCATCCGCGCGGAGTTGCGCGATCATCCATCCGCGCGCTCCTGCACGGCCCAAGCGCCCAGTTCCACGGACGTGGCCGATCATCTGTTCGCGGGTGTAGTCCAACATGCGCAGCAACCGCGCATTGACGTCAAGGAAGCGGCCGGTTTCGATGTCGCTGATGGCCATCGGGGCCGGGCTGGCGTGGAACGCCTTGGCGAAGCGCTCCTCGCTTTCTCGTAGCGCCACTTCCGTGCGTTTGCGCTCGGTGATATTCAGGTGAGTCCCGATCATGCGCGCGGGCCGACTCGGTGGCGTCCCACTTCCACGACCTTGCCGACGGAGCGCACCCAGATCCAGGCTCACCGCAGCGGGTACGCAGACGAAGCTCGCCTGCAGTCGGATTGCTTACCGGTCACGCAATCCTCGAAAAGCCGCCAGATCCGTTCGCGCTCTTCCGGATGCAGCCAACCTCGCCCACGTCGCCGGCGTCAGTTCCAGCTCGACGGTTCGTAGCCCAGCATCCGGGCGTATTCGGCGCTGAAGACGGCCTGGCCAGTGACAAGGTTGATGTCGTACAGACCCTGGCCGGAAACCGATAGCGCGAGAGCCAGCCGCTCCTCGCTCTTGCGCAGGTCAGTCTCGGGTTGCTGCCGGGGCGTCATCTCGCGGGCCAGGGCACAGTTGTATTCCCGGCCATCCAGTTCGACGGGTGGGCCGTTACCCCGACCGGAACCAGCGAGCTGTCCTGGCGGCGGTGGGTGGTTTGAAAATGGAGCGCCTTGGCTTGGCGCAATTCCCGCTGCGGGTCGGGCCAGCTTGCTGGGAAAACTCGGGATCGACATCCCGGACCGACAGGGTCACCGCAGCGTCTCCTGGTCGTAGCCGAGCGCGTGGCACGTCTCGTCGCTGGCGTCGAGAATCCGACCGTCTGGATCGATCCAGAAGATGGTGTTCGTGATCGGGTCGGCGGGGAACGGGTCTGCCAAGAGAGTCATGGTAAAGTGACCTCGTCGGCTGCTGGGGCCGGGAGCCTCCGACGCGACCGCCGGCAGGACCAGGTCGAAGGCGGCGCCCTGACCGGGCTGGCTACGCAACCGAACGGTACCGCCCAGCACGCCCGTCACCAGGTTGTAGACGATGTACAGCCCCAGCCTGGGCCGCCGCCGCTGCCCAGCTTGGTGGTAAAGAAGGGCTCGAAGATGCGGAATGGAGTGCTTCGGAATGCCCGCGCCGTCGTCGGCGTAGTCGATTTGCACTGGTCGGGCCGGCGCCATCGCAGCGCCGACCCGGATCGTTCCGACCTCTCCCAACGAAACCGTGGGCCAGGGAATTGCTGACCAGGCCAGCGAGCACCTGCTCCAAAGGACCGGGGTAGCCGTCCAGCTCGATATCGGGCGGGATGTCCACCTCGACGCGGTGGGTGGTGCGCTTGAACTGGGGTTGCAGGGTGGCCAGCAGCTCTTCGGACGGTCTGGCGCAGAAGAAAGCGGCGACGACGCATGCTGGTCTGATCCACCGCTACCTCTTTAAAGTGGCCGATCAGGTCGGCGGCGCGAGCGGCGTTGTGTTCCAACAAATCCACCGCCTCGGGCGGCCCGGTTCAAGAACCCCTCCACCTGGGAGCGGCGCAGGGCGCCGGACTCGACGGCGGCGGCGAACTTGCGCAACCGTTTCGCCCAGGCTGCCGGCGACCACCCGGGCGTTGCCCAGCGGGGTGTTGAGTTCGTGGGCGACGCCGGCCACCAATTGGCCCAGCGCCGCCAGCTTCTCCGACTGTACCAGTTGATTCATGGCCTGGCGCAGCTCGGCGGTGCGCTCGGCGACCAGTTCCTCCAGGTGCTCCCGGTGTCGCTCCAGTTCCGCTTCAGCCCGCTTGCGTTCGGTGATGTCGATGTTCAACCCGACGATGCCGATGATGGCATCGCCGTCTTTGGGACGGGCGCGCGATGATTACAGATGCATCGCTCGCCGTCGTCGACGGTAAAGCACAATTCTTCCTCGACGACTCCCCCCCCCCCCCCCCCCCCCCCCCCCCCCCCCCCCCCCCCCCCCCCCCCCCCCCCCCCCCCCCCCCCCCCCCCCCCCCCCCCCCCCGGCGAAAGTTTTCGATTGTTGCCGTTCCAACGGGCCAGCATTTCCTGGGTCTCGAGCGATGTCTTCGGGGCGTTTACCGATGACATCGCCCCATTTTTTTTTAGAAGCCGAGTTCTGTAGAACGCAGCGACCGTCGGGGCCGATCAGGAAAATCGAAAGGACGCTTTCCATGGCGGCGCGAAGCCGTGCGCCTCGCTTTCCCTGCAAGGCGCGATTGGCCCCGGCCAACTCGGCGGTGCGGGCCGCCACGCGCCGTTCCAGGGCCCCTGCCGCAAGCGCCGCAGCTCCAGGTGGGTTTAACCCGCGCCAGCACTTCGGCTGGTCGAAGGGCTTAGTGAGGTAGCCGATGCCGCTGGCGGCGAACCCCTCAATCCTCTTGTCGGTCACCTCGTGCAGGGCGCTGGATGAAATCACCGGGATGGAGTGATGTTCGGGTCCGATCGGCTTTGAGCCGCTGGCAAACCGCGTAACCGTCCAAGTCCGGCATCCGCAACCAGCAGAATCAGGTCCGGCGCCTTGGCCGCCACGGACCGCAACGCCAGCGCACCGCTCGACGCCGGCCGGACGCGGTATCCCCGCTCGGCGAGCAGGTCTCGCGAGCAACCCGAGGTTGGCGGACGTGTCGTCGACGATCAGAATTTCGACCGCGGCTTCGTCGGGCATGTCGGATGGCTCTCGCATGGAGCAGGTCACGGGTTGGGTCCGCCGCGCCAGTTCGGCCGCGCCGCTCAGCAGTTCAACGGCTCTGGCCCATCCGGGGCAACGGCAAAAAGCCAGGGTGAAGGTGGCGCCTTGGCCGGCTTGTCCGCGAACTTGAATCGTGCCCCCCAGCACGCCCGTGACCAGGTTGTAGACGATGTACAGCCCCCAGCCCGCCGCCGCCGCTACCCAACCGGGTGGTGAAGAAGGGGTCGAAGATGCGGTGCCGGATCGCGTCCGGGATGCCGGCGCCGTCGTCGCCGTAGCGCAGCCGGATGTGGTCGGCGTCCAGTGGGCGGCTTCGATCCGACAGCCAGCCTCCCCACCTGCGGAACGGATGAGGGAGTTGCTGACCAGATTGGCGATGACCTGCTCCAGCGGGCCGGGGTAGCTGTCCAGTTCCAGGCCGGGGGTGATGTCCAGTTCGAGGCGGTGGGCGGTGTGCTTGAACTGAGGTTTCAGGGTAATCAGTAGCTTCCTCAACGGTCCGGCGCAGGTCGAAGCGGCGGCGACGGACGCTGGTCTGGTCCACCGCGACCTGCTTGAAGTGGCCGATCAGGGGTCGGCGGCGCGGGCGGCGTTGCGTTCCCAACAAATCCACCGCCTCGGCCCCCCCGCTTGAGGAACGCATCGACTTGAGAGCGGCGCAGGCGCCGGATTCGACGGCGGCGGTGAATGTCCGCAGATCCTCGGCCAGGCGCTGGCGACCACGCGGGTGTTGCCCAGGGGGTGTTGAGTTCGTGGGCGATGCCCGCCACCAGATGGCCCAGGCCCAGGGCTGCCAGCGCTCTTTTCGGCCTGCACCAGTTGGTCCATCGCCTGGCGCAGTTCGGCGGTGCGCTCGGCAACCAGTTCTTCCAGATGTTCCCGGTAACGGTGCAGTTCCGCTTCAGCGCTTGCGCGCGGTGATGTCGATGAAAATCAGAAAACCCGCGATGATGACGTTGTGGTCATCGTAACGGCACGGCGTTGACGAGAATCCAATACCGGTCCCGTCCTGACGCACGACCTTGATTTCTCGGCCATGGGTCGCTTTTCCCGAGCGCCAGTGCCAACGGAAGCTCCAAGATGGGGATTTGGGCGCCTTCCGCGTCGAAGTCGAGCCAGGTTTTTCCAGCGTAAAGAGATTCAATCTGACCTGGAACCGGCTTTCTTCGGCGCCGCCGAGGATGGCGCGACAGCTTCTGTTGAACAACGAGATGGTTCCGTCGGGCAGGACCAGGGTCATGGGCACCGGCGACTGCAAGATCACCGATTGTAAAGCGCTTGCAACCGGGCCGATTCCGCCCGCCCGTTTGCGGTCGGTGATGTTAGAGCCAACGCTGAACACTTCAACGACTTGGCTTCCTGGTCGTTCAAGACGCGGCTTGTTGGCCCAAGAAACCCAGACTCGTTCTCCATCGCGACGCATGTTTTCATTGATATTGCGCTCGAATCGTTCGGGATGCAGGCAAATGTCGTCCATCAACGGACAACCGGCCGGTGCTTTCGTCCGACGGCACGATGGTTCCCACTACGTTACGATCAATTCTTCTGGCGAATAACCAAAGAACTTCAAACTGAACTCGCTGATGAAAGTGATTTCGCCCCCGGCGGGTTCCAGCGCAGGATAATGCTGTTGGCGTTCTCCACCAGTTCGCGGTACTGGCGCTCGCTTTGCAGCAGCTTTTGCCTTGTCTGCTTGCGGTCGGTGATGTTCCTGCTGGCGCCGAACAGCTTGACAGTTCGGCCTTGGGAGTCTTCTCGACACGAAACCACACCGTCACGCCGTCGGTTTCGCCATCCGCCCGCAACAGACGCGCTTCGGCCCGAACCTCGAAGCGTGGATCGGTGCTTTCGATCAAGCTGTCGAATATATTCGCTGACTAAATGAGCGCCCCTCTGGGTGTACGTATTTGCAAGCGAACTTCTGAGCTGACATCCGATAGTTACCCGCCGTCTCGGCGGTCAGTCCGTGGAGCGCGAGGTATTGATCGTTGAAAGTAAACAATCCGGTCGCGATATCGAATTCCCACGGCCTATGCGAGCGATTCGAGCGCTTCTTCATCCTGGCGGGCGAGATGTCGCAGTGAATCCTCGGCTCGCTGGCGCTCGGTGATGTCCATTGCCACACCCGTCACCTGGATGCGTACATCGCAATTCCACACGGAACTGTAGAAACCTCGAAAAAAGATATCCCCCGCCCTTAAGGTGCATTGCAATGCCTCGCCGGCACAGGGCGCGACGGGCGTATTCGCAGACTTCGGGATAGTCGCGGCACAGCTCAAACAGGACTGGCCGACCGCCCGCCGGCCGCCAGCCCCAGGCGCGTTGTACTTCCTTGCCCTCGCTGAGGGTGGTGAAGACGCCGTGCTCGTCGAACTGGAACAGAACCACCGGGGCATTGGCGATCACCGACTGGTAGCGCCTCGCTGGTGGCCAGGTCTCGCTCGCGCTGGTGGATGGCCAATGACATCCGTTCGAGGTCGCCGGCCAGGTTGTCGAATTCCCGGAATCCAGGTGATCGGCCACGGTTGGTCGAAGTCGCCCCCGGCGATGGCGGGCCTGATCGGCGTAGCGACCGATGCGTCGAGCGAGGCCGCGGGCGAGTACCCAGCCGACGAAGACCGCCAGCAACAGGGCCGCCAGCGCGCCGGCGGCCAGCGCCCCCCAGGTGGACAGGAGCGGCTGGAGCGCCGCGGCGCGGTTGCGCGACCAGCACGATCCAGCCCAGCGGGGGATGCGACGGGCGTGCCGATGAATCGCTGACCGTCCAACGTCAACTCGCCGGTCACGAACCGTCCCGCCAGGGCGTCGCGCACCAGCGTGGGTGGTGTAGCGGAGATCGAACTGCTGGCCGTCAGGGCGGCTTGGGAATGGCGATGACCAGCTTCCTGGCGGTCGAGGATCATCGTCACCATCCCCGCTTCGGCGGGCGAGCGATTGAGGAATTTGGCCAGTTCGTCGATGGCGATCTCGCCGACCAGCACGTGTGCTCGGCCGCTGGAATCGCCAGGTTGACGGCGAGTCGTCCGGTCACCGCCGACAGGAAGGTTTCCGACCAGGCCACCGTTATGTTCTTCGGCGCCTCGCGCAGGAAGGCGATGGGAAAGATCCAGGCCCAGCAAATTGTCCCGCTGACCGGGTGCCGCGTTCGGGGTGCCGACCGCGTAGACCGAGTCGTCGGCGGCCACGAGGTAAATCGCCGCGAACACGTCGCCCGTTCCGGCGTGCGCATCCAGCAGGTCGAACTAAACGGCGCGGGTCGATAGCCCTGACCGGATGTATTCGGCGATGACGCAAAGTTCGCGCCTTGGACTGAGCAAGTGGGCTTCGATTTCCGGCTGGCGATGGCGTGGGCCAGGCCTGATGGCGGATTTCAAGGTCCGCCCGCAGTTGCGGCAACAGCACCGCTGTGATGAGCACGGCTATCAGCCAGTGCCATGGCCGCCAGCGCGATGCGCAACTCCAGCCACAGTCGAAGAGGGACAGGGTGGAAGACATGGTGTCACCGATCACCACGAACTGGCCGGCGCGCACCACCGTGATGACAGTGTTCCGTTGGGTTTCGCCAAACTCGTCGAAGACGATCGGTTGCTGGAGACCCTCGAAGCGGCGCAGGTCCAGGATGGTTTCCTTGAGATTGCGCCCGGCGGGCTGCTGGGCCAGCGCATCCAGCACGGTGTTGGTGGCATCGAACGGCGGCCACGCCGCCGAAACCCGGCTCCCGGCGAAAGCGATCGAGGTAGAGTTGGCGAAAAAGTCCGATAGCGCGGCGCGGCGTTGTCGCGGTCGAAGATTTGCGCCACCGTCAGACCTTCCACCGCCTTGCCGCCCAGCTCCGTCAGCCGCTCGGTGGCTCCCCATTCGGAACCGATGAGCGGTATCCGGGCGTCCAGCTTGCGGATTTGCTGGCAGAACATCGCCGTATCGACCGAGTTGGCGACGATGACCACACCGTCGGGCTGGGAGGCGCGAGCGAGTCGCGGCGATGCGCAGGAACGCCGGTCGCCGCCCGATTCGAAACCGATCATCTGCACGATCTCGCCGCCGCCCTCGGCAAAAGCGGCGCGAAAGTCATCGAGCCAACCTTCGGTATAGGCCCGGCTGTCGAGATCGTAGGCCGCCGTCACCCGCCGCAGGCCCCGCGCGGTTCGTGCAGCGCGATCTTGCGCACGTATTCCCGCGTGGGCGCGCTGACCCTGAGGAAATAGTCGTCCTTGCCGGTCAATTCGTTCGTGACGACCGTGGGGCTGATCAATGAACGCGCGCTTCGTTGGTGACTGGCGTCATGGCGACGGCCATGGCGCTGGTCAGCGGGACCGATGAGGGCGACGACGCCTTGCGCGATCAAGTCACGGGTCACCCGCTGGGCGACCTCCGGGTTTTGCTCGTCGTCCTGGATCAGGAGTTGCACGCGCTCCGGCCACGCCACCCGCTTGATTGCGCAGATCGACGGCCAGCAGGACGGCGTCGCGCCCGGCGATGCCCAGATCGGCCACCTGGCCGGAGGTGCTGCCCACGAAACCGATACGGATCGGCTCCGATGGTTGGCAGCCGAGCAATACGGCGATGCCCAAAAGGGCGAAAAACCAGGCCAGCCTACTTCGAGGACGCCACCCAGACCCGTCGATCAGGTCAAGTCCACGCTAGGCCTCCAAACGGTCTTTGCACCTGCCGTCACAACCGTACGAGGTGGGGGCTCAACTCGCGCCTAGCTTCTTGCGGGCGGCTACCCGGGGGCGGGTCGAGCGGGTGGGTCGCCGGCGCAGCTGTGCCGCGACTTTTGTCGCGGCCGGGTTGGGAAAGGCGACCACGAATTCGGTCCCCGCCTGGGCGCGCAACTCGATGCTGCCCTTGAGTTGCTTGACCAGGGTCATCACGATCGTCAATCCGAGCGAGGAGGTGACGGAAATCCACCGTGGTTGGAAAGCTGATCCTTGTCGTCTCGATGCGCAGCGTCCATTGTGCGTCGGTCGCCTCAAGCGCGAGGGTGATTTCGCCCGGCAGCGCCGGGTCGCGAACGCATGCTTGAGTGCATTCGTGACCAGTTCGTTGATGATCAACCCGCACGGCACCGCGATTTCCACGCCGCTCAGCACGAGCTCGCCCACCGTCGCCACGACCCGCGCCGCGATCGCGCGCTCCGGCGTGGCGTAGGCGTGAATCAAATGCATGACCAGGTCACGGGCGTAGTCGGCCAGGTTGATCTGGGCCAGGTTCGGAATCTGGTACAGCTGTTCGTGAATGAGCGCCATGGATTTGACGCGGTTGCACCTCCCGCTACTGGTCCCGGACGCTCTGGTCCTCGACGTAGCCCGCCTGCAAGTCCAGCAGGCCTGAAATCAATTGCAGGTTGTTCTTGACCTGATGATGGATTTCCTTGAGCAACGCGTCCTTCTCACGCAGCGAGGCTTGATCCGTTCCTCCAGCAACTTGTGCTCGGTGATGTCGGACACGATCCCCTCGATGGCCACAGGCTGACCCTGCTCGTCGCGGACCAGGACGTTGCGCTGGCGCAGCCATTTGGTCTGGCCGAGGGATGGACGATTTGCATTCGTAGGGTGGGCAAGGCCCGGCCGGCGATCAATTCAGTCCATTCCTCGGCCAGATCAGCCCGCCAGTCGGGGTGAATGACCGGCTGGATCAGGTGGGGCGATTGATAGAATTCCTCGGGGACATAGCCCGTAATTGGGTGGCGGGCTGGGCTGATGTATTCAAAAGGCCTTCCGGCAGGGTCATGCGATAGATCATGTCCGGGGCGTTCTCGGCCAGCCGGCGAAAGCGGGCCTGACCTCGCGCAACTGCGCCCTCGGCCTGCTTGCGCGCGGTGATGTCGCGCTCGATGGCTAGAGCAGCATTCCTTGCCCGCGATGGTTGCTTGCTTGATGTTGACTTCGGTCCAAAAAGGTTGCCATTCTTATGCTTGCATTGCCACTCGAAGATCTGGGGGTTCTCCGCCAGGGCTTTTTTAAGAAATCTGGGCGTAATGTCGCCTGGACGAAGGGAGGAATGCCGGAGCTAATTGCTTCCACGCTCAAATCCAGCGCTTCCTCAACTGAATAGCCAAACATTTCACCACGGTATTGTTAACATCAAGGAAGCTAAAGGTCTCGATGTCGTGGATCCAAATAGTGTCGTTAACACTGTTGAATATCTCGCGGTAGGTTATTTCCGAAAGTTGCAAGGCATTTTCAGCCCGCTTGTATTCGGTGATGTCCTGTACGTACCCAGAATGCCGAAGACGACTCCATCCGCGTCTCGAAGCGGACCTGGAGGTTCGTAGCCAAATGTGGCGCCCATCGGGCGTCGTCTGGAGTTCTTCATAGTCAAGCTTTGGTTTGCCGGATTCCAAGACCCGCCAGTCGTCGTTTCGGTAAAGGTCCGCCTGTTCCTGCCAACCCATCTTGCAATCGTCCGGACCTACCATGTCATCGGGCGAACTAACGCCAGCATCGTGCGCGAAGGTTTGATTACATCCCAGATACCCCAAATCACGACCAGAAGACGCGGGCGGGAATGGTATCGAGGACGGTTTGCAGAAGATTCCGGATTAAGCGCTGCAAGGCTTCTTCCATTTGCTTGCGCTCGGTGTCGTCCCGCCCTGCTCATGATGGCCACGATTTGGCCACGTTCGTCCAGCACCGCTTTGTCGGCCCACCCGAACCAGCGCCAACCCGCCGCGGTCAGAGCGTTGCTCGTGATAATCCTGGTAGGGCGGTCGGAACAGATCCTCCATGGCCTGGGCCGTCGATTCCGGTCCTCTTCGTGCACCAGCGCGAAGGTTCGGCCCAGCAGTTCCGCCCTCGGTTTTGCCAAAGGCTTGGTAACAAGACGGCTAACGAACAAAAAGTGACCGTCGGGATCCAACTTGACGACCAGATCAGTTTGATTTTCAACGAGAAGGATATTTCTCCTCGCTGGCTCTTAAGGCTTCCTCCGCCTGCTTGCGCTCGGTGATGTCGATGTTCGTGCCCCGTGAGGCCCTGTATCTCGGCGCCGTCCCTGATGGGAGCGATGATGTTATGGATGTCTTTCTTCTCATTGCCGACGGTCATCTGAATCTCTTCGTTGATGATCTCGCCGGCAAGGACTCCTACGGTTGTTGTGTTGCCAATGCGCCAACGTTGCCGCGTCGTCGGTGATGTCCTCGGGTAACTTGCCGACCACATCGCCCCAAGTTTTTCGGCAGATCGTGTTCTGCATCGGCGTAGCGACCGTCGGGACTAATCAGGAAAAGTCGAAGGGGATGCTTTCGATGGCGGTGCGGAGTCGCGTTTCGCTTTCCTGAGCGCCTCCTGGGCTCGCTGGCGGTCGGTGATGTCCACCGCGACGCCCATCACCTGGATATGGCCATCGTGACCCCGCACGGGATCGAAATAGGTGTCGGAAAAGATTTCGCCGATTCGCGAGTCGAACCGCGACCTTCTCCACCGATGGCGCGACGGGCATGGTCGCAGATGCCGGGATAGTCGCGGTACAGCTCGAACAGGACTGGCCGACTGCCTCGCCGGCGGCCAGCCCAACGCGCGCCAGCCCCTTGCCCTCGCTGAGAATGAAAACGCCGTGCTCGTCGAATTGAAGATGACCACCGGGGGCACTGTCGATCACTGACCGGTAGCGCGCCTCGCTGGTGGCCAGGTCCCGCTCGCGCTGGCGGATGGCGACCGACATCCGTTCAAGATCGCCCGCCAGATTGTCGAATTCCCGAATCCGGGTGATCGGCCACGGTTGGTCGTGGTCACCCCCAGCGATGGCGCGGGCCTGATCGGCGTAGCGGAGCCGATGCGCCGCGCCAGGTCGCGAGCCAGCACCCACGCGATGAGATCGCGAACGGCAAGGCCACCAGGCGCTGACGGTCAGCACCCACAAGCTGGACAGAAGCGGTCGGAACGCCTCGCCACGCGGTTGCGCGACCAACACGACCCAGCCGAATCGCGGAACGCTGACCGGAGTGCCAACGAACATCCGACCATTCAGTTCGAAAGAAGCGGGTGGCAAAGCGTCCTCCAGGGCATCGCGGACGAGGGGCAGGTGGTTGTGGAGGCCGAGTTGTTGGCCGCTCAAGGCAGCTTGGGAGGGCGATGATCTGGCCTCGGCGGCCGAGAATCATCGTCACCATCCCTGCTTCGGCGGGCGAACGACCGAGGAATTTCGCAAGTCCGCCGATGGCGATCTCGCCCACCAGCACGTGTTCGGCGGCCGGAATCGCCAAGCTGACGGCGAGTTGATCAGTCACGGCGGACAGAAAGGTGTCCGACCACACTTCCTTGCTCTGCGCGCGCACCTCGCGCAGGAAGGGTCGTTTGGAAAGATCCAGTCCCAGAAAATTGTCCCGCTGACCGCGCTCCGCCTGGGGCAAACCGACCGCGCGAACCGAGTCGTCGTCGGCGATGCGTAAATGCCGCGAACATGTCGCCCGTTCCAGCGTGCGTGTCCAGGGAACTGAGCCAAAACGAGATGGGTTGGTTACCCAGATTGCGGAAATCTTCCCGCGATGGCGCGTTGTTTGTTGCAAGGAGCAGGTGTGTCTCGGATTTACTGGCGATGGGCGCGGAAGCAGCTTGCGAATGAGTTTCTGAGGTTCCGCCACAGGGTGAAGTAGGTCCGCTAAGACGAGGGAAGGTCACACGGTCATCGGCAATCGGCGTCTACAGCACGATTTGCAGCGCGAAGCGACGCAGGAGACTACTGGCGCATGGTGCTGGCTGGATCGTCCAGCGACACCATATCCGGATTAACAGGCGATACACGGCAGATGAGCAACGCTGGCGATGCCGAGATCACGCCACTGGCTGGAGGCGCCAGTTAACGTCTGATGCGATTCAGTTCTGACGCTGGCGTCAGGAGACGAAAGAACGCCAGCATTAACCGCATCAGGATACGGATCGCCTTGCCTGTTCCGTCCTTCGAAAAAGGTTTCATTGCACCTGCACGATAAGGATGGGCGAGATGGTAACGGCGTAATGGCCTAACTCCCGCTTCGATTAACCTGTCACAGCGAGGTAACTGCGCGGCGTTCAATGGCAATACTCTGCCGCCGCGTTCGAATTCCAGCCAGGTGAACGGTACATCCGGGAACGTCTCGCATAGGCGTATTGGGCGTTGCCGACCTCGACGATCAGCAGCCCGTCACGCTTTAGGTGATCGGCGGCCTGGCGCAGGATTTCACCACCACGTCCAAGCCCTCTCGCCGGCGGCCAACTCAGTCGCGGTTCGTGCTGGTATTCGGGCGTAGGTTGTCCAGTTCCTCCAGGTCCACGTAGGGCGGATTGCTGATGATCAGGATCGTAACGACGCCCCTTCAACGCCGAGAACAGATCGGACGGATCACTTCAACCTGATCCTCCAGGCCGTGCTCGGCGACATTGCGCCGCGCCACCTCCAGCGCATCGGTGGAAATGTTCTACCAAATCCACCCGCGCATCCGGAAAGGCGTAAGCGCAGGCGATGCCGATGCAGCCGCTGCCCGTGCCCAGATCGAGGATGGCGCTGATCTGCCGACTGTCGGGCAGCCATTGATGGCGTGAAATGCCGTTCGATCAGTTCCGCCAGCGGCGAGCGCGGGATCAGCACGCGTTCGTCCACGTAAACGGCAAACCCATGAACCAGGCGCGTCGGGTCAGGTACGCTGCCGGCTTGCGCTCGGTAATGCGCCGCTCCAGCAACTGAATCACCGCCTGTTTCTCGGCGGGGGTCAGTTCGCCTGGAAATAGTCCGCCAGCATGCAGATCCGGTGGCAGGTGCAGGGTGTGCAGCACCAGCGCCGCCGCTTCGTCGATGGCGCTGTCGGTGCCGTGGCCGAAATGCAGGCCGGCTCCTGTTCATGCGACTGGCGCCCCAGCGGATCAGATCGCGGATCGTGCGCAGGTGGGAGGAAACGTCGTCGTGGTCGATCATCTGGAATTGGAGGTGGTTGGAAAGGGCGGGGGAGAATGGAGGGCATTCTACCGTTGCGACGATGAACCAGATATGCTTTCTTCTTCTGACCCCATTCAAGCATAGGCCATGCAAAGGGCATTGATCATGAGCGCAACCTGGGGCGACCGCCTGCGCTACCTGCCGCTATCCCTGCTGCCGCAATGGCTGCTCACCCGCCTGATTTACCGCCTGGCGCGGGTTCGGGCGCCCTGGTTCAAGGACGCGCTCATTCGCCATTTCGCTCGGCGCTTTCGGGTGAATCTGAGCGAGGCGTTGGAACCCAACCCACGCGCCTACCCGGATTTCAACGCCTTTTTCACCCGCACGCTCAAACCGGGCGCGCGGCCCATTGCGCCGGGCGACCGAGTGGTTTGTTGTCCCGTGGATGGCGCGGTCAGTCAAATCGGTTTCGCCGAGAGCGACACGCTGCTGCAAGCCAAGGGGCGGAGCTTTTCATTGACCGCGCTGCTGGGCGGCGACGCGGAACGGGCGCGGCCATTCCAGGGCGGCGCGTTCGCTACCTTGTATCTGTCGCCGCGCGACTATCACCGCATCCACATGCCGCTGGCCGGCCGGTTGCGGGAGATGGCGCACATTCCCGGCAAGCTGTTCAGCGTGTCGCCGCTGACGACCCGGATGGTGCCGGAACTGTTCGCCCGCAATGAGCGGGTGGCGGCGCTGTTCGATACTCCAGCAGGGCCGATGGCGCTGGTGCTGGTGGGGGCGATCAACGTGGCGTCCATCGAAACCGTGTGGGCCGGGGCGATCACCCCGCCGCTGGGTAAAACGATCCGCGGCTGGAACTATCCGCCGAACGGGGATGGGGCGGTTCGGCTCGACAAGGGGGCGGAGATGGGCCGATTCAACATGGGGTCGACCGTGATTGTGCTGTTCGGCCGGGGGGCGGTGCGCTGGGAACCGGAAATCCACCCCGGCGCGGTGGTGCGGATGGGGCAGCGGCTGGGGAAAGTTTCCAAGCCGGCGGCCTAACGCCCAGCGTCAACCCGGTTCCGCGACTCCGGCGCGGCGTTACTCATGGCGTGGAGAATTCGCATCGTCTCCACGCTGACCCGCGTCACCCGGCGGAGCAGGTCAATAACCGGTTCCTTGTGGTCGGCAAAGCGGTAGGTGTTGAATTGGTCCCGGAGGGTTGGATCGCGGGGTGTGGTTTCCTGATATTCCTCCAGAATCCATTCCAGCGCCGACCGATTGCCCAGCCGATACTCCCACGCTTCGGGCGGGACGCCTTCCAGCCGGGTCACGCTGTCGATCTCGATTGCGCCAGCAACTTTATCGGCCTTGAGTCGAGGTTTGGGAGGCGCGGGAGGCACGGATCGATCCTCCTTGCGCACCAATGGCCAGGGTTCCACGTTTTCAAATCCCGTGTGCAATTCCAGCAGTGCCTTACCCCAGGTCGTCCATTGTCGAAAATCGCCGTAAAACGGAATGCGGGGAAATTCGGTCTTGAGGTTCAGTGCGTAGGTTTCCCGATAGGCCGGATCGTGCAGCACGGCGTAGACGTATTCAAAAACCGCTTTTTTCTCGATGGACTGATCTTGATAATGGACGCGAAACCGGGTCAGGGCCCAATCGGTGATGTTGTCCTGGCGGGAGCCGTCCGGGGCATAAACCCACAGCGGTAGCAACTGATTCTTTTCGACACACTCATAATCGGCCAGTCCACGAAGCGCCAGCGCCTGAAATGGCTTCATCGCCGAACCGCCCGAAATGCCGATGCAAAGGCTGTCCTGCTTTAGATCCGCGCCGTGGATTTGATAATGCAGGGCGGTCAGGCGGTCGCTCATGGTCTTTTCCGCGTAATAGTGCCTTATCACGAAAGGCCGCCAGAGTGATTTTAATAGACGGTTAGCGGAGTAGGCTGGTAATTTATGTCGGGTTTTAAGGGTGCTGCTCCACTTGATCGAATAATCGAGGGTGTCTGGATTCAGATCGCCGCTGGCGATTTGGCGATTGAAGGCGGCGATGAAATACTGGACCTTGCGTTTCAACTGTTTTTGGTCGAAATCGTAGACCCAGTCATCGCGGTTGGTTTTGATGCTGCTGGCGAATAGCCGAAAAATCGCCTGTTCGGATGGCCCGGCCTTGACGGCTTTGTCCGCGACCGGGAGGAACGCCGACCAATCCGCCGTGGGCTGGTCGAGCCAGTCGCCGCGCGCATTGGGACGGACGCGGCTTAGCTCGCCAGCGCGGGCTAGTTGTCGTAGAGGATGCGCCGCCAGCCAGCGGCGCTTTTCCATGGCGGTCATGAAATCATCGAGGGCGATGTGGCGGATCTCACACCCCTCCAGTTTCGGGTTGCGCACGAAAAAGCCGATGGCGACGCCAGTTTGAATTCCAAAGATATTATTTTTCGTACCAGATATTTTTGGATTGCGCCGTACATCACTTCGCAAATCGACGATCCAAATCTCCTGAAATTCCTTGGTTACTGCTTTTCGCAAACCATCGGCATGACGCCCATCCAGATAGGAGCGGTTGGTGACGAAGCCAACGATCCCTTCCGGACCGATCCGGTCGCTGGCCCAGCGGAAAAAGCGGATGTAGGGATCATAGAGCTTGGTCTTTTGCGCCGAGCTTTCAGCCAGATACGTTTCCCGGATGCGCGCATCGGCAATTGGCGCCGGGTCGTTTTTATTGTTCTCGTTCTCGCTGCGCTGATTGGCGTTGTAGGGGGGATTGCCCAGGATCACCGGAATGCGTCGGGTATTTTGATGTTGAATGCGTCGGCGGTTTTCTTCGGTCAATGCGCCGAACAGATCGGATTGCGCGCCCCGGTGCGTCAATTCAAAGCCCCAGTTGGCCAGCGTATCCACGAAGCAGGCGCCGGCGAATTCTCGCCAGGTTCCCGTGATTTCGGCGTAAGTCTGCTCGATATTCAGGCAGGCGATGTAATAGGGCAGGATGGCGATTTCATTGGCGTGAATTTCATCGGCGTACTTACGGGCCAGCGCCGCCCGGTCGCCGCGCAGCCAGTCGAGCAGTTCCACGATGAAGGTTCCCGTCCCGGTGCAGGGGTCGAGAATATCCAGTTCCGGATCGCTCAGCCCTTTGCCGAAATGCCGCCGGGCCAGCCAATCGCAGCCGGCGAGGATGAAGCGGACGACTTCGCCCGGCGTGTAGACCACGCCTAGCTTGTCGGCGTCCCGGGGGTTATAGGCGGTGTAGAAATCCTCGTAGATGGCTTTGAGAAATTCCTGTTTCTCCGCGGCGGAAATCGCACCCGCCGCCGTCCGGCGAATGGCGGCGTAGTAGGGTTCCAACCGGATCAGCAGATTGCGCCGGGCCTCGCCGCGCAGAAAGGCGTTTTCCAGCTCGGTCAGGGCGCGGGCCAGGTGATTCGCCCGGTGAAATTCGCTCACCGGGAAAATGTCGCGGAAAATCTGCTCGGTCAAGATATGCTGAATCAGCATTTCCCGCGCCTGCCCCGCTGTCACCCGCGCGCCGATGGTGTACTGGCACTGGGCGATAAAGGCGGCGAACCGCTGTTGAAAGGCAACCTCGTCCGTCAACGCGCTGGTGAGCAGATCGTTGAGCGCGGCGATCACGGTCGGCAGTTCGGCGCGAAAGCGGGCGGTGGCTTGGTCGAAATGGGCCACTTCCGGCGGGCGAAAGGCAAAGAAGCCGTCGAGCAGGCGATTCAGCGCCGGACCGTCGCCGGTCGCCACCCGCATGACCTCCCGACCGTTCTGGATCAGTACCGCCGTCCGGGTGTCCTCGAACACGATGTTGTCGCTGGGATAGCCCTTGGCGAGTTTGGCGGCGATTTCCTGGTCCAGATCATCGCTGGAATCCTTGGCTTCCCACCAGCCATGCACCAGCCGCACCCGGTCCAGCAGGGCGCCGTCCGGCCGCAGGGTCTTGCCCGCCGGCGTCGGGAACGGGTGTTGTTGCGACAGAACGAGTTGATGCTCGACGGCACGGGCTTTCAACAGCCCGGCAAAGGCTTGGGACAGCGCGCCCTCTTGCTCGGGCCCCGCCACGCGCCGCAGGGCGTCCAGTTCGCGCCAGTGGGCTTCAACGTGCATGGCAGTCGTTGGATTCTCCCGATTACGCCCGCTCAAACGGAAACGCCAAGACTTCGGCCAACGATGCCTTCCCCGCCGCCAGCATCACCAGTCGGTCGAAGCCGAGCGCCACCCCGGCGCAGTCCGGCAATCCCGCTGCCAGCGCCGCCAGCAGGTTGTTGTCCACCGGCATGACCGGCAGGCCCAGCGCTTGCCGCGTTACGTTCTCCTGATCGAAGCGGCGGCGCTGTTCGCCAGCATCGCCCAGTTCGTGAAAGCCATTGGCCAGTTCGATCCCGTTCAAATACAGCTCGAAGCGTTCGCCCACCGGCGGGTCGCCGGGCCGCAATCGGGCCAGCGCCGCTTGCGAAGCGGGGTAGTCGTATACGAACGTCAGCCGCCCCATCCCCATGCCCAGGCGCGGCTCAATGCAATGGGTCAGCAATAAATCTAGCCAGGGGTCGGCATCATCCAACGGCATTCCCGGCGGAATCGGCACGCCCCGCGTCTCGGCACACACCGCCAATTCCGCCACGCGGGCTTGATGCGGATTCAGATCGAGATAGCGGTAGAACAATTCGCCGTAGCTCAGTCGTTCCGGTTCCGCCAGCGCTAGCCGCCCGGCCAGCAACTCCGTCACCAGGTCCGCGACTTCATCCATCAGCCGGTAGTGATCGAAGCCGATCCGATACCATTCCAGCAGGGTAAATTCGGGATTGTGGCGGTGACCCGCCTCACCATCGCGGAACACCCGCGCGATCTGATAGATGCAGCCGCTGCCCGCCGCCAGGAGCCGTTTCATCGGGAATTCCGGCGAGGTGTGCAGATAGAGCGTCTGACCGTATCGTGCCCCCGGCCCGGCATAGGCCGTGCGAAAACTGGCCAGATTCGGCTCGGTGATCGCCGCCGCCGACAGCATCGGTGTTTCCACCTCCAGCACCCCGCGCGCCGCGAAGAAAGCTCGAATGCGCGCCAGCAGTTCGGCCCGCAAACGCAGCGTAGCGAGATCGGCGCCGGGTCGCCAGGCGACTTGTTCCACGAGGCAACCTGATTTCGGCTATTCCTTGACCCGGGAAACGTACTCGCCGGTGCGAGTGTCCACCTTGATGACCTCGCCGTTCTGCACGAACAGCGGCACCCGCACCACCGCGCCGGTTTCCAGTGTCGCTGGCTTGCCGCCGCCGCCCGAGGTGTCGCCGCGCACGCCGGGATCGGTCTCGACGATGGCCATGATTACGAAATTGGGCGCGGCCACGCTCAGCGGCACGCCGTTCCACAGCGTCACCTGGCAGATGGCTTCTTCCTTCAGCCACTTGGCGGCGTCACCCACGGCCGCGGCGTCGGCGGTCAACTGCTCGTAGCTTTGCTGATCCATGAAATGCCAGTATTCGCCGTCGTTGTAGAGGTATTGCAACTCCACGTCGACCACGTCGGCGCCTTCGGCGGTGTCGCCCGACTTGAAGGTGCGCTCGATGGTTCGCCCGGTTTTCAGATTGCGCACCTTGACCCGGTTGAACGCCTGGCCCTTGCCGGGCTTGACGAATTCATTCTCCACGATGGCGTAGGGATCGCCATCCAGCATGATCTTCAGCCCGCTCTTGAATTCATTGGTACTATACGTCGCCATGCCAAACCTGCCTTCCGCTAGGGTAATGGAGCCATCAAAATTAACTATGATACCGGCAAAGGCAATATTACGTCAGGTTCCGTGCTGGCAGCGGGAACTGGCCCGGGCAATCACCGATCCGGCTGAATTGCTGGGGGAACTGGAACTTGATCTTGGGCTGTTGCCGGCCGCGCGAGCGGCGGCGGCGCGTTTCCCGTTGCGGGTTCCGCGCGGGTTCGTGCGACGAATGGTCAAGGGCGATCCCAACGATCCACTGTTGCGGCAAATCCTGCCGTTGGGTATGGAGCTGGAAGCGACGCCGGGTTTCGTGGCCGATCCGGTCGGCGACCGGGCCGCCCAGGCGGCGCTGGGAGTACTGCACAAATACCACGGTCGCGCCCTGCTGATCGTCACCGGCGCCTGCGCGGTGCATTGCCGTTACTGTTTCCGTCGGGAGTATCCCTACGCCGAATTCCATGCCGGCGCGGACGATTGGCGGCCGGCGCTGGCCTATCTGGCTGGCGATTCCAGGTTGCGCGAGGTGATCCTGAGCGGCGGCGATCCGTTGTCCCTGTCCGACCGGCGACTGGGCGCACTACTGGCGGCGCTGGATCGAATTCCCCATCTGGAACGGCTGCGTATCCATACTCGGCAGCCGATCGTGTTGCCTGAACGAGTCGATGGGGGGTTGCTGGACGTGTTGGCTGGAACCCGATTGCGGCTGGTGCTGGTGGTCCACGCCAACCACTCGCGGGAAATCGATGCCACCGTGCGCGCGGCGTTGGCGCGACTGGCGGCGGTCAGCGTGACCCTGCTAAATCAGTCGGTGCTGTTGCGTGGCGTCAACGATTCGGCGGCGGTCCTGGCCGAATTGAGCGAGACGTTGTTCGCCGCCCAGGTATTGCCTTACTACCTGCATCTGCTTGACCCAGTGCGCGGCGCGGCACATTTCGACGTGAACGAAACCGAGGCATCGGCTATTATAAAAACACTACGTCGGCGCTTGCCGGGCTATCTGGTGCCCCGTCTGGTGCGTGAGCAGCCTGGACAACCGGCCAAAACCCTGGTCGGGTAGCCACACCGGCGCGGTCTCCGCTTTCCTTTTCAGGTTACGCCATTGGCAGAGGTTGGCACGCGTGTCCAGTCCTTCCGTCATCAATCTGCTCCTCGTCGATCGTTCCCGATCCGACATCAGCCATATCGTCCAAACTCTGCGCGGCGATGGTTATCAAATTGAATCGCTGGATACCGATCAGACGGAAATCGTCCACAATGCCATCAATTACCAGCCTCTAAACCTGATCTTGCTACGGGTGGCCGAGGGATTGCCCACCCTGGCCGAAGTGCGACGGATGGTGACCGAGGCCGAGCAGGATATTCCCATCATCGCCGTGATGGACGACGCGAGTCGCGCCCAGTACCGGCCCGCCTGGTTGCTGAACGAGGGCGCCGATAATTTTTTCTATCTGGACGACGCCGATCATCTGGTGGCTGCGGTGCGCGCCGAACTCCGCCACTTGCAGACGCGCGAGCGCGAGCGATCCTTCGATATCCGGTTCAAGGAAAGCGAGACCCGCACGCAGGCCCTGTTGGAAAACATCCAGGAGGCCATCGCCTACATTCACGAGGGTGTCCATGCCTACGCCAATCCCGCCTATCTCCGGCTGTTTGGTTATGAAAGCCCGGATGAGTTGACCACGATCCAACTGGTCCACATGGTGCCGCCGGGTTACCGGGACGCGCTGAAAAGCGTCCTGCGCCGCAGCATCCGCTCCGGCAAGGCGATTGAGCCGCTGGAGTTGGTCGGGGTGCGCCGCAACGGTCAGACTTTCCCGATCCTGCTGGAATGCGCGCCGACCCGGATGAACGACGAACCCTGCACCCAGATCATCGTGCGCGACACCACGGTGGAGAGAAGCGCCTACAACCAGCAGCTTGAGAACCTGTTGAAGTTCGATGACACCACCGGGTTATACAGCCGGCGCTATTTCATGGAAACCTTGGAGATCGACCACAACGGCACGGTGCTGTACATTCTGTTGGCGGATTACTCCGCTATCCGCCACGCCATGGGGTTTGAGGCCATCGAACAGTTCGTGATCGAAGTCGTTGGACTGTTTAAGGAGATGTTGGCGCTGGATGACGTGGCCGCCTATTTTGCCAGTGGCGTGTTCACGATTTTTGTCCCCGCAAACTCGCCAACCGATCCACGGGACTTGGCCGAGCGCATCCGCGCCGTGGTCGCCGAACACAGTTTTCAGGTGGGTGGCAAGCTATTTACGACCACCTGCTGCATTGGCATCTGCCAAACACACGACAATCTTGGGAGCGCGGTTCAGATTCTGTCGCAAGCCGATCGCGCTTGCGAGATAGCCCGAAGAAAGGGGGGCAATCAGATCGAGGCTTACGAGCCGCCCAGGGAAGATCAGCGGTCCGGCCGGGCCACCATCAACCCCCAGGACGAAGCCATCCTTCGCCTGATCCGAACCGCCCTGACCAAGGGCCGGCTTAGTCTAACGTATCAGCCGATCGTCAGCTTCGAAAATGCCGAGGAAGCGCGTTACAAGGTTTACCTGCAGATCATGGACGATGAGGATAAGCCGCAGGCCATGGACAAGCTGGGTTCCGTGGCAGTGCGCTACAACGTGATGGGCGCCTTGGACAAATGGACGATCATCCGAGGGCTGGGGATGTTGCTGGACATCCAGCGCGCCGCTGTCAAACCACCTATCCTGTTCGTTCGTCTTTCACGCAATTCACTGACTGATAAGGAATTTTTTGACTGGCTCGCCAAACGCTTCCAGGATAGCCGGCTGGTCGGCCATTATCTGGTACTGGAAATCAAGGAGGACAACGCCGACGACTGTTTCGAGGAAACGAAGCAGTTGCGCGCCCGCCTGCGCGAATTGGGCTGTGGTCTGGCTCTGTCCCACTTCGGTGGTAAGACGCATTCCGAGCGGTTGCTCAGGGAGCTGGTTCCCGATTACATCAAGCTTGATGGCAGCCTGATCGAACGGTTGGCCAAGGCCAAGGATGAGAACAGCCGCAAGGCGATGGCGGATCTGACGCATAAGGCGCAGGAATTGAAAACCCGGGTTGTGGCGGCTGGAGTTTCCACCGCGCCCCAGATGGCCAGCATCTGGCAGTTCGGCGTCAACCTGGTTCAGGGCAACATGGTCGCCGAGGCTGGGGCAAGATTGGACTTTGATTTCAAGCAGTTCGCCGGTTGAAGGCAAGCGGGGCGTTCAGCCCCGCCGCCGGGTCGGTTGGCTACCCCGTTCTTCACTCATCATGCTTGTTGGCGCAACGCTGCGATTCGCTCCTCCAGGGGCGGATGGGTCATGAACAGCTTGCGCAACCCGTCGCCCAAGCCCCCGTTGATGCCGAACGCCGCCATCTGCGACGGCAGTTGCGAGGGTTCGTGCAATCGTTGCAGCCGCTCCAGCGCCGCGACCATCTTGTCGCGACCGGCCAGGCGGGCTCCGCCGGCGTCGGCGTGAAATTCACGGTAGCGGCTGAACCACATCACGATCAGCGAGGCCAACAGGCCGAATATCAGTTCCATGACGAAGCTGGTGAGCATGTAGCCGATGCCAGGGCCGCGATTTTCCTCGCCCCTGGACAGGAATTGGTCCACCAGATAGCCGACCACCCGCGACAACACGATGACGAAGGTATTGAGCACGCCCTGGAGCAGGCTCAGCGTCACCATGTCGCCGTTGGCGACGTGGCTGACTTCATGACCCAGCACCGCTTCCACTTCATCGGCGGACATTTGCTCCAGCAGGCCGGTGCTGACCGCGACCAGCGCCGCGTTGCGATTGGCGCCGGTGGCGAAGGCGTTCGGCTCCGGCGAATCGTACAGGGCGACTTCCGGCATGCCGATTCCAGCGGCTTGCGCTTGCCGCCGGACGGTTTCGACCAGCCAGTGCTCGGCCTGGGTACGCGGTTGCTCGATGACCTGGGCGCCGACCGACATCTTGGCGACCCACTTCGACATCAGCAGCGAGATCAGCGAACCGCCCATGCCGAAGATGGCGGCGAAAATCAGCAGGCTGGGTAGATTCAGACCCGATTGGTGCAGAAAGCGATCCACGCCCAGCAGGCGGGTTACCGTGCCGAGCAGCAGCATGACGGCCAGGTTGGTGGCGACAAACAGCAGAATGCGTTTCATGGCGAAACTCCGTAAAGTGGATTGCTGGCGACTCTATAGGTACGGCGCTGGAAATTTCAAGCTGGCCGGCGGGTAACGAACATGGCGTCGCCGTAGCTGAAAAAGCGATAGCGTCGTTCGATGGCGTGGCGGTAGGCGTTCAGCGTCTCGGTGTGACCGGCGAAGGCCGCCACCAGCATCAGCAGCGTGGATTCGGGCAAGTGAAAGTTGGTGATCAGCGCATCCACGCAGCGGAAGCGGTAGCCAGGGTAAATGAAGAGGCGGGTTTCGCCGCGCCAGGGTTGGATTTCGCCGGTTTGCGCGGCGGTTTCCAGCGCCCGGGCGACGGTGGTGCCGACCGCGACCACACGGCCGCCACCCATCCAGGTAGCGTGAATCCGGTCGCAAGCTTCCACGCCGACCTCGATCCACTCGCCGTGCATGAGATGTTCCTCGATGCGCTCGACCCGCACCGGTTGGAAGGTGCCGGCGCCGACGTGCAGGGTGACGAACGCCTGTTCCACGCCCCGTGCCGCCAGTCGGTCCAGCAGCGTCGGGTCGAAGTGCAGGCCGGCGGTCGGCGCGGCCACCGCGCCGGGTCGACGGGCGTAGACGGTTTGATAGCGTTCGCGGTCGTCCGGAGTCGGTTCGCGGCGGATGTAGGGCGGCAGCGGCGTTTGCCCGTGCCGCTCCAGCAGCGCCAGCCATGGCTCGTCGCCGTCGAGGCCGATTTCGAACAACTCGCCGTGGCGGTCGAGCACGGTGGCGGCAAAGCCGGCGTCGAATCGCAACGCGCCGCCGGGTTTGGGCGACTTGCTGGCGTGGAGATGGACCAGCGCCCGCCGTTCGTCCAGCAGACGTTCGACCAAAGCCTCGATGCGTCCTCCACTGGCCTTGTGGCCGAACAGCCGCGCTGGAATCACCCGGGTGTCGTTGAATACCAGCAGGTCGCCAGGTTGCAGCAATTCCGGCAATTCGCGAAACCAACGGTCGTGAAGCTCGCTGCTGGCGCCGTCCAGGGTCAGCAACCGGCTGTCGCCGCGCCGCGCCGGTGGCTGCTGGGCGATCAGATCCGGCGGCAAGTCATAGGCGAAATCCCGCCGCCCCAACGCGCGGGCGGACTCCGACGGCGCATCGGTTTTCGCTTGTGTTTCAATTGCCGGCCGGTCATCGTTGAACCCTCGCCGGTCGAAACACTCTGAATCCATCATTCCTTCGCTCATACCCTGGATATCGAAATGCGTAACATTCTGTTCGTTGCCGCTGTATTACACGCCGCCGGTGCCTTGGCCGCTGATTCCACTCCACCCCCCGCCGCTGATTCCACTCCACCCCCCGCCGCCGCTCCCGCCGCTGCTCCGTCGGGCAAGCAGCCGGACCTGACCCGGCTGCAAGAAGCCCTACATGGCGAAAAGCCCGACAGCGTTGTCACCACCGCCATTCCAGGATTGTATGAAGTCGTGCTGGGCGGCCAGGTGCTATACCTTAGCGAAGATGGCCGGTTCGCGGTGCAGGGCGACATTATTGACCTGGGGTCTCGCGCCAATTTGACGGAGAACCGGCGCGGCGAGTTGCGCGGCAAGGCCATCGCGGCGGTTAGCGAGAGCAATATGGTGGTGTTCGCGCCCGAGGGACCGGTCAAGCACACGGTCACCATCTTTACCGATATCGACTGTGGCTACTGCCGCAAGATGCACAGCCAGATCGCGGACTATAACAAGGAAGGCATCAAGATACGCTACCTGATGTTCCCGCGCGAGGGTATTGGTTCCGAGTCGTACCACAAGGCGGTGTCGGTCTGGTGCGCCGATAATCGGCAGGAAGCGCTGACCAAGGCCAAGCGCGGCGAGAGCATTGAACCCAAAACCTGCGACAATCCGGTGCAGGCCCAGTACGAACTGGGCGACAAGCTGGGGGTGCGCGGCACGCCCAGCATGATCCTGGAATCCGGTGAGATGTTGCCTGGCTATATGCCGCCCGCCCAACTAGCTCGCTTACTGGCGGAAACCAGGGACAAGACAGTCCGGTCGGTGGCGCGACCCTGAGTGGGTTCAACAGCATGTTTTTCGGCCAGAAGATCCATCCGCTCAATTTCGACCCCCCCGAGCGACTGACGGTCGACGCCGACGCGGTCGAATGGTTTGGTCCGGGCGTCCGGCTGCGGGTGCGTTGCGCTGACATCTTCCGAGGTTGTTTACGTTTGCGGTTCGAAAACGCCGCCGTCACCGACCCGCGCCAGCATTCGGACGCAGTGGCGCTGGAATGGCGGGAGGGGCGGCCAGTCGCGGCTCGGCCGGAGGCGGAAGGGGCGGTGCTCGCGGCGGAAGCGGGGCGGGTCGAACTGGACGCGACGGGCTTGCGGCTGGAACTGGCCGGTTTTGCCCTGGCGACGGTCGCCGGTGGCGTCGGCGCTTGTGGCGAGGCGCTGCTGCTGAGTTTCGACCTGACCGACGTGGAGGGCTGTTACGGTTTTGGCGAGCGCACCCGGCGCCTCAACAAGCTGGGCGACAGCGCCGATTGCCTGACCGTGGACGTGGTGGCGGTCTTTCGCCACACCTACGCCCGCGACGATTACGATCCCAGTTATGTCGCCATTCCATTCGCGATTCTCAAAAAGGGCGAGCGGTTTCTGGGACTGTTTTTCGACAACCCCGGTCGGGCGATCATGGACGCCGGCAAGGTCCAGCCGGAGGAATTTGGCTATCAGTCCCTCGGCGGCGATACTGATGTTTATGTGCTTGCTGGACCCAGCCTGCCCGAGGTGACGCGGCGCTACGCAGCGCTGACTGGCCGGGCGCCATTGCCACCCTGGTGGGCGCTAGGCTATCACCAGTGTCGATGGGGCTATCAGTCCGAGGTGGAGTTTTTAGATCTGGCGGCCCAGTTTGCCGCCGTCGATGTGCCGGTCAGCGCCCTGTGGTACGACATCGACTACATGGACGACTATCGCCTGTTCACCTGGGACCGGGTCGATTTTCCCGATCCCGCCGGTTTGAACCGCGAGCTTAAGACCGCCGGCGTTCGCGTCGTGACCATCATCGATCCCGGCGTGAAGCGCGAGCCGGGCTACGCGGTTTACGAGAGTGGGCGGGCGTGGAAAGCGTTCTGCCAGACCGCCAGCGGTCGCGAGTACGTGGGCAAGGTCTGGCCGGGCGACACGGTGTTTCCCGACTTTACCTTGGAGACCACCCGTGAGTGGTGGGCTGGCTGGCTGGCCGGGTTCCTGCGCGAGAGCGCGGTGGACGGCGTCTGGCTGGACATGAACGACCCCGCCACCGGCTATAGCCGAACGGAAGAGATGCGGTTCCAACACGGCGCGATTCCGCACGACCGCTATCACAACCAATACGCGCATTTCATGGCCATGGCCAGCCGCGCGGCCTGCGACCAACTCGATACCGATGGCCGGCCTTTTCTATTGACCCGCAGCGCCTGCGCCGGGACCCAGCGCTACAGCGCGGTGTGGACCGGCGACAACGCTAGTAATTGGAAGCATCTGCGGATGGCGCTGCCGTGTTCGCTGAACCTGAGCCTGTCGGGCGTCGCGTTCAACGGACCCGACGTGGGTGGCTTCATGGACGACACGACGGCCGAACTGCTGGTGCGCTGGCATCAGGCCTGCTGTCTGTTCCCGTTCTTCCGCAACCACTCGATCCGTCATTCCCGGCCGCAGGAGCCGTGGCGATTCGGGCCGGGACCGCTAGCGGCGATGCGCGGCGCGATTCGTACTCGCTATCGGCTGTTGCCGTATCTATACCAGTGCTTTTTCGCGCACTGGCTGGACGGCGATCCGATCATCCGCCCGCTGCTTTACCACCATGCCGGGTCGGAGTACGTCAATTTGGACGATCAATACCTGGTCGGCGACGCGCTGCTGGTCGCGCCGATCTTGCACGGCGAGGGGCAGGGGCCGGAAATCGTCCGTGGTGGAGTGAAATATCAGGAACGGTCAGTGGCGTTGCCGCCGGGTTGGTGGTTCGACTTGAACCAGGGTGAGTGGGTGTGTGGCGGTCGGATGATTCCTTACGCCGCCGCCTTGGACGAGTTGCCATTGTTTGCCCGCGATGGCGCGGTGTTGCCGTATTACGCCGGGCCACTGCAAAACGGTTTCATGGATTTGCGCGCCGTCGAGTTGCATTTGTTCTGTCGCGAACGGGCGGCGCGACTCGACTATTACGTGGACGACCAAAAGACCCGACGCTATCAGGATGGCGGTTACGGTGTTGCCCGGATAACGGCGGAATGGGATGGCGAGCGATTGCGGGTCGAAGTGGTCGAGACCGGCGACCATCCGCGCGACACGGTGGTATTCACGCCGGTGCTGTACGGTCATCCCGAAACGCGGGAACTGGAGTGGGCGGTCAATGGCCACGTCGTAACGCAGCCGCTGAAGGCCGATCAGCGGGAATGGCTTTGTCACGCGTTGCCGGTGCGCGTCTGAACCGCTGTTTAGCCGGTGTTACTTTAACCCTCTGGGTCGTGGTTTCCGGTTTATCTTGACCCCCCAAGGCCGAATTGACCGATCCAAAATGGACTATAATTTTTAGGAGATTTGAATAAATAGTTAATTATAACAATATCTTATTTGTTTGGTATGATTTTGGTGTGGTTAAAAGTCATCATTAAAGTAGCAAACAAATCGAGGAAATTATCATGTTCGGAAAAAAGGTGGTTAATGTAGTCGATGATCGAGTGGATTGGTCTGCCGGGGCGCGAGGCGCCTTATGGGGACCGATCATTGCCATTTCGACCATTGGTGAGGTTAATATGACCAGCGTCAACTCCATGGTGGACAATGTCAAGGCGGAAATCGGCACCGGTAGAAAAATGGATATTTTACGCGTTGCCGACCACGGTAACCGTGATGGTCTTGAGTTGGGCGATGACTGGATCACCCCGGTGAATTTCGCCACCTACGCCCCCAAGCTTGGAGAGTTGCGAAATTATTTCAACAACAACGGAATTGCCCATTTTCTCAACTGCCTGGTGGGTAACAACACCGGTTTGTTGCACCAATTCGCCGTGACTTGGAATGTGACGGTCTACGGCGGAACGGGATTGACCAACGGTTTTCGAGTCAACGGTGGCGAATGGGTCTCCGTCACTCCAGGCGGCGCCATTACCAGGAACGTGAGCTGGCCGGACTGATGCTAAAAAAAATCGGACATTGGGCGTTTCTTGCCAGTTTGGGATTGGTGCTGCTATTCGGGATCGGAGTGGGACTGAGCTTGTTGGTGGGGAGCAATGCCCACCCCGTTCTCGATGCCGTCGTATTCGCCTCAACACTGGGTTTTGTTTATTTGCAGCCGCTGTTGGTGTTGTTGGCCCTGGTTGCTGATCGCACCCGTTCCAGCAAAGTTGTGGTCTGCGGGTTATTATTTGGTTCATGGCTGTTGGTGATCGCCGCTGGCTGGTGGATCACCGGTTAACTGATGCTGGCGACTGTTGCGGTCGTTTTGCCAATCCGCCGGCGCGGATGGTGGTCATGGAAGTGGTGACGCTAGCTTGAAACATTCCCAAAGGTGAACTGATGGCGGTATTCACAATCACTGGCGACGTCGATCCATTTCTGCATGTTTCGTTGCGCAAGGGCGAGCGTATTTATTGCGAATCCAACGCGATGGTGATGATGGAGGACACACTCGATCTCACTGGAAAAATGACCGGTGGCTTGGGCAGCGCGCTGATGCGCCGGTTCGCCAACGGCGAATCGTTTTTCCAGCAACATATCGAAGCGACCCGAGGGGACGGCGATTGTCTGTTGTCGCCGGTGCTGCCGGGGACGATTCAGGTGCTGGAGGTTGGCGCGACCGGCTACATGCTCAGCGACGGGGCGTTCGTGGCGGCCGAAAGTGGCGTGGATTTGCGCGTCCGCGCTCAAAACATCGGCAACGCCCTGTTCGCCCAGACCGGCGGCTTCTTCGTCGGCGAGGCGACCGGCAAGGGCAAGCTGGCGGTCTCTGGGTTTGGCTCCGGTTTTATCCTGGACGTGGAGCCGGGCAAAGACATGATCATCGACAACGCCCACGTCGTGGCGTGGGACAGCCAGTTACGCTACGAGATTTCCGTGCCCAATCGGCAGGGCGGCGGGGGGTTGTTCAACCGGCTGGTCAACAGCGTGACCAGCGGGGAAGGCGTCGTGCTGCGCTTTTCGGGGCAGGGTAAGGTCGTCATCTGCTCGCGCAACCGCGATGCCTTCGCCAGTTGGGCGCGCGGCGGTCAAGCCAGCGGCTGATCGGCGTTCAGATCCCTTCCGGTCCCGGCGTTTCCTCGCGTTTGGCGCGCTCCCACAGCGCATCCATTTCCGCCAGGGTCGAATCCGCTGGCGCGCGGCCATCCTCGGCCAGCCAGCGCTCGATCCACCGGAATCGCCGCTCGAACTTGGCGTTGGTGCCACGCAGCGCCGCTTCTGGGTCGAGTTGAAGATGGCGGGCCAGGTTGGCGACCGCGAACAGCACGTCGCCCAGTTCGTCGGCCAGCCGTTCCGACGGCGCTTGGGTCTCAATCTCGTGGCGGATTTCGCCGATTTCCTCCGCGATCTTGGCCAGGATCGGCTCCACCGCGCCCCAGTCGAAACCGACCTTGCTGGCTTTCCTTTGCAGCTTGACTGCCCGGGTCAGCGCCGGCAGGGCCAGCGGAACGCCATCCAGCACGCCGGTGGGCCGCTTGGCGTCTTTGGCCGCCTCAGCGGCCTTGATCCGCTCCCAGGCGGCGGTCTGCTCGGCGGCATCGGCATAAAGCTCGTTGCCGAATACGTGAGGATGGCGGCGGGTCATTTTCTCGACGATGCCGCGCGCCACGGCGGCGAAATCGAAACGGCCTTCCTCGCGGGCGATCTGGGCGTAAAAGACGACTTGAAACAGCAGATCGCCCAGTTCCGCTTGCAATTCCGCCCAGTCCTCGCGGGCGATGGCGTCAGCGACTTCGTAGGCTTCCTCGATGGTATGCGGGACGATGGTGGCGTAGGTCTGCTGGCGGTCCCATGGACAGCCGTTTTCCGGATCGCGCAGTCGAGCCATCAGTTCCAACAAGGCTTCCATCGGGTAGCGATCAGTCATGGGTGATCATCGTATGGCGGCTATTACAGATCGGGCGGATTGGCGGGTTGAGGGCGACATTCCAAAAACCAGGCTGTTGCCCGACGACTGGCCGAGAGACTGGATGAGCCACAACTGGAGCCCATGCGGCGATGCCACCTGGACCGCTGCCGTCTTTCTCCCGAAAGCTATTCTAAAGTGCGTGAGGCGCTGGCGCCATGTCGTCCAAGCGGGAAGGAGTTGCCTGACCTATCCCTCGCCACGATCATCACGATGCCGTACCCGCCCGCGCGAGCAGCCGTGGGCGTTTGTTGCCGAGGCTCGCGCGTCGCGTCGCCATCGCATCTATAATCCCCGACCGTGCTTACGCGAGGGGAAGTGAAAACATGGGAAAACGCTATTTCGGTACGGACGGCATTCGCGGACGGGTCGGCGACTACCCCATCACGGCGGAATTCGTGTTGAAGCTGGGCTGGGCGGCTGGGCGCGCGTTGCAGACCCAGGGTTTCAACAAGGTGGTCATCGGCAAGGACACCCGTATTTCCGGTTACATGTTCGAATCCGCCCTGGAGGCGGGTCTGTCGGCGGCCGGAGTCAACATCGCTCTGTTGGGACCGATGCCGACCCCCGGTATCGCCTATCTGACCCGAACCTTGCACGCCTGCGCCGGCATCGTGGTCAGCGCATCCCACAACCCCTATTACGACAACGGTATCAAGTTTTTCTCTCGCGATGGCCAGAAATTGCCCGACGCGGTCGAGGAGCGGGTCGAGGAACTGCTGGAGCAACCGCTGGCCACCGTCGAGCCCGACGCCTTGGGCAAGGCCGAGCGCATCGTTGACGCCGCCGGCCGCTACATCGAATTTTGCAAGAGCACGGTGCCTGCCTACACCAGTCTAGCGGGCCTGAAAATCGCGGTGGACTGTGCCCATGGCGCGACTTACCACGTCGCACCCAGCGTATTCAATGAATTGGGCGCGACCGTCCTTTCCATGGGGGTCGCTCCCGACGGATTGAACATCAATCTGGACTGTGGTTCCACCAAGCCAGCGATGTTACGCGCCCTGGTCCGGGAACAGAACGCCGATCTCGGCATCGCCTTCGACGGCGATGGCGACCGGGTGATCATGGTCGACCATCGGGGCGAGGTGCTGGATGGCGACGAACTATTGTTCATCATCGCCCGCGACCGCCTGCGCGCTGGCAGCCGGTTCAATGCCGTGGTCGGCACCCTGATGACCAATCTGGGTCTGGAAATCGCGCTGCGGGCGCTGGGATTGGAGCTACGCCGCGCCAAGGTGGGTGACCGCTACGTCATGGAAGGATTGCTGGCCGAAAATCTGATTCTGGGCGGCGAGAACTCGGGGCACATCATCTGCCTGGACCGAACCACGACCGGCGACGGCATTATTTCCGCCTTGCAGGTGCTGTCGGCGATGTTGCAATCCGGCAAGAGCCTGCATGACCTTAAAGCGGGCATGAGCAAGTATCCCCAGGTATTGATCAATGTTTCGGTGACCGGTGAGGTGGATCTGCGCCGGTCGCCAATTCAGGATGCGGTAAGAGCGGTGGAGAGCCATCTGGGGGACCAGGGGCGGGTATTATTGCGTCCCTCTGGAACCGAACCGGTGGTGCGGGTCATGGTGGAGGGCGCTGACGCCGCCGCCGTCGAACGCCACGCTCGGGAACTGGCCGACGTGGTCCGGGATACTCTTTCGGTATGATTGATTTCCAGGCGCGAAATCCGTAAGCTTGCCCGGTTTTTTCGCAAGGGGAGAACAACGACATGCGCCGTAAGCTGGTGGCTGGAAACTGGAAAATGAATGGCTCGACCGGCAGCATCCGCGAGTTGCTGCAAGGGATCCTGGGGGGCGCCGCCGAGGTTGCCGCCGTCGAACTGGCGGTGTTTCCGCCGTTCGTATACGTGGATACGGTCGCGCGGCAACTGACCGGCACCGCGATTGGCTGGGGCGCGCAAAATCTTTCCGAGCACGCCTCGGGTGCCCATACCGGCGAAGTGGCCGGTCCGATGCTGAAGGACTTTGGCTGCGTCTATGTGATCGTCGGTCACTCGGAGCGGCGCACGCTGTACGGTGAGAGCGATCAGGTCGTGGCGCGCAAGTACGCCGCCGCGCGCAAATTCGGTCTCAAACCGATCCTCTGCGTTGGAGAGACTTTGGAGGAACGCGACCGGGGCGTGACCGAGACCGTGGTCGAGCGCCAGCTCAAGGCGGTGCTCGATCTGGAAGGCGTCGCCAGCTTCGCCGACGCGGTGATCGCCTACGAACCAGTCTGGGCGATTGGCACTGGCCGGACCGCGACTCCCCAGCAGGCGCAGGACGTTCACGCCTTCATTCGCGCCCAACTGGCCGCGCTTGATCCGGCGCTGGCGAGCCAGGTGCGTATCTTGTATGGCGGCAGCGTCAAGGGCTCCAACGCTGGGGAACTGCTGGCCATGCCGGATATCGACGGTGGCCTGGTGGGCGGCGCGTCGCTCGATCCCAAGGATTTCCTGGCGATTGCCAAAGCGGGTTGTTAGACTGTCGCCATGGTTCATACCCTGATTCTCGTCGCCCATGTCGTGATTGCGGTCGCGCTGATCGGGCTGGTGTTGCTGCAACAGGGCAAGGGCGCCGACGCGGGCGCGGCGTTTGGCAGCGGCGCCTCAGCGACCATGTTCGGCTCGCGGGGTTCCGCTTCCTTTCTAAGCCGGACCACCGCCGCTTTGGCGACGGCGTTCTTTCTGACCAGCTTGACGTTGGCCTACTTCTCGACGCAAAGCTCCGCGCCTCAAAGTGTCGTTGAGCGATTGCAAGTGGAGAAACCCGTGGAACCGCAAGGCAGTAGTCCCTCGGATGTGCCGAAATTGCCGCAAAGATAGCGGGAAGTCCGTCTGATATTTTGCCGTGCCGATGTGGTGGAACTGGTAGACACGCTAGCTTGAGGGGTTAGTGGCGCAAGCCGTGCCGGTTCGAGTCCGGCCATCGGTACCAGATAGCGATTTATGGAGCATCCCGGACATCTCCGGGGTTCTAGATGCTTGGTGCGTATTTTCAGGCAAGGATTGCGGATCACCATGAGGTTTCACGTCCCATGTGGCGTCTTAATTATAAAAAAACACTCGCCTCAGTCGCTGTTCCCGATAGGTTGGTTCCAGGGCATTACGGTCCCGCCAATCGGCGGAATTCCCTGCCTCAACCCAAGCTCAAGACCTGATTATCCCAGCGCTTTCTCCCGGTTCGCCATGCCGAAGGTGCGACTCTGATGTTGTCCAATTACCTTCCCGTTCTGATCTTCGTGATCATTTCCCTCGCGATGGCCGTGGTCGTCATCGGTCTCGGCTATTTTCTCGGCACCCACCGTCCAGATAGTGAGAAGCTGTCACCCTATGAGTGCGGTTTCGAATCATTCGAGGATGCCCGAATGAAATTCGATGTCCGCTACTATCTAGTGGCCATCCTGTTCATCATTTTCGATCTGGAAATCGCGTTTCTGTTTCCCTGGGCGATCGTGCTCGATCAAATTGGCCTGTTCGGTTTTGTCTCGATGGCGATCTTTCTCGGCATCCTGGTGATCGGCTTCATTTACGAGTGGAAGAAAGGAGCCTTGGAATGGGAATAGAAGGTATTCTCGAAAAGGGCCTGGTGACCACCACGGCCGACAAGCTCATCAACTGGGCGCGCACCGGCTCGATGTGGCCAATGACCTTCGGCCTGGCCTGCTGCGCGGTGGAAATGATGCAGGCCGGCGCGGCCCGTTATGACCTGGACCGATTCGGCATCGTATTTCGACCCAGTCCCCGCCAGTCCGACGTGATGGTTGTCGCCGGCACCTTGTGCAACAAGATGGGGCCGGCCTTGCGCAAGGTCTACGATCAGATGCCCGAGCCGCGCTGGGTGATTTCCATGGGGTCCTGCGCCAACGGCGGTGGCTATTACCATTATTCCTATGCCGTGGTGCGGGGCTGTGACCGGATCGTGCCGGTGGATATTTATGTACCGGGGTGCCCGCCGACGGCGGAAGCGCTGCTGTACGGCATCATCCAGTTGCAGAACAAGATCAAGCGCACCAACACCATAGCCCGCTGAGAGACCATGCTTCATGGCTGACGTGCAGACCCTTGTGGAAAAACTCCAGGCCCGGTTTGGCGATGCCCTGCTGGAATGCAAGCTTGACTGTGGGGAAGCGACCATCGAAGTTTCACCGACGCGAGCCATCCAGGTGTTTACCGCCCTGCGCGATGAGCCCGATTTCGCCTTTGAGCAGGTCATGGATGTTTGTGGGGTGGATTATTCAACCTACGGCGAGGTGGAGTGGGCCACCAGCGAATCCACCGACAAGGGATTCAGTCGCGGCGTGGTGGAGCGGGCCACTGGCCGCGGTCCTTCAGCGGTGGGGTACGCGGCTGGGCGAACCATTGCCGGCAAGGGCCGTTTCGCCGCTGTTTACCATCTCCTGTCGGTATCCCGCAATCAGCGGTTGCGGGTGCGCGTCTTCGCGCCGGATGATGAACTGCCGGTGGTGCCATCGGTGGTGGGTATGTGGTCCTCGGCCAATTGGTTCGAGCGCGAAGCATTCGACCTGTTCGGCCTCGTGTTCGAGGGCCATCCCGATTTACGCCGCATTCTGACCGACTATGGGTTCATCGGCCATCCGTTCCGCAAGGATTTTCCGCTGATCGGCAACGTCGAGATGCGCTACGACCCCGAACGTGGCCGCGTGGTATACGAGCCGGTCAGCATCGAGCCGCGCGTGTTGGTGCCCCGCGTCATTCGCAAGGACCATCGTTACCTGCCCGAGTCTCAATAACCGAGAAAACCGCCGATGCCTGAGATTCGCAATTACACCCTGAACTTCGGGCCGCAACATCCCGCCGCCCACGGCGTGCTGCGCCTGGTGCTGGAACTGGATGGCGAGGTCGTCCAACGCGCCGACCCACACATCGGCCTGTTGCATCGCGGCACCGAAAAGCTGGCCGAGAGCAAGCCGTTCAACCAAAGCATCGGCTACATGGACCGGCTCGACTACATGTCGGCGATGTGCAACGAACAGGCCTACGTGCTGGCCATCGAGAAACTGCTGGGTATTCAGCCGCCGGTGCGCGCTCAGTACATCCGGGTCATGTACGCGGAAATCACCCGAATTTTGAATCATCTGCTATGGATCGGCGCGCACGGTCTGGACGTCGGGGCCATGACGATGTTCCTCTATGCGTTCCGCGAACGCGAGGATCTGATGGACTGCTACGAGGCGGTTTCCGGAGCGCGGCTGCATCCCTCCTATTTCCGGGTGGGCGGCGTCTATCGCGACCTGCCTAACTCGATGCCGAAGTATGACTATGAAACGTCCCGCTGCCACAGCAAGAAGGATGTGGACGAGCGCAACGCCACCCGACAGGGATCGCTGCTTGACTTCATCGAGGCGTTCACCGACCGCTTCCCCCAGCGGGTGGATGAATACGAAACCCTGTTGACCGACAATCGGATCTGGAAGCAGCGGCTGGTCGGCATCGGCGTGGTGTCGCCTGAGCGCGCCCTGCAACTGGGCTTTTCCGGGCCGATGCTGCGTGGTTCCGGCATCGCCTGGGATCTACGCAAGAAACAGCCCTACGAAGTCTACGATCAACTGGATTTCGACATTCCCGTGGGGGTCAGTGGCGACTGTTACGACCGTTATCTGGTCCGGGTCGAGGAGCTGCGCCAGTCCAATCGCATCATCCGGCAATGCGTGAAATGGCTGAAGGAAAATCCCGGTCCGGTCATCATCGATGATCACAAGGTCGCGCCGCCGCGACGGGAGAAGATGAAGGAAGACATGGAGGCCCTGATCCATCACTTCAAGCTGTTCACGGAAGGTTATTGCGTGCCCGAGGGTGAGGTTTACGTGGCTACGGAGCACCCCAAGGGTGAGTATGGGATTTACCTAATTTCCGACGGCGCCAACAAACCGTATCGGGTCAAGGTCCGGGCCGCTGGTTTCGCGCATTTGTCGTCCATGGACGAGATGACCCGTGGTCACATGCTGGCCGACGTGGTGGCCGTCATCGGCACCCAGGACATCGTTTTCGGAGAGGTCGACCGCTAATGAGCGCACGTAAGAGCGATCTGCTGTCCGCCCACGCCCGCGCGGAAATCGACCACTGGCTGACCCGCTATCCGGCCGACCGCAAGCAGTCCGCCGTGCTGGCCGCCCTGCGCGAGGCGCAGCATGAAAATGGCGGCTATCTGACCACGGAACTGATGGATGCGGTGGCGGATTATCTGGACATGCCGCCCATCGCCGTGTACGAGGTGGCCAGCTTCTATTCGATGTACGAGTTGAAGCCGGTCGGTCGGCATAGCATCGCGGTCTGTACCAATATTTCCTGCATGTTGCGGGGCAGCGACACCGTGCTGAGCTATATCGAGAAAAAACTCGGCATCAAACTGGGCGAAAGCACGCCGGACGGCAAGTTCTACCTGAAGAAGGAAGAAGAGTGTCTGGCCGCCTGTTGTGGGGCGCCGATGATGCAGGTCGATCACGTCTATCATGAGAATCTGACCCCAGAAAAAGTGGATCGGATTCTCGATAGCCTGGAGTGAACCGCGATGGCCAATGAAGTTTGCTACCGGACGCTGGGTCTGGACCGGTCGTGGTCCATCGAGACCTACATGAGTTTGGGCGGTTACGAGGCCTGGAAGAAGATTTTGGCCGGGCGGATGACGCCAGATCAGGTGATCGACGAGGTCAAGAAATCCGGCTTGCGGGGGCGGGGCGGCGCCGGGTTTCCGGCGGGTCTGAAATGGACCTTCATGCCGCGCAACGCGCCGGGCCAGAAATACATGGTCTGCAACTCCGACGAGTCCGAGCCGGGCACTTGCAAGGACCGTGACATTCTGCGTTTCAACCCGCACGCCCTGGTCGAGGGCATGGCCATCGCCGGGTTCGCCACCGGCTCCACGGTCGGTTACAACTACATGCGCGGCGAGTTCATGGACGAGCCGTACCAGCGATTCGAGGGCGCGGTCAAGGAAGCCTATGCCGCTGGCCTGCTGGGCAAGAACATCCAGGGATCGGGGATCGATTTCGATTTGTATCCTACCCTGGGCGCTGGCGCCTACATCTGCGGCGAGGAAACCGCGTTGCTGGAATCGCTGGAAGGCAAGAAGGGCCAGCCCCGCTTCAAACCGCCATTCCCCGCCAGCTACGGTCTATACGGCCGGCCGACCACGATCAACAATACCGAATCTTTCTCGTCGGTGCCCTCCATCATCCGCAATGGCGGTGAGTGGTTCGCCAGTCTGGGCACGACCAACGCGGGCGGCACCAAGATCTTCTCGGTGTCGGGCCATGTCGAGAAACCGGGTAATTTTGAAGTCTCGCTGGGTATCCCCTTCGCTGAACTGCTGGCCTTGGCTGGCGGGGTCTGGAAGGGGCGTAAGCTCAAGGCGGTGATTCCCGGTGGCTCCTCGGTGCCGGTGGTGCCGGGCGACATCATGCTGAAAGCCAACATGGACTATGACTCGGTCAGCAAGGTGGCCGGCTCGATGCTCGGTTCCGGCGCGGTGATCGTCATGGACGAGACCACCGACATGGTCAAGGTGTTGCAGCGGGTTTCCCGGTTCTATTTCTCCGAATCCTGCGGCCAATGCACGCCCTGTCGCGAAGGCACCGGCTGGCTATACCGAATGGTGACCCGCATCGTCGAAGGCAAGGGGCGACCCGAAGACCTGGATTTGCTGGACAGCGTGGCCAGCCGGATCGAAGGACGCACCATCTGCGCGCTGGGCGATGCCGCCGCCATGCCGGTGCGCAGCTTCGTCAAGCATTATCGCCACGAATTCGCCTATTACATCGAGCACAAGCGCAGCATGATCAGCGGCGCGATGGCGCTGGCCGCGTGAGCCAAGCCCCCCAACACGGTTGCAGTGGGTAAAAGATGAGCGAGGAACAGGTCAACATCGAAGTCAACGGCATCCCGCTGAAGGCGCGCAAGGGCGCGATGCTCATCGAAGTCACCGATGCGGCGGGTATATCGATCCCCCGGTTTTGCTACCACAAGAAGCTGTCCATCGCCGCCAGTTGCCGGATGTGCCTGGTCGAGGTGGAGAAGGCACCCAAGCCGCTGCCGGCTTGCGCGACGCCGGTGATGGAGGGCATGAAGGTCTACACCGAGTCGCCCAAGGCGCTGGCCGCCCAGAAGGGCACCATGGAGTTTCTGCTGATCAATCACCCGCTGGACTGTCCGATCTGCGACCAAGGCGGGGAGTGCGAGTTGCAGGATATCGCGTTAGGCTACGGTGGCGACGTGTCCCGGTTCGCCGAGCGTAAACGCGTGGTCCGAGACAAGGACATCGGGCCGCTGATCGCCACCGAAATGACTCGCTGCATTCATTGCACCCGTTGCGTGCGCTTTGGCGAGGAAATCGCGGGTCTGCGCGAACTGGGCGCGACCGGGCGCGGCGAGAACATGGAAATCGGCACCTACGTGGCGCACAGCGTGATCTCGGAACTGTCGGGCAACGTCATCGACCTCTGTCCGGTCGGCGCGCTGACCGCCAAGCCCTCCCGCTACCGGGGCCGTTCCTGGGAATACGTGCAGCATGCTGCCGTCGCCCCGCACGATTCCGTTGGTTCCAACATCTTCATCCATACCCTGCGCGGCAAGGTGATGCGGGTAGCGCCCCGCGAGAACGAACAAGTCAACGAAACCTGGATTTCCGACCGCGACCGATTCAGCTACGAGGGTATCTACAGTGACGACCGGCTGGCCAGACCGCTGGTCAAGGGCGGCGAGGTCGACTGGGAGACCGCGCTGGAAGCGACGGCCAAGGGCTTGAAGGATGTCATCGCCCGCCATGGAGCCGAGTCGGTCGGCTTCCTGATTTCCCCGACCGCGACTGTCGAGGAACTGTATCTGGCGCAGAAGCTGGCGCGCGGCTTGGGTGTGGCGAACATCGACCACCGTCTGCGCCAGGCGGATTTCAGCGACCAAGACGCGGCCCCAGTATTTCCATGGTTGGGGCAGACCCTGGAAGACCTGGAAAAGGTTAAGGCAGCGCTGCTGATCGGCAGCAACGCGCGGATGGAACAGCCGCTGGCTGGCCATCGGCTGCGCAAGGCGGCGCTGGCGGGCGGTCAGATCATGTTCATCAACCCGCGCGATTTCGACTTCCGGTTCCCGGTGGCGGCGAAAGTGGTTGCCGATCCGGCCGGGATGATCGCGGCGCTGGCCGGCGTGGCCCAGGCCGTGGCGGAATTGAAAGGCGAGACGCTGCCGGCAAGCCTGATGGGTTTGGTCGCGGGCGCTCCGGGCGAAACCGAACGCGCCATGGCCGCCCATTTGATAAACAACGCCCCAGCCACTGTGCTGCTGGGCAATCTGGCGGTCTCCCATCCAGCCTTCGCCTCGTTACGGGCGCTGGCGGGTTTCGTGGCCCTCCAAACTGGCGCCCGGCTGGGCTATCTGTCGGAAGCCGCCAATTCGGTGGGTGGCTGGCTGGCCGGCGCGGCGCCGCACCGCCTGCCGGGCGGCAAGCCGGCCCCGAAAGCGGGTCTGAACGCGCGGGCGATGCTGGAGTCGCCGCGCAAGGCCTACGTGCTGCTCGGCGTCGAACCGGAATTGGACTGCTGGGATGGCGCGGCGGCCCTCAAGGCACTGCAAGGCGCCGAACTGATCGTTTCGCTCAGTCCCTATGCCCGTCTGGCCGGCAAGAGCCAGGCCCAGATCATTTTGCCGGTCGCGACCTTCGCCGAGACCTCGGGCACCTATGTCAACGCCGAGGGCCGCTGGCAAAGTTTCCAGGGTGCCAGCAAGCCATTTGGCGACGCCCGGCCGGCCTGGAAGGTGTTGCGGGTGCTGGGTAATCTGTGCGGCGTGGCGGGTTTCGAGTACGTCAGTTCCGAAGAGGTGCTCGCCGAAGTTCAAAGCGCCAGCGGCGCGGTTCGACCGGACAACACGCTGGATTTCAGCCAGCCGCTGACGCCGTTCCAGGCGGGTGGTCTGGTTCGGGTGGGAGATGTGCCGATCTACGCGGCCGATCTGCTGGTGCGACGTGCGCGCTCGCTGCAAGCGAGTCCGCTGGCGCGGCCCGCCGAGGTGCGTCTGCATCCCGACGCAGCCCGGGAATTGGGCGTGGCCGAACGGGATCGGGTCCAGGTGCGCCAAAACGGCGTGGCGGTCGATTTGCCGCTGGTACTCGACGAAAGCATCCCCAGGGGCTGCGCCTGGATTCCGGCGGGTTTGAACGCCAGCGTGGTGCTCGGTCCAGCGGTGGGGCCGGTGGCCATCCAATAACCATAAGGGCATCGGATCGTGGAAACGCTGCTGACGGTCATCATCATCCTGCTGAAAATCATCGCCCTGCTGGCGCCCCTGCTGCTGGGCGTGGCGTATCTGACCTTCGCCGAGCGCAAGATCATCGGCTACATGCAGATTCGGCTCGGTCCGAACCGGGTCGGCCCCAAGGGCTGGCTGCAACCCATCGCCGACGCCATGAAGCTGATGTTCAAGGAGATCATTGTTCCGACCAAGGCGGATCGCTTCCTGTTCCTGTTGGCGCCAGTACTATCCTTTGGGCCAGCGCTGGCGGCTTGGGCGGTGGTGCCGTTCGGCGACGGCATGATGATTTCCCATCTGGACGCTGGCCTGTTGTACCTGCTGGCGTTGACCTCACTGGGCGTCTACGGCGTGATCGTCGCCGGCTGGGCCTCCAACTCCAAGTATGCTTTCCTCGGCGCGATGCGGTCGGCGGCGCAGATCGTGGCCTACGAAATCGCCATGGGTTTTGCCTTGGTCGGCGTGTTGATGGCCGCTGGTAGCCTGAATCTGAACCAGATCGTGCTGGCCCAGCGGGGCAGTTTCCTGCACTGGTACTGGCTGCCGTTGCTGCCGCTGTTCCTGGTGTATTTCATCTCTGGCGTCGCCGAGACCAACCGGGCGCCGTTCGACGTGGCCGAGGGTGAATCGGAGATCGTGGCTGGATTCCACGTCGATTACTCCGGCATGGCCTTCGCGGTGTTCTTCCTGGCCGAGTACGCCAACATGATTCTGGTGTCGGCCTTGGCGTCCACGATGTTTCTGGGAGGGTGGCTGTCACCGTTCGAGGGTATTCCGGTGCTGGGCGCGCTGTTCGATTTCGTGCCTGGCGCAATCTGGTTGACGCTGAAAGTTTCGCTTCTCCTGCTGTTCTTCCTGTGGTTCCGAGCCACCTTCCCGCGCTATCGCTACGATCAGATCATGCGGCTGGGCTGGAAGGTATTCATTCCAGTGACCTTAGTCTGGCTGTTGGTGGTTGGACTAGGCGTGCTGGGGCATGTCGGTCCCTGGTTCGATTGAGTGGAGAAAGCGAGCGATGAATACCCTGAACACCGTTCGACACTACTTTAAGAGCTTTCTGCTGTGGGAATTGTTGCAAGGTCTGCGGGTAACTGGTCGTTATCTGTTCGCCAAGAAGATCACGGTCCAATATCCAGAGGAAAAAACTCCACTGTCGCCCCGGTTCCGTGGCCTGCACGCGCAGCGCCGCTACCCGAATGGCGAGGAGCGCTGCATCGCCTGCAAGCTGTGCGAGGCGGTCTGCCCAGCACTGGCGATCACCATCGAATCGGAGCAGCGGGAAGATGGCACCCGGCGCACCACTCGCTACGACATCGATCTGTTCAAGTGTATTTTCTGCGGGTTTTGCGAAGAGGCCTGCCCCGTGGATTCCATCGTGGAGACGCGGACGTTCGATTACCATTTTGAAAAGCGCGGCGAGCACATCATGACCAAGGAAAAGCTGCTCGCTCACGGTGATCGGTGCGAAGCGCAAATCGCCACCGACCGGGCCGCTGACGCGGCCTATCGCTAGCCGACTTCCGGCCCCAGAGAGAAGAAAACAGGTCCGCTCATGGGATTTGAAAAGTTTCTGTTCTACGTCTTCGCGCTCATTCTGATTTTCGCGGCGGTGCGGGTCATCACGGTGCGCAACTCGGTGCATGCCGCCCTGTTCCTGGTGCTGGCGTTCTTCACCAGCGCCGCGCTGTGGTTGCTGATCGAAGCCGAGTTTCTGGCCATCACCCTGGTTCTGGTCTATGTGGGCGCGGTGATGGTGCTGTTCCTGTTCGTGGTGATGATGCTGGATCTCAACGTCGACCCGGTGCGCGAGGGCTTCATCCAGTATCTGCCGGTCGGAGCGACGGTGGCGCTGCTCATTGTCATCGAGATGGGGTTGGTGGTGGGATCCGGCTATTTCGGCGTCGACCGATACAGCCTGGTTTCGCACGCGGCCGATTACAGCAATACCAAGGAACTGGGTAGTGTCCTGTACACCTTCTACGTCTATCCGTTGGAAATTGCCTCGGCGATTCTACTGGTGGCGATCATTGCCGCCATTTCGCTGACGATGCGGCGTCGGGCGGGCGTCAAATCCCAGGATCCGGGCCAGCAGGTCCAGGTATCGCGGGACGACCGGGTGCGGCTGGTGCGCATGGCACCGGAAAGGAAGCGGTAATTTCGCTGGTTTCCGGCCGGGCGGGCATGGACTGAAACAAACCAATAAAATAAAGGCGGGGATCGATGATCGCGCTTACTGATTATCTCGTGCTTGGAGCAATCCTCTTTTGTCTCAGCGTGGCGGGCATCTTTCTGAATCGGAAGAACGTCATCATCCTGCTGATGTCGATCGAGCTCATGCTGCTGGCGGTGAATTTCAACTTCATCGCCTTCTCGCGGTTCCTTAACGATACTGTCGGCCAGGTTTTCGTCTTTTTCATCTTGACGGTGGCGGCGGCCGAATCCGCCATCGGTTTAGCCATCCTGGTGGTGCTGTTTCGAAATCGCCGCACCATCAACGTCGCCGATCTCGACACGCTGAAGGGCTAGCCGCATGCAAAACGTCTACCTCGCGATTGTGCTCGCGCCCCTGTTCGGCGCCATCATCGCCGGTTTGTTCGGTCGGCGGATCGGTCGGGCCGGCGCCCACTGGGTGACCATCCTCGGCGTGGCGATCTCCTTTCTCTTATCGCTGATCGTGCTTCGGCATCATGTGCTGGAGGGCGCCGAACCCTACAATGGTCCGGTCTACACCTGGATGGTGGTCGAGGGCATTCGCATGGAGGTCGGTTTCTTGGTGGACAACCTGACCGCCGTCATGATCGCCACCGTGACCTTTGTGTCGTTGATGGTCCATATCTACACCATCGGTTACATGCACGACGACGACGGCTACCAGCGCTTCTTCAGCTATATCGCGTTGTTCACCTTTTCGATGCTGATGCTGGTGATGGCTAACAACTTCCTGCAACTGTTCTTTGGGTGGGAAGCGGTCGGCCTGGTGTCCTATTTGTTGATCGGCTTCTGGTTCAAGCGCGAAAGCGCGATTTTCGCCAATCTGAAGGCATTTCTGGTCAATCGGGTGGGTGACTTCGGCTTCCTGCTGGGGATCGCCGCCGTATTGATGGCCTTCAACAGCCTGGATTACAAGGATGTGTTCGCCGCCGCGCCGTTGATGGCCAAGATGACCGTGCAGATCATCCCCAGCGCCGAGTGGTCGCTGATGACTGTGATCTGCATCCTGCTGTTCATTGGCGCGATGGGCAAGTCGGCCCAGGTGCCGTTGCATGTCTGGCTGCCGGATTCGATGGAAGGTCCCACCCCCATCTCCGCCCTGATCCACGCCGCGACCATGGTGACCGCCGGCATTTTCATGGTGGCCCGGATGTCGCCCTTGTTCGAATTGTCGGAGACCGCGTTGAGCTTCGTGTTGGTGATCGGCTCGATCACCGCGCTGTTCATGGGCTTCCTGGGCATCGTTCAGAACGACATCAAGCGAGTGGTGGCCTATTCCACCCTGTCGCAGCTTGGCTATATGACGGTGGCGCTGGGGGTATCGGCCTACTCAGCCGCCATTTTCCATCTTATGACCCACGCTTTCTTCAAGGCGTTGCTGTTCCTGGGCGCGGGCTCGGTGATTATCGCCATGCACCACGAGCAGGATATTCGCAAAATGGGTGGGCTGTGGAAGTACATGCCGATCACCTGGTTCACCTTCCTGCTGGGTACCCTGGCGCTGATCGGCACGCCGGGCTTCGCCGGGTTCTACTCCAAGGACAGCATTCTGGAAGCCGTGCATTACTCCCATCTCGCTGGCTCCGGTTTTGCTTACTTCGCGGTGATGCTGGGCGTGTTCGTGACCTCGTTCTATTCCTTCCGGCTGTACTTCGTCGTCTTCCACGGCAAGGAGCGAATGGACCACCACACCCAGGAACACCTGCACGAAACCCCCGCGGTGGTGACCGCGCCACTGATCCTGCTCGCCATTCCGTCGGTGGTGATCGGCGCGATGACCATCGAACCCATGCTCTTTGGTGATGTGTTTGAAGGCGTGATCGCGGTCGCGCCAGCCCATGACGTGCTGGAGCATGTCGCCGGGCATTTCCATGGCGCAATGAATTTCGCGCTGCATGGCGTGACTGGCCTGCCATTCGTGCTGGTGTTGGCTGGATTCGGCTCGGCGTTCTATCTGTACATGATGAAGCCGGAACTACCAGGTTTGATCCAGCGGCGTTTCGCCAGACTGTATGACCTCATGGACCGCAAGTATCTGTTCGACGAGTTTTATCAGTCGTTCTTCATGCGCGGCAGCCGAAACCTGGGTACGGCGCTGTGGAAGTACGCCGATGCTGGACTGATCGACGGCCTGATGGTGAACGGCGTGGCGCGACTGGTGGGCTGGGTTTCGTCCGTGGTTCGCCACCTGCAAACGGGCTATTTGTACACCTACGCGTTCGCGATGATCATCGGCTTGCTGATCCTGCTGACCTGGTTCGTTGCCCGCTAACCTGGAAGAAGAAAAACCATGCTGTCGGAACTGCCTCCTCTGCTAAGTCTTGTGATCTGGTTCCCGATTCTTGGCGGCGTCGCGGTCCTGTTCGTGGGTGATGACAACCCCGGACGCGCCAAGGCGCTGGCCCTGACCGTGGCGATTCTCACCTTCCTGATCAGCATCCCGCTATTCACGCTGTTCAATCCCTCAACGGCGGAGATGCAATTCAAGGAACTCATTCCCTGGATTCCAGCGCTCAACGTCAATTACCACTTGGGCGTGGATGGTTTCTCGATGCCCCTGATCCTGCTGACCGCGTTCATGAACGTGCTGGTGGTAATTGCTGGCTGGGAGGTGGTGCAATACCGAGTGGCTCAGTACATGGCCGCCTTTTTGATCATGGAAGGATTGATGGTCGGCGTGTTCGCCGCGTTGGACGCCATTCTGTTCTATGTATTTTTCGAGGCGATGCTGATCCCGATGTTTCTGGTGATCGGCATCTGGGGCGGACCGCGCCGGGTTTACGCCACCCTCAAGTTCTTCCTCTACACCTTTCTCGGCTCGGTGTTCATGCTGATCGCTCTGATCTACCTGTACAACCAGGCCGACAGCTTCGAAATCCTGGATTTTCACAAGCTGCCGCTGACCTTGAGCGAGCAGATATGGATCTTTTTCGCCTTCCTGCTTGGCTTCTCGGTCAAGGTGCCGATGTGGCCGGTGCATACCTGGTTGCCGGACGCCCACGTCGAGGCGCCTACCGGCGGCTCGGTGATCCTGGCGGCTATCACCCTGAAGATCGGTGGCTACGGCTTCCTGCGGTTCGCGCTGCCGATCACCCCGGACGCCTCCGCCACCCTGGACTGGCTGATCATTACCCTGTCGCTGATCGCAGTGGTCTACATCGGTCTGGTCGCCCTGATCCAGCAGGACATGAAGAAGCTGATCGCCTACTCGTCGATCGCTCACATGGGTTTCGTCACCCTGGGTTTTTTCATCGCTTTTAGCATCTACCGCCACACCGGCAGTTTGAATGGCGCGGCGATGGGTATCGAGGGTGGCATGGTGCAGATGGTGTCGCATGGCTTCATTTCGGGCGCGTTGTTCCTGTGCGTGGGCGTGCTGTACGACCGGGTTCACTCCCGCCAGATCAAGGACTATGGGGGGGTGGCGAACACCATGCCGGTATTCGCCGCCTTCATGGTGTTGTTCGCCATGGCCAATTCCGGCCTGCCAGGCACCTCGGGATTCGTCGGCGAATTCCTGGTGATCCTGAGCAGTTTCAAGGCCAGTTTCTGGATTGCCTTCCTGGCGTCCTTTACCCTGATCCTGGGCGCGGCCTATACCCTGTGGCTGGTCAAGCGGGTCATCTTCGGCGAGGTCGGCAACCACCACGTCGCCGAGTTGGAGGATGTTGGCAGCCGCGAGATCATCATGTTGAGTCTACTGGCGGCGGCGGTGTTGCTGCTGGGTCTGTGGCCCGACCCGTTGACCTCGACGATGCACGCCACGGTGAACAATCTGTTGCAGCACATCACCGTGACCAAGCTGTAACCGCGCCTCGTTGCAGAGAAGAATCGGAGAATAGGGAAACCCCATGAACTTCGTCGCTCCTGACTTCATGCCGGTACTGCCGGAACTGTTCGTCCTGACCATGGCCTGCCTGGTCCTGGTGGTCGACGTGTTCCTGGACCCGCGGCGGCGCCATGTCACCTACGGGCTGACGCAACTGACGCTGCTGGGCGCGGCCCTGCTGACCTTGTTCAGCTACGCCCAAACGCCCGTGGTGACTCTGTTCGGTCATTACATCAAGGACGCAATGGGCGATCTGCTCAAGCTGTTCATCTATCTGGCCGCCGCAGCCGTATTCCTGTACTCAAGGGACTATTTGCGCCAGCGCGACTTGTTCAAGGGCGAGTATTTCGTGCTGGGGTTATTCGGCGTGCTGGGCATGATGATCATGGTGTCGGCGCACAGCCTGTTGACTGTGTATCTCGGTCTGGAGCTGTTGTCGCTTTCGTTATACGCCTTGGTGGCGACCGACCGCGACTCGCCGGTGGCGACCGAAGCAGCCATGAAATACTTCGTGCTGGGGTCGCTGGCCTCCGGTATGTTGCTGTACGGCATCTCGATGATCTACGGTGCGACCGGCAGTGTCGATCTCCAGGCAATCTCCATTGCCACCGCCCGACAGGGTATCGACAACCTGGTGCTGGTGTTTGGGTTGGTGTTCCTGGTGATCGGGTTGTCGTTCAAGTTGGGCGCGGTGCCGTTTCACATGTGGCTGCCCGACGTGTACCAGGGCGCGCCGACCTCGGTCACGCTGTATATCGGATCGGCGCCCAAACTGGCGGCGTTCGCCTTGGTCATGCGGGTTTTGGTCGATGGGCTTGGGGCATTGCAGAGCGATTGGCAGGGCATGCTGATTATCCTGGCGGCGGCATCCATGGCGCTAGGCAATCTGATCGCCATCGTCCAGACCAACATCAAGCGGATGCTGGCCTACTCGACCATTTCCCACGTGGGCTTTCTGTTGCTGGGCATTCTGGCCGGCGGGGAGAGCGGTGGTTATGCGGCGGCGATGTTTTACGCCATCGTCTACGTATTGATGGCGGTCGGCGCCTTCGGCATGATCATCCTGCTGAGTCGGACTGGCTTTGAAGCGGAGAATATCGATGACTTCAAGGGCTTGAACGATCGCAGTCCATGGCTGGCTTTCCTGATGATGATGATCATGATGTCCATGGCTGGCGTTCCCTTCCTGGTGGGCTTTTACGCCAAGTGGGTGGTGTTGCAGGCGATCGTCAATATTGGGCTGGTCTGGTTGGCCATTCTGGGCGTGGTATTCTCGGTGATCGGGGCGTTCTACTATCTGCGGGTGGTCAAGTGCATGTACTTCGACAAGCCGGAGCGGAGCGAGCCGATCCAGCTCAGCCTGGATACCGAAATCGCCATCAGCGCCAATGGCTTGCTTCTGGTGGCGCTGGGGTTGTATCCGACCGCGCTGATGGGTTGGTGCGCGGCGGCCCTATCGTTGAAGGGGCTGGCTTAGGCAATCACCGATAATGCCAGGGATTCTCATTGGGCTTTGGCTGGGGTTGGCGGCGGTGACCGCCAACCTGCCTTGGCTAAGCGAACGCTGGTTGTTGATCTTCGCCCGCCGCCCCCATCGGTGGGCGAAGCCGTTTTGGCTGCGGCTGATTGAATGGGGTTTGTTGTATGGCTTGATCATTGGCCTGGGGTTTGGCTGTGAGTACAAGATGACCGGCACGGTCCACACCCAGGGTTGGGAGTTTTATGTCGTAACGTTGTGCCTGTTCGCGGTTAGCGCCCTGCCAGGATTTATCTATCGCTATCAATTGCGGCAGTTGCTGGAGCAGGCGAGGCGGGCGGGAGCTTAGGGGGGAGTGGAAATGCCCGATTGTTATTGGGCACGTTCCATGCGGGTTTGGTCGCATTCGACGCTCGCTTCGCGCGAAGCGCCTATCCAAGGCGAACAGGTACCTCGGTCGCACCGCGCGCCAGATCGTCGTGAACTTCCCTGGAGTCAAGGACGATCAGCCGGCCCCGCCATCAGTGTCGCCTCGACCTGCGCCAAACCAAAGCCCGCCAATCTCCCTAACGCGATTGCTTCGCGATGAGCGTGGCTATTGCGCTTCGCCTTTGAAGACATCCACTCGCGCCTTAAGCTTTTGTCCTGGACGGAAAGTCACGACGCGACGCGCGGTGATTGGAATTTCTTCTCCAGTCTTGGGGTTGCGGCCTGGACGCTGGTTTTTGTCACGCAGGTCAAAATTACCAAATCCGGACAATTTGACTTGCCGTCCCTGTTCCAGCGCGCTGCGGATTTCCTCAAA
>JAXMFY010000016.1:0-80513 GCA_046347555.1 Candidatus Competibacteraceae bacterium | reverse complement strand
GCCGCACTCGGGTCGCGTCCCCCCGCAGCCAGAGCGGCACCGCGTCGCTGTCCACCACCAACGCCAGTCCCTTGGCCTGGGCCGCTTCCGCAATCAGCGACCGCACCTGGTCGAGCAGCGCCGACAGGTGAAAATCGCTCTGCTCCAGTTCCAGCTTGCCGGCCTCGATCTTGGACAGGTCGAGAATGTCGTTGAGCAGCGTCAGCAGATGGCGGCCAGCGGCGGCGATCTTGTTGAGCCGCTCGGCTTGCGCCGGTGTCGGCTCGTTCTGGCGCAGCAGGTGAGTCAACCCGAGGATGGCGTTCAACGGGGTGCGGATTTCATGGCTCATGTTGGCCAGAAACGCGCTCTTGGCCTGGTTGGCGGCTTCGGCCGCTTCCCGCGCTTCGGCCAGTTGCGCGGTGCGCTCGGTCACCCGTTCCTCCAGATGGTGGCGGTGACGGTCCAGCTCCGCGTCGATGCGTTTTTTCTCGGTAACGTCTTCCTGCACCGCCACGTAGTGGGTGATGCGCCCGTCCATCTGGCGGATGGGGGCGATGATGACGGATTCGACGTATTCGCGGCCGTCCTTGCGCCGATTGATGAGTTCGCCGGTCCACGGCTGGCCCTGCTTCAGGGTTGCCCACAACGCCGTGTAGGTCTCCGGCGGCGTCCGGCTGGATTTCAGGAGGCGCGGGTTTTGGCCCAGCACTTCGTTGCGGCCGTAGCCGGTGATGCGGACGAACGACTCGTTGACGTATTCGATCCGTCCGCCAAGGTCGGTGATGACGATGCTCTCCGGACTCTGTTCCACCGCCAGGGAAAGTTGACGCAGCTTTTCTTCCACCCGCTTGCGCTCGGTGATATCCAGCGCCGTGAACGTGACGCCTCTCTTGTGGTCGGTCAAGTCGAGGGAGCAGGACGACAGCAATACGTCAATGATCGCGCCGTCCTTGCACCGCCAGCGCGTTTCGACCACGCCCACGCCTTTCTCGGCAATTTGACGGTATTTCTCCTTGCCGACATAGGCAAATTCCTCTTCCGTCGGATAAAGCACGCGAGTGCTGACCCCGATCAGCTCTTCGCGGGTGTAGCCGGTCATTTCGAGGATATGTTGATTGACCTCCTGGAATATCCGCTCGACGACCACGCCAATTCCGATCGGCGCCGCCCGGAAGATGGTTCGAAGGTGGGTTTCGCTCGCGCGCAGCGCCTCCCGCGCGCGGACCTGCTGGGTGATGTCTTCCGACATGAGCACGATGCCGCCGATGGCGCCGCTGCTGTCGTACCAGGGCCGAGTTTCCCAACGCACCCAGTTGGTGGCGCCGTCGGGGCGCGGGAACGGGTCCGCTTCGCAGCGCTCGGTCGCGCCGGCCAGGCACCGGCGGTGAATCTCCTTCCAGCGGTCGGGAATCTCGGGAAAAATCTCGTAATGGCTGTGGCCAATGATTTCCCGGTCGCCGAGCCGGTAATCGGTTGCCCAGCGGCGGCTGGCGAACAGATAGCGCAGGTCGCGATCCAGCATGACGATGGCCGCCGGGGCGTGTTCGATGAACAGCCTTAATTTTTCCTCGCTTTGTTGCAATCTGTTCTCGGCGGCCTTGCGTTGGGTGATGTCGGTGTGGGAAACCACCGCCCCTTGCCTCCCATTCTTCAGGGGGGTGACATTCATGGTGAACCAGCGTTCTCGATTCGGGGAATGGCAGGGATACTCCAGGCTGAAATGGGGCAGGCGACCCTCCAGCACCGCCAGGATGCCATCCAGGGCTTCCTGGGCGCCCTCGGCGGAATAGCCGGTGCTGGCCCGGCAAATCTCCAGGTAGTTCGCCCCCACCTCGGTGTGGGGCGTGGGCTGGCCTGGATGGGGACTGTTCTCCAGGGCAAAGCGCCGCCAGGGTTCGTTGATGGTCAGGATCACTCCGTTCCGGTCCAGCACCGCGATCTCGGCGCCCACGGAATCCAGGATTGCGTGAACGAAGGCTTCGTTCGCTTGCAACGCTTCCTCGGTCTGCTTGCGCTCAGTGATGTCGCGGAAATACCAGACGCGGCCAAGGTAGCGGCCCTCGGCCCCCAGCATGGGCGCCGAATAGCGCTCGAACACTCGGCCATCCTTGAGCATGACTTCGTCCTGACCGGTTTCCCGCTGGTGCTTGTAGAGGTGTTTGACCCGCTGGAGAAACCGCTCGGGATCGGCCGCCTGGTTCGTCACGAACCGCAAAACGGGCACATCGTCCTTGCTCAGAACCAGTTCCGGCGGAATGCCCCACATTTCCACGAATCGGCGATTGTGCGAGACGATCCGGGCCTTTTCGTCCACCACAAGAATGCCGTCGATGGAAACTTCCTGCTGGGTGGTCAGGAGAGCATTTCTGAATTGCAGTGCCTTTTCAGCCTGCTTGCGCTCGGTCAGATCGGTCGCCACCAGGCCAATCGCCGCGGCGGACCCCGCCGGCAGGGCGCTCAGATCCAACAGCAACGGCACCGTCGCGCCATCCGTCGCGCGGCCGGCGATTTCTCCACTGCCACGTCCGGTTCGGGCGGTATCGAGCAGAACGCGCAACGCCGCATGATCCGACGGCTCGATGAAAGCCGCCAGGAACGAACCCGCGACGCGATCCAGGGGCGTTCGGAATATCTCGGCGAAACGGCGGTTGCAATACAGGATCAACCCCTCGGCCGATAGCGTGACCGCCCCTTGGTTCATCTGCTCGACGAGCACGCGGTAAGGCTGCTCCGTATTCTCGCGCGTAAAGATCTGCCGGTTACCTGGGCCAGGCACGACCAGCGCATCCACCTCGCCAGCGCGGATGGCGCGCAACACTTCTTCGGCGTCGGCAAGACGCGCGCGGAGGCGTTCGACCTCGCGCGTCAGTTGCTCGTGGGAAAGATCGGGCTCGGCCACGGGGATCATTCCGTTCCCAGGTCGATGTCCAGCGCCAACAGTAATCGGCTAGTGTTCGACAGGTCGCCGATAAGTTGGCGCAGCGGCGGGGGAAGTGTCTTCACCAGCGTCGGCGCGGCGATGATCTGTTCGTTCTGGGTCGCCTCGGGGTGCTGGTAGAGATCCACGACGGTCAGTTCGTAGCGCCCCTTGAGGTGGCTTTCGCAAAAGGCTTTGGCCCGCTCGATGGCGCGGGTGGATTGAGGCGAATTGCCGGCGACATAGAGTCGCAGGACGAACTTCTCCCCCGTCGCTTCCGCCGGAACGTCCTGGGTATCCACGGGATGGTCGGTCATGATCTTCTCCAAAGTTTTAGAGCCTGTACAAGGACACACCACGTAAAAACATAGGTTTACTAAGGATAGCATGCCAGAAAGTCTGGGGGTCGCTGGCGAGCGGCGGACGTGAGTCCGCTGTTGCCACCCCCGCCGCCATCGCCGCCGCCTTGCCGCATTCCGCGAAACAGGGGGCTGACGCCCCCCGCTCTCGAAAAGACCGCCAACGCGACCGGCGGGCGTGAGGGGCACCGGTCCGTTTCAATCCTCCCGAGCCGCTGGCGAGTTGGCGTCGCCGCCGCGCTGCCGCTCCATCTCCACGCGGTCCAGAGCCAGGCGCTGCTCGCGTTGTTGTTCCTGGTCGATCAGCCGCAAGGCTTCCACTTCCTCGGCGGCATACTCGGCGCGCAACGCGGCGATCCGGCTTTCCATCGCCTGGCGCTTGCGTTCCAGCGCCAACTGTTGGCGCTCAACTTCCTGCCGCGCCGTCAGTTGCTCCGCCCGCTCCCGCGCTTCCTGCGCCAGCCGGGCCGACCCGGTCAGCACACCGCCAGGACCAAGGTACACGTCGAGCAACTCGACGCCGTGACCGGTCAGGACGAACTCGCGAATCTGGTGGGAATGGGCCATGCCGCGCGATTTGAGGACATACAGGCCCCGGTTGCGCTCGCCGTTGGACTCCATGTCGCGCAACAGCAGCCAGGTGTCGATCAACGAGGAAATCTCCTGTTCGGTGTGTTCCTGCGCGGTGCCGGCCGGCGTCAGGCTGGTCAGCAGCGTGGTAACGCCCCTGACCTTGAGGGAATCGACCAGGCGGACGAGCATCGCTTTGATCTGGAACGGATCGCCGAGAGCGTCGAAGCTGGAAATGGGGTCCACGACGACGATGCGCGGCTCCCATTCATCGATCAGTTTCAGCGTGAAGGCCAGATGCATTTCCAGGCCGTACAGCGAGGGGCGCGCGGCGTGGAATCGCAGCAAGTCCTGCTGTGTCCACGGCTCCAGGTCGATGCCGATGGAACTCATGTTGCGCATCAACTGGCTGGGCGATTCCTCGAACAGAAACATCAGGCAACGCTCGCCGCGCCGACAGGCCGCGTCGGTGAAATGGGCCGTCATGCTGGTTTTACCGCTGCCCGCCGTGCCCGACACCAGGATGCTGCTGCCGCGATAATAACCCTGGCCGCCCAGCATGGCGTCCAGCGGGGCGATGCCGCTGGAAATCCGTTCTTGCGAAGCGACGTGCTCCAACCCCAACGACGTGATCGGCAACACGCTGATGCCAGTTTGGTCGATCAGGTAGGGGTACTCGTTGACGCCATGGGCAGAGCCGCGATATTTCATCACGCGCAGCCGACGGGTGGAGATCTGCTCGGTCACGCGATGGTCCAGCACGATCACGCAGTCGGAGACGTACTCTTCGATGCCGTAACGGGTCATGGTCTTGTCGCCGCTTTCGCCGGTGATGACCGCGGTGACGCCCCTGGTTTTCAGCCAGCCGAACAGGCGACGCAATTCAGCGCGCACCACGGCCTCGTTGGGCAAGGTCGCGAACAGGGTTTCCACCGTATCCAGCACAACGCGCCGGGCGCCGATGGAATGGATGATGTGGCCAAGACGGATGAACAAGCCTTCCAGGTTGTATTCGCCCGTCTCCTCGAACTGGATGCGTTCGAGATTGATGCTATCCACCACCAGTTTCCGGGCCGCAGCCAGCCCGTCGAGGTCGACACCCAGCGAGGCCATGTTCTTGGTGAGGTCCTCGGCGGTTTCCTCGAACGCCACGAACGCGCCCGGTTCGCCATATTGCATGGCGCCGTGGATCAGAAATTCCATGGCCAGGAGCGTCTTGCCGCAACCAGCGCCGCCGCAAATCAGGGTGGGCCGACCAACGGGCAAGCCACCACCGGTGATGTCGTCCAAACCGCGAATGCCGGTGGGCGCCTTGGGCAACTGCCGGGAAGTAAACTCGGATTGAGTTTCCGTCATCGACATCTCCTCCTTAGTTTTCAAACGGTCTCCAGCTTTTCGGAGAGCATCGGGGCGCAAGTCAAATGAATCTTCGCCAAGTAATCATTTAGTCCCCTTGTTTACCCTGTTATCTCAAAACGAATTTATTCAGCATTTTTCATACCATGGATGGGATATTGCCATTTAAGCACTGTCGATCACACACCAGTTTCCCTCCCCCCTTGTGGGGCTGTCGATTACACACAAGTCTCCCTCCCCCTTGCGGGGGAGGGTTGGGGTGGGGGGTTGACCGATCAGCCTGCCATCATTCAAGGAGTTGTGATTCAACCCTACCCCCCTCCCTCGCCCTCCCCCGCAAGGGGGGAGGGGATTCCGTGGTTTTTATAATAATAAAATCAATTATTTGGAGATATGTGTAATGGACAGCCTTGTGGGGGAGGGTTGGGGTGGGGGGTTACTGGCGCTAGCGCATTGCTTTCGGACGACGCATAGTTTCAATATGAAATTTATGGCTTTCAAGCGATTTCAAATTGAAACAAACATCATCTTTGATGCGGCCGTTTACAGCGTCACTGGCCGACCGCTTCCCGCAAGGTGGCGCGGGCCGCCTCATAGTCGAAGGCGGCGATCTGATTCAGCAGGCGGTCGCCGGCCGGGCCCAGGCCGGCCCGCAGGAGCGACGCCTCGGTGTGCGCCAGTGGGTGGGCGTCCAGGTCTCCCGCCGCCAGCAGGGCCTCCAGCCGTTCCAGCACGCTAGCCAGGCGGGCGGGGTCCACCGGGACGGCGGGGGTTGGGCGGTCGTCGGTCAGCGCCGTCCGCAGGCCGGCCAGCAGGGCGGTCAGGGCGGTGGTCAGGGTTTCGACCTGGGCCGGGTGGGCGGCGGGGTCAGCGCCCTGGTCGATGGCCCGCTGTAGGGTCTCGGCCGCCCGCTGGACGGCGGTTGCGCCCAGGTTGCCGGCCGAGCCCTTGAGGGCGTGGGCCAGGCTGCGGACCTCGGCCCAGTCGCCGGCCGCGCTCCGTGCCGCCAGCCGGGTCGGGTCTTGGCCGTGGTGGTCGAGGAACAGGGTCAGCAGGCGGCGGTAGGTGTCCAGCCGGCCGCGCACGGTGGTCAGGCCCCGGTCGAGGTCGAGGCCGGGCATCGCGGCCAGGCGGCGCTCCAGGGGTCTTCGGGCGTCGTCCGCTCCGGTCCGGGTGGGGCCGGGGCGGCGCCAGGGGCGCGGCGACCGGCAGCCAGCGCAACAGGGCGGCGTACAGCGCTTCGGGTTCGATTGGCTTGGCGACGTGGTCGTTCATGCCGGCCGCTAGACACCGCGCCCGGTCCTCGGCGAACACATTGGCGGTCATCGCTAGGATCGGGGTGTGTTCGCCCCCCGCCAGGGCGCGGATGGCGCGGGTGGCGTCCAGCCCGTCCATCTCGGGCATCTGCACGTCCATCAGGATTAGGTCGTAGGCGGTGGTCCGGGCTTTGGCCACCGCTTCCCAACCGTCCAGCGCTGTGTCCACCGCCAGGTTCACGGCGTGAAGTAATTCCAGCGCGACTTCGCGGTTGATGGGGTTGTCCTCGGCCAGGAGCACCCGGGCGCCGGCTCCCCGGCGCCGTAGTGCGTGTTCGGCGTCGCCCGCGCCGGCGGGCGGGACGGCGGGGGCTTGGGCCCGCCCTCGTCGCAGCCGGGCGGTGAACCAGAAGGTGCTGCCGCGGCCGGCTTCGCTTTCGACGCCCGCGTCTCCGTCCATCAGGCGCGCTAGCCGCTGGGTGATCGCGAGCCCCAGCCCGGTGCCGCCGTAGTGCCGGGTGGTCGAGGCGTCGGCTTGTTCGAAGGCGTCGAAGATCCGGCCGGCTTGTTCCGCCGTCAGGCCAATGCCGGTGTCTTGCACCTCGAACCGCACCCGCAGGCTGTCGCCGCTCTCGTCCAGCAGCACGGCGCGCAAAGTGATGCCGCCCCGCTCGGTGAATTTGACCGCGTTGCCGGCGTAGTTGAGCAAGGCTTGCCGTAGCCGGGTCGCGTCGCCTCGCAGCCAGTGCGATACGGCGTCGCCGTCCACCGCCAGCGTCAGCCCCTTGGCCTGGGCCGCGTCGGCGATCAGTGACCGCACCTGGTCGAGCAGGGCCGACAGGTGAAAATCGCTTTGTTCCAGTTCCAGCTTGCCGGCTTCGATCTTGGACAGGTCGAGAATGTCGTTGAGCAGCGTCAGCAGGTGGCGGGCGGCGATGTCGATCTTGCCCAGTCGCTCGGCCTGGTCCGGCGTCGGCTTTTCCCGCTTCAGCAGGTGGGTCAGCCCGAGAATGGCGTTCAGCGGCGTGCGAATCTCGTGGCTCATGTTGGCCAGAAACGCGCTCTTGGCCCGGCTGGCGCTTTCCGCCGCTTCTTTGGCCTGACGCAGTTCCGCTTCGGCCGCCTTGGCGAGGGAGATGTCCTCGATACACCAGATGCTGCCATTGAGAGCGCGATGGGGGTCAATCACCTGGGCCGACATTCGAACCCAGAACAAGCCGCCGTTCCGGTGTCGCATGATGCGTTCCGACGTGTAACGCTCGCCTTGGCTAAGAACGCGACAGGCTTCTTCATCTAACTGGTTAAAGTCCTCGTCATGGCTGAAGAGCCGGCGCGTGGACTGCTGGTTGAGTAATTCATCCGACGCATAGCCAAAAATTTCACAGAGCCGCTGGTTGACCCACACTGGCTTGCGGTCGCGGATGTGCATGATACCGACACTGGAGTTGTCCAGGATGGTGGATTTCTCAGCCAGGATACCCTTGATCTGGGCTTCCAGAGATTTCGCTTGGGAGATGTCTACAAATCCCCAGACCGTGACCGGGCTGCCGGGACTCAGACGGGCTCCGGCAATATCGAACCACTGGAGCGAGCCGTCCTTGCGGACGTACTGAATCTCGGTGCGGAAGGTTTGATCGGCGAGGATGACCGGGTAGGCGCGTTCCCTGAAGTCGTTGTAGGCCGTTTCGCTGGGATAGAACATCCGGGTGGGTTGACCGATCAGTTCCTCGGGCCGGTAGCCCAACATGGTGGCGTAGGCCTCGTTGACCCACGTCATGACCCGCTGTTCGAGCATGACGATGCCCACTACCGGGCTGTGCAGGATGGCTTTCTGCTCTTGCAACAGCCGGTCGAGCGCGCGGTTGGCCTTCTCCAGTTCCGCCGTGCGCGCCGCGACCTGTTCCTCCAGATGATGGCGGTGCCGCTCCAGCTCGGCCTCGGCCCGCTTGCGCTCGGTGATGTCCATGAGGGTTCCGACAATCCGCGTGGGCCGACCGTCTTGATCGCGTTCGACGATTCCCTTCGTATCACAGTGCTTCACGATTCCATTGTTGGCGACGATCCGTATTTCGAAATCCAGCGCGTCACCGCTTTGCAGGGCGTTTTCGAACACTTTGTGGTAGAAACCGATGTCGTCTGGATGAATGTAACGGCTGTTGGCCTCGAAACCCGGCGTGAACTCACCCGGCGTAAGTTCGAAAATCCTGTAAAGTTCATCGGACCACCACACCGTATCGCGAACTTTATCCCAGTCCCAGCTACCGATTTTCGCGCAACGTTGCGCCGCATTTAATTTGTCCAGCAGATCGGACTTCAATCGCTCGCTCTCCCGCAGCGCGAGTTCCACCCGCCGGCGCTTGCGCATTTCCCAAGCCAGCGAAGCGATCCCGCCCGATGCCGCGAGCAGCGCCAGCGCGAGGCCAGTCAGCAGCCAGAACTGCCGACGTTCCTGTTCGACCGTCTTGAACACCACCTCTTTGGCGCGCCAGCGCTCCAGGATGGCCTCGTAGGTTCCATCTCGGTGAATAGCCGCCAGCGCCGCGTCGATCTCGGCGAGCAGCTCGGCGTTGCCTTTCTTCACGGCAATCGCCGAATGGCCGGTGCTGAGGGGGGGCCCAACCGGTTTGACGCCCTGGATGCCGTTCTCCGCCAGCACGTAGTCGCCGACCCAGCGGTCGGCGATCACCGCGTCCACCTGACCCGCCACCAGCCTTCTGAACCCGGTGACAAAATCCGGGATGATTTCGACGATGATCTCGGGATTTTCTCTCAGCAGGGAGATCGGCAGTCCCTTCGCCTCGACGCCGACCTTCAAGCCCCGCAGGTCTTGCAGGGAGACGATGCCGACGCGCTCCTGGGCGACGTAGATCGTGAATTCCGAGCGCAGCAGGGGCTCCGAAAAATCCAGCACTCGCTGGCGCTCCGGGTTGGCGTTGATCTGGAGCAGCGCGTCCGCCTCCCCGTTCAACACCCGCTGCTGGGCCTCGGCCCAGTCCATGGCTCGGATTTCCACGGGCTGCCGCATGTGGGCGGCCATGGCCTCGGCCAGATCGATCACCAGGCCGGTCGGCTTGCCGTGTTGCAAATAGATCATGGGCGGCAACGACTGGTTGCCCAGCAGCAGAACCGTGCGTTCCCCGGCCGCCAGCGCGGCGGCTGGCGCCACGAGCAGCGCCAGCGCGAAGATGAGCCACTTGAGGGTGAGGCGTTGGATCAACCGCCTTGGACTATTTGCGCTTGTCATTATTGTTTTCCCAGTACCCGCGGTCTTTGGCGCACGCCCGCAGGGCGGTCAGGGCCGCTTCGTGGTCAAACTCGGCGATCTGGCGCAGCAGGCGGTCGCCAGTCGCGCCCAGCCCGGCCCGCAGGAGCGGTTCCTCGGTTTGCGCCAGCTTGTTAGCATCCAGGTCTCCCGCCGCCAGCAGGGTCTCTAGTTGTTCCAGCACGCTGGCCAGGCGGGCGGGGTCCACCGGAACCGGGGGCGGCGCGGCGGCGGGGATTGACGCCGCGCGCAAGCCCTCCAGCAGGGTGGTCAGGGCGGTGGTCAGACTCTCGGCCAGGAGGGGGCGAGCCGCTGGGTCCCGGTTCTGGTCGATGGCCCGCTGTAGGGCCTCGGCCGCCGTCTGCACCGCCGTTGCCCCCAGGTTGCCCGCCGAGCCTTTCAGGGCGTGGGCCAGCCGCCGGACGGTGTCCCAGTCGCCGGCCGCCGCTCGCTCCGCCAACCGGGTCGGGTCCTGGGCGTGGTGGTCGAGGAACAGAGTCAGCAGCCGGCGGTAGCTGGCCCACTGGCCGCGCACGGTGGCCAGGCCCTGGCCGAGGTCGAGGCCGGGAATCGCCGCCAGGGGGGTCCGTTCGGTCGCGTCGGCGGCGGGGGGCGTCGCCGGTTCAGCCGCCGCCGGTTCGGTCGGCGCCGCCGGTTCCGGCAGCCAGGTCAGCAGGGCGGCGTAGAGGGCGTTAGGATCGACCGGCTTGGCGACGAAGTCGTTCATCCCGGCGGCCAGGCAGCGCGCCCGGTCGTCGGCGAAGGCGTTGGCGGTCATCGCCAGGATCGGGGTACGGGCCCGGCCGGGCAGGACGCGGATGGCGCGGGTGGCGGCCAGCCCGTCCAGCTCGGGCATCTGCACGTCCATCAGGATCAAATCGTAGGCGGTGGCGGCGGTCTTGGCCACCGCCTCCCGGCCATCCACCGCTGTGTCGGCCACCAGCCCGACCGCGCCCAGCAGGTCCAGCGCCACTTCGCGGTTGACGGCGTTGTCTTCCGCCAGCAGCACCCGCGCGCCGGCTCCCCGCCGCCGCAGTTCCCGTTCCATCGCCGCCGCCGCCAGGGTCGGGGCGGCGGCGGCCTGGGCTTGCCCTCGCGCCAGCCGGGCGGTGAACCAGAAGGTGCTGCCCTGACCGAGTTCGCTTTCCACCCCGGCATCCCCACTCATCAGCCGGGCCAGGCGCCGGGTGATCGCGAGCCCCAGCCCGGTGCCACCGTATTGCCGGGTGGTCGAGACATCGGCTTGTTCGAAGGCGTCGAAGATCCGGCCGGCCTGTTCCGCCGTCAGGCCAATGCCGGTGTCCTGGACCTCGAACCGCACCCGCAGCCCGGCGGCGTCTTCCTCCAGCAACCGGGCCCGCAGGGTGATGCCGCCCCGCTCGGTGAACTTGACCGCGTTGCCGGCGTAGTTGAGCAGCGCCTGCCGCAGCCGGGTCGGATCGCCTCGCAGCCAGAACGGAATTGCGCCGTCGTCCACCGTGAGCGTCAATCCCCTGGCCTGGACCGACTCCGCCATCAGCGACCGCACCTGGTCGAGCAGCACCGACAGGTGAAAATCGCTCTGCTCCAGTTCCAGCTTGCCGGCCTCGATCTTGGACAGGTCGAGAATGTCGTTGAGCAGCGTCAGCAGGTGGTGGGCGGCGGCGTCGACCTTGCCCAGTCGCTCGGCCTGATCCGGCGTCGGCCTTTCCCGCTTCAGCAGGTGGGTCAACCCGAGAATGGCGTTCAGCGGCGTGCGAATCTCATGGCTCATATTGGCCAGAAACGCGCTCTTGGCCTGGTTGGCCTGTTCCGCTACGTCCTTGGCGGCAGCCAAAGCCGCTTCGGCCCGGCGGCGCATCACGATCCGCCACAGGTCGTCCCCAATCAGTTGCAATTCGTGTTCGTCCGACTGGTCGTAGTCGGTCGGCTTGTTGCCGACGCCGAGCAGCACCCGCACCTGGTCCCCTTCCACGATCGGCACCCCCAGGTGGCGGATCAGATGGGCGTGCCCCGCCGGGTAGCCCCGGCGGTCGGGCAGATTCTGATAGTCGTTGTGGACCACCGGCCGCCGCCGCCGCGCCGTGTCGGCCCATAGCCCGGCCAGCGAAATTGGATAGTGGCTGTCGTAAACCGCCGTGCAGTGCTTCAGGGTGTCGGCCGACCAGGTGTAGAGCTGGATGGTTTCCTGGTCGTCGTTGACGAAATGCAGGTAGCCGATCGTGCTGTGGGTCAGGCGCACGGCCTCTTCGATGCCCCGCTGCAACAGTTCGCGCTCGTCCATCGCTTCGGCCTGCTGGCTCATCTCGAACATCGCCTTCAGCCGCAGGTCGCTCACCTGCAACTGCCGGTTGGCCGCCTCCAGTTCCGCCGTCCGTCCGGCCACCAACTCTTCCAGATGGTAGCGGTATTGCTCCAGTTCCGCCGCGATCCGCTTGCGCTCGGTGATATCGATGAGCGTTACCATGATCCTTTGATCGGGAAGTCGAATCACATGAAACTCGATATCCCGCTGGATGCCGTCGGCGCGGACGACCTTGAACTCCTGGCCCACATCCGAATGTTCATGCAGTCGTTCATTGGTCAGGATGTTCGTTCGCCAGAGGCGTATGACTTCCGCGCGATAGTCAGCATCGGGGTAGGCTTTCTCGAACATGGTATCGGTGTTGGGGATATCCGACCGTGTATAGCCCGTGATTTCGGTAAAGGTCGTATTGAGGTAATCAATAGTCCCGTCCTCGCCGATGAGAACGATGCCATAGGGCGCGCTCTGGATGACCGATATCAGCGCCGACTGGCTCTTTCGCAACGCTTCCTCGGCTTGCTTGCGCTCGGTGATGTCCAGAATCGCGCCGATGAGCCCACCCACCCCTCCGTCGGCATTGGAAAAGGTGGCCTTGTGGAAAATCACGTTGTGGACGACCCCGCGGGCGTCCTTGACCTGGGATTCGTAGACCTGTAACCCCCCCCGCTGGAGGAGTTCGAGATCCTGCGTGTGGTAGATCTCGGCCAACATGCTGGGGGAAATATCGAACACGGTTTGGCCGATGATATCCTTTCGGTTCTGGCCGAAGAACTCCTCGAAGACCCGGTTGCAGCCGAGATAGCGGCCCGCCGAATCCTTGTAGAAAATCGGCACTGGGATCGCATCGAGCAGTATTTCCAGGAATTCGTTGGTTACCCGCAACGCCGTTTCCGCCCGCTTTTGCTCGGTGATGTCGTGCCAGATGCCGAGAAAGTAATCCCGGCCGCGCAGGCGGATCACCCGTACCGTGACTTGCGCATCGAGGATGCGGCCGTCCTTGCAGCGGTGCCGGGTCTCGAAGCTGGCGCCGCCGGTCACCAGCAGCCGCGCGCACAACGCTTTGATGTCATCCTCGCTCTGATCCACCTGAATCGCCGCCAGCGGCAGCCCGACAAATTCGTCGCGGCGATAGCCCAGCATCCGGCACGCTGTGTCGCCGACCTCGACGAAGCGCAGGGTTTCGGCGTCCACCAGATCGATGGCCTCGCCGGCCTGATCGACGATGGTGCGATACAGTTCCTCCCGTTCTCGCAGCGCCTCTTGCGCCCGCTTCTGCTCGGTGATGTCGCTCCACACCGCGACGATGTGTTCCCGTCCCCGGAAATCGATCAAACGCAGGTTGAGCAGGGTGTCGATCACGCGGCCATCCCGACACTTCTGCTGGTTTTCCAGGGCCAGGGCGCCCGTCGCCCGCAGTTTCGCCAAACCGTCCCGGAAAACTCCCGCGAAGATATCGGCTGGCAACGCCTGGATGTCCGGCAGGCGCAACCGGGAAAACTCCGCCTCGCTGTAGCCGAGCAGGGTGTGGGAAGCCCGGTTGAACCGGACGAAGCGCAGGGTTTCCACGTCTGTCAGGTCGATACCGACGTTGACCTGGTCGAAGATAGCCGTCAGCAGGGCTTCGCGTTCTTCCAGGGCGCGCTGCTGAGCCTTGCGGTGGCTGATGTCGCGCGTGGTGGTAATGAAGACGCTGCGCCCGCCGATGCGGGCGCCCCTGGCGCTCACCTCGGCCTCGTACAGCGTGCCGTCCTGGCGGCGATGGCGGGTTTCGAAGGTGGTGTTGATGGCCAGAGGATCGGCGAACGCGGCGCGGATGTCCGCCTCGGTCATGTCCGCGTCCACGTTCCAGGAATGTAGGCCGATCATGTCTTCCGGGTCGTAGCCCAGCATCTCGGCATGGCGCGGGTTGATCTCGATGATCCGGTGGTCTGTGTCGTAAATGGCGATGCCGTCGCCGGAATTTTCGATCAGCGCCCGCCGCCATTCGGCTTCGTTCGCCAGCGCCATCCGGGCCGCTTTTTCGATGCCGACGTCGTGCCAAACGGCCAGGCAATAATCCCGGCCGCGCAGGCGAACGATCCGGACGTTGACCTGAACCTCCAGGATGCGGCCATCCTTGCGGCGGTGCCGGTTGTCGAAGCGGACGCCGCCCATCGCCCGCAACTGCCCGATGTGCGCACGCAAAGCGGCTTCGTCCAGGTCAGCCTGGATATCCGGCAGGGAAAGGCCAAGCATTTCTTCGCGGCTGTAGCCCAGCGTTCGACAGGCCGCGCCGTTGACCTCAACGAAGCGTAAGGTTTCGATGTCCACCAGTTCGATGCTGTCCCCGGCCTGATCGACGATGGCGCGATAGAGTTCCTCGCGCTCGCGCAGCGCTTCCTGCATCGCTTGCATCTCGGTCATGTCGCGCGATATCCCGATAAGCGCCGGTCGCCCGTCCCATTGACCCCTCACCGCGCGGGTATCCACTACAATGCGCCCGCCGTCGGCCTTCAGCAGGGGTAACGGGCAACTGACGCGGGTTCCGGCCAGCACCTCGGCGATCACGCGCCGGGCCTCGTCGCGCGTCTCGGGCGGGTGCATGGCCCAGACCGGCTGGCCGAGCAAAGCCTCGCCGTAGCCCAGCCCGTCCGCCACCGCCGGGTTGTAGTGCAGGATGCGGCCTTCCGGATCGAGCACGAACAGATAATCGTGGATGGCGCCGAACAACCCGGCCAGATTTCGCCCCTGGTTGGCGGCTTCCTCCTGAGCCGACAGTCGTTCCAGGGCTTGGGTGAAGTGGCGCGCGAGGGTTTCCAGGACGGTCACGGTCAGCCGCCCGACCGCCCCGACCTGCTTGCTGGCCAGGTTGAGACAGGCGACCGGTTCGCCGCCGACGTGGATCGGCAGCACCACCAGCGCGCGGATGCCTTCCTTGACCAACTCGGGTTCTCCAACCAGCGAGGGATCGGTGCAATGGTCCTGCGCGGGCGCGCAACTACAGTGCAGCCGGCCCTGCCGGATCACCTCCGCCTGGGGAGAATCCACCGCCCGATAGCTGACCTGGGCGAAAAACGCTTCGGACAGACCCCGCTGAGCCACCAGCCGATAGCCGCCGTCCGGCTCGCGCCAGTACAGCCCCCCGCCGTCCAGTTCGGGCAGGCGCAGCGCGCTGGCCAGCATGGCTTCCAGCAGCGCCTCCCGATCCGGCCCCTCGACCAGAATCCCGGAAAACTCGTGCTGCGTTCGCACCAGCAACTCGGTGTGCTTGCGCTCGGAAATGTCGAGCAGGGTGCCGGCGGCGAGCAGTGGCCGGCCTGCCGCGTCCCACCGCGTGACCCGGCCCCGGACGTAAACCCAAACCCACCGGCCATCCGCCGCCCGCAGGCGATATTCGGTCTCAGCCAGTGGGCGAGCGGGCGCCTGCGCCGCCGCAACGCGCGCTTGCAGGGACGGCCGGTCATCGGGATGGATCAGGTCGAACCAGGCCGCCAGGCTGGAGGGGACCGATTCGATGCGGTAGCCCAGCAGGGCGCGGAGGGAAGGACTCCAAAACACGCGGTCAGTGACGTGATCGTATTCCCAGACGCCGATGTCGGCGGCGTTTAGGATCTCAGTCAGGTCGGATTGCAGGCGCGGGGGCTCCCTGGGTGGTGTTTCCCGCGAATCGGCGGAGTTGGAATCATCGGGATCAATCAGTGCGTTCATGCGCGTGCTCGGGGGATTGTTCGTCGGCATCTTGCGGCAAGAAATTTTTTATTTTGCGCGCTAATGAGGTTGTCTAAAAACTGCCTTCATGAAAGGTTACCGTTCACTTCGACCGCCTCGAACCCCTCTCTTCTCCCTCTCCATCGATGGAGAGAGGGGAGAGGCTGGGGGAAAGTAGAGTGGTAAGCGTTCAGACCCCCCTCATCCCGCGCGGCGATCCAGTTTTTCGGTGGTTGACTGGATTCCCGCCTTCGCGGGAATGACGAAAATCTATTCAGAATTAGTATTACCGTTCACTTGACTATTCCCGAACCCCTCTCTTCTCCCTCTCCATCGATGGAGAGACGGGGGAGGGTTGGGGTGGGGGGTTGACCGATTAGCCTGCTATCATTCAAGGAGTTGTGATTCAACCCTACCCCCCTCCCTCGCCCTCCCCCGCAAGGGGGGAGGGGATTCCGTGGTTTTTATAATAATAAAATCAATTATTTGGAGATATGTGTAATGGACAGCCTTGTGGGGGAGGGTTGGGGTGGGGGGTTACTGGCGCTGGCGCATTGCTTTCGGACGACGCATAGTTTCAATATGAAATTTATGGATTTCAAACGATTTCAAATTGAAACAAACATCATCTTTGATGCGGCCGTTTACAGCGTCACTGGCCGACCGCTTCCCGCAAGGTGGCGCGGGCCGCCTCATAGTCGAAGGCGGCGATCTGATCCAGCAGGCGGTCGCCGGCCGGGCCCAGGCCGGCCCGCAGGAGTGACGCCTCGGTGTGCGCCAGTGGGTGGGCGTCCAGGTCTCCCGCCGCCAGCAGGGCCTCCAGCCGTTCCAGTACGCCGGCCAGGCGGGCGGGGTCCACCGGGACGGCGGGGGTTGGGCGGTCGTCGGTCAGCGCCGTCCGCAGGCCGGCCAGCAGGGCGGTCAGGGCGGTGGTCAGGGTTTCGACCTGGGCCGGGTGGGCGGCGGGGTCAGCGCCCTGGTCGATGGCCCGCTGTAGGGTCTCGGCCGCCCGCTGGACGGCGGTTGCGCCCAGGTTGCCGGCCGAGCCCTTGAGGGCGTGGGCCAGGCTGCGGACCTCGGCCCAGTCGCCGGCCGCGCTCCGTGCCGCCAGCCGGGTCGGGTCTTGGTCGTGGTGGTGGAGGAACAGGGTCAGCAGGCGGCGGTAGGTGTCCAGCCGGCCGCGCACGGTGGTCAGGCCCCGGTCGAGGTCGAGGCCGGGCATCGCCGCCAGGCGGCGCTCCAGGGGGTCTTCGGGCGTCGTCCGCTCCGGTCCGGGTGGGGCCGGGGGCGGCGCCAGGGGCGCGGCGACCGGCAGCCAGCGCAACAGGGCGGCGTACAGCGCTTCGGGTTCGATTGGCTTGGCGACGTGGTCGTTCATGCCGGCCGCTAGACACCGCGCCCGGTCCTCGGCGAACACATTGGCGGTCATCGCTAGAATCGGGGTGTGTTCGCCCCCCGCCAGGGCGCGGATGGCGCGGGTGGCGTCCAGCCCGTCCATCTCGGGCATCTGCACGTCCATCAGGATCAGGTCGTAGGCGGTGGTCCGGGCTTTGGCCACCGCTTCCCAACCGTCCAGCGCTGTGTCCACCGCCAGGTTCACGGCGTGAAGTAATTCCAGCGCGACTTCGCGGTTGATGGGGTTGTCCTCGGCCAGGAGCACCCGGGCGCCGGCTCCCCGGCGCCGTAGTGCGTGTTCGGCGGCGCCCGCGCCGGCGGGCGGGACGGCGGGGGCTTGGGCCCGCCCTCGTCGCAGCCGGGCGGTGAACCAGAAGGTGCTGCCCCGGCCCGGTTCGCTTTCGACGCCCGCGTCTCCGTCCATCAGGCGCGCTAGCCGCTGGGTGATCGCGAGCCCCAGCCCGGTGCCGCCGTAGTGCCGGGTGGTCGAGGCGTCGGCTTGTTCGAAGGCGTCGAAGATCCGGCCGGCTTGTTCCGCCGTTAGGCCAATGCCGGTGTCCTGGACCTCGAACCGGATCCATAGCCCGGCGGTGGCTTCTTCCAGCAGGCGGGCGCGCAGGGTGATTGTGCCGCGCGCGGTGAATTTGACCGCGTTGCCGGCGTAGTTGAGCAAGGCTTGCCGTAGCCGGGTCGCGTCGCCTCGCAGCCAGTGCGATACGGCGTCGCCCTCCACCGCCAGCGTCAGCCCCTTGGCCCGCGCCGCTTCGGCGATCAGTGACCGCACCTGGTCGAGTAGGGACGAGAGGTGAAAGTCGCTCTGCTCCAGTTCCAGCTTGCCGGCCTCGATCTTGGACAGGTCGAGAATGTCGTTGAGCAGCGTCAGCAGGTGGCGGGCGGCGGCGTCGATCTTGCCCAGTCGCTCGACTTGCGCCGGCGTCGGCTCTTCGCGCTTGAGCAGGTGGGTCAGCCCGAGAATGGCGTTCAGTGGCGTGCGAATCTCGTGGCTCATGTTGGCCAGAAACGCGCTCTTGGCCCGGTTCGCCGCTTCCGCCGCTTCGCGGGCTTCGGTCAACTGCGCCGTCCGTTCGGTTACCAATTCCTCCAGATGGTGACGGTGGCGGTTCAGTTCCTCGATCATGCGCCGGCGGTCGGTGATGTCGATGTTCAGGCCGAGAATGCCTCGGACCTGGCCCTCCGTTCGGATGGGGGCAATGATGTTCTGGAAAAAGCGCTGCTCGTCGCCCACGCGATAGCTGACCTCCTCGTCCACCACTTCCCCGGCGAACGCGCGCTGGTTGTTGGCTTGCCAGAGGGCTAATTCTTCTGGGGTGATTTGAGTATTCTCCGGACGCTGCCCCAGAATGCTGCCCCAGTGTTCGACCAGAGCGGCGTTTTCCATGAAGCAGCGTTGTTCAAGGTCGCGTGCCCAGAACTCGAACGGCGTGTTGTCCACGACCGCCCGCAGAAGCGACTCGCGCGCCCGCAGCGCCTCCTCGGCGCGCTGGCGTTCGGTGATGTCGCGGAAAAAGCCTTGCAGCGCGGCCGTCCCGTCGGGCAGTTGGATCAGGCCACCGCTGATCTCGACCGGAACGCGCCGACCGTCGCCCGTGTAAACCTCGGCTATAAAATAAGAGTTTTCGCTGCGAACATGCCGCTGGAAGTCGGCGGCGTACTGGTCCGTCTCGCCCGGCGGATGGAGAATGGTCTGGTGCGCGCCGATCAATTCGGCGCGCGACCGGACCATCAACGCTTCGGCGGCCTTGTTGACCTCGCGAAGCGTGCCGGTGGCCGCATCCGCCACGAAAATGGCGTCGCGCGACTCCTCAAACAGCGTTCGGTAGCGCCCCTCGCTGGCCCGCAATTTTTCCTCGATTTCCCTGCGCTCGGTGATGTCGGCGAACATGCCGAAAGAACCGCGAAACTGTCCCTGGGCATCCAGCAGTGGAACGCCGGAAACGAGCGTCCACAGCGTACTGCCGTCCTGGCGGCGGAAACGGTGTTCATAATGCGCCGACCGGCCCCGATGACGGGCCTGCATTCGTTCCTCGTGAGTGGGGAGATCCTCGGGAAGCATGAAGGACTCCACTAATCGGCCGAGCATGTCCTGAGCCGAATAGCCAAGCATGGCGGCCATGCGCGAGTTGACGAAAGTCGTTCGATGGTTCTCGTCCATGCTCCAGATACCCTCGCTGGCGGTATCCACGATCCGGCGGTAGCGCTCCTCGCTGTCCCGTAGCGCCTGCTCGGCTCGCTTGGCTCGCCGCAAGGCCAGACTCAGCCCGACGATGACCAACGACAGCAGCGCGATCACCGCCAGCGTGGTCCACACTTTGCGCTGGTATTGCGAGTAGAAGGAAACCGGGCGATTGATGACGGCGCTGTCGGCGGGCAAGGTTGCCGGATCGATCTGGAAGCGGCGCAGCTGCACCTCGTCGAACCGGGGATGGGAGTGGCTGGTTTCGACCGGGATGCGGGACGGATCTTCCCCGGCCAGCACCCGCAAGGCCAACTCGCCCGCCTGCGCGCCGTGTTCCTTCCCCTCCAGCACCAAACCGCCCACGATGCCGTGGCCCAGCCGGGTTTCGTGCATGGCGTACACCGGCGCGGAGCTGGCGGCGGCGATGCGCCGCGTGCTTTCCTCCCGGCTGAACACCCGCCCGTCCTGGTCGGTGACGTAGGTGAGCAACAAGACCACCGTATCGGGAGGCAGGGTTTTGAGTTGCTGTTCCAACTCGGCGAAGGGCACGTCGGGCGAAAAAGTGACGTTCACCCGGTCCCGGAACGCGGGCAAAATGGCCTCCACTTCGCGCCGCACGGCGAGGCCGGAAGCGGTGTAATCGTGCACGACCAGGACATTTTTCGTCCGGGGATGCAGGCGCAAGGCCAGTTTCAGGGTGCCGGCCATATCCTCGGTTTCCGCCACGCCGGTGATTTTGTCCTGGCCCCGGAGCAGTTCTGGCCGAAAGCCGTTAATGCCCGCGAAGACGATGGGGACGCCGGGAAACAAGTCCTGGCGATAGTTCAGGACAAGGTTGAGAGCGGGATTATCGAGTGCGATCAGCAGATCGACTCGCCGGCCCTGGTACTTTCGAGCCAGGTGATCCTTGAGCAGCGCCAGATAATCCGGATCGGGAAACCGCTTGGTGTCCAGGTATTCGATGGCCGGCACGAGATTGGGATCGGCGCGGCGCAAGGTCGGCAGCAGACCGGCCAGTTCGTTATCCGACCAGGCTTCGCCGGGATGGTAGGCATTCAGAATCACCACGACCGGCGGCGATCCCGGTTGCCGATCCGCTTCGGCGCCGGCCGCCGCCAGGACCGACACCCCCAACAATATCAGACCGATCAACCAGGCAACCCCGATGGCGGGCCCGAGGCGAATCGCAACTTTCGAGCGCCCAGAGAATGTCATTGCGATTTCCCCTTTGTTCTTCGTGGTGTTTATCCAACGTAATCATTCAGTCCCCTCTCCCCTTGTCAAGGGGGAGAGCGAAGCGAGGGGGCCGGGCTTAGGGTCAGGGGGTCAGTCTTTGAAACTGCGGCCCTCACCCCCAACCCCTCTCCCACAAGCGGGCGAGGGGAGCGAACGGTTACCATCCAACATCCCTGGTCACTGGTGGCGGTGGCGTTCTTGGATGGATCGCAAGCGTATTGCTTGAGGGCGGTAGTTCCAGAATGGCTTTTATACTAACCGGTGGTGCTCGTTATCATTCAGCAGGTCACTGATTTTACTGGCTTGACATTCTCCGGTATGGGTAACCTGACGATCATCGGCGCCTGATATTGCCTGCTGGCGATGAACTGGCGCCGATGGTTGCCAAAGGCACGGTTACGCCGACCACCACCGTGTTGCCGTTGCCCTGGTATTCCAGGTGATCGAAGCTCAGCATACGGGATATGGCGATGCCTCGGCCGTTGGGGTCGAATATGCGCGCCGAGGAAATTTCCAGATAGTCGTTCCAGTTGAAGCCTTCGCCTTCGTCCCGGATCGTCAGTTGCAGTTGATGAGGCTGGCGGGTCAATTCCACGGTCACCTGGCGTTGGCCCAGCGCCGGGTCGAGCAGACGGCGCTCAAGTTCAGCATGCAAATCGCCCTCAAGCAGCAGACGCTTCTTTTCCTCGTAAGTGATCCCCAGATTGCCATGTTCGACGGCGTTGACCAGCAGTTCCAGAAGCCCGGTGATGACCCGGCCGGGATCCGGGAATGCATAGGCCAGGCCCTGCGCCAGCGTGTGGATATCGTCGAGGGTCCGCACCTGGAAGGTACCGTTGACTAGAAAGTTCAGGATTCCCCGCGACTCCCGCAGGTGCTGGTGGAGCAGTTGCGTTTCGTGTTCGCGGTCCAGCGCGGCATTCACCACGGTCAGCAGCAACTGCGGCTGGAAGGGCTTGGTCAGGTAGTAGTAAGCTCCCGCCGCGATGCCTTCCTGGATGCTCTCTGTGTCACTCGCCGAGGTTTCCATGATCACCGGGATATGGCGCAAGCCGGGGTCGCCCTTGATCCAGCGCAGCAGACTGAATCCGTTCAGGGTGGGCAAGTCGCGGTCAAGCAAGATGGCGTCGTAGGCTGGCTGTGCCTGTAGATGCCGCCAGGCGACCTCACCGTCGTCATAGAAGGTCAGGTCGTGGTTGGTGTTGGACAGGATCTGTCCGATGGCGGCGGCACAGATTTCGTCGTCTTCAACAACCAGTATTCGGGCCATGCTGTTTCCTCCTCAAAATATCTTCGTAACCGTTCAGTCCTCTCTCCCGGCAGCGGACGCCTAACGAAGACATAACCGTCCCGCCCCTTTCCCCCATTGGTGGGAGAGAGCGAAGCGAGGGGGCCGGGTGAGAGCAAGGGGGTCAGTCTTTCAAACCGAGGTTCTCACCCTGTAACCGTTCACTCCCCCTCCCAGCGGGAGGGGGTTGGGGGGAGGGTAAGTCGTTGGCGCCACAACCTTTCCCCCCTCCCAACCTCCCCCCGCTGGGGGGATGGGTCTGAACGCTTACCTCACCCTCAACCCCTCTCCCGCTCGGCGCCGCTGTCGATCACAGGATCGGGCGAGGCGTAACGGTTGATGCTATCTTGCGCGGTATTCAGGGCCGCCCGCAAGCCGTCCAAGGCGGTGGCGATATCCTGGCCTTCCCGCAAGCCCTGCTCGATCTCCCTGGCCTTTTCCGCGACCTCGTCCAGGCCCATGGTTGCGGCGGCGCCCTTGAGCTTGTGCGCCAGCCGGACGCCCGCCGCTGGCTCCAAGCTGGCCAGGGTTTGCGGGCTGTTCCCGTAGTCGGCGGCGAACCGGCGTAGGTAATGCCGGTAAACCTCCACATCTTTCCAGATGCTCAAGCCCCGTTCCAGGGCCAGGCCCGGGTAACCGCTGGCGGCGGGGGTGGGCGAGGGCTTGGGCCGGGGCTCCACGGGAACGGCCGGTTGGTCCGCCCACCCGACTACACTGCGAATCAGGGGCACGGCGATCTCCATTTCAAGGGGCTTGGTCATAATGTCGGTCATCCCGGCGGCCTGGGCGGCGGCCCGCGTCGACTCGACGGATGCGGTCAAGGCGATCACCGGCAAGCCGGCCAGTGCCGGCAGGCGGCGGATGGCGCGGGTGGCGGCGTAGCCGTCCATGACCGGCATCCGCACGTCCATCAGCACCACATCAACCGCGCCCGGCCGCGCTCGCAGCCAGTCCACCGCTTCCTGGCCATGATTCGCCAGGACGACTTCGGCCCCTTCCCCGGCCAGAAGCCCCAAAGCCACCTCCCGGTTGAGATCATAGTCGTCCACCACCAGCACCCGCAGGCCGGCCAGCCGCTGGGGGTAGTCGTCGGCCAGCGCCGCGCGCAGGCTGGCCAGCAGGGCGGTCAGGGTAGCGGCCAGCGCTTCGACCAGAGGCGGGCGGGCGGCGGGGTCGGTGTTTTGGTCAATGGCCCGCTGCAGCGCCTCGGCCGCGCCCTGGAGGCCGGTCGCCCCCAGGGTGCCGGCCGAGCTTCTGAGGGCGTGCGCCAGCCTTCGGACCTCCGTCCAGTCGCCGGCCGCCGTTCGCTCCGCCAGCCGCGCCGGGTCGGGGCCGTGGTGATCCAGGAACAGCGCCAACAGTGGGCGGTAGCTGGCCCACTGGCCGCGCACCGTGGCCAGGCCCCGGTCGAGGTTGAAACCGGGAATCGCGGCCAGCCGGGTCCGTTCGGCCACGCCGGCATCGCCGGGAATCGGCGCCGGTCGCGTGGAGCGGGGGGCGGGGGGCGCGGCGGCCGGCAGCCAGGTCAGCAGGGTGGCGTAGAGGGCGTCCGGATCGACCGGCTTGGCGACGAAGTCGTTCATGCCCGCCGCCAGGCAGCGCGCCCGGTCCTCGGCGAAGGCGTTGGCCGTCATCGCCAGAATCGGGGTGCCGGCCCGGCCCGGCAGGGCGCGGATGGCGCGGGTCGCGGCCAGCCCATCCAGCTCGGGCATTTGCACGTCCATCAGGATCAGGGCGTAGGCGGTGGCGGCGGCCTGGGCCACCGCTTCCCGGCCGTCCACCGCCGTGTCGACCGTCAGCCCCACCGCGCCCAGCAGCTCCAGCGCCACTTCGCGGTTGACGGCGTTGTCTTCCGCCACCAGCACCCGCGCGCCGGCTCCTCGCCGCCGCAGTTCCCGTTCCATCGCCGCCGCTTCCAGGGCCGGGGCGCGGGTCCGCTGGGCTTGCCCCCGTTCCAGCCGGGCGGTGAACCAGAAGGTGCTGCCGACGCCGGGCTGGCTTTCCACTCCCACGTCTCCGCCCATCCGGTGGGCCAGCCGCCGGGTGATCGCCAGCCCCAAACCCGTCCCGCCGTATTGCCGGGTAGTCCCGGCGTCGGCCTGTTCGAAGGCGGCGAAGATCCGCCCGGCCTGCTCCGCCGTCAGGCCAATGCCGGTGTCCTGGACCTCGAACCGTATCAATAGCCCGGCGGTCCCCTCTTCCAGCAACCGGGCCCGCAGGGTGATCGTGCCCCGCTCGGTGAACTTGACCGCGTTGCCGGCGTAGTTGAGCAAGGCTTGCCGTAGCCGGGTCGCGTCCCCCCGCAGCCAGTGCGATACGGCGTCGCACTCCACCCCCAGCGTCAGCCCCTTGGCCCGCGCCGCTTCCGCCATCAGCGACCGCACCTGGTCGAGCAGGGACGACAGGTGAAAATCGCTCTGCTCCAGTTCCAGCTTGCCGGCTTCGATCTTGGACAGGTCGAGAATGTCGTTGAGCAGCGTCAGCAGGTGGCGGGCGGCGGTGTCGATCTTGCCCAGTCGCTCGGCCTGGTCCGGCGTCGGCCTTTCCCGTTTCAGCAGGTGGGTCAACCCGAGGATGGCGTTTAGCGGGGTGCGGATCTCGTGGCTCATGTTGGCCAGAAACGCGCTCTTGGCCCGGTTCGCCGCTTCCGCCGCTTCGCGGGCTTCCACCAGTTGCGTGGTGCGCTCGGCCACCCGTTTTTCCAGGTGATGGCGGTACTGCTCCAGTTCGGCCTGAATCCGTTTGCGCTCGGTAATGTCCTGAAAGGTGCCAGTCAGGTACGGTTCCGCACCATGCTCCACCCGCCCGACGCAGCGCAACTCGGCCCAGAAACGCCGGCCCGAGGCGGCGATCATTTCGCATTCCAGGCGGAAGGAGGTTCCGCGCTCCCAGGCTTCCTGCAACTGCTGGCGAATGACGGGCAGGTACTCCGGCGCGTAGTACCTCAAGCCTTCCTCCAGCGTGATGGGCGGCCGGTCCAGCGGGTGTTCCACCAGGCGATACACTTCCTCGGTCCACATCAGCGCGTCGATCACTGGATTGGCCTTCCAGCCGCCCACATGGGCGATGGCCTGACTTTCCCGCAGGAACATCGTCGCTTCCCGCAACGCCGTTTCCGCCCGCTTTTGCTCGGTGATGTCGCGCCAGATGCCGAGAAAGTAATCCCGGCCGCGCAGGCGGATCACCCGTACCGTGACTTGCGCATCGAGGATGCGGCCGTCCTTGTGGCGGTGCCGGGTCTCGAAACTGGCGCGGCCAGCGGCTAGAACCCGGGCGCATAATCCCTTGACGTCTTCCTCGCTCAAATCCACCTGAATCGCCGCCAGGGGTAGCCCGATAAACTCCTCGCGGCGGTAACCCAGCATCCGGCACGCCGCCTCCCCAACCTCGACGAAGCGCAGGGTTTCGGCGTCCACCAGATCGATGGCCTCGCCAGCCTGGTCGATGATGGTGCGATACAGTTCCTCCCGTTCCCGCAGCGCCTCTTGCGCCCGCTTCTGTTCGGTGATGTCGCGGGCGATGCCGAACAGGCCGAAGAGGGTTCCGTTGGCGTCGCGCAGCGGTCCCTTGGTAACCAAAAGGGTGCGTGCGCCATCTGGCAGGCTCAGGTCCTCTTCCAGGGTGATCAGGCGGCCCTCCGCCAGGAGGCGCCGATCCGTCGCCATCATCGGTTCGGCCTGCTCGGGCGGGAAGAGGGCGGTATCGTCCCGGCCCAGTATCGTTTCGGGAGGCTTGCCCACCCAGGCGGCCGCGGCTTGATTGACCAGGAGATAGCGCCCATCGACATCCTTGGCGAAGACGGCGTCGGTGGAGCCGTTGGCGACGGCGTCGAGCAGATGCAGGGCGCGGAGTTTCTCGGCTTGCAGGGCGCCCTCGCGCCGGGCGACGATCAACCGTTTGCGCTGGCGCCACAGCAGGACGCTGATCCCGGCCACTCCCAGGGCCAGCAGGCCAGCCAGGCCGATCCCGAGCATGGCGCCGGCCGCGTCCCAGAACGGCTCGCCCCCCTCATCCGGCAGCTTGAGGTCGGCGATGGCTTCGAGCCGGGCCCTTTCCCCGGCATATTCCTGCCGGAGGGTGAGGAGAATACCCCCCGCCGTCAGGGCGCCAATCATCAGGGCGATCAAGATAAAGGGCCACACGCGAGACATCGCCGCCATCAGTGCCCTCGACAGCCGGCCGTATCGGTGTTTCATCGCCATTCGTTCTCTGGTTTGATCCCTTCCCGCAGGGTCGCGCGGGCCGCCTCATAGTCGAACGAGGCGATCTGGCCCAGCAGGCGGTCGCCGGCCGCGCCCAGGCCGGCGCGCAGGAGCGGTTCCTCGGCTTGCGCCAGTTGGCGGGCGTCCAGGTCTCCGGCCGCCAGCAGGGCATCGAGCCGCGTTCGCACCTCGGCCAGGCGGGCGGGGTCCACCGGGACCGGGGGCGGAGCGGCGGTGGCAGCGGGCGGCGGCGGCTCGGCCGCCACCGGTTCGGCTGTCGCCGTCGCCGGTTCCGGCAACCACTGGAGCAAGGCGGCATAGAGGGCGTCCGGATCGACCGGCTTGGTGACGAAGTCGTTCATCCCAGCCGCCAGGCAGCGCGCTCGGTCCTCGGCGAAAACATTGGCCGTCATCGCCAGGATCGGGGTGCGGGCCCGGCCGGGCAGGGCGTGGATGGCGCGGGTGGCGGCCAGCCCGTCCAGCTCGGGCATTTGCATGTCCATCAGGATCAGGGCGTAGGCCGTGCGCCGCGCCAGATCAACCGCCTCGGCGCCGTTCACCGCCAGATCAACCACGAACCCCACGTCCCGCAGCAGGTCCAGGGCTACCTCCTGGTTGATGGGGTTGTCCTCGGCTAGCAGCAGGCGAACGCCAGCCGAGCGCCGCCGAAGTTCGCCCTCCGTATTTCCCGCGTCGCCGGTCAGGGCGGTGGTCGGGACGCCGCGCCCGCGCCGCAGCCGGGCGGTGAACCAGAAAGTACTACCTACTCCAAACTGGCTCTCCACCCCCACCGCGCCTCCCATCAACTGGGCTATCCGCTGGGTGATGGCCAATCCCAGGCCGGTGCCGCCATGCCGGCGGGTGGTGGAGTTATCGGCCTGTTCGAAGGCGCCGAAAACCCGAATTTGCTGCTCGGGGGTGAGACCCATGCCAGTGTCCTGGACCTCGAAACGCACCAGCAGGTCGTCACCGCTTTCTTCCACCAGCCGGGCGCTCAACTTGATCCGGCCATGATTGGAGAACTTGACCGCGTTGCTGGCGAAGTTAAGCAGCGCCTGGCGCAGCCGGGTGAGATCGCCACGCAGCCAGGGTGGCGCGGCGCGGGTGTCGATCTCGACCGTCAACCCTTTCTTCTCGGCGGCATCGGCGATCAGCGCGTGGACGTGTCCGAACAACAGCGCACCGACGGCGAAGTCGTTCTCTTCCAGCGCCAGCTTACCCCCCTCGATCTTGGACAGGTCGAGTACGTCGTTGAGGATGGACAGCAACTGGCGTCCGGCCAGGGCGATCTTGTCCAGCCGCTCGGCTTGCGCCGGTGTCGGCCCGCTTTGACGCAGCAGGTGAGTCAGTCCGAGAATGGCATGCAACGGGGTGCGGATCTCGTGGCTCATGTTGGCCAGAAACGCGCTTTTGGCCCGGTTGGCGGCTTGGGCGGCATCCCGGGCCATGGTCAGATCGGCGGTGCGTTGCGTCACCAACTCCTCCAGGTGGTGGCGGTGTTGCTCCAGTTCGGCCGCGACCCGCTTGCGCTCGGTGATGTCCAGGACCGCGACCGTGATGCTGGCGAAACACCCGGCGGCATCGTAACTCGCCCGCGCGGCGGTGAGGGCGGCGAATGCCCGACCGGATCGAGCGACGAAGCGGGTTTCGACCATGCAACGCTCGACTTCCCGGCGAACCATTTGCTCGATCCGCAACCGAGCGGGTTCCATGTCGTCGGGATGGGTCACATCGACGATGCCATGCAAGCCGATCAGCTCGGCTTCGGCATACTCGAACAACTGGCGGAAGGCCTGGTTGACCTGGGTGAAAACCAGATTCGGTCCGCAGGTGGCGATGCCGATCAGCGACGTTTCGAAAATCGACCGGAATTGTTTCTCGCTGGCGGCGAGCTGCCGGTTGGCCTCGGCCATCTGGCTCAGGGCGGTGGCAATCCGGACCTGGCTCAAGACCAAAACCCCCATCAGGAGAGCCGCCAGCAGACTGCCGCCGACACCACCAATCAAGATCAGTTTCGATTGGTCGCCGCGCAGTCGCTGCTCGAACAAGGCATTCGAAGTCAAAAGCAGCGACCATCGGTGACCGCCGAATTCGATCGGCCGAACTTCGCGGAACGCCGGGCCGGCATTCGCAAAGTCGGGTTCGGCGTCGCTGTCGAACATCAGGGTAGCCGCCGACAGGTGTTCGTCGTCGTAGATTTCCACGTCGAGCACCCGGCGCAGCTCGTCGAATTCGATGGTTCCCAGCACGCTGCGCATCATGTCGTACATCCGCAGCGGCGAGTAGGCCCAGCCGACCAGATGGGCGCGGCGTTCCTCCACGGTGTCATGGGGAGCATCGTGGCGATAGACGGGAACGTAAATGAGAAAGCCGGGCTGGACGTCGGTCTCGGTTTCCTGCACCAGCTTGACCTTGCCCGACATAGTCGCCCGGTTTTCGTCCCGGGCCCGCTCCATCGCCGCGCGGCGCACCGGCTCGGAGAACATGTCGTAGCCGAAGGCGCGCAAGTTACGGCCGGAGAAGGGTTCGAGATAGATGATCGAGGTATACGGTTCGCGCTCGCCGTCGGGCCGAATGGCGTAGTCGGGAAAACCCTCGCGGCGGATGGCGGCGGTATGCGCGGCTTTCTGGTCCGATGGCACGACCAGGGAAAAACCGATTCCCTGAATACCGGGAAATCGATCATCCAGATGCAATGCCTCGACATAGGCGTGGAACTCCTGGCGCTCGACGCTTTCCGATGCATCGAACAGACCGACGACCCCGCGCAATACCTGGACGTGGCCCTTGAGGCGATATTCGATGGCGGAAACGGCCTTGTCGGCCCAGAACTGGAATTCCGCCTCCAGCGCTCGCGCCGCGTCCTGGCGGGCGTGCTCCCACAGCACGAAAGTCACCGCGAGGCCGATGATCAGCACCAGTCCCGGCAGCAGCAACAGGGTCAGCTTTTTCGGCCGGATAAAATCGACGCTGTCGCTGGACGAACTGGGGTCCAGTCGGCGCAGCCGGCGCAGCCATTCTCGGAATCGTTGCCGCATACTCTCGAATATCCTCCGCTGTCCGTCTCTCCAAGGCCGGCCAAGGTTCAGCGCCAAACCATTAGCGCGGCGGCGTCTCACCGGCTCATTCGCCTCCCGTGGTGACCGCCCGCTCTACCCGTGCGTTGGTCGATCGCTCCCATCCCGGCGAGCGGAACCGGCGGATCGGGAACGGTCAGGAAGAATAGCGCGTGGCGATGGCGACAAATTCATCGAAGTTGGCCAGGAAGGTATCGGTCATGTCCGGATCGAAATGGGTGCCGCGCCCGGCGGCGATGATGTCGCGGGCGGCCTCAAACGACAGGGGCGCCTTGTAGACCCGTGGCGAAATCAGGGCGTCGAAGACATCGGCCAGCGCCATCAGCCGCGCCGAGAGCGGGATAGCATCGCCGGCCAGGCCATCGGGGTAACCGCTGCCGTCCCATTTTTCGTGGTGCCAGTGAGTGATTTCCTTGGCCAGGGACAGAAACTCAGGGTGTGTATCGATATCCTGCTCGGCTCGCTCGATGGCTTCGGTACCGATCTGGGCATGGGTCTGCATGATGGCCCACTCATCGGCGGTGAGCTTGCCGGGCTTGAGCAGAATCTGATCTGGAATCCCAACCTTGCCAATGTCGTGCAGCGGCGCCGAACGGGTCAGTAGTTCGATGTAGTGGTCGTTCAGGGTGGCGGCAAACCGGGGATGGGCTTGCAATCGGATAGCCAGTCGCTGCACGTAGCTCTGAGTGCGCAGGATGTGATTGCCGGTTTCCGGGTCGCGGGTCTCGGCTAGGTGAGCCAGGGCCCGGATGGTGACCCGCTGGATCAGATCGTTTTCGGCCATGCGCCGGGCTACTTCGGCTTCGAGCAAGGTGTTCTGGTCCGCCAACCAGTCGCGCGCCCGCTTGGCCACAAGCTGGGTGCGCACGCGGGCCAGGACCAGGGCGGGGTTGAAGGGTTTGGTGATGTAATCGGCGGCGCCGAGCGCCAGGCCCTGTTCCTCGTCCCGGGCATCGCTCAGGGCGGTCAGGAAAATGACTGGAATGGAACGGGTGGCGGGATCGGCGTGCAGGTGTTCGAGGACCTCGTAGCCATCCATCTCCGGCATCATCACGTCAAGCAAAATGAGATCGGGGCGAGGCTGCTGGGTCGCGTAGCCCAAGGCCGCGCGGCCGGAGGTGGCGGCCTTGACCCGATAGCCGGCGTCGCGGAGCAACTCGCCCAGCACCATCAAGTTTCCGGGGACGTCGTCCACCACCAACACGGTGGCTACGTAATTGTCGAGAAAATTTGAAGAAATATTCATTCAGGTCGGCTCCGCAGTAGTGTTCCTTGGGGTTGTGCTGACGTTCTATCGTGACCAAATGAATTCTACTTTGTCAGAACATCTGTCACTAATTCTTTAGGTTGTTGTTTGTGATAGGCGGAATCGATGGCCGCTTGACGTTTGCGGTGGCGGACTTCCATCGGGCGGAGGACCTCCTCCAGGGTCGTATCCCGCTGGGGTAAGAAATGGTTCAACAACGCACGGATATCCCGACCGCTCAACAACGGTCGGGTCTGCGGGTGAGGCGGACGCTCTTCCCGGAGAAAGAGCATCGCCATCATGACCAGCGCCAAATGATGGTGCCAGCCCCGCCAGCCCCGCACTGGATCGTCGCCCAGTCCGACATCCTGTTCGCCTTGTTGCAAGGCGCGCTCGATCCCGTAGCGCCGGCCTTGCAGGAACGCCAGCCGAGGGACCGGGGTATCCGCTGGGGCGTTGCTGAGACTATATTTGATCTCGGTGGGTGTGTCGATTTCCCGGCGCACGAGCAGATACCACGGGCGGACGTGGGTCTCTTCCTCATCCCACAACCACACCCGGTGCTGGAAAATCTCACGCGCAACGGGCCTTTCGTGCCTTGGCGCAAGGTCACGGGTTGCCAGGCGATGGCCGGTTGCTGCGGGGCCCAGGGATCGACCCGCAGCGCCGGGGTTTGCGCCTGAAGGCGGGTCCGGGGACGACCGTGAGCCGTTTGGGCGGGCGGGACGACCGGCTGCGGATTCTCCAGCATAGATCCGCTGATCCTGGCGCACGTCCCCGACAAAGACCTCACCATACACAGGACAATCATCAGCATATCATGGAGTTTGTGGAGCTTGTTCCGCGTCTCGCGGCGGGAATCGGGCAGATCGGCGAAATAGGGGCGCGGGTCGAGTAGCTGGGGCAGCATCCGTTCTCTCCAGTCGATCATCCGGATTCGGTCACCCCAGCAATCCGCCTCCTGTCAACTCCCTACATAGCGCGATTGCCCTGACCCTAGCCCTCTCCCCCTTGACAAGGGGAGGGGAGACCGAATGATCACCAGTCAGGCAGAGCCATAGCGGCCCATCGGCGTATCGCCGCGCCCGTTCCCCCGCCCTGGCCAATTCCCCGTCCAAGGTGGGTTTCCTGGTAGCGGCGCGATGCCGGTCACAGACACAGCGCATGACCGAGGGTGCGGACGGCGATGCCCACGCCGGCACCCAGGGCAGCGGGCTTCCAGACCCCGGCGACGCGGCGGCCGGCCGATACCAGGATCGCCACGCCGGGCAAGTCCAGCGGGTTGAGCAGGAACCCGGCGCTCTGGTTAAGCAGGGCGGTGGTGAAGTGCCCTTGCCGCAGCAGTTCGTCCACGGTGCCCAACATCGCGGTGCCGCCGGCCAGGTACTTGACGACGGTGGGCAGGACCAGCGCCGGATCGATCCCCAGCGCGCCCAGCACCGGCGTCAAGCCGTGCGTGAGCGCGTCCACGGCTCCGGCCTGGCGCAGGGCGGTGACGACCACCAGCGACAGCACCAGCAGCGGGATCGCGCCGATGGCAATCTTGAAGGCCTCGGCCCCGGCCCGGTTGATCACATCCAACACGCCCTTGGTCCCCTCGGCCGTCGGATGGTGGAGTGTGTCGTCGGTCAGGTGCTCCTCGCTGGACAGGCCCCGACCGAACCCGTGATAGGCGACCGCCGCCGCCACCAGGCCGCCCACCAGCGAGAACAGCAGCGTCGGCCCCCAGCGCAGGCCCAGGGCCGCCAGCGGCAGACTGGCGTTGGCCTGGGCCATGGCGAACACCATCGCCAGGGTGGCCGCCAAATGCCGGTCCGATGCCCCGCGCTGCTCCAGCATCGTCAGGGTGGCGACCGGGGCGGCGAAGCTGACGAAGTTGATTTGCAGCGCCGCGAACAGCCCCAGACCGGTCAGTCCGAACGGTCGCACGGCGCCGGTCAACCGGGCCACCCCCCAATCCAGCAGCCCCTTGGCCTCCAGCAGACGCATTAGGGACAGCATGACCACCATCACGGGTAGCAACACGAACAGGGCGAGGTCGATGGCCGCGCGACCGGCCGGGAGGAGAATGTCGATCATGGGCGATCGGTTTCAGAGTGGGATTGAATTGGCGGGAGGGTAGCGGTCATCGGGTCGGTTCCGTTCAGTGGCGGCGTCGCGCCGCATCGCCCGGCGCGTGCTCGATACTATCGATCGGCGCGGCCACTAGACCACGTCGCCGGCGGTTATCTTGCCGCCCAGGATGACATCGGCCAGAGCACGCAACCGTTCCGGTAGGCGGGCGAGCAATTGCTCGCCGGTCTTGTAGGGAATCCCCTGGCGATTGGCGTGGATCTGGGCCACCAGGTCCTCAATAAGGAAAAGTGGTACGGCGTCGTCGGTGGGGCCGGCGTGGTAAGGACTGCGTGCTTTGGTCATCAACGCTTCGCCTCGGAAACAGACGGCGGGTGTTGGATTAAGGATAGGCTCTATCCAGATTGTACCTAATTTGTTATTCTCCGTATACCGGTTTCTTCAAACGAAGGCCGGGATGGGCGAGGAAACGGGATCGAAGGTATTCCAGAGGGAATATCCGCTGCCCCCGGCATTTGATCGAATCGGCGAGGGTTTGAAGGAAATCAGGGATGAGAACGAAACGGTTCGGCATCGAAAATGGATCGACCGGATCGATGACGGCACATTCGGCTTCCAGGATCAGGTCGCTTATATTGAAAAGGGAGCAGGCTCTTGGAAGCAAAAAGTCGTGGGCACCGATGAAGACATTGTGGACAACAGGAAAAGACCGTTGCCGTACCCGGCGTCTTTTCTCAACAGCGACTGGAAGCTGTTCCATGACGCCCTGCAAGCGCACCGCTTTTTCGTCCTGCACGAATTACTCCCACGCTATGGGTTGCTGAGCGGTTGACCGGAGCACGGCCAGGCCGGTTGGGCATCCATCGTTGGGGAGGGTGACGAAGAGCTTATGAGGCCGAAGGCCGTCCCGGCCAGAGGCGGTGGATCACCCAGCGGGCTACTCCGGCGATCACCACCGCGTCATCCAGCGGCCGGCCGGAATCGGTCGAACCCGCCGCTTGCACCATCAAACGGCCGTTCGCGTCGCGGCCCAGGCGGGCGAGGACGAAGGCCCCGTCCATCACCGCCAACGCCACGTTGCCAGCCAGCGGTGGCGTGGTCCGGTCCATGACCAGCAAATCCCCGTCGCGCAGGCCAGCGTCGGTCAGCGTGTCACCCACCACCCGCATCAGGAACGTACTGGCGGGATGACGGGCTAGGTGCTCGTCAAGGCTGAGGAATCGCTCCACGGCGTCGGTGGGAACGAGGTGGTCGTCAGCCGGGATCGGCGTGGTCAGCAGCGGCCAGCCGCGTTCCGGCTCGGGCGTGGGGTCAAGCGCGGGCTCCAGCCAGGGAAGGAGCACTCGGCTGGTGGGCGGTTCAATGACGGTTGCGAGCATGGGAGACGCCCCTTGTTGGAGTACAAATGTACTCAAATCATAATCAACGGTTCTCGGATCGTCAAGTGGTGGGCGAGAATGGCGCGATTCGGGGCGGCCGGACCAGCGCGCCGGGTTTGTCGAGAGGACGGGCCGAACCGCCGCGCCAACTGCCGCTGCAACAGCAAGGCCTCGCCCTGCGCGAGGCCTCTTTCAAGGCCTTTTTCGAGACTTTGCTTGAGGCCTTTTTCAAGGCACTTCTGCTCGTACTCGCGAGCCCACGCATCAAACCGATCAGTTAAAGTCATCTTCAACTCCTTCAAGTCACGCACCTTCGGCAATACCAGGTGATTCCGGCTGTGCCGCAACACCATCGCCCGAATCCACAGCGCGAACGTCCGCTTGAGTTCGGGTTGCCCTTCCAGCCAGCCGTTCACCTCTCGGCTGGCCGGGCTCACGACCCAACTCGGGCACAGCGAAAACCGATGTCATCGCCATGGCCGTCTGGGTGGCCGACGTAACGGAATGCCGCCCGCACGTTGCGCGCAACGTTACCCCAGGACCCACCACGCAGGACACGATCCGCGCCGGTGTCCAGTGAACCTGTCGGGTACATCCGGGCATCCGCATCGTAGTCTCTCATGCCGTCTTGGCACCATTCCCAGACGTTGCCCAGCATGTCATACAGACCCCAGGGATTGGCCTGCTTGCGCTGGACTGGGTGCGTTCCCGCCTTCGTGTATGGGTATTGCTTTTCCTTCCAGCCCGAACTGTCGTAACCGCTGTCCAGATCGAAATCGACCCCGCTGTTACCGCCATACCAAGCGATGGGATCAAGCACCGGGGCATTGTGTGCGCCCAGAATCGCTAAGTCCCCGGTGTAGATCGCCGTCTCGGTCCCGGCCCGGCAGGCGTATTCCCATTGCGCTTCGCTGGGCAGTGTCAGGTCGAGATCGGGAATCCGGGCGTTGATGCGCGCCAGAAAGTCCTGCACGTCGTGCCAGCTCACGTTTTCCACCGGCCGGGTCGGACTCTGGAAACAGCTCGGGTTCTTCTCCATCACTGCTTCCCACAAGGCTTGGGTGCAAGGGGTATCGAACAGCCAGTAGCCTTCGGTCAGGGTGACGAGGTGGCGGGGACGTTCTCGCTCGAACCATTTCCGCTCGTCGTCGTTCATCGCCAGCCCCCGCGTTTCCTCCTCCGGCGATCCCATCCAGAACCGTCCCGGCGGTATCCAGCGCAGGCGTTGGGTGACTTCTCGCAGGGTGAATTCGACGAAGACGCCGTAACGGTCCTGCCCCCAGCCGCTGGCCCAGCGGGGCGGGCAGCCGGTGGCCAGCGGGTGCCAGGCAGTGTCGATGATGGAGGGAGCGTTCACGGTAAATTTGTGGTCGATTCAAGGCCCCGCGACCGTCGGCCAGTTTCTTGCGTGGCGCACGCAAACATGCAAAGACAAGGTTTCATGGCTCCGGTTGGCGCTCTCCATTAAGGGCGGAAGACATCTTCCAGGCTGGCTGCGTCCAAGACACGGTCGCCCCAGCGCTCAAGCTGTTCCGTGGTCGCCGTACTGAGTTGGGCCACCACCCCGCTCGGCAACGGGCCGAACCGCCGCGCCAACTGCCGTTGCAGCAGCAAGGCCTCGCCCTGCGCGATGCCTTTTTCGAGACCTTTTTCGAGACCTTTTTCGAGACCTTGCTTGAGGCCTTTTTCAAGGCCTTCTTCGAGGCCTTTTTCGAGGCCTTCTTCGAGGCCTTTTTCGAGGCCCTTCTGCTCGTACTCGCGAGCCCACGCATCAAACCGATCGGTTAAAGTCATCTTCAACTCCTTCAAGTCACGCACCTTCGGCAACACCAGATGATTTCGGCTGTGCCGCAACACCATCGCCCGAATCCACAACGCGAACGTCCGCTTGAGTTCGGGCTGCCCTTCCAGCCAGCCGTTCACGGTTTCGATCAGCGTCATCAGCGCCGCCGCGCTGTCCGGGCGCTCGAACCGGATCGCCGCCGCGACCAGGTTTTTCATCGACGCCAGCTCGGCCACGTCGTATTGGCTCTCATCGATCAGCAGGTATTCCAGATGGGGGAGATGTCGCGCCAGCAACCCCGGCGGCTTCGGGATCAGGTCCGCCACGTCGGTCGCGGCGGTCCATCGGCCCTGGCCGTTGTACAGCACGATCGGCAGCACCGGCGGCAGGCGCCGCTCGGGCAACACCTGCTTCTGTTTGATCAGATCCTGGTACAGCAGCCCGACGTAGGTCATGATCCGCACCGCCATCCAGGGATCGACCGTGCTCTGGAACTCGATCAGGAGATACAGGTACACCCACTCCCCTTCGACCTTCACCCGCCACACGAGGTCGTCGGCCCGGTCGCGCAGGTCGTCGGTGACGTAGCTGCCCGACACCCGCTCCAGGGTGGCGTAGTCCAGGCCGTGCAGCCACTCGTCCGGGACGAAGCCCAGGATCAGGTCCCGCACCACTTCCGGGGCTGAAAACAGCGTTTTGTACGAGGCGTCGTCGTCGTGGCTCATGGCCGACAGTGTAGTCTTTTTTCGGAAGCACACTTCATGGCGTCGGCTAGCCAGGCTCGCCTTGAACTCGGGCACAGCGGAAGCCAATATAGTCGTTGCGGAAGTCGGGGTGGAGAGCGAAGCGGGACGCCGCCCGCACGCGGTGCGCGTCGTCAAACCAAGACCCGCCACGCACGATACGGCCCGAGCCGGCATCCAAGGAACCCATCGGGTTCGTCTGAGCCTCGGCATCGTAGTTTCTCATGCCGTCCTGGCACCACTCCCAAACGTTGCCGAGCACATCGTACAGGTCCCAGGGATTGGCCCGTTTGAGTTTGATCGGGCGCGTTCCCGCCTTCGTGTGGGGGTATTGTTTTTCCCGCCAACCCGAGCTGTCTTCACCGTCTGTCAAGTCGAACTTGACTCCGCTGTTGCCGCTGTACCAGGCGATGGGATCGAGCGCCGGGGCATTGCATTGACCCAGAATCGCCAAGTCCCCGGTGTAGATCGCTGTTTCGGTTCCCGCCCGACAGGCGTGTTCCCATTGGGCTTCGCTCGGCAACGCCAGATCGAGACCGGGAATCCGCCCATTGAGTTGCCTCAGAAAATCCTGCGCGTCGTTCCAACTGACCTGCTCCACTGGCCGGGTTGGGCTTTGGAATCGGCTCGGATTCTTCTCCATCACCGCTTCCCACAAGGCTTGCGTGCAGGGCGTGTCGAACAGCCAGTAGCCTTCGGTCAATGTGACCTGATGGCGAGGACCTTTATTGTCGTAACGGCCTGGCTCCTCCTCCGGCGACCCCATCCGGAACCGACCGGGCGGTATCCAGCGCAGCCGTTGGGTGACTTCTTGCAGGGTGAATTCGACGAAAACGCCGTAACGGTCCTGCCCCCAGCCGCTGGCCCAGCGGGGCGGGCAGCCGGTGGCCAGCGGGTGCCAGGCAGTGTCGATGATGGGCGCGGTCATGGCGGGTTACGATGATGAGGAGGGCGACCGGCCGGCGAGGGTTCGCGGGGCGTCCGCTCCCGCTACTGGCACGCCGGCGGCCTTCGTGTTTCGACGCTTTGGAAGAAGCATCCAGGACGGTAGTCTGTTCGGGTTCGGACCCTCCAGTCCGCTCGCGAGCTCGGGCACAGCGAAAACCGATGTTGTCGTTGCGGTTGTCGGGGTGGTTCGCGTTGCGGTACGCCGCCCGCACGTTGCGCGCGTTGTTGTTCCAGGACCCGCCGCGCAGGACGCGGTTCGCGCCGGCTGTTCGACCGCCGTCCCGGTCGGCAAGCTTAGAGTTCGCATAAGGCGGGCGCAAGCGGGTGGCGCCGCAACTGTTCCCGCCGCCAGGCGGCGGCGTCCGCGTGGGCGGTGATAGCCAGGGCGGTGGCGTAGCCGGCCTGGAGCGCGCGGGCGTCGATCCGGCCCGCCGCGTAGGCGTTTTCCCAGTCGCGGCGGCATTCGGCGTAGCGGCGCTTGCGCCGACGCGACAGCAACAGCCGGCCCGGCAGGATGCGATAGCCGCAAAACATCAGGCCGGCGTGGCTCCGCCCGATCTGGACCGGGGTCTTGACGGTCAGGCGCAAGCGATCTTGCACGTAGGCGCGGACCTGAGCGAGGGCGTCGCGTACCGCCATTCTATCGTCGCCCCACCACACCAGGTCGTCCATGTAGCGCACCAGGCCCCGCACCCGGCAGCCTTCGAGCAGCAACCGGTCGAGGCCAGCCAGATAGTAGTTGGCAAAGTGCTGCGAGGTCAGGGCGCCGATGGGCAAGCCCCGGCCGGGTTCGGCGTGATGAGATTCGACGATGCGGGCGAGTAGCGCCAGCAGGCCCTGGTCCTTAAAGCGGCGCTCCAGCAGGGCGAGCAGGATTTCGTGGTCGATGCTGGCGAAGTAGGACCGGATATCGATCTGAGCGTACCAGGGCCAGCGGCGCGCATGATGCTGGGCGCGGTGCACGGCGGCCAGCGCGCCCTTACCCACCCGGCAGGCGTAGGTATCGTCCATCAGGGCGCGATCCAGGACCGGCCCGACGTGGGCCATAAGGGCGTGGTGCAGCACGCGCTCGCGAAAACAGGGGGCGTGGATGATCCGGGGCTTAGGATCGCGGATGTGAAAAGAGCGCATCTGGCCGACCTCGACTGAACCGTTGAGCAGGGCTTCGCGCAGGCGGGCGAGTTCGCCGTTCAGGTCGGCGTGGAATTGGCGTACCTCGTCCCGTTCGCCCTTGCCCCGCGCGGCGCGCTGGAACGCCGCCGCCAGGTTGTGCCAGTCGGCGATGGCGGCGAGGCCGACCCGGCTACGCTGCACCGGCCGGCTCCGGCGGGGTCGGGCCAGGTGCCGCGAACGCTTCGCACAGCAGGCGCAAAAAGGCGTCGCCGTATTTCTCGACGCGGGCCTCGCCGACGCCGGCGATCTCGCGCAGGGCCGCCGCACTCTGGACCCGACGCTGGACCAGTTCGGCCAGTTGCTCGTTGGTGAGCACGGCGTAGGCGGGAATCCCCTCGCCGTCGGCCAGTTCCTTGCGCAGCGTGCGCAGCCGGGCGAAGACGGCGAAATCCCGCTCGTTCAACACCTCGCGGTAGTCGATCTTGCCGCCGCGCTTGGCGGGTTGAGAAGGGTCCGCCGCCGATTCGAAGCCGACGCACAAGGCCCAGGCGCTGTTGGCACCGTCCTGGACCAACGAGCGGTCGATAGCCAGGATGCGGTGCGCGCCGAGGAAGCGGTTGAGTTCGGCGGCGACTTCGTCGCCGCCGTGGATCGGGACGGTGAAAAAGCATAGGTGCATCGCCGTTTACTTGCTCCGTTTCGTTTTCGTCGAACGGCCACCTCGGGCCGGCCTTTCGCTCCGCGACCCGTCGCCTTGGCGCCCCGGCGCTCCGCTTGGGGCGACCCCGGCGCCGGGCGCGTCGCTCTTTCCCGCTGACTGACTGGCCGGGCTCGCGACCCGAACTCGGGCACAGCGAAAACCGATGAAGTCGTCGCGGTCAACGGGGGGGACCACGCCGCGGCACGCCGCCCGCACGCTGCGCGCGCTGTCGTCCCAGGACCCGCCGCGCAGGACGCGGTCCGCGCCGGCATCGCTGCTTAACCAAGCCGAGCCGTCGGTCGGAGCGCCCTCGTAGTTAGCGTGCCAATGGTCTTGTGTCCACTCCCAGACGTTGCCGTGCATCTCGTACAGGCCCCACGGGTTCGGCGGCAGGCTCGCCACCGGCACGGTCTGTTGCCGATATTGGCCCTTTTGGCTACCCGCGTAGGGATAGTTGCCATCGTAGTTGGCCTGCTCCGGCGTGATGTTGGCGCCAAAGCTGAAGGGCGTAGTCGTTCCAGCGCGGCAGGCATATTCCCATTGCGCTTCGCTCGGCAACGCCAGATTGAGATCGGAAATCCGCCCGTTGAGTCGCTTGAGAAAATCCTGCGCGTCATGCCAACTCACCTGCTCCACTGGCTGGGTCGGGCTTTGGAACCGGCTCGGATTCTCCTCCATCACCGCTTCCCACAAGGCTTGCGTGCAGGGCGTGTCGAACAGCCAGTAACCCTCGGTCAAGGTCACGAGGTGGCGGGGATGTTCCGCATCGAACCATTCGCGCTCGTATTCTTGCTTCGCCAATCCACGGGTTTCCTCCTTCGGCGAGCCCATCCAGAACCGCCCTGGCGGAATCCAGCGCAGGCGCTGGACGACAGGTTCGCCTCCCCGCGTGGGTTCGACGGCGATCTCGCACCACAGCCCGAAGCGGTCGCGGCCGATGGCGCTGGCCCATGGGCAGTCACGTAGGGAAAATCGACCAAAAACGAGATGCTCGCGGTCGGTGTGGATGTGGAAGGCCGGTGTTTGGGGCAACGGGCAATGCGCCGGGGACTCGCCGACGTTGAGACGCAACAGGGTGGGTTGCGCGCCGGTCGCTCCGCTGGGCTGGTCTTGCTTGGGCCAGCGCTCCGCCTGCCGGCCCCTCGCCGGTCCCGCCGGCTCCGCTCCCTCCAGGCTGTCTGGGCTCGCGACCCGAACTCGGGCACAGCGAAAACCGATGTCGCCGTCGCGGTTGACGGGGCGGCGCGCGTAGCGAACCGCCGACCGCACGCCGCGCGCGCTGCGGCTCCAGGACCCGCCGCGCACGATACGGCTCGCGCCGGCGTCGCGACCTTCCCACGCCGAGCCGTTGGCTTGAGCGCCTCGGTAGCTATCATGCCAGTGGTCCTGGCACCACTCCCAAACGTTGCCGTGCATCTCGTACAAACCCCACGGATTCGGCGGCAGGCTCGCCACCGGCACGGTTTCTTGTCGATACCGACCCTTTTTGCCGCCTGCGTAGGGATAGTTGCCGTTGTAGTTGACCTGCTCGGGAGTGATGTTGTCCCCGAAGCTGAACGGGGTGGTCGTCCCGGCGCGGCAGGTATACTCCCATTGGGCCTCGGAGGGCAGGGCCAGATCGAGTCCGGGCAGGCGTTCGTTCAGCCGCTTGATGAAGTCCTGGCAGCCGTTCCAACTGACGCTTTCCACCGGGCGGTCCGCGCCTTTGAACCCGCTCGGGTTATCGCCCATCACCGCTTCCCACAACGCCTGAGTGCAGGCGGTATCGAACAGCCAGAAGCCTCGGCTAATCGCCACCGAGTGCTGGGGACCTTCGGCATCCCAACGCCCCGGTTCATCCTCCGGCGAACCCATCTTGAAGGTTCCCGGTTCGATCCAGCGCATCCGTTGGGTGATCTTCTGGCCTTGCTTGTTCGTAACGCTGAAAGTAACCCAATGACCGTAGCCGTCCGTGCCCCAGGTGTCGGCCCAGCTTGGCGGTTGGCCGGAGCGCCAGAAGGAAGGATCGTGATCGGAGTTGGCGAGCAGTGGTTCGACTTGAATTTCGCCGTTGCGGGTTTCGAACCCAGCGACCGGGCTGCCACTCGTGTGGGACTCGACATGATCGGGAGCGAGCGCAAAACAGAGCGAGTCTCCTTGCTGCCAACCGACTACCCGACGCGGTGGCCCACTGGTCGGGAATCGCGCCGGATCGTATTGCGGCACGGACACCGATTGGGACTCGTGGGCGTGAGCCAAGCGCCAGAGTTGTTCGAAGTGCTCGCCAAGTTCCTGATCTTGCCGATAGTCTTCCGGTAGCCGAGATTCGACGAAGCGGAACCAGGCAGCCAACCCCTCTGGCGCCGCCGAACCGCCTACCCCGCGCAGGCGACGACCCAAGATGGCAAAGAACGCCTGGGACTGACGAACTTCTTCCGGGTCGATCAATCGGCCGCGCAATTCGCGTTCGAGACCCTGTATCTCGGCGTACCAGACCTCCGGCGACAATCCGCCACGCCAGCGTCGAATCGTCTTGAGAACTTCGGCTTGCACCGCTTCAGGCTCGTTGCAGAAACTCGTTCGCCGCTCCCGCACGGTTTGGGCGTCCAAGGTCGCGGCCACGCTGGAATCGCTGGCTAGAGCCGAATGTTGCCAAAAGACCGACTCGGTTGCCGCATCGTAACCGGCGCGCAAGCGTACTTCCCGCAGCAAACCGGGTTCGATGCGGCTGGCCGGCGATAAAAGGGTCAAGAGTCGCTCCACGGCCGCGTCGTGCCGGGCGGCGCCGGGCGCAAGTCCGGTCTCGCGATCCCAGGACAGCGGTTGCCAGTAACGGATCAACTCCGCCGGATAGAATTTCGGAGCGGTCGGGGTCAAGGCCAAGGTGCGGCAGCGCGCGGCGGTCAAGCGGCGGCCCAAGTCGGCCCAGTGGCGGCGAATATTCCACCCATCGCGGGCGAGAAGACCCAAATCGCCGAGCACGACCACGAGATCGCCCGGCGACGGCAGCCAATCGGCTCGTCGATCAATGCCGCAATCGGCGGGAACGGGGGTGGTCAGCCCTTCCCAGAACAGCAGGTGCTCGAAAGCGTGACGCGGGAATAGACGGGCGAGCCGTGTCCGCACGCGGCTCTGATCGCGCCAGTAAGGAATCAGGCGGTCGCTGCGATCTTCGATAACCGTCACGCTCTGGCCCCAGCGGCGATGCGTTCGATGCGGCAAGCGCTCCAGGCTATGGCCACGGCTCAGGCGATCCACGATGACGGGTATGTTCGGCGTCCGGGTATCGAACCATTCCGTCATGGCGCGGCGCAGTCTCGGCACCAGATCGCGCCAAGCAACCAATTCGCGTGGAAGCGGCTGCACCTTGGGGTCTTGCCGCCAATCAGGTAATTCGATGGAACCGCCCTCTTCCTCTACCCCTTCTATACTTTGGCCATCCTCTTTTTCCCGGTAGTCGACGGCTACGAGGCGCCAGAAAGGAATCTCGATCAGCGGCTGCAATCGCAGTTCGGGTTCCGTGAGGAGCGGGGTCGGGAAAACATCATCGATAACAATCTCGGTTTGATCCGTCGATTTATCGCTGTCAGCGATTTTTTCGTAGTCAAGCAAACCGGCCATTGCCGCTAATGCCGCTTCACCGCCGGCAAAGGCGCGCACCAGATCCGCCCGACCGCAGGCGGCGCGAGATGGGAACGAGCGATCTGGTTTCATCGGCGTCCGGGTCAGGAGTCGCGCTGGGCATCCGGGTGTTTCTTGAGGGCGTACTTGGCGATTTCCTTCAACGTCCCGATCTGGCCGGCGGGATCGTCCGGCTTCAACACCATCGTGGCGCGCAACAGATCAAGGTATTCGGCCTGTCCAGGCAGCGGATAGTGGCGGTTGTCCTTGGCCCGTTTGCGGTCGGCGTAGAGTTGCGTCGCCGCTTCCTCCAGCACATCGGCCGCCGCGCCCGGAAAATGCTTGCCGCCACGATGCACGAGAACCCGTTTAAGCTCGGCTTCGTCCTCCGGCAACGCCAGGTGCAGAACCAGACAGCGCCGTAGAAAAGCATCCGGCAAGGCGCGCTCGTTGTTGGTGGTGACGACCACCAGCGGCGGTGGATCGCCCGCGACGACCCGGCTTTTCCCTCCGACCGGCGTAAACTCGCCCGCCCCCAGCGCTTCGAGCAAGCCGTTGGGGACATCCGATTCGGCCTTATCGATCTCGTCGATCAACACCACGCAACCGTTGGCGTGAGACGGCAAGCCGTTCCCGCTCTCGTCCTGCGGGGGCGGCGCTCCCTTCACCGCTTCGGCCTGCTGCAAGGCGCTTTCCCAGGCGAAAGCCCACCAGAGCGGGCCGGGGTGCAAGTAATGGTGCGCCGCCAGCCGGTCGCGCACGGCCTCGCCGCATTCGCCCAAGGCGCCGGCAAGCTGGGCGTCCGCCAGTCGGGCCACAGCATCGTAATGCCAGAGCAGGTCGCGGGATTCGGTGCGGGCATCCACCACATACTGCACGTAGACGCGCCGGAGATGAATCGCCACCGCCCGGGCCAATTGGCTTTTGCCGATGCCCGGCTCGCCGCGCACCAGTAACGGACGCCGCGCCGCAAGCGCCGCATCCACCGCTCGGATACTATCGCGGTCAAACACATGCACCTGCCTCGGACGGCTACCATGGCCGGGCAAGGGAACCTCGTAGCCTTCCGCGATATTCATGAAACTCATGGCTTGGGTTCCTCCAAAGCGGTTTTCAGGATTTCCTCGAAATATTGAAAGAGCTTGTGTTCCTGGACGATCCGAGAACCTTCAGTGCTCAAGTCAAGCAGAACCAGCGCTGGATAGCGTTGCTTGAGTTGTATCAAGACATTCCTGGCCTTGGTTCGATCCTCATCGGTTCTAAACCGAAAAGCCATATAGCGAGTACGTTGGCTCTCAGCCTCCAATCCAAGCCGATCGGCAATGATTTCGCGGCGCTGCCCACCATCGAGAAAAGGCTCATCCTCGAAATCGACAAATTTGTTGGCCAGATCACGCTCGATGTCCTCAGCCCATTTTGCGAGTACCGAGTCAATACCAGACGTGGGCGGATCCTTTTTCAAACGATACTCGGCCACCGGTGTTTTTTTGCCATCACCCGCTTTGCAAAAACACGCTTGTCGCCCTTCGGCTCCAGCCACGACGATTTCGGCCACGGTATAGTTGGCCACTGGAAGATCGACCAAGGCGATGGCGGAATCGAACATGCGTGTTTGGAGCGCCCGCACGACACCCCGGTCGAACACAACCGGCAGAATGGCATTGGATACCTTGGCGATAGTATCCGCCGCATCGAGTTTTCGTTGCTTGCGAAGATCGCCGTACACCATATGCAGCATCCTAATTAGAGGTTCTAACCGAAGTCCAAGCATGACCTTGACCAATCGCTCGGCCCAATCTCTGGGCTGTCTGGTTGCGAAATCATCGCCAGCTATCGACATGGATGCTTCAAGAGCTTCCATTGCGTCCTTGGATGCGGACAGTTCAAGGATGATTTGCTCCCTGAGCAGGTCAAGCGCCGCAGTCTGCTGCGTATAGCCAATCGCTTCGCAGAACCCTGGCATCTCCAGCAGGCGGCAAGTTGGGACGGCCCACAGGCGCTTGGCGTCGAAATGTGGCGGACATTCGACGATCACACCGAGCAGCTTCCAGCCGCTCATCACCGGGCTGCCGGAAGCACCCTCGTGCAGTTTGTCGCGATCCGCTCCGACGGGAAGATCGAGCGCGAAAAAGGGCGCCGCTTTCGCCATCCGGTGCATGTGGCCTCGCATGGCCGTGGCGACGCGAGTGTTATCGTCCTGCTCCCCAACCGCTGGGAAACCCTCGCTCTCCCATTCAACCGGACGCGGGCTTTCGATGGACAACGTACCCCAGGGCTGAGCATCTGGCGGAAAAACGCAGGCAAATACCGCCGCATCGCAATGCTCGTCTCCGGCCCAAAGCACGTCATTATCCGGTATCTCGATCCATCGACGCTCTTCGGGTGGCTGGTGATGCCAGCGGATCTCGATGGGTTTGTCCCAATCGCGGTTGGGTGGACACAGCACATGGCGAGCCGTCAGGATGCGGTCCTTCGCCACCGGGTACCCCGTACCAATCGCTCCCCAGTTTTGACGCTCGGTCGTGGGCACAAAAATCTCGACAAGCAAGTCCTTGTTCATCGAGCACCTCCCTTGGCATCCTTATCAACGAGGTTTGGCGCCCCGTCCCGCAATTGGAATCGGTTTCCCATCCTCCACCAGCTTCAGCTTCAGCTTGAGTTTCTGGGTCTCGACCTCGGAGGCATTAACTTTGGCACCAAAGTTGATGACAGAAAGCTTGACGCCACCGCCGCTCTCGCCGCTTTTGGTCGTCGCAATCTGCAATTCGATTTCGATGTCCTCGATCATAAACTTCAGTTTCGAGTCTTTGCCCTTACGTTGGGCCTGTATTAATTCCTCGCGCAGTTGGCCGAGCATCTCCGACAGTTCGATGTTCTCCATGGTGTAGCTCCAGGTTGATGATGGATAGACGGATGGACAATAGATTAGCGCAGGACGCCGCATGATTCCTGTCGGGCGCGCCCCGCTTCCCGCCCGCGACCCTGGCGACAATCTACTCTCGGCGACCCGATGGGATCGCACGAATTTCTCACCGGTGAGAAAAATCGCCAAAGTTCAAATTTCTCACCGGTGAGAAAAATCGCCGAAGTTCAAATTTCTCACCGGTGAGAAAATTGGCGCAAGAACACTTTGTTTGCCAAAAATGTGCAAACATAAGCAAAATCGCAAACACGCAGCCCCGACCGAAGGAGTTCCCCATGCTCGTCAGCGGATTCGATCTGGCCCAGTTGGCGGAAAACGCCTCCCAACGTGGCCGGCAACTGTTGAGCGACCTGCAAGCCTACCTTGAACGCGACTACGAGCGGCGCGGCCTGCCCGACTTCGGCATCGAGAAAGCGGCGGAAATCATCGGCTGCACCAGCCAGCACCTGCGCGACAAGGAAGGCGACGGCGTGCTCCCGCAGCCGCGCACCGCCCGGGTCGGCTCGCTGGACCGGCGGGTCTACAACTACAACGAGATGAATCAAATCAGACGGCTGTTGAAGCGGGACGCCAGCCGCCCCACCTCCTGCGCCCGCCTCATCTTCAGCAACCTCAAGGGCGGCGTCGGCAAGACCAGCCACGCCCTGCACCTGAGCCACTATGCGGCGCGCGAGGGATTTCGCGTGTTGGTGGTCGATCTCGACCCGCAAGCCACGCTCACCACCGCCTTCGGCCTCGTTCCCGGCCTGAACGTCGGCGCGGACGACGATATCGGCCCCAGCCTGACCACCGATCCAGACCTGATCCAACGCAGCATCAAGCGGACCCGCTGGGACGAAATCGACCTGGTGCCCGCCCAACTGTCGTTGCAATACACCGACTGGCAAATGCTGCAAGCCCACAATGACGACGCGCAACGGCTCGGACCGCTGCCCCAGCGCCTGCGCCAGGCCCTGGAACGAGTGGCAGATCGCTACGACCTGATCGTGATGGACACCCCGCCCGCGCTCGGAATGCTCAGCCTCAATGCCATCGCGGCGGCGGATATGATTCTGATGCCGATCACGCCGAACTTTTACGACATCGCCAGCAGCGTTCAATACTTCGCCATCGTCTCCCAGTTGGCCAGTACCTACGCCAACGCGCTGCGGGTCCGGCAGCTTTCCCTACTGATGACGCGCACCGACAGCGCGCCCGAGACCCGAACCAACATCACCTTGCTGAACAAGGCCTACGGCGAATTTCTCCTAACCAACCGGATGCCGCAGACGCGCGAATTGCAACGCGCGACCGGTGACCAGATGAGCCTTTACGAGATCGAGGTTCCCCGCGGCGCCCGCGAAACCTATCTCAAGGCCATCGACGCGATGAACGCGGTCAACGCCGAGATCATGCAGCACGTTTGGCAGGTGTGGCGAGCCGCTGAAATCAACCCGTCCGCGGAGACTCGACATGACCGGTAAGCGCAAAAGCATGGCGGAGTTCCTCAATCTCGCCGAGCCGGGCGGCCCCGCCGTCACCGACGGCCTGAAGCGGGAACTGCCCATCGAAACGCTGGTTCCCCGGCCCGGCCAACCGCGCCGGACCATCGATCCGGCGGAACTGGAACAGATGGCCGCCACCCTTCGAGCACTGGGCATCATCCAGCCGATCGTGGTACGCCCGCTGGCCGGTTCCACCGGCGACCGTTACGAAATCGTGGCCGGCGAGCGGCGCTGGCGAGCGGCGCAACTGGCCGGCATGAGCACGGTGCCCACGATCATTCGGACCCTGGACGAACGCCGCACCGCTCTGTATTCACTGGCGGAAAACATCGCCCGAAGCGACCTCAATCCCATGGAGCTGGCCAGGGGATATCAAGGCGTGGTGGAGGAACACGGGTTTTCCCAAACCGAGCTGGCGGAAGCCATCGGCCAAAACGTCAAGACGGTCAACCGCGTGCTGCGGTTGCTGAAACTGCCGGAATCGATCCGGGAACTGATCGAGCGCGGCGCGCTGACGGCCAAGCACGGGGAACTGTTGCTCGGACTGCCCAGGGCGCGGCAACTTGAACTGGCCCAGCGCGCGGCGGAACAGGAATGGAGCGTCCGCGAGCTGGAACGGCAGATCGCCAAACCGGCGGAAGCGGCCCCACGGAAATCGTCCAGCGGCGGCGTCGACGACGATATCGTGCGCGAACAAGCTTTGTGGAGCGAGCAACTGGGCGCTGATGTCAGACTCCGTTACTCGAAGACCGGAGCGGTGCGCATCACCATTACCGCGACCTCGCTGGACGAGTATCAGGGGATTCGGGAACGCCTGGGAATGATGGGTTGATCGACCTTCCTCACCATGAAACTTTGGGTCATCCATAGATGGGAGAAAATCCGATGAACGAACGAATGCGGGCGCTGGCCTACGATCCGGGCGAAAATCGCTTTACGGTCGAGGTTCAGCCAATACCGGCGCCGGGCGAACATGACGTGTTGGTGCGCGTGCTGGCCTGCGGTCTCAACCCGGTCGACGCCAAGATCCACCATTGGAAGACGGTGGCGCCAGGCATGAACCCGCACTGGGTGACCGGCCTGGACGTGTCCGGCGAGATCGTGGCCCTGGGCGCGAAGGTGGAAGGTTGGCGGGCGGGGGATCGGGTGCTCTATCACGGCGATATGTTCCGGCCCCATGGCGGGTTTGCCGAATTCGCCCTCCACGACAGCCGCACGCTGAGTCGCCACCCGCGCGTCACGCCGGCCGTGGCGGCGGCCACCCCCTGCGCCGGCTGGACGGCCTGGCGGGCGCTGGTCGACAAGCTGCGACTGACGGCGGGCGACTCGCTGTTCATCGCCGGTGGGGCCGGCGGGGTGGGCGGTTTCGCGATCCAGATCGCCCGCCATCTCGGGCTGGAAACGGTGATCGCCACCTGTTCCGCCGCGAACGCGGACTACGTCACTGGCTTGGGTGCCACCCACGTCATCGACTACGGCAGCGAGGACGTGCGCCAGACGATCCTGCGCATCACCCAGGGGCAGGGAGTTAGTCGGGCGCTGGATGCGGTGGGTGGCGACACCGATATCCAGGCTGCGTCGGTGTTGGGGTTCGAGGGCGAGTTGGTCGAACTCGTGCGGGTGGTCCGCCCCGAGCGCTATCCCGATCCCTTCGCGAAGGGATTGAGCTTTCACCAGTTGAGCCTGGGTTCCGGCCATCGCCACGGCGAGGCGGGCCGGCAAACCCTGTTGCAGGCCGCGACGGCGATGAACGACCTGCTGGAGCAGGGGAAAATCCGGGTCGAGGCCCTGGTGGAAATAGAATTGTCCCAGGTGGGAGAAGCGCTGCTGACGATGCGCCAGCAGCGCACCCGCGGCAAGATCGTCATGACAAACGGCGCGTGAGGCAGGGAAAGAAAGGCCAGGGAATTTCCAGCGCGGGTTACCGGCGCGCCATGACCGTCACCCCGACGATCACCAGGGCCGCGCCCGCCAGTTGGGCGATGCCAATCGCTTCGTCGAGCAGCAACCAGGCCAGCGCCATGGTCACCACCGGCCCCAGGTTGCCCGTCAGCGCAACCGGGCCAGCCCCGATGCGGCGGATGGCTTCCGCTATCCCCCATACCGGCAATACGGTGGAAAACAGCGCCATCGCCAGCGCCAGGGTATAGACCGGCCCTGGCTGGGCCAGCGCGACGAGCGGGCGCGTCAGCAGGAATTGGCCCATCGCCAGCCCGCAGGCGACCATGGAGGCGAACGCCGTCACCCGCGCCGCGCCAAGCCGGCCCACGATCCTGCCACTGCCCACCAGATAGAGCGCGTAGGACAGGGCGCTGCCCAGCACCAGGCCGCTGCCGAGAACGATATCCCGCGCCGAATCGGCGAGGCGTACATCATGCGCCATCGCCAGGGCGACGCCGGCGTAGGACAGCGCCAGCGCGCCCAGCAGCCGGCGGGTGAGCGGTTGATCGAGCCACAGCGCCGAGAACAGGACCACCAGGGTGGGGTAAACGAACAGAATCAGCCGTTCCAGTCCCGCGCTGATGAAGCGCAGGCCGAGAAAGTCCAGATAACTCGCCAGGTAGTAGCCCAACAGTCCCAACCCGAACAGCCAGGCTCCATCACGCGGCGTCAGCCGGGTGGGCGTCCGACGCGCGCTGACCCAACCCAGGGCGATGAAGAATGGCAGACTGAACGTCATGCGCAAGGCCAACAGGGTTTCGGCGTCCACCCCGTGGCGATAGGCGAGTTTGACCAGGATAGCCTTGAAGGAAAAACCGACCGCCGCCAGCACGGCGCAGAGCAGGCCGATCCGGTCGAGGTCGGAGGGGGGATAGGCGGAAATGGCGGAACCGCCGTCGCGCGGGACCGCCTCCGCTTTCGTCTTCGCCTGGGAGTTCAGGGTTTCCGATACGTGATCGCGCACAGGGCGGCCCCTTGCGGGTCTTGCAGCACGCAGAAGCGGCCGATATCGGGAATGTCTTCCGGCGGGCGCAGGAGTTTTCCGCCTAGAGTCTCCACCTGGCGGGCGGTGGCGTCCACGTCGTCCACCGTGATGTAGACACCCCAGGCGGGCGGCATCCCCGCGCATTCCGGCGGCAGGGTCATCATCCCGCCAACCGCGTCGCCGCCAACCTTGACCAGCACGTAGTTCATCCCCTCGCCGGGATAGTTCTCGGTCTCCCAGCCAAACAGCGCGCCGTAAAACCGCCGCGCGGCGGCGACGTCGGTGGTCATCAGTTCGTTCCAGCCAAAAGCGCCATGCTTCATGCGATCTTCGTTCATCGTCATCACCTCGTGGTTTCAGAGCCTATATATACGAAAATTAACAGTATGAATTGATTTGGGAAACCATCAAAAATTTCCCGACGAATCCCCTCTCCCTTTGGGAGAGGGTTAGGGTGAGGGAACGAACCCATTGAAAATAAACCCTCACCCCCCGCCTCTCTCCCAAGGGGCGAGGGGAGTTTTGGTATAGGCTCTCAACTTGACAAAAGACAATGGAACAACAGTTGGCCACATCCACTGTGAAGTCACCTCCGATAGGATCGAATCAAACCGACCACTACCCCGAAGACCTGCCAGCGGTCGCCGGGGCGCAGCACCGGATAGGCCGGATTAGCCGGACATAGCACAGCCTCTCCGTCCTCCACCGCCAGGGTCTTGAGGGTAAATTCATTGTCGATCACGGCGATCACCAGATCGCCCGGCCGGGCCGGAACGTCCCGTTCCACCACCACCCGATCCCCCGACTGGATGCCGGCCTCGATCATCGAATCACCGGTGACCGGCACCAGCACGGTGCGCGAGGGCTGATGCACCAGCCAGGCGTCGATGGCGAATTCGCTCCCGCTGTCCGGCGTCCCGACCGGCAGACCCGCCGGGGCCGGCGCGTCGGCCAGTGGCCGGGCGAAAAATCGCGCGGTCGGGGTCCAGCGTCCCGCCGGGGTACGGTCCAAAAAATCGGCTTCTCGCAAGCGCTGTAGAACCTTGGCGACAGCGGAACGCGACGCCAAGCCGAGGACGGCTTGCAACGGCCCGTAAGCTGGCAAGCTGCGCCAGCGGGCGTAGTAGTCTTGCAAGCGGGCCAGGTAGACAGCGTCATCGGATGTGCGAGGCATGGCGGCTATGATTAGAGTATGTATGTACTCCAATCATAGCCGACGCTTACCGATTCGTCAAACGGGAATCGGGAATCGAGATACAATCGCCGTGCAAGGGGAAGACGTGGAGGGAGGAACCATGAGTCACGAAAAGCTGGCGGCGCTGACCCAAACCCGGCAGTGGGCGCATCGGAAATTGCTCGATCAGGGGTCCAAGGTCTATCAGGCCTTCCTGCAAATGGAAGGCGCCGCGTTCGCCGACGGCGCGTTGACGAGGAAAACGAAGGAATTGATCGCCATCGGCATCTCGGTGCGGATCGATTGCGAATCGTGCATGCAGTGGCATATCGAGCAAGCGGCGAAAGCCGGCGCCAACTGGCGAGAGATTCTTGAGGCCGTCGAGGTGGGTATCGAAATGGGGGGTGGCCCGGCGACTGTCTCGGCGCGGTTTGCCCTGACGGTGATGGAGGAGCTTTTTCCCGATTGCGCCAGGGATCGGGCGGCGTCAAGCACCAACGCGGAGTAAAACGCATGGCGAAATCGACCGTGACGTACTGGAATGCGCTCCGGCCTGAAAACCAGAGCCGGTGGACACCCATCCCCGGCTTGGAAGGCATGGCCGAGGAGCTTACCCTGAGCATTGACCGCCTGACCGGCGAATACACCCGATTGACTCGCTTCCTTCCGGGGGCCGATACCGCCGCTTTCGGCGGAAAAACCCATTCCTACCCTGAGGAGGTTTTCATCGTCAGCGGACGCCTGCACGACCAAGCCTTCGACCTCTGGCTGGAAGCGGGGCACTATGCCAGCCGCCCTCCCGGCGAGCCGCATGGCCCTTTCAGGACGGACGTGGGTTGCGTGGTGCTGGAGGTATCGTTTCCCCAGCGCGTTGACGCTGGGGATGGCGCCAATCCAATTGGGCCAGGATAGAATCGATACGGCGGCCCGCTACAGCCTGGGATCGACCGGCTCCGACTCCAGCGCCAGCACCCCGAACGCGCATTCGTGGACCCGCCGTAGCGGCTCGCGGGCGACGAAGCGCTCCAGCGCCTCCAACCCGAGGGCAAACTCGCGCAAGGCCAGCGCCCGCTTGCCGCCCAGCGCGCGTCTTCGCAGCCGCGCCAAATGCCGCTCCGCGTCGTACTCCGGCCCGTAGATGATGCGCAGATACTCCCGACCCCGGCACTTGACCGCCGGCTGAATCCGGCCGTGCCCGCCGCCGGGTAGAAAATCCAGCGGCTTGACCACCATGCCCTCGCCGCCTTCCTGGGTCAGGCCCAGCCACCAGTCATCGATCCCCTGACAGGCCACCTCATCGGCCAGGTCCGCCACCCGGTACTCGGTCGCCAGCAACACGGATGAATGCGCCGCTAGCCGGTGCAGGTGTTCCATGTGCCAGACGTGGGTTTGGTCGGCGTGAACCTTGCTTTCCGAAGCCAGCAGGTGAAACGGCGCCAGCCGCACGTCCTCGATGGAGGTCACCTCCCAGCAATAGCGCCGGTAGGCGTCGGTGAAGCGCCGGGCGTCGCGCTGCCGCCCGGCGTACTCGTCGGCCAATGCCCCGACCTCCACCCCACGCCCGGCGGCGACGGCGATGAGATCGTGGGCGGTTCGCAGCATGGCCCGGCTGGCCGCGCCGACGGCGGCGTATTGGCGGGTCAGCAGTTCGCGGGCCTTGAGCGACCAGGGCATCAGCTCGCAGTCCAGCGCGAACCAGTCGCTGTCGAACTCCGCCCAGAACCCCGCCGCCCCCAGCGCCTCGGCCAGCCGGTCCAGCAATTGCCGCTCCAGGCTGAGGTCGTTGAAGAAGCGCCGCCCGGTGCGGGTGTAGACGATGCCGCGCCCCTCGTTGGCGATGCCGAAGCGAGCGCGGGCCGCCGCCTCGTCCTTGGCGATGACGACCACGGCGCGAGAACCCATGTGCTTTTCCTGGCAGACCACCGTCCCGATCCCGGCTTGCCGGTAATAGTCCAGCGCCTCGCGGGGATGTTCGAGAAAGCCTTCCAGCGCGCTGGTTTCCGCCGGCGACATGGTGGGCGGCAGATAGACCAGCCATTTGGGGTTGGCCGCGAAGCGGGTCATCACCTCCAGCGCGGCGGCGGCGTTCTCGGCTTGAATCGTCACGCTGTGCCCCAGCCGGGGATGCAGGATGCGCTTGCCAGAAAAATCCGCCAAATCTAGCAATTCGTCGGCCTGTTGTTGCGCGGACAGCGCCTCGACCGGCGCCGGCTCCAGCGGTCGCAGCGGCTGGTAATAGGTCCCGAGCGCCGGCACCGAAACCAGTTCCCGTTCCGGGTAGCGCAAGGCGGTCAACTGGCCGCCGAACACGCAGCCGGTGTCGAGGCAGATGGTGTTGTTGAACCACTCGGCGCGGGGCACCGGCGTATGGCCGTAGGCGACCACCGCCCGGCCGCGATAATCCGCCGCCCAGTTGTAGCGCACCGGCAGGCCGTACTCATCGGTTTCGCCGGTGGTCTCGCCGTACAGGGCGAATTCCCGCACCGCGCCGGAGCCGCGCCCGTGCATCTCCTCGCGCAGCCCGGCGTGGGCGACCACCAGCCGGCCGCCGTCGAACACGTAATGGCTGACCAGCCCGTCGAGAAAGCTCAAGGCCGCCGCGCGGAAGGCGTCCGGCTCCCGGCCCAGTTGCTCCAGCGACTCGGCCAGCCCGTGGCTGATGCGCACCTGCCGGCCGCGCAGCGCCTTAACCAGCTTGGCGTCGTGATTGCCGACCACGCAATAGGCGTTGCCGCCATTGGCCGCCGCCATCGTCAACCGCAGCACGTCCGGCACGCGGGGACCGCGATCCACCAGATCGCCGACGAAGACCAGCTTCCGGCCCTGGGGATGCTCGATCCGCCACGGTTCGCCGGCGGTGTCGAGCCGGTAGCCGAGCCGTTCCAGCAACAACCGCAACTCATCGAAGCAGCCGTGCACATCGCCGACGATGTCGAACGGGCCGGTTTCGGTCTTTCTGTTGTTCCAGAGCGGTTGTTGCTCGACGGTCGCCGCGTCCACCTCTTCCGGCGAGCGCAGCACGAACACGTAGCGGAAGCCCTCGCGCTCCAGATTGCGCAGGGAGCGGCGCAGGTTGCCCACCTGATTGCGGATGACGTGCAGGCCGAAATCCCGATCCGGGCGGGTGGCGTTGCGCTCCCGGCAAACGCGCTCCGGCAGGTCGAACACGATGGCCACGGGGAAACAGTGATGGGCGCGGGCCAGTTGCACCAGCCCTTTCCGATCTTCGGGACGAACGTTGGTGGCATCCACCACCGCGAGCCGGCCGTTTTTCAGCCGCTTGCCGATGATGGCGTAGAGGATGTCGAAGGCGTCCGCCGTCGCCGACTGGTCGTTTTCGTCGTCGGCCACCAAACCCCGGCAATAGTCCGAGGAAATCACTTCGGTGGGCCGGAAATGGCGGCGGGCGAAGGTGGACTTGCCGCAGCCGGACGCGCCGACCAGCGTGACCAGCGACAACTCGGGGATGGCGATTTTCATGCTCCGTCCTCCGTGGCTCCGTTCCGGGCGAACACCGCCATTTGGGTGGGCGGGCCCGTAGTGGGGTCCACCGGTCCCACGGGCGCGAAGCGCACGGCGTAGCCGAAGGTCGCGGCGACCCGTTCGCCCCACGCCGCGAACTGGGCGCGAGTCCACTCGAACCGGTGGTCGGAATGGCGCAGACGGCCCGGCGGCAGAAATGGGTAGTTGACGTTGTATTCCACGTTGGGCGTAGTGACGATGACCCAGCGCGGCCGGGCGCACCGGAACAGCACCCGCTCGAACGCGACCAGCCGATTTTCGTCGAGATGCTCGACGACCTCGACGACGGTGGCGGCGTCGAAGCCTTCGATGCGGGCGTCGCGGTAGGTCAGGCCGCCGTGCAACAGTTGTATTCGCTCGCGCAACCGGGGCGGCAGGCGGTCGAGATGCAAGCGGTCGGCGGCGATCTCCAGCGCCCGCGCTGACACGTCCAGGCCGGCCAGCCGGGCGAACCGCCGGTCTTTCAGCAGGCGCGACAGCAGCTTGCCGTCGCCGCAGCCCAGATCAATCACGGTTTCCGCGCCGACGGCTTCCAGCTCCGCCATGACCGCCCGAATACGCGCCTCGTTGAGCGACAGGGGCGCTTCCACCGTTGCCTCCTCGGCGGTGATGGAAGCCATGTCCGGGGCGGTCGCCACCGCCTCGGTGGAATCGGCCTCTTCCGGCGCCGTTTCCGGAGCGTCGTCCTCAACCACATCCAACCGCGCCAGCGCCTCGCGAGCCAGGCTCCATTGGTGGCGCAGATAGCGCCGGGCGATGCGTCCCTTGTCAGGATGGTTCGCCAGCCAGTCGGCGCCGTGGCGAAGCAGCTTTTCCAGCTCGTCCTGCCCGACCCAGTAATGCTTGGCGTCGTCCAGCACCGGCAGCAGGACGTACAGATGCGAGAGCAAATCCTTGACCGTGACCGTGGCCGAGAGCGTCAGCGAGACGTAGGGGCTGTCGCCCCAATCCGGGAAACGTTCGTCCAGCGGCAGGCGGGTCGTGTCCACCTCGTAGCCCAGCGGCTCGAACAGGGCCGAAACCAGACTCTCGTCGCCACGCGCCGACACGACCGGCAGATGCGCGGTTAGCGGTAGCGGCTGCGTCGTCAGTTCGGGCCGGGTGACGCAACGGCCGGCCAACGCGGTCGAAAACACCTGGCCGATGGCGACCGAGAGGAAGGAAGACGCGGCGTAGGGCCGGTCGTTGACGTACTGGTCCAGCAGCCCGCCGGTTTTAGTTTTGCCCCGCACCAGATCGACGGGATCGACCTCCACCAACAGACAGGCGGTACAGCGCGCTTCGCCCGCTTCGGGATAGAAGACGTGCGCCGCGCCGAAGCTCAGGTTGAAACGCTGCGCCCGGTCGGGGTGCTTGTGCAGCAAAAAACCGAGATCGGTCGCGGGCGGTTGGGTGTTGGTGAGCATGAGGAGCACGGCGGATCGGTCCTGTTCATTCGCGGGGAGGGTCACGGCTTGCGTGGCCGATCCTCGGCAAGTTTCAGCGCTTTCGAGAAATGCAGGCGCCGCGGATTTCCCGATGCCAAGCTAGGGTATACCCTATCGGATACCTAGAGAAACTCCGGCGCGGCGACAGCGGCCCGCCAGCCGCCAACAGCGGAACCGATACCAATATGGACTGGAAACAGGGCTTGCGCCAACCCGGCGTGATGGCCGCCTTGGGCGCCGCGCTTTTGTTCGGCGGTGGCACGCCCTTGGCCAAAGGGTTGCTGTCGAGCATCGATCCGTGGCTGCTGGCTGGCCTGCTCTATATCGGATCTGGAGCGGGGCTGGGCCTGTACCGCCTCGCGCGCCGCGCGCCGATGCGGCGGTTGCCGCCGGTCGAGTGGGGATGGCTCGCGGGAGCGATTTTCGCTGGTGGCGCGGTGGGTCCGGTGCTGCTGATGTTCGGCCTGAGCGGAATGCCGGCGGCGAGCGCGGCGCTTCTGCTCAACGCGGAAGGGGTGTTGACGGCCTTGCTGGCGTGGTTCGTGTTCGGCGAGAACTTCGACCGGCGCATCGTCTTGGGGATGCTGGCCATCGTCGCCGGGGCCCTGGTCGTCAGTTGGCCCGGCGAAGCCCATTTTTCGACCCCGTGGCCGGCCTTAGCCGTGGTGGGGGCCTGCTTGGCGTGGGCCATCGACAACAATCTGACCCGCAAGGTGTCGCTGAGCGACGCGACTTGGATCGCGATGCTTAAGGGTTGGGCGGCGGGAAGCGTCAATCTGGCGCTGGCGTTCTGGTCGGGCGCAACTTGGCCGCCCCTGCCCGCGCTCGGCGGCGCGTTGCTGGTCGGTGGGTTCGCCTACGGGATGAGCCTCGTGCTGTTCGTGGTCGGCCTGCGTCACCTCGGGACCGCCCGCACGGGAGCCTATTTTTCCGTCGCGCCCTTTTTCGGCGCGGCCCTCGCGATTCCGCTACTAGATGAACCCCTCGGCGCCCGGTTGCTGATCGCCGGCGGCCTGATGGGGTTGGGCGTCTGGCTACACCTGACCGAGCAGCATCGCCACCCGCATGTCCACGAGCCGATGGAGCACGACCACGAGCACGAGCACGATGCCCATCACCAGCATCCGCACGACGAGGGAGCGCCGACGGGTAGCTCCCATCGTCATTGGCACCACCACGAACCGCTGACGCACTGCCACGCACATTTCCCGGACGCGCACCATCGGCACGGCCATTAGGCTTGGCGCGCGACTTTCTCCGTCGCGGAAACACCATCCTTATCGCGGCCGCTCATGCGACGCAGTCTGGGTCAACCAGCCGTCCAGCGCCTGGGCATTGAGTTCCAGATACTCGTCCAGCAAGGCATGGAGCGATTCGGCCGCCAACCGCCAACCCTGGCGCTCGGCCTCGGCTTCCACCTGCGCCCATAGGCCGGCCAGCAGCCGCGCGCCGCGCGCCGGGCCAGCGTCCCGCTCGCGCTCGGCGAGAACCACCTGCGCGTCCAGCAAGCGCAGCAGGTCGCCGCCCAGGCGCGGCGCGTCCTGAATCTGGCCGAAGTGGGCCAGGTAGAGCGCGGGCGGTCGATGGGACAGAATCCGTTCCACCGACGTCCGCATCGCCACCGGGTCGAACTGGGTCGGCGCGATAGCGGGCAGGATCGATGGACGGCCCTCGATATCGAGTTCGCGTAGGGAGATGCCGAAGGCTTCGCCGGCGAAGATGCCGCCGCCGCGGACGTCGAGCAAGCTGAGATGATGGCGAGCGTGGCCGGGCGTATCCAGGCAGATCAAAGTTCGTCCGCCAAGGTCGAGGGCGTGACCGTCAGCGGCGGCAATGATGCGGTCCGGCGGAACGGGCAAAGGTTCGCCGTACAGCCGGTGAGCCTTGGCCTCGCCGTACACCGCCCGCACGGCGGCGAACAACGCCGTGGGATCGGCCATGTGCCGCGCCCCGCGCGGATGCACCACCAGCCGGGCTTCGGAAAATACCTGCATCATGGCCCCGGCCCCGCCGGCGTGGTCCAGATGGACATGGGTTGGAACCACGTAATCGACGCTGGCGGGCGACAGATCGAGGGCTTGCAACGCCGCCAGGACGCGCGGCAGACAGGCGTTGGTGGCGGTGTCCACCACAGCGACCCGGCCCCGCTCGACGATCAGGTAAATGGCGGCCAGTTGGGGGCGGAGGTAGCCAGCGTCGAGGGTGTAAATACCGGATTCGTGGCGCGGTAAATCAACCATGGGCGTTCGATCAGCGAGGGAATCGGGGCATTTTAACCGTGACGGATGGTGGGTGCGCGTTTCCCCGACCGAAAATGCTGGAGATCAATAACCGTCGATTTTGCTTGTCGGCTTCTCCACAACCGCGTCGCTCGAACGAGCAGTCAACGCACTTCCATATACCGCCAGGCGCGAGCTTTGAACAGGCAATAGACGGTATCGCCTTCCGTCAGGCCGAGATCGTGGACGGCCTTGACGGTGATCTCGGCCAGGATCGGCACGCCGACATCGACTTCCACCAACATCCGGTCGGCGATCCGGCGCAGGCCCAGAATGCGGCCGGGCACCTGATTTTGAATGGTGATGTCGGTAATCGAACGGCGGGCCAGGGCGACGTCGGCGGCGCGCAGCGTAATCCAGGTCTCGGTTCCCGGCGGCAGATCGGACAAGGGCAGGTGCAGTTCGTGATGATCGTAGCGCACCGTGGTGCAGCCGATGTCCGGTTCGTGCCGGCTGACCGTCACTTGCAACACGTTTTCCAACCCCAGCGAGCGCGCCAGCCCGAGAATGGAGTCCTGGCGGATCACTTCCAAAAGCGGACCCTGACCCAGGATGCGGCCCTGCTCCATCACCGCCAAATGGGGAGTGAGATACAGGATTTCATTGATGGCGTGGCTGACGTAGAGCATCGGCAGGCGCAGTTCGTCCCGCACCCGGCGCAGGAAGGGCAAAATCCGTTGCTTGCGACCCTCGTCCAGCGCCGCCAGCGGTTCATCCAGCAACAGCAGGCGGGGTGAAGCCAGCAGGGTGCGACCCAACGCCACCCGCTGCCGTTCGCCACCCGACAGGTGGCGCGGTCGTCGACCCAGCAGAGGGCCAATATCGAGCAGGTCGATGATTTGCGCCGGGGTGAATTGTCGCTGCGCCGGTGGCAGTAATTTGAAGCCGTACAGCAGATTGTGCTGGACCGAGAGATGAGGAAATAACTGGCCGTCCTGAAACACCAACCCAACCCGGCGCTGGTGGGGTGGCAAATCGATCCGCTTTCGCGCGTCGAACAGCGGGGCGCCGTCGAGATGGATGTAGCCGGTCCGTGGACGCGCCAGGCCAGCGATGGCGCGCAGCAGGGTGCTTTTGCCGCAGCCGGATGGACCGAACAGCCCGCTCACCGGCTGCTCCAGCGTCAACTGGCCTTGCAGGGAGAAGGAACCTTGATGAAGTTCGAGATCGAGAGCAAGCATGAAAGGCGGTGGGGTTGGCTGTGGCGGAGTTTATGTGGCGTCGTAAATCAGTAGTTCATCAGCGGCGGGATGCATGTTTTCCCGGACTCCATGCCGAATAGGGGTACCTACAAAGTCGAATCGACAAAACTAATAGGGATCACTAAAGCTTAGGGAACGATCAAGCCCCGAGTTCGATATTCAGGATGCTCGCACTGCTCCAGCGCTGCCTGCCCGACACCCCGCCACTGGCCGCCAGCGAGGCGTTGCGAACCACGGTCGCCATCGGCGTGGCGGTGCTGTTCACTGGTCTCTTCTCCACCCTGTTGGCACCGGGGGCCTTGGCGCCGGCGCTGATTGCCTCGATGGGCGCTTCGGCCATCATTCTGCTGGCGTTGCCCACCAGTCCGCTGGCCCAGCCCTGGCCCTTCGTCGGTGGCCAATTGATCAGCGCCGCCATCGGGATCAGTCTGGCGCGCTGGATCGAGCCTCCTATCCTGGCCGGCGGCCTTGCTGTCCTCTTGACCACCTTCGCCATGCTACGCCTGCGCTGCCTGCACCCGCCGGGCGGGGCCACCACGCTGATCCCCATTCTGGCCCACCACGAAGCACCGCCGTTCGGCTACGACTATCTGCTGGCCCCGATGGCGATCAATGTCTTGTTGTTGCTGGCCTTGGTCTGGGGACTCAACCGCCTGCTCGGTCGCGTGTATCCGCACCAGCCGCGTTTGCCTAGGCCCGACCCACACGGCACGGGCGATCCGCTGCCCACCGAGCGTACCGGCGTGCACGACGAGGACGTGCGCGCGGTGTTGGCCAAGGAATCCGTGATGCCGGATATCGGCGCCGCCGAATTGCGGCGGCTGATGGCGCGGGCGGAGGATACGGCGATCCATCGGGTGTTTGGCGAACTGGATTGCGCGGTGGTGATGTCCCGTGACTTGGTCACGGTTTCTACCCGGCAATGGGCGGGCGAGGCTTGGCGTCTGCTGCGCCAGCACAAGGTCAGGGCGCTGCCCGTGCTCGATCACGCCGATCAATTGGTCGGCGTGGTCACCCTGGTGGATTTTCTCAAACACATTCCGCTGGAAGGCTTGCAGCGAGACGCGCACGCCTTGGCCGCCTGGCTGTCCGGCCGATCCGGGCGCGAACCCCTGGTCGAGGAGCTGATGACCCGCACGGTCCAGACGGTGCGCGAGGATCAACCCTTGCTCGATCTGGTGCCGATGCTGTCCGATTTTGGCTTGCATCATCTGCCAGTGGTCGATGCCAACGGTAGGTTGGTAGGCATGATGACCCAGTCCGATCTCATCGCCGGCCTGCATTGGGAACTGGCGCGAGGAGCGATGGAGGCGCGGGAATAACGCCACCGTGAGGAAGCACGCCGCGCCAAGGCTTGGCGTCGAACCTCAACTGGACGATCACGTCCGCCGACTCCCCAGCATCCGTTCCACCCGCCGCGCGGCCAGTTCGCTGACCCATAGCGCCGCCAGCGCCAACAGGGAACCCTTGCGCGGCCGGTTTGGCGCCTTGCACCAGGGCGACCGGATAGAGCACGGGCGAGTGGGTATCGGCGGGAAAGACGCCGAGCACCTCGACCTTGTCGGACACCTTGGCGTCGGTTTCGTAAACGATGCCGACCACGCACTCGCCGCGCTCCACGAAGGCCAGCGCCGACCGCACGTCCGGCGCCGCCGCCAGGCGCGGTTCCAGCGCCGCCCACCAACCCAGCGCGGTTAAGGCCTGTTGGCTATACCGACCGATAGGGACATCGGGACCGCAGGAACACCAGCGACCCTGAAACGCGCCGGGTAGATCGAAGCCTTTTTCCAGTTTCACCGGAAACGCCTTGCCTTTGGGCGCGACCAGCACCAGCCGGTTGCCGAGCAAGTTGCGACGGCTGGCTTTGACGATCTTGTCCTTGTCGTCGAGGTAATCCATCCATTTCAGATCGGCGGAAACGAACACGTCCGCCGGCGCGCCCTGTTCGATTTGCTTGGCCAGGGCGGAGGCGGCGGCAAAGGACGTAACGACCTTGACGCCTTTCTCCTTTTCATACAGCGCCGCCAGGTCTTGAATCGCGTTGGTGGTGCTGGCGGCGGCAAACACGGTGATTTGATCCGCCGCCCAGGCGGGTAGGGCGAGCCCGGTCGCCAGCCAAAGAGCGGTATCAGCCTCAGCAGTCCGTCCGCTTCATCTTGATGGCGCATCGCGATTATCCCGTCCGAACCCATCGTTATTAAGTCTAGTATATAACGCCTCTTTCTGGTCATGGAATCTTTAATTCCACTGTCTTTTCGAATTCCTGGGGGCCTTCCCGTAATTTAGAGGTAATCATTCAGTCCCCTCTCCCCCTGCTAAGGGGGAGAGGGCTAGGGTGAGGGGGTAAGCCTTTGAAACCACTGCCCTCACCCCCAACCCCTCTCCCGCAAGCGGGCGAGGGGAGTGAACGGTTACATTTAGAGTAAGACGCCAGAAAAGATCTTTATTGATCCACATGATGAGAAGGTCCCCCGTTCGCCACGAGATGTTCTACCCACGTGGATTCCGCGCTGTCCAATATGCAACATAAAAAGGACTTTATAACACTACCAGGAACAGTTAAGACGCAGACGGTGACTAACGGGGCACTCCTAAGGGTGGGCGTTACCGTTCCGGATTGTTATTCCAGGTTATTCCAGCGAACGCGCCATGCGAAGGGCGTCTTCACAGCCCTGGTAGTAACCGGGCAACAGCGCTAGATTCCGATAGCCGAGCCGTTCGTAAAAGGCGCGCCCCCCCGTATTGTCCACCCGTACCTCCAGCAAGATCCGGGCGAGTCTGGCCACCCGCGCGGGGCGTTCGAGCCACTCCAGCAGGTGGCGTCCCAACCCCTGCCCCTGCCAAACTGGGTCCACGGCGAGCAAATCCAGATGCGCCGTTTCCACGCCGTATCGCATGATCCCAAAACCGGCGATCCGTTCGCTGGCGCGCGCTACCAGCACGTTGGTTTCGGGCTGGCGAATGCTCGCCTCGACACGCTGTGGGACCCAGGACCAAGGCAAGCCAGTTTCTATCAGCGTGCGCGAGAGTTGGGCGATCACCGGCGCATCCGAGGCGCGGGCTAATGCCAATGAACTTTCAGGTACGATCATGGCTGGCCTCTCCTCTGAAACCAAAGCCTCTCACTTTAGAGCCTGGTCGCGTCGACCGTGGTTAACCCCACTAGCACTTCCGCCCGCGCGATCCCCAAACCGCAGCCCAGTATGCTGGATAATTCGCCAAGGTGAACCTCTTTACCATCGACGAAGTCTTCGGCGGCTGGCAGAAAACCCAGAAGATCCATTTCCCCGATGGCGGCGTCTTCGATCCGATCCATCAACCCGCTGACTCCACCACCAAGAGTCACTGAACTCGCGCTAGATCAGGTTGGTCCGCGGTCGGCGCTGGAGATCCATCATCAAGGATAACCGTTCAGACCCCTCTCGTCCCGCACAATGATGGGTTTCGCTACACTCAAACTATCCTAATAAAAAATAATTGGTTGTAGGATTGGTTGAGGAACGAAACCCATCGATACGGGGCGAAATCACCAGGGGATATGAACGGTTACCTTGCCGCCATGTTGCTACCCAGCATATAGGTAATCGGACGCGGTACAAGGCAGCGTTCCAAACTATGGATGAGACAACAGCAGATCGCCGTAACCTTTGGAAATGGGTTATCGAATTGACTCGGTCTCCCTGAAAAGCTGGCCGCTTGCCTGGCTCGTTAAGCAACCGCTCAGGAACGGAAGCGGAAAATGAATTTTGACTGGGAGGAATGGGAGCGCCAGGGAAGGTCCAATCTCCTCCATTAAGGAACGCTACGCGAGGCGCAACGAGGTCAACCCGGAAGGAGTACAGCGATGAAAGTGATGAAGTCTTGGAAGCTCGGACTAGCGGTAGCCCTGGCCGCGCTGTTTCCCCTGCAAGGGGCAAGCGCGTGGGATCACTATGATGGTGCCTATCGGGGTCATGAGGGCGGTGGCTACTACGGCCACGGGGGTGGTTACCATGGCGGGTACCATGGTGGGTACCATGGTGGGTACCATGGTGGGTACCATGGTGGTCACTGGAACGGCGGCGCGGCTGTGGCGGGTCTGGCCATCGGCACGATCATTGGCGCGGCGATAGTCAATGCGTCGCGGCCTCCGGTGGTGGTCGCTCCACCTCCACCTCCGCCCGCCGAATGCCGTTCGATCCGCGTCAACGGCGCTCTCTACTACAACTGCGACGGTTACTATTGACTTGCTCCGGGTGACCCCGCCCTGGGGATCGCGCGGCGGGTGATCCAACCGGTCGTTTTCCTACGGCCTCGCCGCGTGTTCCCAATCGATGGCGTGGGCGAAATACCGCACTTCGTGGCGCGTCCAGGCCGCCGGGTGGCCAGCAAAACCGCGTTTGAGCGTGGTGCTGAGGTCATTGACGGTTCCCGCTTGCGTGATCTGCGGCCCTTCCTGCTCGATCTCGGCGGCGCTCTTGGCGCTGGGGCGGACCATCGCGATATGGCCGGGTTTGTCATCGTGATGGTTCCGGTAAACGACCACCACCAGTTCCCCCCGATTGGCGTGATCCTGGGCCTGATGGCCATCGGCCAAGGCCCACCAGCCGTAGCGCGAGCCTTCGGAAACCAGCCAATCATATTGGGCGTTGGCCAGCAGCCGGGCTCCGTGCTCGGGCGGGCGCAGGATATAGATGCCCAGCCGTTTCGCGATGGCCGCGACAAACGCGCTGCAATGGGTATGCCGGCCCTCGTTCGATACCGGCTTGCCGTCGGGCACGCCGGTTTCCCAATCGACGTGGACGCCGGCCGGCCACAGGCGCTCGACGCCGGTACCATCCAGCACTCGCGTCAAGCGCACCGCCTCCGGGGTCGGGTCGGCGGCGGCGGGCCACGCCAGAACCGCCGTCAGAAGGAGGGCGAGCAGCGAAATCGTCGGTTTGATCATCCGATGGCTCTCTCGGATCAGCGCGCCAACACCGCCAGGACCAGCAGCAAGATCCAGCCCAGGATCGGCAAGAGGACGGCGTAAGCGGGGTTGTCCAAGTCGCTGGGCTTGGGCCTGCCCCACCCGCCGAAGGGCAGCACGTAGGTCGCCCACCACTCGCCAAACCAGATCAGGCCAAGCAAAAACCCACAGGCGGCGAACGCGACGAGCCCCGCCTCATGGCCGAAGCGCCAGGCGAACCGCGCGATGACCCACGCGGCCAGCCCGATCGAGCTCAGGCGGTTGAGCGGCGGCAGGGTCATGGTGTGGCTCCTCGGGCAAGCCATCGAACGATCTGGGGGGCTAGAAACCTCCAATCGGATCAGAGGCGCCACCGCACTCGTGCTGGGAATCGGGCAAGGTAAAGCTCCGGCGGGTTCGCAGGTTGGTGACCGTATACACCTTGCCTCTGTCGTCACCCGGCGGGCAATTTTGGGGGACCGATTTCAAACACATTTTAGGCGAAGCTCAACACGTAGCTCAGGAACACGGGAAGCAAGGGCACCAGCGCCTGGAATTGCGCGCCGTGCGGCACTTTCAACTCCAGCACCATAATCGTGATGAGGATGGCGATCACCCCATCGCTGGACGCTTCCAGCCGGCCTTTACTCATGTTGGCACACCCCCCGAAAACACCACTTCCGCCCGCCGCGATTCCGTTTGGCGGCGAACGCCGCCCGTCCGCCGCAACCCGCTACCCAGTCGCCACCCCACTCGATCCTCCGTTTCCGTGATCGCCCCTACACCCGCTACTTGGCACGGCAAGCGCGCCACCCAGTTAGCGAACGACGCGGTCCGCGCGTGAAGCGCCAGCGGGCCGGACCGTTCTCCAAAGCACACGCCGACCTTACGCTGGGGGCGGCACTGGGGTAGAACCCGCCGGCCGGCCCCTGACCGCAACGACGCTGATTGCCCCGTTGTTCTCCAAAACGGCCAAACGCACCTCTTCAACGCTGGCGCAGCCCGCTTGGCGAAGGGCGACATTCAATTCGTGGTGCGTGAGTTGGGCGCGGGCCATGACCTCTTCGTACAGCTTCCCGTTGTGAATCAGGATTTCGGGCCGGCCCTCAACCAAGGCTTCCAATTTCTTGTTGCGATAGGTTGCCAACCCAAGCAGATAGTTCAGACCAACCAGCACGGTCGCCGAGAATAACCCCCCCAGCAGGGAGTTGTCTCCGGCATTGATCGAGTTTTGGACCGCATTCGACAGGACCAGCAGCAACACCAGGTCGAACGGCGCCAGTTGCCCGACCTGCCGCTTGCCGGTGAGGCGCAATAGCCCCAGCAGGAAAGCGTAGACCATCACGCTCCGCATCAGAAGTTCCCACCAGGGCACCGCGAGATTCCACATGGCTTCAGTCTCCTTCTGTATAAACTTATGAAATAAACTCAATAAGTTACCGAGTTGTGGATAAGCAGATGGCTTTTGCCCCGGCGTGCGGGCGAGCGCAAACTCGCCGCGCGGCGGGTCCCTGAGTCAGACTTTTGTATTACACCGTTCGCCATCCCTTCTCACCCGGCCTGGCGGAACGTCAGATGGATCCGCTGCTCGCCCAGCAGTGCGTGTTGGCCCGCGCAAAGCCACGCAACAGCACCGCCCCCGGCCCCAGCCGCTCCGGCCAGGGTTCGCTCGGCGGCGTCTCGAATAAACTGTCCATTATCTCGGCAACTTACCCCGGCGCGTGATCGAGGCCCGCGCGCTGGGCATTGGCGGTATAAGTAAAGGGCCACCCATGGAAATGGGCGCGTCAGCCTGGTCGAGCGCGGACCGACGCCAACCAGGTGGCGGCGAAGGCCTCCGCCGGCAGGGGCCGATCGAACAGATAGCCCTGGGCCAGATCGCAGCCCTGTTCTAGCAGAAAGCGGCGCTGGTCCTCGGTTTCCACTCCCTCGGCAACCACCGCCAGATCCAGGTGATGGCCCAGGGCGACGATGGTGGCGGCGATGGCACGGTCGTCGGGATCGGTCACCAAGTCGCGCACGAATCCCTGGTCGATCTTCAACGCGGTCAGCGGCAGATGTTTGAGATAGCTCAGGCTGGAGTAGCCGGTGCCAAAGTCATCAATCGCCAGGCCCAGACCGAGCCGTTCAAATTGCCGCAGGATCTCGATCGTGTCCGCGTTGGCGTCGAGCAGGGTGGATTCGGTCAGTTCCAGCTCCAGCGCCTGGGCCGGCAGGTCGTAGGCGTCCAGCAAGCCGCAAATGCGGTCGGCGAGCCCTGGTTGGCGGAAATGGCGGGCGGCCAGGTTGACAGCCACGGTCAGTGGCGACCCGCTCTGGCGCCGCCAGGCGGCCAGTTGTCGGCAGACCTCGACCAGCATCCAGTCGTCCAGGGCCACGATCAAATCGCTGGCCTCCGCCACCGGGATGAACTGCCCCGGCGGGATCAGACCCCGCTCGGGATGCTCCCAGCGCACCAGGGCTTCGGCGCCGACCAGGGTTCCGTCGCTCAAGCGCACCTTGGGTTGATAATAGGCGCGCAATTGCCCGGCGACGAGGGCCTGGCGCAGCTCCGCTTCCAGCACCATCCGCGCTAGGGTGGCGGCGTTCATCGCCCGGTCGTAGAACACCCGGGTGTTGCGTCCTTCGTGCTTGGCCCGGTACAGGGCGGCGTCAGCGTTTTTGAGCAGCTCGGCAAAGTCGGCGCCATCATGCGGGTGGAGAGCGATGCCGACCGAAGCGGTCGTGTTCAAGGCGTGGCCAGCCACGACGAAGGGCTGGCGCAACGCGGCCAGCACCTTGTCGGCCACCCGTAGCGCGCCCTCCTGGTCGGCTTCCGGCAATAGCAGCACAAATTCGTCACCGCCTAGCCGGCACACCGTATCCTCGGCCCGAACCAGCCTCTGGAGCCGGGCCGCCACCTGCATCAGCAGGACGTCGCCAGCGGCGTGACCGAGCGCGTCATTGACCTCCTTGAACCGATCCAGGTCGAGAAACAACACCGCCAGGCTACCGTGACGCCGCGTCGCCAGGGCCAGCGCCATCTCGGCCCGCTGGGCCAGCAACGCCCGGTTGGGAAGATTGGTCAGGGGGTCGTAGTAGGCCAGGCGCTCAATACGTCGCTCGGCGGCTCTCTGTTCCGTGACGTCGGTGGCGATACCCACATAGTGGAGGACTCGACCGCTCGCGTCCCACACCGCGCACAGGCTGGCCAGCGCGGCGCGGCGTTCGCCGTCCTGGCGCCGGGCCCAGAACTCGCCCTGCCACACGCCTTCGCGCGCGGCGGTTCGCTCCATGGCTTCGAAATAAGCCTCCGGCTGGCGGTCGGCCCAGAGCAGGCGCGGACTTCGTCCCCGCACCGTGGCTTCGGCATAGCCGGTGAGGGTGGTGAAAGCCGGGTTGACGGCTAGGATTCTAGTCTCGGCGTCGGCCACGAAAATGGCCTCCCGCGCCGCCTCGAAGACCACCGCCGCCAGTCGTTGGCGCGCTTCCGCCTGCCAACGCTCGGTGATATCGCGAAAATTGAAGACCAGCGCACCCATGCTCGGCTCGGCAAGCAGGTTGCTGATGGTGCTTTCCAGCCAGCGCCAGGAACCGTCCTTATGGCGAAACCGATACTGGGTTGTCACCACGTGCCCCGGCTGACCCAGGAGACCATTCAACAGGGACAGTAGGGGCGGTAAATCCTCGGGATGCGTCAGCCGGTCGGGGTCGAGGGCCAAGGCTTCCTCGGAAGTGTAGCCCAGGAGGCGCTCGACGGCGGGGCTGGCGTAGCGGATGGTTTCGTTGAACAGCACGATACCGTCCGGAGCATGTTCGATCATCGCCCGGAAGCGCCGTTCGTTGGCGCTCAGGGCTGCTTCCGCCCGCAGCCGCACATGAGTGTGGCCGAGCGCGACCGCGGCGGTGCGCAGCATGGTTTCCTCGATGGGGGACCAGATTCGATCAGTATGGCAATCGTCGAAGCCGATGAATCCCCAGAAGCGGTCGTCGATCTGGATCGGTAACACCAGGAGCGAACGGATGGCCTGCGGTTCCATCAACGCGCGCACGGCTTCGGGCAACTCCCGCACCAGGCACTTGATGGCCGCGCCGGTAGCCAGGGTGGCGTCCCAGCCGGGAAAAATGTCGTAGAGCAGGTTTTGCAATTCGGGGTTGTCGATCTGCGGAGTCGCCCCATCGGCGCACCATTCGTACCGCTGGCTCATGAGCAGCGCGCCGATGGCTGGGTCGGCGTGGTTTTCGAAGATATACGCCCGGTCGGCCGCCACCGCCTGGCCCAGCGTCGCCAGCGCCGCGCCGACGGCTTCGTCCAAGTCGCGCCCGGATAACAACAGAGCCAGGGTGTCGGCCGTGGCCCGCAGCACCCGGCCGTGCTGACGTAGTTCCGCTTCGGCGCGCTGGCGTTCGGTGACGTCCTGCATGACGAACAGCAGACACAATTCGTGGTCGATGGCGAGGGGGCGGGCGGAATACTGGCCGGCGCGCACGGCGCCGTCCTTGCGCCGAAAGCTGAAGTCGCGATACAACACCTGACCATAAAGGCGCAGGTCGCTCACCAGCCGATCCCGGTCGGCGGTATCGACCCACAGTCCCAGGTCCAGCGTGGTACGGCCGACCGCTTCCGCCCGTGAATAACCGGTGACGGCCTCGAAACCGGGGTTGACGTCCAGCAACAGTCCGCATTGCAGGTGGGAGATGACCACCACATCCGGGGTGGTGAGGAAAATCCTGGCAAATTTTTCCTCGGATTGCCGTAACCGCCGCTCGGCGCGCTGGCGTTCAGTGACATCGCGGCCCACGACCACCAGACTGTGACGGCGACCCTGGTTATCGAACCGGGGAATTTTGATCACGTCGAAAATGTGTTCGATTCCATCCGGCTGGGGAACGTGTTCGTCGCTCCGAGTGGGTTCGCCCCGTTGCCAGGCGATAGCGTCCGTTTCCTCGCACTGCTGGAACGCCTCGCGGCATGATGGGTTGTACTCGGCCAATTCCGCATCCGTCTTGCCTCGATAGACCACACCTTCCAGGCCAAACAACTGGATCGCGAACGCATTGGCTTCCAGCCAGCGCCCGGCGCCGTCCTTGAAGCATACGACATCGGGCATGGCGTCGATCAAGGTGCGCAGTTGCGCCTCGCGTGCTTCGAGCGCCGCCGCTGCCTGCTTGCGCTCGGTGATGTCCTTCATCGCACCGAGCATGCGCCGCGCGGTCCCTTGCTCGTCCAGCAGGAACGCACCCCGGTCTTCGATCCAGCAGTACGCACCGTCCCCGCGCGCAAAGCGATACTCGACCGCGTAGGGGTCACCCGCGGCCATGGCTTGGTGCAACTGGTCGAGTGCGTGAGATCGATCCTCGGGGTGAATGCGCGCCGCCCAGGCGTCGATATCGACGGCGGCGAACGCGGCGGCATCCTGGCCGGTGAGCGTCTCGATGGCGCCGGCCCACTGGATCTGCCCGGTCGGGCAGTCGTAGTCGTAGATCATCTGGCCGGTCATCAGGGCGGCGACCCGGTACCGTTCCTCGCTGGCTTGTAGTTCGGCGGTGCGCGTCGCCGCCAGCCGCTCCGCCCGTTGCCGCTGAGCGATGAGCGCGAACAGGTACCTTGCGAGCAACAGCGTAATCACACCGCTCGCCAGCGGAACCCAGAAGTCGTGCGGGGCGAGCGAGCCCTGCCGGTGCAATTCCCAACCCAGGCCGACGCTCAGGGTTAGGCCGATCAGGACCGCCAGGGTAGCGGCGCTCCAGGCCGCCGCGCTCCTCGCGCTGTCGCGCCGAACTCGGTTTGACCACACGGCCTGACTCAGCAGCAGCGCCAGCGCAGCCAGCCCCAAGGCACCCACCAGGGTGTAACTGGTGTGTCGCGCGGTCATCGAAATTGCCTGCCGAACGGGGGTGCGCACCAGGGCCACCGGTTGACCGGCCAGATCCATGAGTACCTCATACACGAATCCGGTCCCCGTCGAACTCGGTCGCAACTCGGGTTCGTCCGCGCGCAGGGTTTTCAGGTAGTCGCGTTCCGCCAGCGTCAGGCGCGGATCGCCCGCCGGCAGTAACTCGAACGCCACCTGGGTCTGTTCGGCCAGCGCCCGCAGCAATGCCTTGTCCAGAAACCGGCCAAAAACCAGCAGGCCGCGCGCTGGTCCCATGCCCTGGGTGGTCAGGATGGGGCGGGTCGCCACCAGCAGCAGGCCGTGCTCGGTCAATAGCAGTCCAGAGCGCGCCTGTTCCCGTTCCAAGGCAGGTCGCAGCGTGGGCCAGACGGCTGGTGGGTCGCTGGCGAACGCGGCCGGGAGCACGGCGCCGCCCAGGTCGGAATCATAGCCACCGCTGTAAAGAACCTGCCCGGCGCGGTCGAGGATCACGCACAGATTCAAACGGGTGTCTTTTTCCAGCACACGCCAGTTGCCAAGGTTCGACTGGACGAAGGCAGTATCGTGGGTCGTCATGAAGGAGTAGGCATCGTCCCATGCGGCCCAGTCGCTCAATTTTTGGTCCAGTTGCCGCAATTCGCTCTGGATGGCCGCTTGCGCCCGTTTGCCGTCCTCACGGGCCTGGGCCTGCTCCAGTTCCCGAAAGGCCGGCTGGACAATCCCGTGATCCACACCCCCGATGACGATCAGCACGACGGCAAAGCCGGCGATGGCGGTCAGAATGGCGCGAAGGCTAGCACTCATGACGGAAAGGCCCCTAGAGTTTGTTCACCGTTGCCGCCATGCGGTCCTGGTCCACGTGGGTGTAAATCTGGATGATGGCCAGGTTGACGTGCCTCAGCAACGCCGAATGTCCACTAGTTCGGCGTTGGCGTTCAACAAGTCCGTGCCGTAGGCATGCCGTAGCTTGTGGGGGGTGATGGGCTTGGCAAGGTTCGTATGGTTTAAACTCGGTCAGATGGCGAAGTCACAGGGGAAGGTATCCCCAAAAAAAGCGTTCGAGCGCGGAACCGCCCTCGACCGTATTACACCGCGTTCCACAACGTCCGATCATCACCACTCAGATGAAGGTTTTCCCGAGCCAGAAACTCCTCCAACGTGGGCAACGACAGCCGCTCCATCACAAACGCCCGGAACGCGGCATGTTCGAAATCCAGCTTCTTACCGCGCAGCAGGGACTTCCAAACCGGTTGATTCTCGATAAATTCATCCCGCCATTGCTGGATCAGGGTTTCGGGAGCTTCCTGGTACTGCTCGCGGGCCGCTGTCATTTTACAGGCCATGAATTGCTCCTTCAGGCGTCGTAATTCCCGTTTTCGCACCTCCACGCCTTCCCGCCTCCGCCGCTTTTCCGTTTGCCGCTGAGTTTGCTCGATTTTCATATCACGCCAGTCGCTCTGAATCGCTTCGATGAAAAACCCGGCCTGATTATTGATGTCGCACCGCTTTTCGATCAACGCCAATTTTTGCTGAATATGATCCAGATCATAGCGGTCGATGATTTCCCGCGCGACCTTTTCCGCCAGGCCCAGGCGCAACAGTTCGGCGAGTATCGTCCGCTTTTCGCTGGATTCTCGTTCCTCACCTGTATCTTCAACCAGATTCGCGGTCGCTGCTTCACTTGGCGCGCTTTCCAGCGCCCCGTCGCCAGCCGTCAAAGTATCGTCGTCGCTATCGAAAACCAGTCGAACTCCAATGATTTTACCGCCACGCCCTTGCTTGACTGCCTCCCAGCTAAATGATTTTCCGGTTTTTTCCAACAGTTCCAGCCTAGCAGGCTCCAACACACGCCTTTTGAAGTCAAAAAATTGTTCATACTCATCCTTTTTTAGACTGAGTACATTACGCAACTCCTTCAGCGTAAAATTAACCTCGTATTTATTTCTTCCCAAAAAGGATTTGCGAAATTCAAAAAATCGGATGGTATATTGTCCTCTAAACTGCATGATCTGCTCTAACTCATACTTGGTAAAATAGGATTTTAACTGTAAGAGCAATGGTTTCAGCTTTGGATCAAAGCATAATCCAACCGTTCCTTGACCTTCTCTATATTCCGCCGAAGATAACCAAGCCGCCTGTAGAAGATTTTTCGTCATAGGGTTATAAAATTCGAGAACCCGCGTCATAAGCCTTCGAGTAATATTACGCAGCACCCCGTAGATATTGGTATGTTCCATCCCTAAAAATTCCGCAAGATCTTTAATACGGAATTCATAGCTCTTAAAATCCTCATCGTCTTTCTTTATTTGCGATATTAAAATCTTGACTATCTTTTGCTCTTCGATGGAAAGTCGATATTTTGCCTCGATCAACCTGTTGCTTTGTATGACCAACGACTTTTTGTCCACCCTGATCGCACCTTTATGTTACAATCTATAATTCATTTTAACACCTAATTGAACTACAGACAATTTTTAAATTGTCGGTACTTACCTATCCCATGTCTGGAAGTAACCTATTTCATGTCGGTCCTTAATTCATGCCCATACAAGCAGTTACCTATTCATGGCGCCAACCTATCCCATGTCGGTACTTACCTATCCCATGTCGGTACTTACCTATCCCATGTCGGTACTTACCTATCCCATGTCGGTACTTACCTATCCCATGTCGGTACTTACCTATCCCATGTCTGGAAGTAACCTATCCCATGTCTGGAAGTAACCTATCCCATGTCTGGAAGTAACCTATCCCATGTCTGGAAGTAACCTATCCCATGTCGGTACTTTATAAGCTAAGATTTTGATTTAAAACAACTTTTTCTTGTATAAATAGAAATATTTAAATATTAAAAAACAACAAACAGGGGGCGTTGCCCCCTGACCCCCTGTTGTTGTTTGTGAATTGAATCAAAAAAGAGACAATAAGAAGTTCGCTGAGTTGATGCCGTTTCAAAGTACGCTATGTAATCCACCGCGAGGCGAAACACAGGCAAGCACGGAAACACCCGCGACAAACCCGCGCTGTAGCACCAGTAGATCCAAAAAATGTTACGATCGGCGAAGACACCCGCCGGGGCGCCGCAGTTTCTTCCTCGGCGTCTTCACAACATACCAACCTCTTGTAACAAATTGATAAATATTCATAACCATGGCGCGATTAGCCCGATGCAAGTTCATTTGGAGTGGCAAAAGGCCCGATGGTCCTATTAAGATATTGAATTATGAAGATTCGGCCGGTGCCGAGAATTGTTTTTTGAACCCCCCTTACCTCATGATGTTTTCAAGGAGACGCGAATGCACATAGGCGCTTTGTTGGCCCGGCACGCCCGCTATCGGCCTGACCACCCGGCGCTGGCGGTGGGCGACTGCCGCCTGACCTTCCGCGACTTTAATGCTCGTGTCAACCGGCTGGCCAACGCCCTGTTGGCCGCCGGCTTGCGCAAGGGCGACAAAATGGCCACGGTGCTACCGAACTGTTTGGAGCTGATGATCGCCTATTGGGCGGCCGCCAAAACCGGGCTAGTGATCGTTCCGTGCAGCACCCTGCTCCAGGAAAGCGGCCTCGCCACCCTGCTGAGCGATTCCGACACGTCGCTGGTGCTTGCCGACGCCGGTTCCGCCGCTGCGCTGAACCGCGTCCGCGAGCAGTTGCCGGTGATTCGGGCCGACCGTTATATCTTGGTGGGCGAGGGTTCCGCGCCGGGCTTCCGGCGCTATGCCGACTTTGTCGCGCCGGCCTCCGCCAACGAGCCGCCCGATGCCCGTCTGGGAGGCGGCGACGTCTACAACATCATGTATTCCAGCGGCACCACCGGCGCCCCCAAGGGCATCGTCCACACCCACGCGGTGCGCGCCAACTACTGTACCCTGTTCGCCGCCGCGTGGCGGATGACCCCCGAGAGCGTGGTTTTGCACGCCGGCTCCATCGTCTTCAACGGCTCCATGCTGACCCTGATGCCCTGGATGTTCCTGGGGTGCTCCTACCTCCTGCACGAGTCGTTCAGCCCCGAGGCGGTAATCGAAACCATCGAGCGGGAGAAAGCGACCCACATCGTCATGGTGCCGTCGCAGATCATCGCGATCCTCAACAGCCCGGCGTTCCGGCCGGAGCGGCTACGATCCCTGGAGATGCTGCAAAGCTTGGGCGCGCCCTTGCTGCTCGAATACAAGAATCGCATCAACGAGTTTTTGCCGGGCCGCTTTTACGAGCTTTACGGGCTCACCGAGGGGTTTGTGACGGTCCTCGACAAAAACGACAACCGGCGGAAAACTGGCTCGGTCGGGGCGCCGCTGCCTTCCATGGAACTGCGCATTCTCGACGAGAACGGCGCCGAATGCGGCGCCGGTGAAATCGGCGAAATCTGCGGCAGGAGCCCCATCATGATGCCGGGTTATTACAAGAAGCCCGAGCTGACCGAAAAAGCGATCATCGACGGTTGGTTGCACACGGGGGATGCCGGCTACGTCGATGAAGATGGCTATCTGTTTCTGGTGGATCGCATCAAGGACATGATCATTTCGGGTGGGCTGAACGTCTACCCCCGCGACATCGAGGAAGTGGCGATTCGCCACCCGGACATCCAGGAAGTGGCGGTTTTTGGCGTACCCGACGAACGGTGGGGCGAAACGCCCGTCGCGGCGGTGACTTTGCGCCTCGGCGCGAGCACGACCGCGGCGGAACTCAAGGACTGGATCAACGGCCGCGTGGACGCCAAGTTCCAGCGAGTCAGCGATGTTGTGATCATGGACGCTTTTCCCCGTAACGTCGCCGGCAAGACGCTGAAACGCGAAATGCGAGCGCAATACCGCCGATGACGATGAACGCAGGCACAAGATGGGGGTTCAAGGAAGGCGGTGCGACGGTGGCGGTAATCAAGTCGTCCAGTGTCATTCTGGGGGTAGCGCCGTAGTCGCGGTCGACCGAGGGAGATTTGCGATGTTGTATCAATGACCAATAGATTTTACTCGGTAGAGTGGACGTGGGACGCATCATTGGCCGTTTGTCGCATTCTCGACAAGTGATCTGACCGCCTGTCCGAAACCTTTCGCGGTGCTTGAAATCCTTCCGATAAGCCATTGTTCATAAAAGGCTCTAAATTTGGCACGGTATTTGTAAAATCTCATTCGGCATCTTTTGGACGCCGTGCGAGAGCGACCGCGCATCCCCCTCCACCGGGATAGGCGATACCCTCTTGCGCGGTGGTGAACCTTCACCCCGCCGAGATACTCCCCATGGCCGCATTGACCTTGCAGCAAGAACTGTCGGAAATGACCTCGGCCGAGGATTTCCTGAACTACTTTGAAATCCCCTTCGATATCCGAGTGGTGGAAATCAATCGTCTGCACATCCTGCAACGTTTCCGCGACTATTTGCGGCAAACCAATGCCATGGACCGGGGCGATTACGCCCGTTGCCTGCGTCAGGCTTACCAGGATTTCGTCAACTCCGATGCTCTGACCGAGAAGGTGTTCAAGGTGTTTCATCGGCAGTCGCGCGTGCGCGAGGCGCGTGTGTCCCTAGCGGACATCGGTCGGCCAGCATGATCTTGAATCCGCGCTTTGCTTGCGACGCCGCCGTGCGGGTGACCCGCAACATCCGTAACGACGGCACCTATCCCGGTGAAGCCACCGGCGCGCTGCTGGTGCGGCGCGGCAGCATCGGTTACGTGCGCCATATCGGCGTGTTCCTGCAAGACCAGTTGATCTACAGCGTGCATTTTCTTGAAGCCGGCAACCGCATCGTCGGTTGCCGCGAAACCGAATTGATCCCGGCGGACGCGCCTTGGGTTCCCAATCGTTTCGAGCGCGGCGACCGGGTCATCGCCCGGCGAGCCTTGGCCGCCAGCGGCCAGGTGGTGGCGATGGTCGGCGCGGTGGGGGAAGTAATCGCGGTTTTGCGTGAACCGGAGACCACCGCCGACTATCACGTTCTGTTCGGAAAACGACTATTGCGGGTGCCTGAAGCGGTGCTGGGTGCTCCGACGCTGGTAGCCTCATTGATCGAGGATGGGGAAAGCGCGCGTTAAAGACGTTGCGAATTTTGTTGGCGATCCGATCCCTCGCCCAGGTCACGGTGGAAAGCTTCCAGTTCGGCGACTTCGGGGGAGCGCTTGTGTTGACCGACAAAGGCGCGGATGCGCTGGAGCACGGCGTCGGCCTGGCAGTCGCTTAGGACGATGCCGAGATCGCGGTAGACCCGGCGCACCGCGTGCGTGCCGGAATGCTTGCCCAGGACGAGCCGATGGCCGCGGCCCAGTTCGGCGGGGTCCACGCCCTGATAATTGAGCGGATGTTTAAGCAGGCCGTCCACGTGAATGCCGGCCTCGTGGGTGAAAACCCCTTCACCGACCAAGCTCTTGTGCCAGGACAATGGCCGATTGGCGGCGGCGGCGACCTGCCGTGACAGGGCGGGGAAGCGCGAAAGATCGACATCGACCCGGAAGTTGTACAGCTTGCGCAATCCCATCACGACTTCTTCCAGCGCGGCGTTGCCGGCTCGCTCACCCAGGCCGTTGACCGTGGTGTTGACGTGAGTGGCCCCGCCCAGCGCGGCGGTCAGGGTATTAGCGGTGGCCAACCCCAGATCATCGTGAGCGTGCATTTCCAGTTCCAGGTCCACTGCCGACCGCAAGCGCTGGAAAAGCGCCAGCGTACCGAGCGGCTCCATGATGCCCAGCGTGTCGGCGAAGCGAAACCGGCGCGCTCCGGCGGTCTGGGCGGTCTCGGCGGCGCGCAACAAAACATCATGATCGGCCCGCGAGGCGTCCTCGCCACCGACGATCACCTCCAGACCCAAATCCCGCGCCATCGGCACGCAACGGCGGATGGCGTCCAGCGCCTGTTCGCGGGTCCAGCCCAACTTGTGCCGAAGCTGCTGATCGGACAGCGGCACCGACAGGTCGACGCAGCTTACCCCGAGATCGCGGCACAGCCGGATGTCCGATTCGCGCATCCGGCTCCATACCAGCAGCGTGGCGTTCAAGCCCAGTGCGACGATGTCGCGGATGCTTTCCCGTTCTTCGGCCCCCATCGCTGGAATGCCGATTTCTAGTTCCGGCACGCCCAGCGCCGCCAATCCACGGGCGATGGCCCGCTTTTCGTTCTGGGTGAACGCCACACCCGCCGACTGTTCGCCGTCGCGCAAGGTGGTGTCGTCGATCACGACGGTGCGAGGAAGGACGGGCATGGCGGCGGCCTTTCCAGGGAGATTCACCTGGGGATTAGCGAACTACTGAGTCAAACTACTGAATCACATCCATTGCCGCCACCCGCTAATCGTCGTCCTCATCCTCATCCAGCAGAGCAATTTTCCGCTGCGGCACGGTCTTGGGATCGACAGTGATCGGCCGATAAATCTCCACCCGGTCGCCGTCGACGAGCGGCGCGGTCAACTTGGCGATCTTGCCGAAGATGCCGACCTTGTTCTTTTTCAAATCCAGGCCCGGACAGCGCGCCAGAATGCCGGAGCGTTCGATGGCCTGGAGCACCGTGCTGCTCTCGGGCACGTCCAGGGACAGCCAGATCTGTTGCGCCGGTTCGGTATAAGCAACGCTGATTTGCATGATCTCCTCCTATCTTCAATGCGACGTACAGCCCTCACCCCCAACCCCTCTCCCACGAGGCGAGGGGAGACAGATCAAGGCCCTCACCCCCAACCCCTCTCCCACGGGGCGAGGGGAGACAGATCAAGGCCCTCACCCCCGACCCCTCTCCCACGGGGCGAGGGGAGACGGGGATTAAGCGGCGGATGGTGACTGTTGTACCCCTGTGGTCTTGCTGCGAGCCGCAGCCCGCCGCTCCCAACGCCGTTCCGCCGCCCGCTTGCCGGCCAGCAGAAATCCCAGCACCAGAAAACCGCCGGGCGGCAAGAGCATCAGCAGAAAGCCCTTGTATTTCGGGATGAGCGTGGTTTCGAGAAAGGCAAATCCATCGCCCAGCAACAGCGAGGCATGAGCAAACAAGGTGGCGCTGCCCAGAATTTCGCGGCAGCCGCCGAGCAACACCAACCCCACTGTGTAACCGAGCCCCATGGCCAAGCCATCCACCGCCGAGGCCAATACCGGCTGCTTGGATGCGAATACCTCGGCGCGGCCCAACACCGAACAATTGACCACGATCAAGGGGATAAACAGCCCCAATACCTTGTACAACTCGTGCAGCCAGGCATTGATCGCCATGTCGGCCAGCGACACCAGCGCGGCGATCAGCAACACGAACACCGGAATCCGCACTTCCTGGCTGATCAGGTCGCGGCAACTGGCAATAACGATGTTGGAAGTGAGTAGCACGCCGGTGGTCGCCAGGCCCATGCCGAGGCCGTTGGTGGCGGTAGTCGTCACCGCCATCAGCGGGCACAGCGCCAGTATTTGCACGAAGGCGACGTTATTGCGCCAGAGGCCATCGGCGAGAATGCCACGATAGTCGTTCATGATTCGTTCCTGCGTGGCGGAAGTCCGCCTGACCCCCTCACCCTATCCCTCTCCCCCTACAGGGGGCGAGGGGACTCTTCGTCCAACAACAAGGCGCGATGCGCGGCGAAAAATTCCAGTCCGGCCTTGACCGCCTTCACCACGGCGCGCGGCGTGATGGTGGCGCCGGTGAATTGATCGAACGCGCCGCCATCCTTTTTCACCGCCCATTGGTCCGGTTGCGGGTCGTTCAGCGAACGGCCGGTGAAACTCAAGATCCAATCGGATTTGCTCAGCTCGATCTTGTCGCCCAAGCCCGGCGTCTCGTTGTGGCTGATCACCCGCGCGCCCAGCAGGGTGCCGGCGCGATCTATCCCGATGGCGATCACCATCGCGGTGTTGCCGTAGCCCGGCGCGCTGATTTGATAGCACACGGCCTGGACTTGACCACCGCGCCGCGCCCGGTACACCACCAGCGGCCGGCCGCCATCATCGACGGTCACCGTATCGCGCACCAGATCGTTGTCGTAGTACTTGGCGGGAACCACCTGCTGCAAGGTAACTTGCAAATCCTCCAACTGGCGCTGGGCGATGTCGGCGCGGGTCAAGTGATCGGCTACGCCGATAGCGGCGCTGGTCAACAGCGCCACCCCGCCCAGCAACGCGACGTGGTAACCCAGCCGTTGCCGGTATTCCGGCTTCAGGAACCACAGGTTCATTCGGCCTCTCCCGATCCGACGGGCGGACGCTTGGCGTGCTCGGGTACCGGCCGCGACCGGCCACGCCAGGTGCGGCCGTAGATGCGCGGGCGGACGTAGTGATCGATCAACGGCGTCGCCGCGTTCATCAGCACCACCGCGAACGCTACCCCTTCGGGATAGCCGCCCCAGGTGCGGATGATGTACACCAGCGCGCCGCAGCCAGCGCCGAAGATCAGTTGCCCCAGCTTGGTGGTCGGCGAGGTCACCGGATCGGTGGCGAAAAAGAACGCGCCCAGCATCAGGCCCCCCGAAAGCAGATGCACCGCCGGACTGGCGAACCGTTCGGGATTTAGCCCATTGAACCCGCCGGCCAGCACCAACACCGTCGCCAGCATGGCGACCGGTACATGCCAGGTAAAGACCCGCCGCCACAGCAACCACAATCCCCCGAGCAGGGCCAACAGATCGGAGGTTTCGCCCAGACTACCCCCGGTCCAGCCCAGCGCGGCGATCCCGGCCCGATAATGACCGGGCAGGATTTGGCCGAGTTCGCGGGACATGCCCAGTTCGGTGCGAATGCGCCCCAGGATGGTGGCACCGCTCACCGCGTCGATGTCGGGGATGCCGCTAAAGGTGATCGCCAAGCCTTCCAGAAAACCGGGCGCGTGACCGGAAAACAGCGGGCGCGGTTCCAGCCAGAGCGTCATCTCGACCGGAAACGACACCAGCAAGGCCACCCGAGCCAGCATCGCCGGGTTGAAAATATTCTGGCCGATGCCGCCGAACACCTGTTTACCGACCACGATGGCGAAAAAGCCGCCGACCGCGCCGATCCACCACGGTGCCCACGGCGGCAACGACAGCGCCAGCAACACCCCGGTCAACAGGGCGGAACCGTCCAGCAAAAACGGTCGCACCGCGTGCCCGGCCAGCCGCAGACAAGCCGCCTCGCACAACAGGCACGCCAGGACCGTGACCAGAAACAGATTCAGTGCCGGCCAGCCGAACAGGACGATGCCGTACAGCGCCG
>JAXMFY010000015.1:0-81682 GCA_046347555.1 Candidatus Competibacteraceae bacterium | reverse complement strand
ATAGCCGCTGGCGCCGACCGCCTTTTGCAGGCTGGCGCCCTCCTTGACCCGCGCCGCCGCCTGTTCCACCGCTTCCCGCATCGGCAGATTGCCGATTACCTGGGCGGAAATCCGCAAGGCTTCGAGCACCGGCACACCGCTGGCCATCAGAATGCTGAAGGTGCGGGCGAAGCGGGCGGTATTGATCCCCCGCGCCAGCCGCCCGATCAGGGGCAGTTGCAGCAACACCTGATGTACCCGTCGCTTGAAACCGATCCGGCGCAGGGCGCGGAGCCAGGCGACGATACCTCCCGCCAGCGCCGCCAGCACTACCCAGCCATACTGGCGTAGAAAATCGCTCAGGGCAATCAAGCCCCGAGTCAGGGCCGGCAATTGCTGATGGAGGCTGCCGAACACTTGCACCACCTGCGGCACTACGTAAGTCAGCAGGCCGGCCACGATCAGGATGGCGACGCCGGTCAACAATAACGGATAGAACAGCGCCAGCCCGACCTTCTGACGCATCTGCTGGCGGGCCTCGGTGTAGTCGGCCAATCTCTCGAACACCACGTCCAGATGGCCGGACTGCTCGCCGGCGGCGACCGTGGCCCGGTACAGTTCGGGGAACGCCTGGGGAAAATCGCCCAGCGCGGTCGCCAAAGTATGCCCTTCCAGCACCCGGGTCCGCACCGCCAGCAACAAACCGCCCAACCGTGCCCGATCCGCCTGACGGGCCACCGCGCCCAGCGCCTCCTCCAGCGGCAACCCGGACCCTGCCAGGGTCGCCAGTTGCCGGGTGACCAACGCCAGATCGGTCGCGCTGATCCGTACCCGTCCGCGCCACCACTGATGGCCGCGCCGCTGTTCCTGGCTAGCGATTTCCTCCACCCCGAGCGGGTTCAATCCACGCTCGCGCAAGGCTTGCCGGGCCAGGCGCGGCGTGTCGGCCTCGATCAATCCCTTGCGTTGACGGCCCTTGGCGTCGAGGGCGGCGTATTGAAAGGCGGGCATCAATCCTCCCGCGTCACCCGCACCAACTCGGCCAACGCGGTGTCGCCGGCCAGCACTCGGCGGCGGCCATCATCGCGGATGCTGGGACTGGACAAGCGGGCGTGACGCTCCAGTTCCTGTTCGCCCCGACCCTCGTGAATCAGGCTTTGCATCGTCTCGTCCACCGTCACCAGCTCGAAAATGCCGGTGCGGCCCCGATAGCCGGACTGGTTGCAGCGGGCGCAACCCATGGGCAGGTAGAGCGTCGGCGGCGTGGCCGCATCCACGTTCAGCCCCGCGCAGTCGGTCGGCGTGGCGCAATGCGGCTGCTTGCAATGGGGACAAAGTTTGCGCACCAGGCGCTGAGCCAACACCCCGACCAACGACGACGACAGCAGGAAGGGTTCCACGCCCATGTCGCGCAGTCGGGTCATGGCGCCGACCGCGCTGTTGGTGTGCAGGGTCGAGAGCACTAGATGGCCAGTCAGCGACGCCTGCACCGCGATTTCGGCGGTCTCCAGATCGCGGATTTCGCCGACCATCACCACGTCCGGGTCCTGGCGCAAAATGGCGCGCAGACCACGGGCGAAGGTCATCTCCACCTTGGTGTTGACCTGGGTCTGGCTGATCCCGTCGAGGTAGTACTCAATTGGGTCCTCGACGGTCATGATGTTGCGCTTGTGGTCGTTGAGTTGAGTCAACGCGGCGTACAGCGTCGTGGTCTTGCCCGAACCCGTTGGCCCGGTGACCAGCAGGATGCCGTGGGGGCGATGGATCAGCTTCAGCAACCGCGTCTCGTCGCCCGGTTCCATGCCCAAATGCCGCAAATCCAGCCGCCCCTCGCGCTTGTCCAGTAGGCGCAGCACCACTCGCTCACCATGCCCGGTCGGCAGGGTCGAAACTCGCACGTCCACCGGCCGTCCCGCAACCTTGAGCGAAATCCGCCCGTCCTGCGGCAGCCGCTTTTCGGCGATGTCGAGATGGGCCATCACCTTGACGCGGGACGCCAGCAGCGGCCCCAGGGCGCGGGGTGGTTGCAGAGCCTCGCGCAGCACGCCGTCCACCCGGAAGCGGACCAGCAGGCGATTTTCGAACGACTCGATGTGAATGTCCGAGGCGTTTTCCTTGATCGCCTCGGTCAACAGGGCGTTGATCAACCGAATGATGGGCGCGTCGTCGGCGCTTTCCAGCAGATCCTCCGGCTCGGGCAGGGTCAGGGCAACCTGATTGAGATCCATTTCCTCGCCCAGGTCTTCCATCATTCGCGCCGCGCCGTTGCTTTCGCCCTCGTAGTGGTTCTGCAATAAATATTCGAACCGCTCGGCCGGCACCAACACGGGCCGCAATGGCGCGCTCAGAAAGCGGCGCAACTCCAACAGGCTGCGTGCGCTGACATCGGGCCGGCAGGCGATGTCGATGCCCTCCGCCGTTTCCCCCAACACCAACACGCCATGGCGCTTGGCGAAGGCATACGGCAGGCGGCGAGCCGGCGCAGCCTCGATCTCGCCCGCCGCGACCGGCGAGGACTCGTCATTCATTTGTTGCCGAAGCCGAATTCCGCCGGCGCCGCCACCTGTTGCGGGGCGCTGGCCACTGGCGCTGGCGTCGGTGTGGCTGGAGGCTGCGTGTCGAGAATCGTGCCCTGCGCCCTCACCTCCGCCGGTTCCTTCAACACCGGCGTCTGCACATCCGGCAGCAGCGAAACCTCCCGGGTGCGCGCAGCCAGTTGCTGCTCGCGGATATAGCTGTACTTGTCGCTGGTATGCAAGGTTCCCTGTCCCGGTTCCCGCAGGATGATCGGATGCAGGAACACCATCAGATTGCGCTTGAGCTTGCTGGTGTTGCGGTAGCGGAACAAGTTGCCCAGCAGCGGAATATCGCCCAGCAGCGGCACCTTCTGCGCGCTTTCGTCGATCTTGTCGTCGATCAGCCCGCCCAGCACCAGAATCTGTCCATCCTCCACCAGCACGTTGGTCTTGATCTCGCGGGTGTTCAGAGTCGGCCCCTGGGTGGCGGCGTTGGCCGATGGCACCACGTTGGAAACTTCCTGGCTGATTTCCAGCTTGACGGCGTTCCCTTCGTTGATTTGCGGCTTGACCTTGAGCTTGATGCCCACTTTCTCGCGATTGATGGTCTGGAACGGATTGCCGATCTGCGACGTCGTGCTGCTTCCACTACCGGTCGAGGTGGTGTAGGAACCGGTCACGAACGGCACGTCCTGGCCGACGATGATCGACGCCTCCTCGTTGTCCAGCGTCACGAGGGTCGGGGTGGACAGCACGTTGGCGTCGGCGTCCTTGGCCAGGGCGCTGATGATGGCGCCGACGCCACCGGCGACACTCCCCACGCCAAGTTGTAGACCTTGCGGTATTCTTGCCGCCGAGAGGGCTGATAAATCATCCTTGTTAGCCTGCGCCGCCAGGCCGATGATATTGGCCAGGCTAGAAGTACCGGCGTCGAAGTTGGTGAAGCCGATCGCATTGTTGCTACTCACCACCCATTGCACACCCAGTTCGGCGGTTTTTTCGGCGGAAATCTCGGCGATGACCGCCTCCACCAGCACCTGGGCGCGGCGCACGTCCAGTTGCGCGATCACCGAACGCAGGGAGCGCAGCAGATCTGGCGGCGCGGTGATCACCAGGGCATTGGTCGCGTCGTCGGCCTGAATGTCGACCAGACTGGAGCCGCCGCTACTACTGCCGCCCGGTGGCGCATTGATGGCCTGACCGGGCACGGGGGCGTTGCGGGCGGCTTCGTTGCTCAGGCTCTTGCTGACCCCCTGCAACACCGTCACCAAATTCTTAGCCTTGGCGTAGCGCAGATAGACCACCTGAGTATTGCCACCGCTGTCCACCGGCGTGTCCAGATGGGTGATCAGCGCCCGCAACCGCAACCGCGACGCCTTGTCGCCGCTCAACAAGATGCTGTTGGTGCGCTCGTCCGCCACCATGCGCGGCGGCGTGCCGGCGGTGGCGGCTGGATCGGCCTTGACTCGCCCCTGCTCCAGGGCGGTCAGCACCCGTGTGATCTCGATGGCCGAGGCGTGACGCAGCGGCACAATCTCGACTTCCTCGTTGCTGGCCAGATCGACCCGGGCGATGATGCTGGCGATGCGCTCGACATTGGCCGCCGCGTCGGAAATGATCAGGACATTGGTGGGAGTATAGGCGGCCAGATGACCCTGCGGGGGAATCAGGGGACGGAGGATCGGTACGATCTGGGCGGCGGAAACATTCTGCACCTGAATGACCCGGGTCACGATCTGATCCGATTCGGCGCCGCTTCGCGGGTCCACGGTGGGGATATTCTCCTGCTTGGCCCCAGCCGCCGGCACGATCTTGATCACCTTGCCGCTGGGAATGGCGGCGAAGCCATGCACCGCCAGCACCGACAGGAAGACTTCGTAAAGCTCCCTTTCATCCATCGGCTTGGCGGAAATGACCGTCACCCGGCCCTTGACCCGTGGATCGACGATGAAGTTCTTGCCGGTCAACGCCGACATGCTTTCCACCAGGGCGTTGATCTCAACCTCCTTAAGGTTGAGCGTCACCGGCGCGGCGAACGCCAGCGGGATTAACGCCAACCCCAGCAGCAACGTGTCCAAGACCCGGCGCACGGCGCACGCGGGTGGCTCGAACCATCTGTCGAACCGCTTGGAGGGAGTTATCATGGTCAAAATAGGGATAGAGGCATGGCGGTGGCGGAAAGCCGAGGGCTCATCGCGGCGGCCGGCCGCCCAGGGAAAAGGTTAAGGGAATCTCGACGCCGTTGCGCAATACTCGCACATTGACCCGATCCGCGCCCAACACTTCCCGCAGCAGGGTCAAGCCCTGCAAGGGACTGTTCAGACGGCTGCCATTGATCTCAATGACCACATCGCCACCGCTGAGACCGAGTTGCCCCAAAAGCTTTGGGTCCTTCCCCTCCCGCAGGCGAAACCCGACGAACTGACCGTCTTGCAGGTAGGGGCTGGCGAACGCGATATCCTCCAACGCCTGCGGCCGATTCACCATTTCACCGCGCAAGCGTTCCACCATGGCGCTGGCGTCGATCACCCGCGCTTCCCCGGAAGCCGCCGGTTCGGCCATCGGCTCCATTGTCGGCTCGGGAGCGTTCGGCGGCGCCGGCATCGGCGCGGTCTCCGGCAACCCATCGCCCAACTTCGGCAGTTTAAGCACCTCTTCCCGGCCGTTGCGGGAGATCACCACATGATCGCGCTGGATGCGTTGCAAGCGGGCGCCGCCAGGCAAGGGCTCGCCAGGCCGATAACCGCGCTCCAGCCCATTGTCCTCGGCGATCAGGGCCAGCGCCCGGTCGATCCCCTGCTCCATGAAAAAGATTCCGACCAGCCGCAGCTTGAGCGGGGTCACCGGCAGCGGGACCGGTGGCTTTTCCATCGGCCGACCGGTCTCGGCCTGGCCGAACAAATGCCATGAACCGATGACGGCGGCCTCGGCGGGGCGCGGGGACGAGGGAGAATCGGAAGCCGGCGCCAACTCCGCCGGCGTTGGGGATTGGGTGCGCGGTGGGGAAGAACCGGTCAACAGGGCCAAGGTCAGGCCGGCGAGCGCGCGCGCCACCGCAATCACCAGGATCACATTGACGAACACCACGGCAACCCGCAACCAGCCGTTGGAGCGAAACAGCGCCGGCGGCGCGCGCTTTTCCAGCGCCAGCAGGGCGCGTCGGAGAAAATGAGCCAAAACGGGCTCCGCGCCGCTCACCGTGACAGCCAGCGCAACACCGGAGTTTCGGGCTGGATGGTCGGGGACTTGGCGCGCACCCCCATCACCCGGCCCGACTGGGGCGGACGCGACAGTTGGATATGCGCCGCCATCAGTGCGCTCAGCCGGTCCATGGCCGACACGGGCATCGGCGCGCTGTGGCGCTCGGCCAAATCCACATGGATCACCATCAACTCGGTGGTGGCGGACAGAAAGCCCCGCTCGGCGTGATACAGCCGATGGAAATAGTGAATCCGCTTGCTGTCGAAGCCGAGCAACTGGGTGGTGATGCGCATGGGATCGCCGGCCATCAACTCGCGTTGATAATTGACGTGAGTTTCCACCACGAAGGTGGAGCATCGCTGGCGGTCCTGATAGTCCCGCCCCATGCCCAGACACTCCATGAACGCGTCGGTGGCTCGATCGAACGCCAGCACGTAATAGGCGACGTTCATATGGCCGTTGTAGTCGATCCACTCGGGAGGCACCACGCCGGTATACAGGCACAAGGGGGATTCGATCCGCATGGTTATAATCACCACGTTTCGTGAAAGCGCGGTACGCTACCTGCTTTTACCGTGTCGCGCAATTGTCGTAATGGCTTGAAAGTCCAAACCTGGGAGAACGCATGGCAATGAAGGGACGGGTACTGATCGTGGCGGGCTCGGATTCCGGCGGAGGCGCGGGAATTCAGGCGGATTTGAAGGCGGTGACGGCCCTGGGTGGCTACGCGGCGACGGCGATCACCGCGCTGACGGCGCAAAACACCCAGGGCGTCTTTGGCATCGTCGGGGTGGAGCCCGCCTTCATCGTCCAACAAATGGAAGTGGTGCTGAACGACCTGGGCGCCGACTGCGTCAAGACCGGCATGTTGCACCACGCCGCCGTCATCGACGCCGTGGTCGAGACGCTCGACCGCGTGGCCACCGGCATTCCGGTGGTGGTCGATCCGGTCATGTACGCCAAGGGCGGCGACGCGCTGCTCGATCCAGCAGCGCGCGAAACGCTAATCCAGCGCCTGTTGCCCCGCGCCGCCCTGATCACGCCCAATGTTCGCGAGGCGGAGGCGCTGAGCGGGTTGCCGATCCGGGAACCCGACGACCTGGCGGCGGTGGGCCGCCGATTGCTCGAACTCGGGCCGGCGGCGGCGCTGGTCAAGGGGGGACACCTGCCCGGCGAGACCGTCACCGACTGGCTGATCTGGCCGGAAGGCGCGGAAGCGTTCACCGCACCGCGCGTCGACAGCCGCGATACGCACGGCGCCGGCTGCACCCTGGCCTCGGCCATCGCCGTCGGGCTGGCGCAAGGGTTACCGTTGACCGCGGCGGTGCGGCGGGCGCTGGCCTACGTGCGGGAAGCGATTCGGACCGCGCCCGGCCTGGGCAAGGGCCGGGGTCCACTACATCACGGGCACACGACGCGCCCCTGGCCCTGAACGATCTTGAGGAGAAAATTCATGTCGGATTGGACCTTGGTGACGCTGCTGCTACTTGCGGTGGCAGTCTGGCTACTCATCCATCGTTTTCTGAAGGGTCCGAGCCTGCGCGCTTACGACCAACCGGTGGAAATCCGCCCAGGCGAGCGAGACACCGCCAGCATCGACTGCCAGGAAGTCGTACTTTTGTTGGAGCAAGCCCTGGCCGAGATTCGTTCCACCCCCATGAAGCAACGGCTGGCGGCGATCCGGCGCGTGATGGCGGGGGGGTTCCTGGACCCGTCGCTGGTGAGCGCGGCGGACTACCATATCGAGGAAACCGACGCCGGCGGCGTGCCGGGCGAGTGGGTGCTCGCGCCATGCTCCGATCCGAATCGCCGAGTCTTGTATCTGCACGGCGGCGCGTTCATCAGCGGATGTCCCAGCGGCCATCGCATGATCACCACCCGTCTGGCGCGGGTCGCGGGCGCGGCGGTGCTGGCGCTGGACTACCGGCTAATGCCCGAGCATTCGCGTCGGGACATGATCGCCGATTGTCAGGCCGGTTATCGCTGGATTCTGGATCACGGTCCCGATGGACCGGGACCGGTCCGCGAGTTGTTCGTGGCCGGCGACTCGGCGGGGGGCAACCTGGTGCTCATGCTCATCGCCTGGGCGCGCGACGTGGGGCTGCGCGCCGCGCGGGGCGCCATGGCGCTGTCGCCGATCGTCGACATGACGTTGTCCAGCCCCACCTGCAAGAGCCATCGTCAAACCGATGTGTTTCTGGGTCCCGGTCTGGGGCGCTTGCTGTATCTCCCCAGAACCCTTCTTCTGCTGATCACCTGGCTCTGGAACCGGATAGTTCCACCGAATCCGTTGATTTCTCCAGTCTTCGGCGATTTGTCCCGACTGCCGCCGGTGCTGGTGCAAGCCAGCGAAGCGGAGATGATGCTGGGCGACGCCCGGCGCTACGTCAACAAGGCCCGCGCCGCCGGGTCCAGCGCGGAACTGGAAACCTGGCCGGACATGCCGCATGTCTGGCAGCTTTTCGAACCGGTTCTGCCAGAGGCCCGGGAAGCGTTCGAACGCATCGGTCGATTCGTGGAGCGCTCCGTGGGTCATCCATGACGGCTCAGTCCTCGCGATTGCCGTAAATCCGCGCCACCGCCAGGGTGGCGTCGGTGTTTTTCCGCTTGGGGATGATCAGTTCCGCCCGAAAATCGTGATCGACCAGGCGTTCGGCGCAAGCCAGCGCTGCCGCTTCCGCCACGCCATGGCAACCGGTTTCCCGAAACACGATTTCTGATTTGCGGCTGAGGCGGTCGTCGTACTCCCGCAGCACGACGGCGGGATAGAAGTGAATCGGCAGATTCAGGGTCTCGGCCAACTGGTGCAATCCCGGTTCGTCCCGCTTGAGTTCGATGCTGGCCAGCGCCCGCAAGTCATCGCGCCACAAACCGTGCTCGGCCAAGGTCTGGTCGAGCAGGACCAGCAATGATTCCAGCGGGCAGCCGCGATTGCAGCCGAAGCCCGCCGCTAGCAGGGGATGGGTATAGCGTTGCGCACCGGTGATGACGGCCTGCGCGCTCAAAAACTCGGCGACTTGCCGCGCCCATTCGTTGGCCCCCCCTTCGTGGCCGGACAGGATCGGCACCACGAATCGGCCGTGTTCGTCGAGGACCAGCACCGCCGGGTCCTGGTATTTGTCGCGCAAGACCGGCGCCAGACTCCGCACCGCGATACCGACCGCGCACAGCAGCACCAGCCGGCGACCCGAGAGGAATCGGTGACGAATCGCGTCCTGGAAGGGTTGCGGCCGGTGCAGCAATTCGGCGTCCGGCATCAACGACCGCAACCGCTCCGCCAGCGCCCGGCCCGGTTCGGTCAAGCTGACGACGGTGACGGGGGGCACGGACCGTTTCTTCCCCATATTCTCGATAGCCACTTTATCTCCTCGAAACAAAGTTACCGATCCTTACGGTAAGCTATTATTCCCCGCCATCCCAATCAGGATCGTTGCTTCCCTATTTGACGCCGCCCCGGCGCCAACGCAAAACGCCAACCACGGAAAATTCGAATGACCGTCCATTTCATCGGCGCCGGTCCCGGCGATCCCGAACTGATCACCGTCAAAGGCCGGCGCTTGATCGGCGAATGCCCGCTGGTGCTGTACGCCGGTTCGCTGGTGCCGAGGGAAGTGGTTCTGGCCGCCAATCCAGACGCCGAAATCGTCAATACCGCCGATCTGAGCCTGGATCAGATCATCGCCCGCATTCGCGCCGCGCACGAACGGGGGTTGGACGTGGCACGGGTGCATACCGGCGACCCCGCGCTGTACGGGGCCATCGGCGAGCAGATCCGCGAACTGGAAAAGCTGGGGATTCCTTACGAGGTGGTGCCGGGCGTGACCGCCGCCTTCGCTGGGGCCGCCCTGTTGCGTCGGGAATTGACTCTGCCGGGCGTCAGCCAGACCATCATTCTTACCCGTCACGCCGGTAAAACGCCGATGCCCGACGGCGAAAGCCTGCCGGAACTGGCCCGGCACCGAGCGACGCTGGCGATTTATCTCAGTGTGGATAAGTTGCGCGAAATCGTCGCGGAACTGATCCCTTCCTACGGCGCGGATTGCCCGGCGGCGGTGCTGCACCGGGTTTCCTGGCCGGATCAAGACGGCGTGGTCGGCACCCTGGCCGACATCGCCGACCAGGTCGAGAGCAAGGGCTTCACCCGCACCGCGCTGATTCTGGTCGGGCGGGTGATCCAGCCGGAAGGATTCCCCGCTTCGTATCTCTACAGCCCCGAACATGCCGAGGCGTATCGGCGAAACGGCCCTTCAAATCAGGATTAAAAAAGAACGGCGTCCATGGACGCCGTTCCTGTATGGAAGAGACTATAGCGAGTTCACTTGAACCCGCATCGGCACAAAATCAATCCATCGCCTCGTACAGCGGCAAGGTCAGGAACTCCGGATAATTCGGGTCAAGCGACATCTTCTCGAAGATGCCGGCCGCTTGATCGTAGGTGGCGGTGTCCTCGCCCTGCGCGGTAACAGTCGCCTTGACCTTGGCCAGCTCCTCGGGAATCATCGCGTGGACCAGTTCGGCGGTCACCTTGCGGCCGTCGTCCAGCGTGCCCTTGGGACTGACCACCCACTGCCAGACCTGGGAACGGGAAATTTCGGCGGTGGCGGCGTCTTCCATCAGATTATGGATCGGCACGCAGCCGTTGCCCGCCAGCCACGAACCCAGGTAGTGAATGCCGACGTTGATGTTGTTGCGTAGCCCAGTCTCGGTGATGGGCTGTTCGGGCTGGAAGTTCAGGAAATCCTTGGCGGCGAACACCTCGTCGCGCTGCTTCTCCCACTGATTCGGCTTGTCGCCCAGCACCTTGACGAACTCCTCGTGGGCGATGGGCACCAGACCGGGATGGGCCACCCAGCCGCCGTCGAAACCGTCTCGCGCGTCGCGGGTCTTGTCGTGGCGGATGCCGGCCAGCGCTTTTTCGTTGGCCTCGGGATCATTCTTGATCGGGATCAGCGCCGACATGCCGCCCATGGCTGGGGCGCCGCGCTTGTGGCAGACCTTGACCAGATGCAGGGCGTAGGAACGCATGAACGGCACTTCCATGGTGATCGCGCCGCGATTGGCCAGACAGAAGTTCTTATTCTTCTTGAACTTCTTGATGCAGCTAAAGATATAGTCCCAGCGCCCGGCGTTCAGGCCGGCGGAGTGCTCGCGCAGTTCGTACAGAATCTCTTCCATCTCGAAGGTGGCGAGGATGGTTTCGATCAGGACGGTGGCCTTAATCGTTCCCTGGGGAATGCCTAGTTCATTCTGCGCCATCACGAAAATATCGTTCCACAGCCGCGCTTCCAGATGGCTCTCCATCTTGGGCAGGTAGTAGAACGGACCCGCGCCACGGGCGATCTGCTCCTTGGCGTTGTGGAAGAACACCAGGCCGAAATCGAAGATGCCGCCGGAAACGCGCTGCCCGTCCACCAACACGTGCTTCTCGTCCAGATGCCAGCCGCGCGGCCGAATTTGCAGCGTGGCGATGGTATCGTTCAGCTTGTACTCCTTGCCCACCTCGTTCACGTAGCTGATCTTGCGGCGGATGGCGTCGACCAGATTCACCTGCCCTTGAATCTGGTTGTACCAGTTGGGGCTGTTGGAATCCTCGAAGTCGGTCATGTAGGAATCGGCGCCGGAGTTGTAGGCGTTGATGATCATCTTGCGCTCGACCGGACCGGTGATTTCGGTGCGGCGGCGCTCCAGCGCCTTGGGTAGCGGCGCGATCTTCCAGTCGCCTTCGCGGATGTGCTTGGTTTCGGGTAGAAAATCGGGCATTTCGCCCGCGTCGATGCGCGCCTGACGCTCGATGCGCTTTTTCAACAATTCCTGGCGACGCGGCTCGAAAGCGCGGTGCAGCTTGGCCACCAGAGCCAGCGCGTCATGGGTCAGAATCTCGTCGAAACGGGGATGAAGCGGGGCGTTCACTTGCACGCCAGCAGGCAAATTGAGGCTCACGGCTGCTCCTTGGATGGGTGTTCGTTCGAAATCGGCGGGGATGATTTTAGCGGTTTCCAATGGCAAAAACCCGGAGAGAGTCTCCCTCCGGGTAGTCGGATGGCCGGCGGATTCCGCCGTTGGCGCCGCTAGCGGCAAACGGCGGGCACGACGCTCAGTGGAATTGTTCTTCTTCCGTGGAACCGGTCAGCGCGGTCACCGAGGACACGCCACCTTGAATGATGGTGGTCACGTCGTCGAAATAGCCGGTGCCCACTTCCTGCTGGTGGCTGACGAAGGTGTAGCCACGGTCGCGGGCGGCGAACTCGGGTTCCTGCACCTTCTCGACGTAGGCGGACATGCCGCGCTTCACGTAGTCCTGCGCCAGATCGAACATGTGGTACCACATGTTGTGGATGCCGGCCAAGGTGATGAACTGGTACTTGTAGCCCATCGCGCCCAGCTCGCGCTGGAACTTGGCGATGGTGGCGTCATCCAGGTTCTTCTTCCAGTTGAACGACGGCGAGCAGTTGTAGGCCAGCATCTTGCCGGGGAACTGGTTCTGGATGGCGTCGGCGAATTTCTTGGCAAAGTCGAGATCGGGGGTGCCGGTCTCGCACCAGACCATGTCGGCGTAGGGCGCGTAGGCCAGACCGCGCGAAATCGCCTGCGCCAGACCTTTCTTGGTCTTGTAGAAGCCTTCGACGGTGCGCTCGCCGGTGCAGAACGGCTTGTCGTTCTCGTCGCAGTCGCTGGTCAGCAGGTCGGCGGCTTCGGCGTCGGTGCGGGCCAGCAGGATGGTCGGCACGCCGTAGACGTCGGCCGCCAGGCGGGCCGCGATCAGTTTCTGCACGGCTTCCTGGCTCGGCACCAGCACCTTGCCGCCCATGTGGCCGCACTTCTTGACCGAGGCCAACTGATCCTCGAAGTGGACGCCCGCCGCGCCAGCCCGGATCATCGACTTCATCAGTTCGTAGGCATTCAGCACGCCGCCGAAACCGGCTTCGGCGTCGCCGACGATCGGCAGGAAATAGTCGATGAAATCCTTGTGGCCCGGCCCAATGCCACGGGCGCATTGAATCTCGTCGGCGCGCTTGAAGGTATTATTGATGCGCGCGACCACTGCCGGCACCGAATCCACCGGATACAGCGACTGGTCGGGATACATCGACATGTAGGTGTTGTTGTCGGCGGCGACCTGCCAGCCGGACAGGTAAATGGCCTTGACACCGGCCTTGGCCTGCTGCATGGCCTGACCGCCGGTCAGCGCGCCCAGGCAGTTGACGTAGGGGGTGGTGGTGATCAGCTTCCACAAATTCTCGGCGCCCCGCTGCGCCAGGCTGTACTCGACTGGAATGTTGCCGCGCAGCCGCACGACATCCTCGGCGGTGTAGCCGCGCTTGATGCCTTTCCAGCGGGGATTCTCAGCCCAGTCTTTTTTCAGTTGTTCAACGCTCAGAAACGCCATTTTTTCTATCCTCTTGGAGGTTTACGGGGTTGTGCTTGAAACCCGATCGGTACGACCATCGAAAGCCCTTGCGTGTTTTCGCATCGTCCTTTAAAGAAGGGCGCATCGAAAATTCTGGCTATCTTAATGTGGCTATGCAGCATAACACAAGATGGTCATGACAACCCACCCTCGGTCGCCCAATCGCCACGATCATTCCACTCGGCAGGAAACCTCGCCATGACGCAACACTCCACCGAAGCTCCAGACTTGATCGCCGACATCGGCGGCACCAACGCCCGCTTTGCCCTCGCCACCCCGGACGGTCGCATTCAGTCGGAACGCGTGCTGAGTGGCGCCGATTACCCGGACTTGATCCAGGCCGCCGCCGCCTATTTGCGCGGGATTGCCGGGCCGCATCCGCGCCGGGCCGCCGTCGCGGTCGCCACGCCGGTGACCGGCGACTGGATTCAGTTCACCAACAGCCACTGGTCCTTCTCCAGAAGGGCGGCGGAACAGGCGCTGGGATTGGAACGGTTGCTGATCCTCAACGATTTTACCGCGCTGGCGCTGGCGTTGCCGTTGTTGGGTTCCAACGAACGCCGGCAAGTCGGCGGGGGAACGACCGTCGAAAACGCGCCCATCGGCCTCATCGGACCGGGAACTGGCTTGGGCGTGTCGGGCCTGGTGTGGTCGGGCAGCCATTGGATTCCGCTCCAGACCGAGGGCGGTCACGTCACTTTTTCCCCCGCCAACGAACGGGAATGGGTGATCGGCCAAATTTTGCAGCGCCAATTCGGTCACGTTTCGCCGGAACGGTTTCTGTCGGGGCCAGGGCTGGTCAATCTGTACACCGCGCTGGCGGAGCTGGAAGGCTGGCCGGCGGAAGGACTGGCGCCCGCCGAGATCACCGAACGGGCGCTGGCCGAAAACTGCCGACACTGCGCTGAAGTGGTGGAGATGTTCTTGGGGATGCTGGGCACGGCGGCGGGCAACCTGGCCCTCACCCTCGGCGCGCGAGGCGGGGTTTACATCGGCGGCGGCATCGTGCCGCGACTGGGCGATTTCTTCGACCGCTCGGCGTTCCGCGCCCGGTTCGAGGCCAAGGGTCGGTTCAACAGCTACCTAGCGGCGATTCCGACCTGGGTGATCACCGCCGACCATCCCGCCTTGCGTGGAGCAGCGGCGGCGCTGGATTGAGCGCATTCGTGGCATTCGTGGCATTCGTAGGGTTGGGCAAGGGCCGAGCGCGGAGCGACTGAACGCCGACGAATTGCGCCGGGTGGCGACGGCGGTCTTGAGCAATGAGGGTGAACAGATGACAACGATTGCGGAACAGTGGGTACAAGAGGGCATCGAGAAGGGGATCCCGATGGGCATCGAGAAGGGCATCATAAAGGGGGTCTCGGTCGGCGAGGCGCTAATGTTGAGACGGCAGTTGACCCGCCGGTTCGGGCCGGTGCCGGGCTGGGTGGAGGCGAAGCTGGCGGAAGCGGAACCGGCCCAGTTGGAAATGTGGGGGGAACGGGTGCTGGACGCGCCCTCGTTGGAGGGGGTGTTTGCTCAACCATGACCAAACTCTTCAGCTTTCAGATCGAGACGCTGGAACAGCGCGGACAACGTTTCAGGAAATCACCTTATTCGGCATACAGTTCGTTGACCTTGGCGGCCATGATGAAGTCGTTTTCATGCAAACCGCCGATCTTGTGGGTGTAGAACAAGACGTTGGCATAGCCCCAACCGAAAGTGACGTCGGGATGGTGCCCTTCCTGTTCGGCAAGTTCCCCCACCCGGTTGACGAACGCCAAGGCGGCGGCGAAGTTCCTGAACTCGAATCGCCGTTCGATCCGCGCGCCGTTTTCCAGCAATTGCCAGCCAGGTGCTTGCGGTAACAAGGCTTCGACTTCGCGCCAGGTCAACGGAGGGATACCGCCCCGACAGGGCGCGCAGGTCTTCTGGGACAGGTTCATCGGACACCTCCTCATCGGGTTGCACTGGTAATCGCGCCTGCCTGGTTTAGATAGGGTCCAGACTCGGAAAAATCCACCGGAATAAGCGCGTTCGCCTATACTGCTCGTCCAAATACCGAACCAAAAGGGGGGAATCCATCGATGCAAGCGACTTCGATTCTGGTTCTCGGCGCGGCGCTGGCCACCGGTCCCGCCTTGGCGCGACAGCCATCCGACATCCCGCCGGAAGTCGTCGCCAGCCGACACGTGGCGCAAACGTTCGGAACCCTGCTGAAGGACGCCCTGCAACAAGCCATCCAGAGCGGCGGCCCGGTTAACGGCATCGCGGTCTGCCATGAAAAGGCCGGTCAAATCGCCACTGACCTGGGCCAGAAACAGGGCATGCTGGTCGGACGGACCAGCCTCAAGCTCCGCAACCCCGCCAACGCGCCCGACAACTGGGAGCTGGCCGTGCTCAAGCAGTTCGAGGCGCGCAAGGCACAAGGCGAACCCGTGGACAAACTGGAATTCTTCGCAGTGATCGACGACGACCAGGGCCAGAAAACCTTCCGCTACATGAAGGCCATTCCCACCGCCTCGCTCTGCCTGAGTTGCCACGGCGCGAACATCGACCCCGCCGTGGACGCCAAACTCAAGGAACTTTACCCGAGCGACCAGGCGCGCGGCTTCAAGGAAGGCGACTTGCGCGGCGCGTTCACCTTCGCCAAACCCGTACAGTGAGGACATCGCATGGACTGGGACGCGCGCTTGACCGTCGCCACCGTCATCGAGCGGGATGGACGGTTTCTGATCGTGGAGGAATACGCCGACGGCGACGAACTGGTCTACAACCAGCCCGCCGGCCATTTGGACGAGCATGAAACGCTGGCGGCGGCGGCGATTCGGGAAACGCTGGAGGAAACCGCCTGGGAAATCCAGGTGGACACCATCGTCGGCCTGTACTACTGGACCCATCCCCAGGGCCACACCTTCATCCGCACCTGCTTCGCCGGGCGGGCCTTGCACCATCATCCCGACCAACCGCTGGATCACGGTATCGAGCGCGCCCTGTGGCTGAGCCGCGGCGAAATCGCCGCGCTGGGACCGAAGCTGCGCAGCCCCATGGTGCTGCGCTGCATCGACGACTATCTAGCCGGGAAACGCTATCCGCTCGACCTGTTCAGCTACTTGTAGCCGTCTTTTTCTGAGTTACCACCTTCAAGGTCTTGGCGGCGGTTCTCGCCTGTTCGCGCTCGAATCGGGGCAAGGGAATTAAGTGTAAACTAATGAAAAACCAACTCTCAGGCACGGCAACCGGAGGAATGGGATAGGCGGGGCGCCGCATACGATTTTGACGTTGCGGCGGGTCACTTAACGAGGGAAGCGCCAATCAGTTTCGCGGCCCCGCGCCGGCCTCATCCTATCCGCCCGCGCGTTCCGCCCGAATCTGGCTACTTCTTGGCGCGGCGACTCACCATGAACGTCGCGCCGCCTTCCACGACGACCGTGTCTCCCACCGTGCAGATCGTGCTCATGACCACCCGCCGGCGCTCCATGTTGATCTCCTGGATGGTGCAGGTGGCGGTGACGGTGTCGCCGATCCGCACCGGCGCCTTGAAGCGCAATTGCTGGTCCACGTAGATCGCCCCTGGCCCCGGCAAGACTGGTAAAGACCGATTTTTGGCTCTGGCGCCACAATTTGGATCTTGAGGCTGGGCAACGCGGGATTGATTTCCTTCCAGTCCTTGTAAGGATTAGGAATCAGCTTGGCGCCGTCCTTCGGATCGGGAACATTCTTGGCCATGGCCAAGAACAGCTCCTTTCGACTGATCTGGTTCAACCGGCCATCCTGCGCCTGCGCGGTAACCAAAGCATCGTTACCCAGCTTGATTTCCACGATTTCATTGACGCCGTTCTTATTGCACAACTCGATCTCGGCGGGTCGCATCTGGCGCGTGGCGGTATTGATGCTGGGTGTCTCGACTCCAGTCCCCGCGCAAAATAGACTAAAACCGACGCTTGAATCGTTATAAAGAATCTGAGGAGGCTTGTATTGGGAAACTTACTGACCAACTTCTCCGGCCTTGATCATCAAGGGAATGGGATTGAACCCACCGGCAACCGTGACATGATCCGGGGAGTTTGGGAATGGGCGATGGATAACGCCATCGTCAAACAACCCGTCAAGAATGCTTTTTTAAAATACATAGTCTTCTCCCAAGCCTCATGAATGCGAAAATTACCGCGAAAAATATAATCCTATCCTTCAAGGATTCCAGCAAACAAATATAAACAAATGTTAAATATGGATCGAAAAGTGTTAACAAGTGTAAAAATGAAAAACCAATTCTCAGGCGCGGCAACCGGAGGAAGGGGATACGCGGGGCGCCCCATACGATCCTGATGTCGCGGCGGGTCACTTAACGCTGTCGATTACCACAAGTCTCCCCTCCCCCTTGCGGGGGAGGGTTGGGGTGGGGGTTGACCGATCAGCCTGCCATAATGCAAGGAGTTGCGATTCAACCCTACCCCCCTCCCTCGCCCTCCCCCGCAAGGGGGGAGGGGGTTCCCTGGCTTTTTAATAATAATGAAATCAATTGGTTGGAGATACGTGTAATGGACAGTACTTAACGAGGGAAGCGCCAGTCAGTTTCGCGGCCCCGCGCCGGCTTCATCCTATCCGCCCGCGCGTTCTGCCCGAATCTGGCTACTTCTTGGCGCGGCGACTCACCATGAACGTCGCGTTGCCTTCCACGACGACCGTGTCTCCCACCGTGCAGATCGTGTTCATCACCACCCGCCGCCGCTCCACGTTGATGTCCTGAATGGTGCAGGTGGCGGTGACGGTGTCGCCGATCCGCACCGGCGCCTTGAAGCGCAGTTGCTGGTCCACGTAGATCGCCCCCGGTCCCGGCAGGCGGGTGCCCGCCACGCAGGAAATCAGACCGGCGCAAAACATGCCGTGGGCGATGCGGGTCTTGAACGGAGTCCCCGCGGCGAACACCTCGTTGCAATGCACGGGGTTGTAGTCGCCGGTCAGCCCCGCGAACATGACCACGTCGGTCTCGGTGACGGTCTTGGCGTGGGAGGCGCTCATGCCGACCGCGAGGTCCTCAAGATAATAACCATGGATGCTGTCGTTATAGCCTTCGTGGGTGGAATACATGCGTCTCTCCGGTCAGGGTGGCGCTCGTTCGCGGCTCATGGCGACGGGACCGAGCGAAACGGCGGGAAATCACGGCCGTGGTTCCCGCCAGCAGCCAATAAATCCATTGCATCAGTGGGGGGGACTAAATACCATAGTTCACCAGGGTTTAGCGCCATCCCCCAACACAAGTCATTTCAAAGCGAAGGTGAACGATGAAAATTCTAGTCGCCGTAAAACGGGTCGTTGACTACAACGTCAAGGTTCGGGCGAAAGCGGACGGTTCCGGCGTGGAAACCGCCAACGTTAAGATGTCCATGAACCCGTTCGACGAAATCGCCGTGGAAGAAGCCGTCCGCTTGCAAGAGGCGGGCAAGGCGAAGGAAATCGTGGCGGTATCGCTGGGCGTGGCCGCCTGCCAGGACACGATCCGCACCGCGCTGGCGATGGGCGCCGACCGGGGCATTCTGGTGGAAACCGACGCCGAACTGCAACCGCTGGCGGTCGCCAAGCTGCTCAAGGCCGTGGTCGAGAAGGAAAAACCCGAGCTGGTGATTCTCGGCAAGCAGGCCATCGACGACGACTCCAACCAAACCGGCCAGATGCTGGCGGCGCTGCTGGGCTGGCCGCAGGGCACGTTCGCCTCCAAGGTCGAAGTCGGCGCCGGTACGGTCGACGTCACCCGCGAGATCGACGGCGGCCTGGAAACCGTGGCCCTCAAGCTACCGGCGGTGGTCACCACCGACCTGCGCCTGAACGAGCCGCGCTTCGTCAAGCTGCCCAACATCATGAAGGCCAAGAAGAAACCGCTGGACGTGCTGAAACCGGCGGATCTGGGCGTGGACGTGGCGCCGCGCTTGATCACCCTGAAGGTGCAGGAACCGCCCAAGCGCCAGGCCGGCATCAAGGTCGACACCATCGCCGCCCTGGTGGACAAGCTCCGCAACGAAGCGCACGTCATCTAACGCCCGCGAGACCCGAACCATGAGCATCCTGGTCATTGCCGAACACGACAACGCCGTTCTCAAGGCGGCCACCCTCAACACCATCACTGCCGCTACCCAACTGGGCAGCGACATCGTCATCCTGGTGGCCGGCCATGGTTGCGGCGCGGTCGCCGAGGCCGCCGCCAAGGTTGTCGGCATCAAGAAGGTGCTGCTGGCCGACGCCCCCCACTACGCCAACCAACTGGCCGAGAACGTGGCGGCCCTGGTGGTCAGCCTGGTCGGCGGCTACACCCACATCCTGGCTTCCGCCACCGCCGCCGGCAAGAACATGTTGCCGCGCGTCGCCGCCCTGCTCGACGTGGCGCAGATTTCCGACGTCATCAAGGTGGAGAGCGTCAACACCTTCGTGCGACCGATCTACGCCGGCAACGTGCTGGCCACCGTGCAATCCAAGGACCCGATCAAGGTCATCACCGTGCGCGGCACCGCCTTCCCCGCCGCCACCGCTTCCGGCGGCTTCGCCGTGGTCGAAACCGTCGCCCCGGCGGCGGACGCCAGCGTCTCCCGCTTCGTCGGCCAACAGTTGACCAAGTCCGACCGGCCGGAACTGACCGCCGCCCGCATCATCATCTCCGGCGGTCGCGGCATGGGCAACGGCGAGAACTTCAAGCTACTGGAGGACGTGGCCGACAAGCTCGGCGCGGCGGTGGGCGCCTCCCGCGCCGCCGTGGACGCCGGCTTCGTGCCCAACGACTATCAGGTCGGCCAGACCGGCAAGGTGGTCGCGCCCGATCTCTACGTCGCCGTCGGCATTTCCGGCGCCATCCAGCACCTGGCCGGCATGAAGGACAGCAAGGTCATCGTCGCCATCAACAAGGACGAGGAAGCGCCGATCTTCCAGGTCGCCGATTACGGCCTGGTCGCCGATCTGTTCGCCGCCGTGCCCGAAATGTCCAAGGAACTGGATAAGCTGAAAGCCGCTGGCTGAGCCCACCTCCGTCGATCCCGCGCCGCTGCCCAGGGCGGCGCCCGGTTTTCCAATCCCGCGTCGCAATTTCGAATTCCAATAATTTCCGAATTCCAAAATCAGGAGGCGTTCATGACCGCCTATACCGCTCCAACCCGCGACATGCAGTTTGTGATCAACGAATTGGCCGGGATGGCCGAGGTCGCCGCCTTGCCGGCGTTCGCCGAGCAGGACATCGGCCCGGAACTGGTGGAGGCCGTGTTGGAGGAAGCCGCCAAACTCGCCTCCGAGGTACTGGCGCCGCTCAACCATTCCGGCGACGTGCAGGGCGTCAAGATCGGCCCCCAGGGCGTCATCCCCGCCGACGGCTTCGCCAGGGCCTACCGGAAATTCACCGAGGGCGGCTGGAACGGGATCGGCTGCCCCACCGAGCACGGCGGTCAGGGCCTGCCGGAATTGATCAACACCGCCACCCAGGAAATGTGGAACTCGGCCAACATGTCCTTCGCGCTGTGCCCGTTGCTGAACGCCGGCGCGATCGAAGCCATCAGCCGGGTCGGTTCCGAGCCACAGAAGGCGCTGTACCTGCCGAAAATGGTCAGCGGCGAATGGACCGGCACCATGAACCTGACCGAGTCGCAGGCCGGCTCCGATCTGTCGGCGGTGCGCACCCGCGCCGTGCCCGAGAACGATCATTACCGAATCTTCGGCCAGAAGATCTTCATCACCTGGGGCGAGCACGACATGACCGAGAACACCATTCACCTGGTGTTGGCCCGCACCCCGGACGCGCCGGAAGGGGTCAGGGGCATCTCGCTGTTCATCGTGCCCAAGTTCCTGGTCAATCCGGACGGATCGCGGGGGGCGCGCAACGACGTGCATGCGGTTTCGGTCGAGCACAAGATGGGCATCCACGCCAGCCCGACCTGCGTGATGGCCTTCGGCGACCAGGACGGCGCCATCGGCTATCTGGTCGGCCAGGAAAACAAGGGCCTGGCCTATATGTTCATCATGATGAACGAGGCCCGTTTCAAGGTCGGCCTGCAAGGATTGGCCATCGGCGAGCGCGCCTATCAGGCGGCCCGCGAGTACGCCAAGGATCGGGTGCAGGGCCGGCCGGTCGGGGTCAAGAGCGGCGACCGGGTGACCATCATCCACCATCCCGACGTGCGACGGATGCTGATGAGCATGAAGGCCCTGAACGAGGCAATGCGGGGTCTGGCCTACGTGGTGGCGATGAACATGGACCTGGCCCGCCATCATCCCGATCCCGCGACCCGCCAGCGCCAGCAGGCCCGGGTGGATTTGCTGATTCCGGTGGTCAAGGGCTGGTCAAGCGAGATCGGCATCGAGGTCGCCTCGCTGGGGGTGCAAGCCCATGGCGGCATGGGTTACATCGAGGAAACCGGCACCTGCCAGCACCTGCGCGATTCCCGCATCACCACCATCTACGAAGGGACCACCGGCATTCAGGCCGCCGACCTGGCCGGCCGCAAGCTGAACATGGACCAGGGCGCCGCGATGCGGGCGCTGATCGCCGAAATCGGGGCGACCGTGGAAGAACTGGGCCGGGGCGCCGGCGACGACCTGGCCGCAATTCGCGCCGGCTTGGCCGAGGGTGTTCAGGCGCTGGCCGAGGCCACCGACTGGATACTGGGAACATCCGACGCCGACCATGTCATGGCGGTGTCGGTCGATTATCTGATGCTGGCTGGTTATGTCTGCGGTGGTTGGCAGATGGCCCGCGCGGCGCTGGTGGCCCAAGGCAAGCTGGTGGACCACGACAAGCTGATGGTCGGCGAGGATCCGCTGTTCCTCGAAGCCAAGCGGGTTACCGCCCGCTTCTACGCCGAGCACATCCTGCCCAAGGCTGGCGCCTTGCGCGCTTCGATCAAGAACGGCGGCGCCTCCATCCTGACGCTGACCGAGGAGCAGTTCTAGCGCCAGCACCCGGCCTCAACCTCGGTCTCCCTCGTTTCCCACAGGTAATCCGGTCATGACTGAACTGAACACCCGCGAGTCCGAAATCACCCGCGCCAGTCTCCTGAACCGCACCATGCAGAATCTGCGGGAAGCCTGGCGCGATGTCGCCGACTGGGGCGGCGGCTTGTTGCCCGTCGCTCCGGGTCCCCATCTGCCGGAAAAGGACATCGACGGCCTCAGGGCCCAGATGCGCAACTGTCTGGAAGCGCGCGGCGGCGAGGTTTCGGCCCGCGCCCGCGCCGCCCAGTTGGGCCGCATCTATCTGGCGCTGAACGGCAGGGGTCGCAAGCGGTTTCTGCAAATCCTCGCCACCGAGTTCGACATCGACCGCAAGGCGGTGGATCGGGCGGTGGCGAAACTTCAGCAGGCCGGGGACGACGCCGAGGAACGGGCCAAGGCGGAGCGGACGCTGCGCCAGGCGCTGCAACCGCCCCGACTGCGGTTGTTGACCCAGCTCAACGCCTTGCCGGAGGGGTTTCACTTTCTGGTGGACCTGCGCGCGGAGTTGTTGAACTGGCGCAAGGACGATCCGGCGCTGGCGGCGCTGGAGCGGGATCTGTTATCGCTGCTGATTTCCTGGTTCGATGTCGGCTTCCTGGAATTGCGGCGCATCACCTGGAATTCGCCGGCCTCGCTGCTGGAAAAACTGTTCGCCTACGAAGCCGTGCATCCGATCAAGGATTGGGACGATCTGAAGAATCGGCTCAGCGCCGACCGGCGCTGTTTCGCCTTTTTCCACCCCCGCATGGCCGATGAGCCGCTGATCATCGTCCAGGTGGCGCTGGTCCACGGCATCGCCGACAACGTGCAGACCCTGCTGGACGAATCCGCGCCGGTGCTCGATCCGGCCGAGGCCGACACCGCCATTTTCTACTCCATCTCCAACGCCCAGGAAGGGTTGGGCGGCATCAGCTTCGGCAATTTCCTGATCAAGCGGGTGGTGGACGAACTGGCCGGCGAGTTCAAGAACCTCAAGACCTTCGCCACCCTGTCGCCGATTCCCGGCTTCCGCGCCTGGCTGGATCGCAAGCTCGGCGAACCGGGCAAGGACGTGGAAGCGGAATTGCTGACCCCCGCCGACCACAAGGCGCTGGTGGCCGCGGCCAAGACCGGCGACGAACCGGCCTCGCTCAAGACCGTGTTGCAGACCCCCAATTGGTCCCGGAAGCCGGAACTGGTCAAGGCGCTGAAGCAGATATTGCCCCGGTTGTGCGCTAGCTATCTGGCCAAGGAGAAGCGCGAGGCGGGCATCGCCCACGACCGGGTGGCCCACTTCCATCTTTCCAACGGCGCGCGGATCGAGCGGCTGAACTGGCTGGCCGACACTTCGGAAAACGGTTTGCGCCAGTCGGCCGGGCTGATGGTGAACTATCTGTACAAACTCAACGAAATCGAAACCAACCACGAAGCCTATCGCGGCGAGGGCAAGGTGATGACCTCGTCGGCGATTCGGGGGTTGTTGAAAACCTGAACATCCGTGTCCGCCTTACCCCAACAATAGCTTTAGATCACTGTTGCCACCGTCAAGGAGTAGCGATGAAAACGAAAATATCTCCCCGTAACCCCCTGTTTCAACTTGCCCCGTTATGCCTCGCTCTAAGCTTGACCGCCCTCGGCGGCGCGCAAGCCGCCACCCGCCCAGATTTTTACGCGGTCTTCAATCCCGCCGCCGGTCAACTCCCCTTCCCCACCAACCTGCTGTTCAGCGGCTCGACCGATGGCACCCTGAACATTCCAGTGGCCGATCCGACCAATCTGGCCGATCCGAGAGTGGCGATGAACGGGTTGGACGGCTTTTCCACCGTTGCCCCGATGACCGCGTATTTCTCCGGCACCCTGAACCCGACCACGGTCAAGGCCGGCAACACGGTGCGGGTGTTCGAGGTGACGCTGACCTCGTCTTTCGCCGTGGCCGAGGTCAAGGGCGAACTGAGAGCAGGCGCCGATTACAGCGCTAACCTGCTGCCGCAGGACGCAAAACAGACCACGCTGAACATCCATCCGCTGCTTCCGCTCAAACCCAAGACCGGCTATCTGGTGGTGCTGACCAATGGTATTCAGGACAGTGGCGGCTTCGACGCCTCGCCGTCGCCGACCTATGCTTTGACCAAGCTGACCACGCCGCTGGTGGACGCCAATGGCAAGAGCGTGATTCCCGGCCTGAGCGATGCCCAGGCCCAGGCGCTGGAGCCGCTGCGGCAACTGACCAACAACCAGGAAGCCGCCGCCGCCAGTCAGGGCGTGACCCGGAGCAGCATCGTGCTGAGCTGGACCGCGATGACCCAGTCCATCGACGACGCCTTCGTGGCGCTGGGCAAGAATCTCAAACCGCTGGGGATATTGATCAAACCGACCGGCTTAACCACCGCCGCCGTGCCCTCCTACAACTTGCCCGGTTTTTCCGATATCTACTTTGGGGCGCTGGCGATTCCCTACTACCTCGGCAAGGACAAAGCAGCGCTGAGTAGTTATTGGCAGACCGCCGATGGCGGCCCGGTCACCCGTTACAACCCACTGCCGGCGGCGAAGGTCTTGCCGTTGCAAATTCCGGTGCTGATGACCGTACCCAACGCCAAGAGCGGCCAGAGCAAGCCCGCTAATGGCTGGCCGGTGGTGATCTTCCAGCATCCCATTCACTATGATCGCACGACCCTGATTGCCATCGCCGATGCGCTGTCATTCGCCGGTTTCGCCGCCGTCGCTATTGATGCACCCCTGCACGGCGTCACCGATAAGACCAGCCCGTTCTACATGCCGGGCATGGAGCGGACCTTTGACCTGGATTTGGTGAATAACGAGACCCTCCTTCCACCGGCGGATGGGATCATCGACCCGACTGGCAATTACTATGTCTATCCGCAAAGCCTCCTGACGACCCGCGACAATCAACGGGAGGCTGTTCAGGATTTACGTCAGTTGGTTGCCAGTTTGCCGCTGGTCGATCTGAACGGTGATGGCAAGCCGGACCTCGACACGGGGCATATCCGGTTTGTGGCCCATTCGCTGGGCGCCATCCTCGGCGGTGTCTTCCTGGCCGTCGAGGACAATGTCACCAGTGCGACATTAGGCATGGCCAGCGGCGGCTTTGCCAAAATGGTTGATGGATCACCTCGTTTTGAACCTGATTTGGTGGCCGCGCTGGCCCAGAAGGGCATCAGCAAAGGCACACCCGAGTACGAGGCATTTCTAAACGCATGGCAGACTACGTTCGATTCCGGCGATCCCATCAATTATGCCGTCCAGGCCGCCAGTCTGCATCCGATCCACCTGATTGAAGTGGTGGGCGGCGATGGCTTCCTGCCCGACCAGAAAGTGCCGAATACCGTATCAAACGCGCCGCTGTCGGGCACCGAACCGCTAGCCAAGGTCATGGGGCTGAAATCGGCCAGCCGCACGGTACGAGATGACCGGGGCGTGCGCGCCATCGTTCGCTTCACCCAAGGCGACCACGACTCGATGTTGGATCCCACCGCATCTCCCGGCGCCACCGCCGAAATGCAGGGCCAGATGATCAGCTTCCTTAATAGCGAAGGCGAGGAACTGGAAATCATCTATCACCCGGTGATCGCGCACTAACCGGTTTCCAACGACATGACGGCCCCCCTTTCCCAAGGCTGTCGATTACACAAGTCTCCCTCCCCCCTTGCGGGGGAGGGTTGGGGTGGGGGGTTGACCAATTAGCCTGCCATGATTCAAGGAGTTGTGATTCAATCCTACCCCCTCCCTCGCCCTCCCCCTTGTGGGGGAGAGGATTCCCCGGTTGCTAATACTAACGTGAGTTCCGTATTATTATTCACTTCAAGTCAACAGCTTAAGCTGATTTTGAGACAAGTTCAGCGAGGGCTTGCAGGGTTGATGGGTATAGGCCACCAAGGCGGCCAGGACGTTGACCATGGCGTTGGTGACGCTGCGGTGCCGGGTGTGTTCGACCTGCTGGATGTTCTTGATCTGGTCGTTGATGGTTTCGATGATGGCCCGCTTGCGCAACAACAGCTTATCGACCATGGGCATCAATTTGTTGTGCATGTTCCGACGAATCTTGGTGATCAAGTGCAGGCCCCGCTCCCACAGGACGTGGAACAGTTGCGAGGAAATGTAGCCGCGATCGCCGATCAGCTTGCCGGTCAAGCCCCGAGTCAGCTCCGGTACCGGTTCCCGGTCATCCACGTTGCCGGGGGTGATGCGGAAGGCGAGGAGTTCGCCCCGGTCATTGACGACGAGATGGAGCTTGAAGCCGTAGAACCAACCCATGGAAGTTTTGCCCCGGCGAGCGACGGCCTTGAAAACTTTGTGGCTGTGGATCCGGCGGTTGTGGCACACCACCAGGGAGGTGGCATCGATGAAGGCGATCCCGGTGTCCTGGCCGCGCCGGTTATGCACGTAGATGCACAGCGGCATCAGGGCGGTGGGGATCAGTGCGACAAACCGATTGTAGCTCAAAAGGTTGGGAAACTCGCCCCGACAGTGCCGGCACAGGTGCAACAAGTAAAACGCCTTGAAATTGCGATACTGGGCCTGATGGAAATAAATTAAAATCGTCATGATCTCGCCGAGGGTCAGCCGCGAGGAACGCTTCCGCTGGCGCGTGCCGTCGGTCAGGAGCTGGCGATGCCAGGCGGGCAGGAACACCCGGCAGAAATCATCGACGTCGCAGTACAGGTCTTCTAAGCTCATGGGGGTGGCTCTTGGGGCAGCGGAGGTGATCACCGGGAACCTTAGCAGGTTCCGCTCCAAGGGGGCCCCCATCCTTATCCGGAACTCACGTTAATACTAACAAAATCAATTGGTTGGAGATATACGTGATGGACAGCTTTCCCAAGGGGGGAACACTCGAAAAATCATTTAATTCAGGACTACCCGCCTGGTCCGTTCCCGACCGAGGGTGAGTCGCCATTCCTCGCGTCTTGGGCGGAAGTCGCCTGGCATTTTCCTTCCACGGCGCCGAGCCAGCTTGTCACCAGCCGTAGTCTGAATCTGGCTAATGCGGTCGCGGTGGCGGCCCGTCAGGCGGCCGGCAAAAGACCAGACCCCTCCTCGTTTTCCCCAACCCCCTGGGTCTTACACCAGGCTCGCCACATCGAGCGATACAAGGCTTCCAGATTGCGGGTGAAGCGCGCCCCATCCATGAGCGGAGAAGCTTGCATCCGCTCCCGCAAACTTCCCCGGAGCGCCGCCAGTCGGGCCGGATTGTTGATCAGGCGCCGCACGATCTCCACATAGTCCTGGGGGGTGGCCGCGATCAGTTCCGCAAGGCCCAGATTGGACAGCAGACTGACTCCACCTCGGGCGACGGAGTGATCGCCGGCCAGAGTGACCAGCGGCACGCCCATCACCAGGGTCTCCATGGAAGTCGTGCCCCCATTGTAGGGAAAGGGATCGAGCGCAAGATCAACGGCGCTGATGGACGCCAGATAGTCGCGATACGGCAGCCGCGGCATGAATTCGATGCGTTCGAGCGCCACACCCAAACGATTCAGGATTGAAGCAACCCGGTCCTCCGCGCGACCAGGAAGCACAGCGGCGAGGCGGAGGCGTGCTTGCGGAATGATGTTTAACACTTCCGCCCAAAGCTCCAACACCTGGTCATTGAGCTTGGGCGGATTGTTGAATGACCCCAGGATCGGATAACCGTTGCCCAGCATGGGTAACTTGCCGACCGGTGGCAAATCAACATTGGGCGTGTAGCACCATTGACAATCGGGTAAGCGCGCCAGTTGTTCGGTGTGGAAAGCCTCGGTCAGGCCGGGTGGGTTGGTGTAGGTATCGCAGATTCGATAGTCCATGGTCGCCAGGCCGGTCGTCCCCAGGTAGCCCAGCCAGGTGACCTGCACCGGCGCCGGCTTGCGCGCGAATAATTGCAAGCGATGAAAATCGGTATGGCCGGATAAATCAACCAAGATATCGATGCCCAGCTTGCGCACGAGTTGTGCCGCGTCGGCATCGGTCATTCTCCCAATTGAATACCACTGGTCGACCAGTCCTTTGAACTGTTCGGTGACAGCGTCAGTCACGTAGTGATTATAGAACCCATAAATCTTGAAGCTGGCGCGATCATGGTAAACAAACACGGCTTTGACGAAGCGAGAGACCGGATGGATCCGAAAATCGCCGGAAACGTAGCCCACTTTTAGTGGGCGCTCTGGATCAGGAACGTTGACGTACTGCAAATTTTCCGGATAAAACCTGGCACAGAACCTGCGCACGTAATCAAGGTGAGCGGCGAACAGTTCCGCTGTCGAGTAATTGGGCCGAAAGTTCATGAGGAACAGCATCAAGCCAGCCGCATTCTCATGATCATGCTGCAAGTGTAGAGCCTGCTCTAATCGCGCCATCGCCTCTGCCGTAAAACCCAACATGCCCAACGCATTGCCCAGCATGAAGTGACCAAGCGCACTGTCCGGTAGACGGGATAACGCTTCCTCAAGGTGTTCCAGACCTTCATCTGGTCGCTTGAGCGCCACCAGCAGTTGTCCCAGGTTCAGGTGTGCGCCTGGAAAGCCGGGTTCCACCTCCAGCGCCCGGCGATAGACCTGTTCCGCTTCGGTCTGGCGCTGTAGCTCCTCCAGCGCACCCCCCAGGCCAACCAAGGCGTCAGCAGAATCCGGCATTAACTGAACCGCTTGCGCGTAGTGCTCAGCCGCGTTCTGATAGTCTCTTCGGTAAAGATACAGTCTGCCAAGGTTGACGTGGGCTGCGCCGTAACCGGGTTTTAGCCGCAGCGCTGTGCGATAGCTGGCTGCCGCCGCCTCAGGCTGCTCCTGCGCGGCCTGCACATTGCCAAGATTCACATAACCCCGTGCGAAATCAGGACAAAGCTTGAGCGCCGCCCGATACTGCGCCTCGGCTGCCGCCAGTTGGCCAGCATCCTCCAGGACGTTGCCCTCCATAATCAGCCGTTCGGCTTCAGGCTGACTCTCCGTGGCTGCGTCCGGTTCGAGGCAGGCATTCTTTGTTTCGGCCGCACCGCGGCGGCCAAACCACCGATTCCACAATTGTTTCATGCAGTTCGTGCTCCTGGATGCCGATCATTTTGATACACTGATCCGCAACTCGCTGGGTTGATTTGGGGGAATCCTATTCATGTTGCTGCGCTGGTTTGATAGTCGTGAAGCGGTCGCGCTCGCCAAAATCGTAGCCGAAGAACTCCATACGAAATTTCCACCGGGAAGCGCTTTGGATCTGGGGAAATTGACCCGGCCAAAGGACTTAAAGAAGTTTGAGCAGATTCTGGAACGAATCTTCACCTTCGCCAAGGAAAAGCGACTCAATTTCTACATCAAGTCCCGCTTTCTCAATACCCTGATGTGGGAACTGAAAGATCGTGGCTACAGCGAAACTTTCGTCAAGCGGTTGATCGAGACCATCACGCTTCGACTCTGACCACGTGGCGGCAAAGCGGCTTTCCGAGCGTGCTGGGCAGGCTGCGGCGAGTTTCTCCATCCGCTGTTCGAACGGCTTGCGCTTGACCAGCGGCGGCGCCAATCATCCAGAATCCAGGGCGCGGCGGGCGGGGATCGCAATCCAAACGAGGGGAATGGGATGGCGAAAAAAGCAGGGTTGATCGCGACGGCGCTGTTTGCCGTCGCGCTGGCTGGAACGATTGGCTATTCCGTAATCGAACGGAGTCAACTTCAGCAATCGATCCATCAAGAACAGCAAACCCAAACGCTCAAGGGTTTCGTTTCGGTCGATGCGGAACCGTTCCTCAAGGATGCGCGGGTGCAAAAAATCCTGGCCGATCACCATCTCCAGATCGAGATCGCTCGGATAGGCTCACGGGAGATGGCGGCCAAGGTCAAGGCGACCCCCGGCGGTCCCCAGTTTTTCCTGTCCGCCGGCGTGCTGGCGGCGCGAATGATCACGGAGACCGCCAAGCAACTCAACCTCCCGACGACCACCTACTCACCGCTCTATTCACCCCTGGTGATCGCGTCGTGGGAGTCGATAGCGCAAATTCTGGTGAACAACGGCGCCGCCACCAAGACCGGCGACCGGGTCTATGACCTGGATTTGGCCAAGATCACCGACTTCATGCTCCAGAAGAAGCGCTGGAAGGATTTGCCGGGACATGAGAGCTACGACGTTTCGCGCAGCATTCTGATCGCCACCACCGATCCGCGCACCTCCAATTCCGGTGCGCTGTACCTGGCACTGACCAGCCACGCCCTGAACGGCTACGAAGTCGTGACCGACCGGGAAACGGCGCGACGGTTGGCGGGCCAGATCGCCGAACTGTTCAAGCGGCAGGGCTTCCAGGAAAACTACGTCAACACGGTTTTCGAGGATTATCTGTCCATCGGCATGGGCAAGGTGCCGCTGGTGTTTCTCTATGAATATCAGATCGTCGCGCACGCAATGGCGAACCGGCCAATTCCGCCCGACGCAGTGCTGCTGTATCCCAAACCCACGCTGTTCAGCAAGGAAGTCTTTATAGCTCTGAACGACCCCGCCAAGGCACTCGGCGAACTGCTATCCACCGACCCGGAATTGCAGAAAATCGCGGTCGAGTATGGCTTTCGCGGCGCGGATTCGGCGCTGTTCAAGGAAGCGGTCGGGCGGGCGGGCTTCTCGGTTAAAGAGCGGGTCGTGGATGTCGTCGATCCACCGTCCGGGGAAATCATGGCGGAAATGATCGACGTGGTCGCGACGACGATGAAGTAACACGGAGGACGAGCCATGAACGAGGCGTTAAAAGCAATGGCGGCAGTCGCGGTTCGGGTCCGGATGGCCCTGGCGTTTTTGCTGGCCATGGTCGCGTTGGGGTTGGCGGCCTGCGACAACGCGCCCGCGCCGAGCGGAAACAGCAAGGCCGCGCCCGATCCGGCGGCCTTCTCCATCCTGGCGACCTCCGATCTGCGAGACGCCGAAGCCCTGGCCGGCATGATCCAACAGGCGACCGGGATCAAGGTGCGCTTCATCTTCGGCGGCACCATGGAAAGCGCCGACAAGGTGATCAACGGCAAGGCCGACACGGATGCGGCCTGGTTCGCCAACGCCAAATACGTGCTCTCCGACCCCGCCGGGCAGGCGCGGGTCAAGATGCAGGAAAAGATCATGCTCTCGCCGCTGGTAATCGGCGTCTCCCGGTCCGACGCCCAGCGCCTCGGCTGGATCGGGGACGCCAAGGTCACCTGGAAGGCCATCACCGAAGCCGCCCAGGCCGGCCAGTTGCGTTACGCCATGAGCAACCCGGCCTCGTCGAATCAGGGCTTCATGGCGCTGATGGGCGTAGCGGCGGCGTTCGCCGACAAGCCGGAAGCCCTGACCCTGGCGGACGTGCGCAAGGATCGGGTCCGTGAGTTCCTGGCCGGCTACAAGCTGGTCGGCGACAATTCGACCTATCTGTCGGAACGATTCATCGAAAAGCAGGGCGCGGAGATCAACGCCTTCATCAACTACGAATCCTGGCTGCTGTCCCTGAATCAAAGCGGCAAATTGCGCGAGCCGCTGGCGCTGATATACCCACACGAAGGCGTGGCCACCGCCGATTACCCGCTGCTCCTGCTCAACGACGCCAAACGGGCCGATTACGTCAAGATTGTGGACTATCTGAAGGGACCGGAAGCACAGCGCTGGCTGGCGGAAAAGACCTTGCGCCGCCCGTTCAACCCGGAGGTCGCCCGCCAGACCGCCAGCCTGTTCCCCAGCGGCCAGCTACTGGTGGAATTGCCCTTCACCGCTGACCGGGCAGTCGCCGACGCCCTGCTCGATGCCTACATGAACCAGTTCCGGACCCCGATTGCTTCGGTGTTCGTGCTGGATATCAGCGGTTCCATGAACGAGGCGGGCCGCCGGCAAAGTCTGATTGACTCCCTGTACGTTCTCGCCGGGAGCGACGATTCCATCACCGGACGGCTGGCGCGGCTGGCCAGCCGGGAGCGGGTGATCATGCTGCCCTTCTCCACCACTGTTCTCCCGACGCAGCGGTTCGACATTCCGGCGGACGATCAGGCCAAGGGCCAAACCTTTGCCCAAATTCGCCGTTATGCCGACGGGCTCCGAATGGAAGGCCGCACCCGGCTGTACGACGCCGCGCTTGCGGCGCTGAAACTCCTCGCCGACGAAAAAACGGAAAGTCCGGGATATCTGTATTCGGTGGTCCTGTTCACCGATGGCCAATCGAACGAGGGGCTGGACCTGGCCGGCTTCAACCAGGCGTACCGTCAATTGCCCGCGGCGGCGCGGACTATCCCCGTATTCGTCATTCTGTACGGCGAAGGCAACGTCAAGGAACTGGAAGCAGTCGCCACCCTGACGCGCGGCAAAACCTTCGACGCCCGCAAGGTTCGACTGCCGACCGTGTTCAGGGAAATCCGAGCCTACCAATGAAGCGCGGCGGCTGGACCGAAACGCTGACGGGTTTCCTGTCCTCGCCCGCCAATCTGACCGGCCTGGGGCTGGCGTCGCTGGCGCTGTTGGCACGGTTGACCGGGATCATTGACGCCTTCTGGCTGCTGATCGTGGCGGGCAGCTACGGCCTGGGCTGGCAAATCGGCCGGTTGACGTTTTCCCATGACCGGAATGAGCTGAGCACCGGGGAACCCTGGGTCAGTCCGGTGGTACGCACCACGGCGGAACGGGAAGATATTGACGAAAGCCTCAACCGGCTCATGCGGATGGTCGCCGAGAATCGCGGCGGCCTGTTCGATTCCGCGCAGCAACGCGCGATTATCGAACTGTGCGCGCAGGTTCGGAGCCTGATCGAGCGGATGGAGGCGTCCACCGGCTTCATTTCGGCCAGGGACGCCCATAGCGCCAAACGGATCGCGCTCGATTACCTGCCCGGCTTGATCGAGGGTTTCATAGCGATTCCCAGGGAGTTCGCGGCGAAAAAGACGCTGGCCGACGGTAAAACCGCTTGCGAATTGCTACACGAAAACCTGGCGGTGCTCCAGCGCAAAGCCACTGAAATGTCAGATGATCTGGCGGCTCGGGATGCCCGCTCGTTCCTGAATCACGCTGCATTCCTGAAAAACAAGTTCGGGCAGCCGCCCGGCCTGATCCAGGCTTTGCAGCCGAAACCGGAGGATGGAAACCCGGCGAGTAACCGATCATGACAAACACCAGCGCCGAACGCCGGAATCGGAAATGGAGACAGGGTGAAGCAAGAAGGATCGGGACATGAAAACCGATAGCCTGTTTTATCGGTTGTTCCAGGACTGGCCAGAGCTGGTGCTGGAACTGGCGGAGTTGGATTCCTCCTGGAGGGGCTATGCGCTGCGCGCCGAGGAGATCAAGCAAACGGCGTTCCGGCTGGATGGCGTGCTGACACCGCCCGACGACCGGCCGGATTGGCCGCTGGTATTCATTGAAACCCAGTTTCAGCCCGATCCGGACTTTCACGCCCGCTGGTTTTCCGAATTATTCCTATATCTTTACCGGCGACCACCGCGCCGGGCGTGGCGAGCGGTGACGTTGTTTCCAAATCGGACGGCCGAAGGCACGGTGGAAGTGGCCTATGAGATGCAATTAGCCCATCCCTGGGTCAAACGGGTGTATCTGGAAGAGGCGCTGGGTAAACCAACGCCTTCGCGGGGCATCCGGGTGCTGGGATTGATGCTGGCTTCGCCGGCGATGGTGGTGGCCGAAGCCCAAGCGCTGCTGGAGGAACCGGCGGTGGATGGTCCTCCCAGCGGCCCGGCGCTGGTGGATTGGGTAGAAACCCTGCTGGTGTACAAACTGCCGCGCCTGTCGCGGGAGGAGATTCGGAAGATGTTGAACCTATTGAACGTTGAATTGAAAGAGACTCGCTTTTTTCAGGAGGTGTTCGCCGAGGGCTTGGAGGAAGGCCGCCAGGAAGGCCGCCAGGAGGGCCAACGGGCAGAACGCCTCCGCATCGCCCAAAACCTGCTGGACGTGATCGCCGACGACCGGCTGCTGGCGGAGAAGACTGACTTGAGCGAAGCGGAAGTGCGCGAGCTGCGGGAAAAACGCCGTTCGTCGACGTTGCGCGCCGACGAAGGGGATACGCATTGAGCAACCCGTCGCTCAAGAAATTTTCGATGGATGGCGTCATACTTACCCCCATTTCGCCAACTCACTGATCGAAGCGCATGGCCCAATACATCTACACCATGAACCGCGTGGGCAAGGTCGTACCACCCAAGCGGGAGATTCTCAAGGATATTTCCCTGTCGTTCTTCCCCGGCGCCAAGATCGGCGTGCTGGGCCTGAACGGCTCCGGCAAATCGACCCTGCTGCGGATCATGGCCGGCGTGGATACGGATATCCTCGGCGAAGCCCATCCACAACCTGGCATCAAAATCGGCTTTCTGCCGCAGGAACCGCAACTCGACCCCGACAAGGACGTGCGCGGCAACGTCGAGGAAGCGGTCGCGCCCATCAAAAAAGCCTTGGCGCGACTGGACGAGGTGTACGCCGCCTACGCCGATCCGGAGGCCGATTTCGAGAAACTGGCCGCCGAGCAGGCCGACCTTGAAGCGCATTTGCAAGCCACCGACGGCCATAACCTCGACCGCACCCTGGGCGTCGCCGCCGACGCCCTGCGGCTGCCGCCGTGGGAAGCCGAGGTCGCCACCCTGTCTGGGGGCGAGAAGCGGCGGGTGGCGTTGTGCCGGCTGCTGCTGTCCAAGCCCGACATGCTGTTGCTGGACGAGCCGACCAACCATCTCGACGCGGAATCCGTGGCCTGGCTGGAACGTTTCCTCCAGGATTATCCCGGCACCGTGGTCGCCGTGACCCACGACCGCTACTTCCTCGACAACGTCGCTGGCTGGATTCTGGAGCTGGATCGCGGGCGCGGCATTCCGTGGGAAGGTAACTATTCCTCCTGGCTGGAGCAGAAAGAGAAGCGGCTGGAAATCGAGGAGCGGCAGGAAACCGCGCACATCAAGGCGATGAAGGCGGAGCTGGAATGGGTGCGCGCCAACCCCAAGGGTCGTCACGCCAAGAGCAAGGCCCGCATCGCCCGCTTCGAGGAACTCGAATCCCAGGAATTTCAAAAGCGCAACGAAACCCAGGAGCTGTACATTCCACCCGGACCGCGCCTGGGCGAACTGGTGGTCGAGGCCACGAATCTGCGCAAGGGCTTCGGCGACCGACTGTTGATCGACAATCTCGATTTCAAGCTGCCCAAGGGCGGCATCGTCGGCGTGATCGGTCCCAACGGCGCCGGCAAGACCACCCTGTTTCGGATGCTGGTCGGGCAGGAGCAACCGGACGGCGGGACGCTGCGGATCGGCGATACCGTCAAGCTGGCCTACGTGGACCAGTCGCGCGACAGCCTCGCCCCCGACAAGACGGTCTGGCAGGAAATCTCCGACGGGCTGGACGTCATCGCCATCGGCAACTACCAGATCAACTCGCGGGCTTACGTCGGTCGGTTCAACTTCAAGGGGCCGGACCAGCAGAAATTCGTCAAGGACCTGTCCGGCGGCGAGCGCAACCGGGTTCACCTCGCCAAGCTGTTGAAGAGCGGCGGCAACGTGCTGCTGCTGGACGAACCGACCAACGATCTGGACGTGGAAACGCTGCGGGCGCTCGAGGAAGCGCTGCTGGCCTTCGCCGGCTGCGCGGTGATCATCTCCCACGACCGCTGGTTCCTGGACCGCATCGCCACCCACATCCTGGCGTTCGAGGGCAATTCGCAAGTGGTGTGGTTCGAGGGTAATTACGCCGACTACGAAGCCGACCGCAAGCGGCGGCTGGGCGTGGAGGCCGATCAGCCGCACCGGATCAAATACCGGAAGCTGGCCTGACCGGCCCGAACGACTACCGCAACGGGCCGCCCGAACGGGCGGCGTCGCCCAATCCTCGCCACGCCGTCAGCCAAGCCAGCGCACCCAGTGCCGCCGCCAGATCGTACATGGCGGTCGGCCCCAGGCCCGCCCACAGATAACCGGCGGCGAGACTGCCCACCGCGTTGCCCGCGCCGAAACTCAGGCTGCTGTAAAGCGCTTGTCCCCGCCCCTGGAGCGCGCCTGGAAAAAGCTGGTGAACCAGGTGCATGGACACGGCGTGAAACGCGCCGAAGCTGAAAGCGTGCAGGGTCTGGGCAAACCACAGGATCGGCAACTCGCGGGCGAAATGGCCGATCAGCAACCAGCGCAGCGTCGCCAGCGCCAGCGCCGCCAGCAGCAACCGCCGTGGTCCGAAACGCGGCAGCCAGCGCGGCATCAACAAAAACAAGCCCACTTCCGCCGCCACGCCCAGGCCCCACATCAGGCCGATAAACTCGCGCGAATAGCCGAGGGTTTCCAGGTACAGCGAAAAGAAGCCGTAATACGGGCCGTGCGCGGCCTGATGGAGAAAGCAGGCGACGAAGAAGGCGATCACCGCCGGTTGGCGCAAGACCTGGCCGAGCGGCGGCGTGGCGTGGCCGGTCGGCGTCGCCGGCGATTCCGCGACTAGCAGGCTGTTCAGCCACAGCGCGGCGAACAGCCCCCACAGCAGCGCCGGCACCAGGCCGACACCCCAATCCTGGACCAGGAACCCCACGCCGACCGCCGCGCCGATAAAACCCACCGATCCCCACAACCGAACCCGGCTGTAACGGTGAACGTGCTCGCCCAGGTGATTGAGGGTGACCGCCTCGAACTGCGGCAGGGCCGCGTTCCAGAAAAAGCTGAACAGCAGCGTCACCAACACCAGCCCCAGGTACGAACCGCCCGCCGCATACACCCCGCCGAAACTCAGCGCCGCCGCCAGACAGGCCCAGCGGACGACGCGCATCCGCCGGCCGCTCCGGTCGGCCAGCCAGCCCCACAGGCTGGGCGCCACCAGCTTGGTCGCCTGCGGAATCGCCATCAGCTCGCCGATCCGGGCCGGCTCGAACCCCAGCGCCCGCAGATACAAGCCCCAGTACGGCAACAGCACGCCCAAGGTGGCGAAATAGAACAGATAGAAACCCGATAGGCGCAGGTACAGCCGGGGAGTCAGTACGGATGAAAACGTCTTCGCGCGGTCGCTCAGCCGCCCTCCCCCCGCGACGCGGTGCCAGGAATCACCGGAGTCTCCACCCGCACGTCCAGATTCTGGGCGCGGTGGCGCAAGGCGTGATCCATCAACACCAGCGCCAGCATCGCCTCAGCGATGGGTGTGGCGCGGATGCCGACGCAGGGATCGTGGCGCCCCTTGGTCACCACCTCCACCGGCTCGCCATGGAGATTGATGGTTCGCCCCGGCAGGCGAATGCTGGACGTCGGTTTCAAGGCAATGCTGGCGACGATATCCTGGCCGGTGGAAATGCCGCCCAACACCCCGCCCGCGTGATTGCTCAAAAATCCCGCCGGCGTCAATTCATCACGATGCTCGGTGCCGCGCTGCTCCACGCTGGCGAAACCAGCGCCGATTTCCACGCCCTTGACCGCGTTGATGCCCATCAGCGCGTGAGCGATGTCGGCATCCAGCCGGTCGAATACCGGCTCGCCCCAACCCACCGGCGCTCCGCTGGCCACCACCGTCACCCGCGCGCCGATGGAATCGCCGGACTTGCGCAGCGCGTCCATGAACCGCTCCAACTCCGGCACCTGATCAGGGTCCGGGCAAAAAAACGGGTTATTGTCCACCGCTTCCCAGACCACTCTGGCCGGTCGAATCGGACCAAGCTGGGCCAAGTAGCCACGCACCCGAACCCCGTAGCGCTCCCACAGATACTTTTTGGCGATGGCCCCGGCCGCCACCCGCAGCGCGGTCTCGCGCGCCGAGGCGCGGCCCCCGCCCCGGTAATCGCGCAGGCCATATTTATGATGATAGGGATAATCCGCGTGCCCCGGCCGGAATCGATCCATGATCTCACCGTAATCCCTGGAACGTTGATCCACATTCTCGATCAGTAACCCGATCGGCGTGCCGGTGGTATGGCCCTCGAACACCCCGGACAGGATACGGACCGTATCCGGCTCACGGCGCTGGGTGGTATGACGGCTTTGACCGGGCCGGCGCCGGTCCAAATCGCGTTGCAAGTCCGCCTCGGCCAGGGCCAGACCCGGTGGACAACCATCCACGATCGCGCCCAGCGCTGGGCCATGGCTTTCGCCGAAGGTGGTGACCGTGAACAATTTGCCAAAGGTATTGCCAGACATACTGAAAAAATTCCAGGTTTGAGCGGCGACGGCACGCCGCGGGGTTCATGACTGACCGGGCGGCACGAGAATTGCCATTCTTCAATAATGAATAGCGCCTTTTGCCGGAAGCCCGCCGATTACCTACACTAGGGGGTATATCATACCGCGACGACGGTCTGGCGCCGTGTCCGCCCTGGCCACTCCATCCAGGGACGCCACCCAGCGCGGCGCGACAGCGACCGATGCGGGAATCCATGCGCCGCCGGATCGCGGCCACCGACTTTAGGTTATGGAATTCGAATATGCACATTCCAGGCTATCAGATCGAGCGCGAGCTTGGCCAAGGCGGCATGGCGATCGTCTATCTTGCCCTGCAAGAGTCGCTGCATCGCCGCGTTGCGTTGAAGGTCATCAAGCCCGTTCTCACCACCGACGAGGAATTCGCGCAGCGCTTCATGCGGGAAGGCCGCATCATCGCCCAGCTCAGCGACCCGTACATCGTCACCGTCTACGACATCGCCTCCCATGAAGGCACCTACTACCTGTCCATGGAGTATCTGCCCGGCGATACCCTGCAACACCGCATCCGCAGCGGTTTGCCGCTCGACGAGGGTCTGGCCATCGCCCGGGCCATCGCCAGCGCTCTGCATTACGCTCACCATCGCGGCATCATCCACCGCGACATCAAGCCGCAAAACATCCTGTTCCGCGAAAACGGCTGCCCGGTGCTCACCGACTTCGGCATCGCCAAGACTCTGGGCAGCAGCACGATCATGACCCGCACCGGCCTGTCCCTTGGCACGCCGCGTTACATGAGCCCGGAACAGATCCGCGGCCAGGCAGTGGACGCCCGCTCCGATCTGTACAGTTTCGGCGTACTGTTTTACGAAATGCTCACCGGCAACGCGCCTTACACCGCCGAGGACAGCTTCGCCCTGGCGATGATGCATGTGACCGCGCCGGTTCCCGAACTGCCGCCAAGGCTGCATCGCTTTCAGCCCGTCATCAACAAACTACTGGACAAGGACCCCAACCAGCGATTTCAGAGCGGTCAGGCGTTCATCGCCGCCCTGGATCATCCGGAAGCTCTCCCAACCGCCCCGCTCGATATCGCCGATCTCACCCGTCCGACTCTCGTTCCGACGGGTCCGGCGATCCAGCCAGTACGCCGGTTCGGGTGGAAAAGCGGCGCGCTGGCGGCGACGCTGGCCGGACTGGCGCTGGCGGGTGGCAGCTATTTCTACTGGTCCCAGGAGCGGCCGCCGCCGGTTCCTCCCGTCGTCGTCACCCCGCCCGTCGCGCCGCCCACCGTTGACGTCGCCGCCCAACGCCGCGCCGAAGCCGACCAGCTCCTCGCTCAGGCCCGCCAGCGGCAACAGGAAGGCGCGCTGGAGGACGGTCGCACCCTGATTGAGCAGGCCTTGCGACTTGCGCCCGACCATCCCGAGCTGCTGGCGCTGCGCGAGGAAGTCGAGCGGCAACTCGACGCCGCCCGGATTCGGCGAGCCGAGGAGGAACAGCGGTTACAGGCCGAATTGCGGGCCGAGCGGTTTTTGGAGCAGGCGCAGCGCGCCCGACAGGAAGGCGCGCTGGATACTAGTCTGGCGTATATTGAACAGGGTTTGCAGGCGATGCCCAGCCATCCCGCCCTGGTGGCTCTCAGGCGCGACGTGCGGGAGCAACAGACCAAGCGCCAAGCTCAGGAAATGGCGGCCCGCCAGGAGGAACAGCGCAAGGCCGAGCAGGCCCGCCTACGCGCCGAGGCCGAACAGCGCCGCGCGCAAGCCGACGAGTTTCTGGCTCGGGCGCTGGACGCGCAGCGTGAGCGCGCTTACGAAACCAGCCTGCTGCACATCGAACAGGGTCTGCAACAGGTTCCCGATCATGGCCGACTGCTGGCCCTGCGCGATCAGGTTCGCAAGCAATTACGCGAGGCCAAGGCGCCGCCCCCGCCGATTCAGCCGCCGACCGAACCGGTGGACCGGATCGCCGTCCGACTGCAGGAATGCGCCGCTCATCTGCAAGCCAACCGGTTGACCAGCGGCAAGGGCGGCAATGCCGCCGACTGCTATGGCGACGTCCTCCAGCGCGATCCTGGCAACGCCGAGGCGCGCGCTGGCCTGGAGCGGATCGCCGATCACTACGCCGATCTGGCGGCCGAAGCCGTGCGCCGGGGCGATGTCAAGGCGGGGAAATATTCGCTCGATAAACTGGAACGGTTGAACCGAGGCGACCACCGGCTGGCCGGGTTGCGCGAACAACTGGCCCAGGCGCAAAAAGCCGTCAGCCCGCCGCCACCCCGCGCCACCGAGCCGGAACTGGAACCGGAAGCGGAACCGCCCCGCCCTCGCGTGGCCCAGACGGAGCCACCCCTGAAACCGGAACCGAAACCGGAACCCAAGCTGGAATCGAAGCCGGAACCGAAACTGGAATCGAAGCCGGATGTGAAACCACCGATCGATCTCGTTTCGGTTCCACAACCCACCGAACCGGTTCCGGCACCCCGCCTCTCCCCGTCAGAACCCGAAACCCGGGTCATCGCCCAGGATCGCTATGCCCGATTGTCCCGAACCGAAACCAAGGAAGGCATCAGCTTGCAGATGACGACCGCGCCGCAGGGCATTCTGGAAGAACGCCCGCCGGAATCCGGAGCCACGACCGCGCCACGCACCGCCGAACAGGCCTGGGCAGGGGTTAAGAACAGCAACGATCCCGCTCAAATCCAGCAGTTTCTAGCGACTTATCCCAAGAGTCGGCAAGCCTCGACGGCCCAGGCCAAGCTGAAACAGTTGCAAAACCAACCTGGGGCACCGGCCCGACTGTTCGTTCGCGCCGACCAGGAAGACGCCGAGGTGCTGATCAACGGCCGGAACGTCGGCACGACGCCGTTGGAGGTGGAGCTGAAGCCCGGCTCCTACAAGATTCAGGTCCGTCTAGAAGGCCACGCCGACTGGAATGGGCAGGTGAATCTGAACGCCGGCGATGAAAGCAAGATCTCGGCGTCCCTGGCTCCCAAGCGGACGGAGGTCGCCGCCGTCAAGCCCATTGCCCCGAAGCCGGAGCCGGAGCCGGAGCCGGAACCGCCCCGTCCCCGTGCCGTGGAAAAACAACCGACCCAGGCCGCTTCGCCCACCTCACCCGGCTGCCTGCGCGGTAATTGCCAGAATGGCGAAGGCACCTACCGCCATCCAGATGGCAGTGAATATTCCGGGGAATTTCGCAACGCCAAGATGCACGGCGAAGGTACTTATGTGTATGCCGGCCGTGGCGAGAAATACGTTGGCGAATGGCGTAATAACGTAATCAACGGTCAGGGCGCCTACTACTACCGGAGCGGCAACCGCTATCAGGGCGAATGGCGCAACGGCCACAAGCATGGCCAAGGGACGTATCTCTATGCCAACGGGGACAAGTACGTCGGCGATTTCGCCAACGATCAGCCCAACGGTCAAGGTACTTACTACTACCGCAACGGCGACCGCTACGAGGGCGAATGGCGCGATGGCCGCAAGGAAGGCCAGGGCGTGCTGTACGAAAACGGCCAGCGGATCGTTGGTGAGTGGCAAGACGACCGAAAAGTGCGGGTAAAGGTGGAAAAATAAGCGGAAAAACGAAAGCGGAGCGCCCGGCCCAGCGCCGGGCCTCCGCCCCGACCTACCTGAACAGCCTCTCCTGGCGCCCTGACACGCCCTGTCCAGCAAAGGGCGTTCTCGTGTGACTGCTGCCTAACGAGGGGACCAGGGATGATGAATCACGCGGCGTAGCACGCCCGGCCAACCATACGGAACGAAATCCGAACCGTTCTCCTCCAGGCACCGAACCGAATGCATCTGAGTCCCTTTGATCGGCGCATCCCCACCATAACCACCGCAATAGCTGCCCCCACTCGCGCTGACACAGGACGCCGCGCCGCGATAGGGACAGCTATGCTTATCCACCGGCATCAGCCCTTCACTTCCATAGCGCCTGGCTTTCACCGGCCGAGTAATTTCATTTTTCATTCGGAGATTCCTCACCTTGATGGTTAGCGGCGCCGTCTCTCCCCCAGCGCCCATCTTCTTGATTTTTTATGGGATGTTATAGTTAAGCCCTACTTCGGGCAGGTTAATATTAAGTTTTGGAATCTTGAAGTAAATAAGGGATTTCTTGGACTCCATAATGGTTTTCCCTAACATGAAACCACGCGTCAGCTTCACTGGATTACTGATCACCGCTGGCCTCCTGGCTTGCCTGGCCACGCTGACCAGCTTCGCCGGCCAATTCTGGTGGGGATTTGAGCTCACCACCCATTTTCGGGCGCAATACGCCATCGCCCTGGGCGGATTCGCCCTGCTCCTGCTGGCGCCGCGGCAGTGGGGCTGGTCGGCGCTGTTCGGGGCGTTCGCCTTGCTCAACCTGGCGTTCCTCATTCCGGCATTCTGGGAAGAGGCTCCGGCAACACCCGCCATCGCCGCCGGGAATTCACCCACCTTGCGCGCCCTGCTCGCCAACGTGAACGCGGAGAACCGCGATTTCCAACGCATTCGGGCCCTGATCGCCACCGCCGATCCCGACATCGTCGTGCTGCTGGAAGTGACGCCGTGGCTGCTTGATCGGTTGCGCGATCTGGACCAACGGTATTCACATCGCGTGGCCGAACCTCGTGACGATCTGTTCGGCATCGCTCTGTTCAGTCGCCACCCTCTTGCCCAGGGCCAGATCATCCGCTTCGACGACAAGGCAAGTCCGCCCGCCGTCGTCGCCACGATCATCGCCGCCGGGCGCCCGTTCACCCTCATTGGCGCTCATCTTTGGCCCCCGGTCAGCACCGAATTAGCCGGGGGTCGCAACGAGCAATTGCGCGCGCTGGCCGCTCGAGTCCGCCAAAGTCAAATTCCCTCGCTGGTGCTCGGCGATCTCAATCTTTCGCCCTGGTCGCCCTGGTTTGGCCGGTTACTGGCCGATTCCGGTCTGCGCGACAGCCGACGCGGACATGGTATCCAGCCGTCCTGGCCCGTCGGGTGGCCATTCCTCTGGATTCCCATTGATCACGCCCTGTTCTCCGAAGGCATTCGTATCCGGCATCGGGAAATCGGCCCCGCCATCGGTTCCGATCACTATCCGGTCATTGTTGACTTTCGGGTTTCCGGCTCATAATCGGCAGGCCAACCCTTCCTACCCGCTGGAGGCCGTTTTCATGCGTTTTGTTCAACCCTCCGACCCTGAACCCGCCATCAAGGTCAGTCCGGCGGTTCCCGACGTTTCCCGGCGCGCGTTTCTTGCCCGGTTGGTAGCCCTGGCGACTACCGCTGGTCTCGGCCTCGTCCCGCAATCCGACGCGGCGGACGGATGGTGGGACGAACCTCCCATGATGTCCCCCCCCCAATGGTCGAGGCGCGCGCCTCAATCCTGGAACCGTCCGCCCGCCCACTCCTGGAATCAACCGCCGCCCCAACCCTGGGTCCAGCCCTGGACCACGACCGACCTGAACGCCACCATCGAGCATTACGTGGCGCATCTGCACCAAACGGGCCGGCTGGCGGTCAACGAACGCACCGCCTGGCTGGTTTACGATTTCACCAGCCGGCGTTTTTTGGTCACCATCAACGCCGGCATACCGTACCAAAGCGCCAGCATGATCAAGCCGTTCATCGCCCTGGCGTTTTTCCAAAAGGTTCAGGAGGGCCAACTCAACTACACGCCCTTCCACCGCCAGCGAATGGAAGCGATGATCCAGCACAGCGACAATCACGCCACCAACTATTTCATTGCGCTGTTGAACCGGACCAGCGGCCGCTTTGGTCCCGCCGAGGCGGAACACACTCTCAAGCGGCGTCATCCCGGCATGTTCCGTCAAACCCGGATCGTCGAGTACATTCCCAGCGGTGGCCGCACCTATCGTAACCGGGCGTCCGCCCTCGATTACCATCGTTTCCTGCAAGCGCTCTGGTACGATCAACTGCCCTACTCCGCCGAACTGCGGCGCTTGATGTACCTGCCCAATCGCGACCGTATCTACACCGGAGCGACCGGCGTGGCGCGCGGAACGGCGGTCATCGACAAGACCGGCACCACCGCCCGCCTGTGCGGCGACATGGGCATCCTAGTCGCCCGAGGTCGCGATGGCCGCAACTACCCCTACACCTTCATCGGCATCATCGAAAAGGCCCAGCCGACCCAAAGCTACACAGCCTGGCAAGCGGCGCGCGGCAACATCATTCGGGACGTATCCAGCATGGTGTACGGCCATCTGCGCCAAATGTACGATCTGGTTTGATCCCAGCTTCCGCGCACCGCGCGAGGACGTTCCCCCCATGCCTTACGATTTCGATCACGCGCCCGACCGGCGTGGCGCCGACAGCCTGAAATGGCAACGCTACGACAACGCCCTACCGTTGTGGGTGGCCGACATGGACTTCGTTTCGCCAGAACCGGTCCTGGCGGCGTTGCATGACCGCGTTGCGCATGGGGTGTTTGGCTATGGTGCACCTCCGGAGGCGTTGACGGAAACGATTTGCGCGCGGATGAATGCCCTGTATCGCTGGACAGTAACGCCGGAGCAGATCGTCCATCTGCCGGGCTTGGTCTGCGGTCTGAACGTGGCGTGCCGGGCGGTCGGCGAACCGGGCGACGCGGTGCTGGCGCAAACCCCGGTTTACCCGCCGTTTCTAACCGCGCCGGGCCATCAGGACCGGGAACTGGTCACCGCCGAACTGACGGCCGAAACGCGCGACGGGCGGCTGTACTACGGGTTCGATGACACAGCGTTCGAAGCGGCCATTGGTCCGCGCGCCCGGTTGTTCATCCTTTGCCATCCGCACAACCCGGTCGGGCGGACGTTCACTAGCGCGGAGTTGCAGCGACTGGCGGCGATCTGCGAGCGTCACGATCTGACGATTTGCTCGGACGAGATTCACTGCGATTTACTGCTGGACGGGCGGCGGCATGTCCCACTGGCCACGCTGGCACCGGAAATCGCCCGGCGCTGCATCACCCTGATGGCGCCCAGCAAGACCTTCAACATCGCCGGCCTGGGCACGAGCTTCGCCATCATCCAGAACCCCGAACTGCGGCGGCAATTCAAACAGGCGATGCGTGGCATCGTGCCGGACGCGAACATTCTCGGCCTGGGCGCCGCGCTGGCGGCCTATCGGCACGGCGACGACTGGCTGCGGGAATTGCTGGTCTATCTGACCACCAACCGGGATTACGTGGTCGAATACGTCGCCCGTCATCTGCCGGGCGTTCGCGTCACGGTTCCCGAGGCGACTTACCTGGCCTGGCTGGATTGCCGGGATGCGGCCCTACCCGGCAATCCCCACGAGTTTTTCCTGCGAAAAGCCGGCGTGGCCCTGAACGATGGCGCGAACTTCGGGCCAGGCGGCGACGGCTTCGTGCGGCTGAACTTCGGCTGCCCGCGCGATCGACTGGTGGACGGGCTGGAACGAATGCGCGCGGCGCTGGCGGTCCCCTCTCCCCCTGCAAGGGGGAGAGGGCTAGGGTGAGGGGGTAAGTCTTTGAAACCGCCGCCCACAACCCCTCTCCCGCAAGCGGGTGAGGGGAGTGAACGGTTACAGCGTGGATCGACAACAATCACAAATCGTAGCCGCGCTCGTCGTGCAGGGCGATGTCCAGGCCCCCGATTTCCTCTTCCCGACCGACCCGTAAACCGACCAAGGCATTCACCAGTTTGAGTACAGCGAAGGTCACGACCGCCGTGTAGGCCACCGTGGCGATCACTCCCACAAACTGCACGCCCAGTTGTTGCCCCATGCCGGTAATCCCCGAGGCGAAGCCCTGGCCCTTGAACAGGCCGAGTTCGGTGGAGGCGAACACGCCCGCCGCCAGGGTTCCGAGCATCCCGCCCACGCCATGCACTGGAAACACGTCCAGGGAATCGTCCACCTTCAGCACCCGCTTGAGGAACTGAGTGGCGTTGAAGCACGCGAACCCCGCAACCGCGCCGATGACCACCGCGCCGGCCGGTCCCACGTAGCCCGACGCAGGCGTGATGGTGCCCAACCCGGCCACCATGCCGGTCACGATGCCGAGCACGCTCGGCTTGCCGAAGCGCACCCATTCCATCGTCATCCACATCAGCGACCCGGCGGCGGCGGACAGATGCGTCGCCATCATCGCCATACCGGCGTTGCCGTCAGCCGCTAGCGCGCTGCCGGCGTTGAAACCGAACCAGCCCACCCACAACATGCCGGCCCCAGTCACCACCATGGTCATGTTGTGAGGCGGCATGGCGGTGGTCGGAAAGCCATGGCGTCCACCCAACACCAGCGCCGCCACCAGCGCGGCCACGCCAGCGGTGACATGCACCACCAGTCCTCCGGCAAAATCCAGCACGCCCATCTGGCCCAGCCAGCCCCCACCCCACACCCAATGCGCGACTGGCGCGTACACCAGCGTCAACCACAGGGCGCTGAATAGCAGCATGGCGGAGAATTTCATTCGCTCGGCGAAGGCGCCGACCACCAGCGCCGGAGTGATGATGGCGAAGGTCAGTTGAAACATGGAGAACGCGGTTTCCGGGATATCGACGGTCAGGGAATTTTCCTCGACCCCGGCCATGAACAGCTTGTCGAAACCACCGATCCAGGCGTTGCCGGTCCCGAATGCAAGGCTGTAGGCGTAAGCGAACCACAGCAGCGACACCAGGCAGGTGATGGCGAAACACTGCATGAGGACCGAGAGGACGTTCTTGGTCCGCACCAGTCCGCCGTAGAACAGCGACAGTCCCGGCAAGGTCATGAACAAGACCAGCGCCGTCGCGGTAAGAATCCAGGCCGTGTTGCCGGGGTTGAGCGGCGGAGCGTCCCGCGCCCATGCCGCCCCGGATGCCCATAACGCCAATAAGCCGGGGAAAAGGATCGTCAAGGTCCGTTTATAGTTGTGGTTCATGATGCCTGTCTCTGATCGTTCGCGTTGTCAGGGACGCGCGCCCCATTCCGGGTCATCGTCCGCTTGGTGATGGATTAAAACCGACATGGACAGGCAAATTCGAAGCCATCCCATAAAAATAATGAAGATCAATCTGTTAGATTAATACCTATCTGGGGACCATTCCTTACTTAGCACCACTTTAGTGCATTTCGGACGCGAAACGCTCTTAAACAGGGCAATCATTTCAAGTCTACCCGGACTAACTCCGCCGATACCCGCACCTCGGGCATCAGCGCGAACGCCCGCAGCAGGGCGCTGACCAGCGGCGGCTTGCGCAGAATGCGTTTGTGATCGCCCTTCCAGAGTTGCAGGCGCCGCGCGCCGACCGCGACCAGGATGCGCGACAAGTCGAAGCCCTGATCCAGCCATTCGATCCAGTCCACCGAACTGGCGCGCAAATCCCAATCCAGCGCCCGGCCATCGTAATCGCCGGCCTGTTCGGCGACGCCGCGCACCACCACTAGCAAGCCGCGCGGCGTGGGCTGGTCCAGGACGCCATACCCGACCGTCGCATTGAACCGTTGCCGGGCCAGTTCCCGAACCATATCCTGTTCCGCGTTCCACAACCGGGCGTATTCGCGCATCCAGGCGTCGGAAAATATCCGCGTCGCCATGCTTCTCTCTTCCGATTCATGCTCGATCCCGCTCATCCGCCCTTGCCCACCCAGGGATGATAGTGAAAATAAACCAGCAATAGGCCGCCAAACACGATCCGGTACCAGGCGAATGGGGCGAAGCTGTGCTGGCCAACATAGGCCAGCAGAAACCGCACCACCGCCAGCCCGCCCAGGAACGCCGCCACAAACCCCACCGCGAACATCGGTACATCCGTCAGACTCAGGTTGTGCCATTCCTTATAGAGGCTGTAAAAGGTCGCGGCGAACATGGTGGGAATCGCCAGGAAAAACGAAAACTCGGTGGCCGCGAACCGCGACATTCCGCTCAGCATTCCCCCCATGATGGTCGCGCCCGACCGCGACACGCCCGGAAACAGCGCCACGCTCTGGGCGATGCCAACCCACATCGCATCCTTCCAATTCATATCGTCCACCGCCAGCACCCGGCCAGATCGGGCGAAGCGCTCGATCAACAGAATAACGACGCCGCCCAGCACCAGGGCCATGGCCACGCTGACCGGGTTGAATAAATGTTGAGTAATGTACTTGTGGAACAGGAATCCCAGCGCCGCCGCCGGCATGAAGGCAATCGCCAGATTCAGCACCAACCGTTGCACTTTGGGATCCCAATCCACGTTGATGGCGATGTCGAGCAATCGCTCGCGGTAAATCCAGACCACGGCCAGAATCGCCCCCAATTGAATGAAAATCTCGAAGGTCTCGGCGCGCGGCCCGGTGAAGGCCAGGAAATCCCCTACAATGATCAAATGACCCGTGCTGGAAACCGGCAGAAATTCCGAGGCGGCTTCCACCAGGCCAAGTATCAGCGCCTTAAGAATCAATAAAACGTCCAAGGGTGCTCCTTGTAATTGCGGTCGGCAAGGCAGGGCATTCTAGCGACTATGGCCCAAACCCACTACGTTCCGCCTCGCCGCTACCGGCCCGGCATCCTGGTCAGATCGATCAACCGACTGAACCCGATAGAGTTTTACCACTCAAATTCATTCAAATCTTACCCGAGGAGCCGACCATGAATCGTCCGCGGCCACCCTTTGCGACCCTCGCCCTGCTGCTTCTGACCAGCGCAGGCATCGCCCAGGCCCAGGTTTACAAATGGACCGACGCCAGTGGCCAGGTCCACTACGGCCAGAGAAAACCGGACGAAGCGACCCCGGTGCAAACCCTCGACATCGCCCCACCGCCATCGGTCACGCCAGCCGCCAACGACCCAGCCGCCGAAGTCGCCCGCATCAACGCGCTGTCCGAGCAAATGGCCCGCGAGCGGGAAGCAGCCGAAAAAGCGCGACAGGAACAAGCGGCCCGCGATCTCGAACAGGCGAACCGGCAATTACAGAACGATCTGCTGAACCAGCAGTTGGAACAGCAACGACAACAGCAACAACAGCAACAGAATAAGGACGAGAGCGACAGCGTCATCTTCGGTTATCCCTATCCCTATCCCTATCCCTATCCCTATCCCTATCCCTATCCCTATCCCTCCCCCTATCCGGACCCGTATCCTCGTCCGCGTCCACCCTATCCACCCAACGCCTATCCGCCTAACCCCTATCCACCCAACCGCTGGCCGTGCGAACCGTGGCCGGCTTGCCGCCAGTCTCAGCCTCCCGCTCCATCGCGACCGGGGCCGCTGACCAAATCCAACCCCACCTTCCAGCCCGCGCCGGTTCGCGTCGACCCGGCTCCCAAAGGCAAAGACGCCTTCACCGGCCGGTAAGGCGCCGTCAGCGGGAGGTTTCGGGGACCGCAATACGGTTACAAAACAGCGGCCGGCTGAAACCAGGACAATTGCGGATGCAGTTTCACCACTTCGCCGACGATCAACAGCGCTGGGGAACGGACACCAGCCCTGGCGATCATTGCCGGCAGCGTGGCCAACGTGGCGCAATACAGCCGTTGCTGGGGCGTGGTGCCCTGCTCGACTAGGGCCACCGGCATCTCATCGGCCACGCCATGCGCGCGTAGTTGGTCGCAGATGTGGCGGACGCTCTTCAGCCCCATGTAGAACACCACCGTCTGGCGCGGTTGTGCCAGCATCGGCCAGTTCAGATCCAGTTCCCCGTCCTTGACATGGCCAGTCACGAACACGCAGGACTGGGCGTAATCGCGATGGGTCAACGGAATGCCGGCGTAGGCGGCGCAACCAGCGGCGGCGGTGACGCCCGGCACCACCTGGAAGGGAATGCCCGCCGCCATCAGCGTTTCGATCTCCTCGCCACCACGTCCGAAAATGAACGGATCGCCACCCTTGAGCCGCAACACCCGCTTGCCTCGCAAGGCCAGTTCCACCAGCAACCGGTTGATATCGTCCTGAGGCAAGGTGTGATGATCCGGCTCCTTGCCGACGAAAATGCGCTCGACCCGTGGCTCCAGCAACTCCAGAATCGCCGCGCCAACCAGTCGGTCGTACACCGCAACGTCGGCTTGTCGCATCAGCCGCAGCGCCTTCAGCGTCAATAATTCGGGATCGCCGGGACCAGCCCCGACCAGATACACCTCGCCAACCTTGGATCGCGCCGGCTCTGAATTCGCCACCATGTTGGATTCCGTTATCTTAAGGATTGGATTGGAATGGATTGGATTGAGAAAGCGTTCGGATCACCGCAACCGTTCGGCGCGCACCCCGGCCAGCGCCAGTTCCAGCCGTCGCCAGGCCAGTTCCCCGTCCGGCAGACCGAATCGCAGCCCCGGTGGATCGGCGAAGCGCCGAACCAGAATACCGCGTCGCGCCAGGGCGTCCCGCCAGAATTCCGCATCCGGCAACGGCGCCCATTGAAACAGCCCGGTACCGCCAGCCACCGGCAAGCCCTGCCGCTTGAGCAAGTCCGCCAGCCTCTTGCCGGATCGGGCGAGCCCGAGTCGCATTTCTTCCTGCCAGGCACGATCGGCCAAGGCTTGCATCGCCACCCAGCGGCTGGGACCCGTGATCGTCCACGGCCCTAGTTGCTCCCGCAAACCTTCCAGCATCGCCGGTTCCGCCAGCACGAAGCCGACCCGCGCGCCGGCCAAGCCAAAGAATTTTCCCAACGAACGCAACACCACCAGTCCCGGCAAACTCGCGTGACCGGCCACACTCTCCGCTGGCGTGGCGTCGATGAACGCTTCGTCCACCACCAGCCAGCCGTCGCGCGCCGCCAGTCGCGCCCGCCAGTCCAACAGCGATTTCAGAGGAAACCGAACGCCCGTGGGATTGTTAGGGTGAACCAGAACCAGCGTGTCCAACCGGTCCACCGCTGCATCCAGACGTTCGGCGGGCAACTCCTCGACCCGATGCCCGGCCCGCCGCCAGGCATGAGCATGTTCGGCGTAGGTCGGATTCAACACGCCAACTCGACCGGGCTTCCTCAACGGCGGCAATGCCTGGATCGCCGCCTGCGAACCGGCCACCGGCAATAAGGATTCCACCCCGTAATAGGCCGTCGCCGCCGCTTCCAACCCATCGTCCGGTTCTGGTAACCGCCGCCAGACCGGCGCGGGGATCGGCGGCGGCGGCCAGCCCTTGGGATTGATGCCGGTGGACAAATCCAGCCAGTCGCTCGGCGGAATGCCGTAGCGTTCGGCCGCCGCCCGCAGACCGCCGCCGTGCTCAAGCAAGGATCAGTCCCCCCAACGCGATCACCGCCAGCCACAGCCACAGCGCCCGCCGCACCAATGCCACCGCCCGGCCGATATCCTCGGCGCGCGGGGCCAGACCCTCGCCCAACGGGGGGCGCGGTTGCCATTCGCCGTGATAGCGAGCCGGGCCGCCCAGCGCCAGGCCGAGCGCGCCGGCGCCCGCCGCCATCACCGGTCCGGCGTTGGGGCTTTTCCAAAACGGCGCCTGTTCCCGCCAACAACGCCAAGCCAGGGCCGGTTTCGTTCCCACCGCCATGTAGCTCAGCGCGGTCAGCCGCGCTGGAATCCAGTTCAATACATCGTCCAGCCGCGCCGCCGCCCAGCCAAAATCTCGATAGCGCGGGGTGCGATAGCCCCACATCGCATCCAGGGTATTGGCCAGCCGGTACAACACCGCGCCCGCCGCGCCCGCCAGCACGAACCAGAACAGCGCGCCGAAAATCGCGTCGCAACCGTTTTCCAGCACCGACTCCACCGTGGCCCGGCTGATCTGCTCCTCGTCGAGATCGCCGGTATCGCGGCTGACGATCAGACCGACTCGCTCGCGCGCCAGCGGCAAATCGCCCGCTTGCAGCGCCGCCGCCACTGCTTCAGCGTGCTCGGCCAGGCTACGCGCGCCGATGGCGAGATAGAGCAACCCCAGCGCCACCACCGAACCCAGCAGCGGAATCGCGCTCAGCAGCCACGCGGCGACCGCGAACGGAATCAGCAGCGCGATCACCGCGCCAACACCACGGGCGCGACGTAAATCAGCATTCATCTCGGGTGGTCCGTAACCGAACGCTTCCACCCGTCGCGCCAGCCCGCCGAACCCCGCCAGCGGATGCCAGCGACGCGGCTCGCCCAACCGCCAGTCGAGCAACACCGCGCCGACGCACAGCAGCGCGGTCAACATGCAACTCCCCTCGCCTTTCGGAAGGAGGATGGGTGGTGAGAATTCTTTTTCAATTGCCTTGAGATATCCGGGATCACGGAGGGCGCTAGTGTAGCCAAAAACCGAGCGTTTCCGTCAAAATCCCGCCATGAACTCCAAAACCCTCATGATCCAGGGCACTACCTCCGACGCCGGCAAAAGCGTCATGGTCGCCGGCTTGTGTCGGCTGCTGGCGCGGCGTGGCGTGCGCGTGGTTCCCTTCAAACCCCAGAACATGGCCCTCAACAGCGCCGTCACCGTGGACGGCGGCGAAATCGGTCGTGCCCAGGCGGTGCAGGCCCAGGCCGCGTTCTTGGAACCGCATACCGACATGAACCCGGTGCTGCTCAAGCCCAACACCGACATCGGCGCGCAGGTCATCATTCATGGCAAGGCGTTGACCAACATGGACGCTCGGACCTATCACGATTACAAGCCGGTGGCGATGCGGGCGGTGCTGGAATCCTACGAACGGTTGCGCGCCGCCTACGATTTTGTGCTGGTGGAAGGCGCGGGCAGTCCGGCGGAAATCAATCTGCGCGACAAGGACATCGCCAACATGGGCTTCGCCGAGGCGGTGGATTGCCCGGTCTGGCTGGTTGGCGACATTGACCGGGGTGGGGTGTTCGCCCATCTGTACGGCACGCTGGCCCTGCTGGCGCCCAGCGAACGGGCGCGTATCACCGGCTTGATCATCAACCGTTTTCGGGGCGATGTCAGCCTGTTGACGCCGGGACTGGACTGGCTGATCCAGGAAACCGGCAAGCCGGTATTAGGCGTGTTGCCCTATCTGCAAGGGCTGCATCTTGAAGCCGAGGACGCCCTGCCCCGCGAACTCAACGTCGCCAAGGACACCGAGCGGCTGCGGGTCGCGGTGCCGGTGCTGGCGCGGATCAGCAATCACACCGACCTCGATCCCTTGCGGCTGCATCCGCAGGTCGAGGTGCGCTGGGTGCGCGCGGGCGAGGCGATGCCGCCCGCCGATCTCATCATCCTGCCCGGTAGCAAAAGCACGCGCGGCGATTTGAACAGGTTGCGCGAACAAGACTGGGATACAGCGATTCACCGCCATCTGCGCTACGGCGGCAAAGTCATCGGCATTTGCGGCGGCTTTCAAATGCTGGGGCGCTGGGTTCACGATCCCGCTGGTCTGGAAGGCGAACCGGGCAGCAGTCCGGGCCTCGGCTTCCTGGACTTTGAAACCACGCTGGAACCGGAAAAACAACTGCATCGGGCCGAAGGTCGCCTGTCGCTCAACGACGCCTGCGTGGCCGGCTACGAAATCCATGCTGGCGTCAGCACTGGCCCGGCGCTGAACCATCCCGCCGTTCGGCTAAACGAGGGTCGCCCGGACGGCGCGCGGTCGGATGACGGGCAACTGTTCGGCACCTATTTGCACGGGCTGTTCGACGCCGCGCCCGCCCGCGACGCACTGCTGCGCTGGGCCGGTCTGGCGGTGCGGGAAACGCCCGATTACCGGCAATTGCGCGAAGAGGGCATCAACCGACTGGCGGATGCGATTGAAGCGCATCTGGATTTACGCTGGCTGGGAATCGGTTAGCAAAAATTCGCAATTCCAAAGGCAGTGTTATTATTACGTTACCCTTGGATTTCGAACAGGCTGACCGAACATCCCCATGGGCCGCGCCACGCACCGCCCAAACCGCTATTCCTGGTGGGCTACCTTGGCCTTGAACCGTCGGCTCTGTTGGGCCAGGCCCACAGGACAGCCAGAAGAACAGCCGGCCGACCTCCGCCAGGGCAATGGTTTCCGCCTCGCCAGGATCAAGCCATTCCCCGCAAGCCTATTCCGCATTGCAGCAAAAATAATCTATACTCATTCCTGGTTGAGGAACCGTTTCCACCTCCGAAACGATTCATCATCAACTAAGCTTTAGCGTAGCGGTCGGATTTTTTGGGAACGATGTCCGCGTAAACCCCACTATAGGCTAGTGGCCCGGCAAATCTCGATTGTCGACCTTATGACATGATAACTTTCAGTTTTAAGAAGGGTTATCAAAGAATCGACCGGTCAATCGGGGCTTAACGCCACGCTAGAGCATTGAGCAGGCGCGTTCGACCTGCGAGGGTTATCCACAGGTGAGAGGTTAAGACCATGCGTGGCACGCACAAATTTCAACATGCGTTCATTTGGTTCGAGCGGGGCGGTTGGTGGTTCAAGGTGTTCGGCGAAGGCTTCGGTCCTTATCCAGACCAAGTTGAGGCCCGCTACCACTTGTTGGTCATCCAGGGCTTGAGCCGGCAACTGCGCACCGTCCTGTCCAGGCAGGCCTGAATCCAATTCCTGTCGCCGCCGGGGAACGGAAACGCAGAACCGGCTTATGATCGACGAGGCATTGGCGGCCCAAATTCATGCCGCCGTTACCGAAGCCACCCAACAATATTTGGCTGAGCGTCGGGTGCGCGTCGACGTCTTCGCGCGGCGGCACTATTCGTTCCAGGGAGCGCTGCGCGTCAACCGCCACGCGCTCGGTTTGGACCTGGCGCGCACTCCCCTCAACGTACTCTGGGCCATCCCGCACCTGCTGGCGCGCGGGGGCGTGAAGCTGAGCCGCGTGCTCCGCCTGGAGGGGGTCGCCCGCTGCCTCGACCATCTGCCTCCCGGTTTCAAAACCGACGTGGAGCGCGAGATCGAGTGGCTGATCTACAGCGAACTGCTGGAACTACCCTTCGAACAGGCGGGACGACGCTGCAGCCGGGACGCGCTGCTGGAAACGATCCTGGCGCACCCGACCATCGGCCAGTTGCTACTTCCCGAATTGCTCCAACTGGATGAACTCGCCCATCGCCAGGATTTTCGGCGGCGGCTTGAAGATTATCTGGTCACCTACACCACCAGCCGCGCGGCGGCCGCCGATTTGTCCGGTTCCCTGCTCAGCCTGGCTGCTGGCGTCGCCGCCTTCAAGCAATTCACCCCCGGCACGATGGCGATTGGCGGCGCCGCCGCAACCGCCATCGCCAACCAGTTAGCCATCGCCAATTTCATGCTGGGACCGACACTTGGCTCGCTGTATTACGGTCTCTTTCCGGCCACGGCCTCCACCGGTCTGCTGGTCGCCACCACGGGCGGGTTGATGTTGGCGGTGAGCATACTGAGCGCCGGTGCCGGCGTGATCGCCGACCCCCTCCAGCAGGCACTGGGATTACACCGGCGCAAGCTGATGAAACTGCTGGATGCGCTCGAACAGGAACTGACCGGTCAAGGGGGCGACTACCGGCTGCACGATGCCTATGTCGCGCGCGTTTTCGATCTTTGGGACTTACTGCAAATCGCCACCCGCGCCCTGCGTTGAAGCGCACCTCAAAAGTCGCTCGACACAGACGAAAAAAGCCGGGCCAAGGCCCGGCTTCGCGAAAAAATCGCTATCCGCTGGCTAATCGACCACCGCCTGGGGCCGGTCCACCAGTTCGACGTAGGCCATGGGCGCGTTGTCGCCACTGCGAAACCCGCACTTCAAAATACGCAGATAACCGCCAGGCCGCGTCTGATAGCGCGGTCCCAGCTCGTTGAACAACTTGGTCACCACTTCCCGGTCGCGCAGACGCGCGAACGCGAGCCGGCGCCGGGCCACGCTGTCTTCCTTCGACAGGGTAATCAACGGTTCGGCGACCCGCCGCAATTCCTTGGCTTTGGGCAACGTGGTCCGAATCAGTTCGTGGGTGAACAACGAAACGGCCATGTTGCTGAACATGGCTTTGCGATGGCTGCTGGTGCGATTGAGTTTGCGGCCGGCGTTGCGATGGCGCATGACAAGATTCCTTAAACTAAAACTCGAAGCTTAAATGAAAAGCGCTGGGCGAAGGAGGAGCCGGCCGCGGCCACGCTTCCTCCTAGTCGCTCTCGATATCGTCACCACCCGTCCCAGCCCGTTGCCCCAGCCGGGAAGAAGACGGCTTATCCGTTTCCGCCGCTTCAAGGGTCAGGCTCGCGCGCCGCGCGGCGGCCCGTTCCTCGGATTGATCCAGGCTCAGACCCAGTGGCGGCCAGTTCTCGACTTTCATGCCCAGAGCCAATTTGAATTTAGCCAGCACATCCTTGATCTCGGTCAGCGATTTCTTGCCAAGATTCGGAGTCTTCAGCAACTCCGCCTCGGTCCGCTGCACCAGATCGCCGATGTAATAGATGTTCTCCGCCTTCAGGCAATTGGCCGAACGGACGGTCAATTCCAGATCATCCACCGGTTGCATCAGGACCGGATCGATGTCCACCGGCGGCGGTGGAATCGGTTCGTCCTTCTTGCCCCGCAGATCCACAAACACCGACAATTGATCTAGTAGAATCCGGGCCGCCGTGCGAATAGCGTCCTCGGGATCGATGGTGCCGTTGGTTTCCAACATCAGCACCAGCCTGTCCAGATCGGTCCGCTGCTCGACGCGGGCATTCTCCACCCGGTAACTGATCCGCTCGATCGGGCTGAAGGAGGCATCCAGCCGCAGTCGCCCAATCGGTCGACTTTCATTGTCCGCTCCCTCCCGCTGGGTAACCGGCCAATAACCACGCCCACGCTCGACCTTAAGCTTCATGCTCAACTCGCCACTCTTGGTCAAGTGCGCGATGACGTGTTGCGGATTGATGATTTCGACTGCGTGGGTCCGCTCGATATCGCCCGCCAGCACCGGCCCCGGTCCTTTCTTGGTCAGCGACAACGTAGCCTCGAAGACACCCTCTTGCAACGTGACCGCCACCCCCTTCAGATTGAGCAGGATGTCGATCACATCTTCCTGTACCCCCTCGACGGTCGAGTACTCGTGCAATACTCCTTCGATTTCACACTCGATGATCGCGGCGCCGGGAATGGAGGACAGCAGAATCCGCCGCAGGGCGTTGCCGAGAGTGTAGCCAAAACCCCGTTCCAGCGGCTCCACGGTCACCCGCGCCCGACGCGGGTCGAGCTTTTCCACCTCGACGCGGGTCGGTTTTAGCAAATCAAATGCGCCCACCATCCGTTTGCCCTCGGCATCGCTTACTTGGAATACAGTTCCACAACCAGGGACTCGTTGATGTCCGCTGGCAAGTCGGCGCGGTCGGGAATCCGCTTGAACACGCCGCTCATCTTGCCCGCGTCCACCTCGACCCAGTCCACGAAACCGCCATGGCTCTGGGCCAGTTGCAGCGCGTATTGAATACGGGTCTGGGTTCGGCTTTTCTCGTGAATCGCGACCACATCTTCTGGCCGAACCTGGTAGGAGGGAATGTTGACTCGCTGGCCATTGACGGTGATCGCCCGGTGCGAAACCAACTGCCGGGACTCGGCGCGAGTGCTGCCAAACCCCATCCGGTACACCACGTTGTCGAGCCGGCATTCCAGCAGCTTCAACAGGTTCTCACCAGTGGAACCCTTGCGACGGGCGGCTTCCTTGTAATAGTTGACGAACTGCCGTTCCAACACGCCGTAGCTACGGCGCAACTTCTGCTTTTCGCGCAACTGCAAGCCGTAATCCGACAGGCGGGGACGGCGGGCGCCATGTTGACCCGGCGGCCGTTCCAGGTTGCACTTCGACTCCAGCGCACGCGCCGCGGACTTCAAAAACAGGTCCACGCCTTCCCGGCGACTGAGTTTACACTTGGGACCGAGATATCTCGCCACGATAAAACTCCTGAACTAGACGCGACGGCGCTTGGGAGGACGGCAGCCGTTATGAGGAATCGGCGTCACATCCATAATGCTGATGATCTTGAAACCAGCGGCGTTCAAGGCGCGCACGGCGGATTCCCGACCTGGCCCTGGACCGTTGACGTTAACTTCCAGATTCTTGACGCCGAATTCCTTGACTACTCCGCCCACCCGCTCGGCGGCGACCTGCGCCGCGAAAGGCGTGCTCTTGCGGGAACCGCGAAACCCCGAACCGCCCGAGGTGGCCCATCCCAGCGTATTGCCCTGCCGGTCCGTGATGGTAATGATGGTATTGTTGAACGAAGCGTGGATATGGGCGATGCCATCCACGACATTTTTCTTGACGCGCTTGCGCGTCTTGGTAACCGGTTTTGCCATGCTTTGACCTATGCCAAGGAAATTCCCAAAGGTTCCGACCGCTTACTTGCGAATCGCGCGGCGCGGACCCTTGCGCGTCCGAGCGTTGGTGCGAGTGCGCTGACCGCGCACCGGCAGACCGCGCCGATGGCGCAGGCCACGATAGCAACCCAGGTCCATCAACCGCTTGATACTCATCGACACCTCGCGGCGCAAATCGCCTTCCACAGTGTACCTGGCCACCTCGGCGCGCAGAGTATCCACCTGGACTTCGCTCAGGTCACGAACCTTGAGGTTCTGGGGGACATTGGCCGCCGCGCAAATCCGCTGGGCGCGGGTCTGACCAATGCCGTAGATGGCTTGCAGCGCGATCACCGCATGTTTGTTAACCGGAATATTGATACCTGCAATACGGGCCATGCCTTGAAATCCCTCCCATCACACCGGGCGATTGTCGCGCAAAGGAGCGAGAATTTAATTCACTCGGCGACGCAAATCAATAATGATCGTTGTTTTTCAGCCCTGCCGCTGCTTGTGGCGGGCGTCCGTGCAAATCACTCGAACCACGCGATCGCGGCGAATGATCTTGCAATTCCGGCAGATTTTCTTTACCGAGGCACGCACTTTCATCAATGGATTCTCCAGATTTCGGGACACCGCGCGGAAGCGGCGCTTGATTAGCGATTTTCACTCAGCGCGATAAGCCGTGACCCTTGAAGCTGCTCTTCTTCAGCAGACTTTCATACTGGTGCGACATCAGATGCGCCTGGACCTGGGCCATGAAATCCATGACCACCACCACAATGATCAATAACGAGGTGCCGCCAAAGTAGAATGGCACTTGCCAGTACAGGATCAGAAATTCTGGTAACAGGCAAACACCGGTGATGTAGGCGGCGCCCACCAGGGTCAAACGGGTCAACACCTTGTCGATGTAGTTCGCGGTCTGCGCTCCCGGCCGGATCCCCGGAATGAACGCACCGGATTTCTTCAGATTATCGGCGGTTTCCTTGGAGTTGAAGACCAGGGCGGTGTAGAAAAAACAGAAAAAGATGATCAGGCCGGCATAGCACAGCACGTACAGCGGTTGTCCCGGCGACAAGGCCGAACTAATGTCACGCAACCATCCCATGTGCGGAGCATTGCCAAACCAACTGCCCAGCGTGGCCGGGAACAGGATCAGGCTGGACGCGAAGATGGGTGGAATCACCCCCGACATGTTCAGCTTCAACGGCAGATGGGTGGTCTGAGCAGCGTACATCTTACGCCCCTGCTGGCGCTTGGCGTAGTTGACCGTGATCCGGCGCTGGCCCCGTTCGACGAATACCACAAACCCGGTGACCAGTATGCTCAATGCCAGCAGGAATAGCACCAGCATGACGTGCAATTCCCCGGTTCGAGCCAGTTCGAGGGTGCCACCCACCGCATGTGGCAGGCCAGCGACGATGCCGGCGAAAATCAGCATGGAGATACCGTTGCCGATGCCGCGTTCAGTGACCTGTTCGCCCAGCCAGACCAGGAACATGGTACCCGTCACCAGGCTGATGGTTGAAATCATGATAAAACCGATACCAGGCGCGACCACTACCGAGTGGCCACCCGCCACCTGATTTTGCAGGGCGATGCTGACGCCGATGGCCTGAAACGCCGCCAGGACCACCGTCAGATATCGGGTATAGCGGGTCAAGGTATGACGGCCCGCCGCGCCACCTTCCTTGCGCAACTGCTCCAGCGACGGCACTATCATGGACATCAGTTGCAGGATGATCGACGCTGAAATGTACGGCATCACCCCGAGCGCGAACAAGCTCAGCCGCCGCAGCGCGCCCCCCGAGAACATGTTGAACATGTCAAGAATGGTGCCGCGCTGCTGGTCGAACAACTGCGCCATCGCATGGGGATCGATGCCCGGCACCGGAATATGCGTACCGATGCGGAACACCACTAGCGCTCCCAGCAAAAATAGGAGGCGCTGGCGCAGCTCGGTCATCTTGCCGAGATCCGGCAGGGCGGAAGCCATCGTCGTTTACTCTTGAATGGTTCCGCCAGCCGCTAGCACCGCCGCCCGGGCGCCTTTCGTCAGCGCCAAGCCGCACAGGGCCACGGGCTTGTCCAGCGCGCCGGACAGGATCACCTTGGCCTTTTTGGCGAAGATCGGGACGACACTGGCCGCCTTGAGCGCCGCCAGATCGATGACCTCGGCGGACAGCCGGGCCAGATCGCTCAGCCTCACCTCGGCGGTATCCTTGGCGGTCATCGAGCGGAACCCGCGCTTGGGCAAGCGCCGCTGCAAGGGCATCTGGCCACCTTCAAAACCAACCTTGTGGTAACCGCCGGCCCGGGCATGCTGGCCCTTGTGGCCGCGACCGCCGGTCTTGCCGAGGCCGGAACCGATGCCGCGCCCGACCCGCTGCTTGTCCGGCCGGCTGCCCGGCGCTGGCTTGAGGGTATTGAGTCGCATGGCTTCAGTCCTCCTCAACTTTCAACAAGTACGACACCTTGCGAATCATGCCGCGATTTTCCGGGGTGTCGATCACCACCGCGCTGCTGTGCGTCCGCCGCAGTCCCAGCCCCCGCACACAGGCCTGGTGCGCGGCCAGTCGGCCATGCGCGCTCTTGACCAGGGTCACTTTCAGCTTGCCAGCCATGATTCAGCTCCGAATCTCGTCCACGGTCTTGCCACGCTTGGCGGCCTGGTAATCGGGCGACTTCATGGCGCTCAAGCCGCGAATGGTCGCTCGCACCACATTAATGGGATTGCGTGAGCCAATGCACTTGGCCAATACGTCCTTGACACCCACCACCTCAAACACGGCCCGCATGGCGCCACCGGCGATGATGCCCGTGCCCTCGGAAGCTGGCTGCATAAACACCCGTGCCGCGCCGTGCGCGGACGTTATCGGGTACTGCAAGGTCGTGCCGTTCAGCGGCACGCCGCGCATGTTCTTGCGCGCTTTGTCCATCGCTTTCTGAATGGCCATCGGCACCTCGCGGGCCTTGCCGTAACCCAGGCCAACCCGGCCGCCGCCGTCACCCACCACGGTCAAAGCGGTAAAGCCGAACTGCCGGCCCCCCTTGACCACCTTGGCCACCCGGTTGACCGCGATCAGTTTCTCCTGCAAACCATCGGTATTTTGAGAACCTTCCACGTTCGTCGCCATGTCTGCTCCTTAAAACTCCAAACCGTTCTCGCGGGCGGCGTCGGCCAGCGCCTTGACCCGGCCGTGATACTTGAAACCGGAGCGATCGAACGCCACCCGGGTAACGCCCACCGCCTTGGCCTTCTCGGCGATGGCCTTGCCCACCGCCTTGGCCGCTTCGATATTGCCCGTACTTTTGAGAGATTGGCGCAACGCCGGCTCCAGGGTGGAAGCGGCGGCCAAAGTCCGGTCGCCGGTCGGCGCTGGGCTGATGAGCTGAGCGTAAATATGGGACGGCGTGCGATGCACGCACAGCCGGTAAGCGCCCAGTTCGCGAATCTTGTGCCGGGCTCGCAATCCGCGCCGCAGACGCGCGGCCTTCTTGTCGGCTGCTTTCTTGTCCATGAGGATTCCTTATTTCTTCTTGGCTTCTTTCAGGATGATGGTTTCATCCGAATAGCGCACGCCCTTACCCTTGTACGGTTCCGGCGGCCGGTAGGCGCGGATCTGGGCCGCCACTTCGCCAACCTGCTGCTTATCCGCTCCCTGGATGATGATGTCGGTCTGGATGGGCGTCTGGATGGTGATGCCGTCGGGGATCTTGAATTCGATGGGATGGGAAAACCCCAGCGTCAGGTTCAGCACCCTGCCCTGCGCCTGAGCCTTGTAGCCAACACCGACCAGTTGCAGCTTGCGCGTGAACCCCTGGGTGACACCAATCACCATATTGTTGAGCAGGGCGCGCATGGTGCCGGTCATGGCTCGATGCTTGCCGTCGTTCGTGACCAGACGCGGGGCTACCTTGATCTCGTCGCCCTCCCGTTGAACCACGACCCATGGATGCACACGCAACTCGGCCACGCCCTTGGCGCCCTTAATGGCGACATCCTGGCCTTCGATGGTGACGCTGACTCCCGCCGGCACGGGAATGGGTTTCTTACCGACGCGCGAAGTACGAACCTTCCGTTCCTTAATGACGCTTACCATGGAATCACTCCCCTAGGCCACGATGCACAGCACTTCGCCACCATGGCCAGCGGCACGGGCCGCGCGATCGCTCATCAGACCCTGGGGGGTGGACACAATGGCCACGCCCAAACCACCCATGACCTTGGGCAGTTCATCCTTGCCGCGAAACACCCGCCGGCCGGGCCGGCTGACCCGCTCGATCCGGTCGATTACCGGCTGGCCTTCGAAATACTTCAGCGTGACCGTCAACTCAGTCTTGCCAGGGGCGACTTGCGCCACCGTGTAACCATTGATGTAGCCCTCGTCGCGCAACACCTGGGCAATGGCCGTCTTCACCTTGGAAGACGGCATGCCGACCTGGGTTTTAGCGGCGGCCTGGGCATTGCGGATGCGCGTCAGCATATCCGCGATGGGGTCCGTCATGCTCATCGATTGAATGTCTCCACGTGGTCAGTCTCGGGGCTTCCGCCAACGGCGGAACGAACCCTGAACTTAAGGCATCGTCGCCAGGCACCCATGCCGGAGCTTCTACCAGCTCGCCTTGCGCAGGCCAGGCACGTCGCCGCGCATGGTCGCCTCGCGTAGCTTGTTGCGGCCCAGGCCGAACTTGCGATAAAAGCCGTGCGGCCGTCCGGTCAGCCGGCAACGATTGCGCAGCCGGATCGGACTGGCGTCGCGCGGCAACGCCTGCAGGCGCTTTTGCGCCTCGCGCCGCTGCTCGTCGCCGTTGGCCGGATTACGGATGGTTTCCTTCAATTCGGCCCGCTGGGCGGCATGCCGCTCGACGACGCGCGCCCGCTTGATTTCGCGGTTGGTCATGCTCAGTTTGGCCACGGCCTGGTTCCTCGGTCTCAGTTCCGGAACGGAAAGTTGAAGGCCGCCAACAACGCGCGTCCTTCCGCGTCGGTGCGCGCGGTGGTGGTGATGGTGATGTCGAGACCACGAATGGCATCGATCTTGTCGTAGTCGATTTCCGGGAAAATGATCTGCTCGCGCACGCCAAGGCTGTAGTTGCCGCGGCCATCGAAAGCACGGGCGCTGAAACCGCGAAAGTCGCGGATGCGCGGGATGGCGATATTGATCAGCCGATCCAGGAATTCGTACATCCGCTGGCGCCGCAAGGTTACCTTGCAACCGATCGGCCAGCCGGCGCGGATCTTGAAGCCGGCGATGGACTTGCGCGACAACGTCACGATCGGTTTCTGGCCGGCGATCTGGGTCAGATTGCCGACCGCGTGTTCCATGATTTTCTTGTCGGCTACCGCCTCGCCAACGCCCATGTTCAAGGTAATCTTGGTGATCCGGGGCACTTCCATGACGTTGCGATAGCTGAACTGTTCGCGCAGCTTGGCCGCCACGGTCTCGCGATAGTACTGTTGCAATCGAGCCACGAGCGTCTCCTCAAACATCCACGACTTCGTTATTGGACTTGAAGTAGCGCACCTTGCGACCGTCCTCCAGCACCCGGAAACCGACCCGGTCGCCTTTCTTGGCGACCGGATTGAACAGCATCACGTTGGATACATGAACCGCCGCCTCGCGCTCGACGATGCCGCCCGCCACACCGCGCGCTGGATTGGGCTTGGTATGCCGCTTGACGAGGTTGACCCCAGCCACGATCACCCGCTCACCGTCCTCGACCACCCGCATCACCTTGCCGCGCCGGCCCTTGTCCTTGCCGGCGATGACGATGACCTCGTCATCCTTTCGAATTCTACGCATTGCCGCCTCCACCCTCACAACACTTCAGGAGCCAGGGAAATGATCTTCATGAACCGCTCGCCGCGCAGTTCCCGGGTAACGGGGCCAAAGATGCGGGTGCCGATCGGCTCCAGCTTGTTGTTGAGCAGGACCGCCGCGTTGCCATCGAAGCGGATCAACGAACCATCCGGCCGACGCACGCCCTTGCGGGTTCGCACCACCACGGCGTTGTAAACCTCGCCCTTGTTGACCTTGCCGCGGGGGATCGCGTCCTTGATACTGACCTTGATGATGTCGCCAATCCGCGCATAGCGGCGGTGAGAGCCGCCCAGCACCTTGATGCACATCAGCCGGCGAGCGCCGCTGTTGTCGGCGACTTCCAACATTGTTTGCATCTGAATCATGGTTCTACATTCCGTTCACGGAGAGTGGAAAACCCTGGCGGTTCGGGTGGACCCGCCCCGCCCGTGGCGGTCATTGCGTGCGCTCGATCACCGCGACCAGGGTCCAGGCCTTGGTCTTGGAGAGGGGCCGGCACTGCTTGATGGTCACCAAATCGCCCGCCCGGCACTCGTTGTGCTCGTCGTGGGCATGCAGCTTGGTGGTTCGGCGAATATATTTGCCGTAAACGGGATGCTTGACCAACCGCTCGACCGCCACAGTGATGGTCTTATCCATTTTGTCGCTGGTCACGCGCCCGCTTAGGGTGCGTTCCACCTGGGTGTCCGTCATCATGCCTGTTTCGCCTTTTCGCCCAACACCATCCTGACCCGCGCGATGTTGCGCCGCGCCTGCCGAAACAAATGGGGCTTGGTGGTTTGACTGGTGGCTTTCTGCATTCGCAGGTTGAACTGCTCGCGCAGCAACGCCAACAGTTCCTGCCTCAGTTCGTCCACGCTCTTCTGTCGCAGTTCGCTCGCATTCATCACATCACCGTCCGGGTCACGAAAATCGTTCGCACCGGGAGCTTTGCCGCCGCCAGGCGGAATGCTTGACGGGCGATGGCTTCGGTCACCCCTTCCACTTCATACAATACACGGCCGGGCTTGATCCGGGCGACCCAGAATTCGACGTTGCCCTTGCCGCTACCCATGCGCACCTCCAGCGGTTTCTTGGTGATGGGCTTGTCCGGGAAGATGCGGATCCACACCTTGCCGCCGCGCTTGATGTAACGATTGATGGCTCGGCGCGCGGCTTCGATCTGGCGGGCGGTCAGCATCCCGCGGGTAGTGCACTTCAGCCCATACTCGCCGAAACTCACCCGGGCGCCACTGGTGGCGACACCCTGGTTGCGCCCCTTGCGCTGCTTGCGGAATTTCGTTCTTTTCGGCTGTAACATGTTCTGTCTCGTCTATCAACTCGGGAACCTCGCGGCGAGACGCAAAGTTCCGCAACGGTTTTGGGGCTCAGTTGGCCGACGCCTTGTCGGGTTTGGTCTCGCCCGGCCGGTCGAAACCGAATACCTCGCCCTTGAAGATCCAGACCTTGATCCCGATCACGCCATAGGTCGTCCGGGCCTCGGCCAAGCCATAATCGATGTTGGCGCGCAGGGTATGCAACGGCACTCGCCCTTCGCGGGTCCATTCGCTGCGCGCGATTTCGGCGCCGTTCAACCGGCCGGAAACCTGAATCTTGATCCCGAGCGCGCCTAGGCGCATGGCGTTGGTCACCGAACGCTTCATCGCCCGCCGGAACATGATGCGCCGCTCCAGTTGTTGCGCCACGCCCTCGGCCACCAGTTGGGCATCCAACTCCGGCTTGCGAATTTCCTCGATGTTGATCTGCAAGTCCTTGACGTCCAACCGCATCATCTTGGCGACGGCCTTGCGCAAGGCCTCGATATCCTCGCCCTTCTTGCCGATTACCACGCCGGGGCGGGCGGTATGCACGGTAATGCGCGCCAAGCGAGCCGGCCGCTCGATCTGCACCCGGCTGACCGAGGCATTGGCCAGCTTCTTTTTCAGGAACTGGCGCACCTTCAGGTCGGTTTCCAGCAAATCGGGGAAATTCTTGCTGCTGGCATACCATTTAGACGCCCAGTCAGTGGCGATGCCCAGACGGATCCCCGTGGGGTTGACTTTCTGACCCATGTCGCTTCCGCTCCTATCGCTCGGCCACGGTGACGGTGATGTGACTGGTCCGCTTGACGATGCGGTTACCGCGACCTTTGGCGCGCGCATGCATCCGCTTCAGCATGGGACCACCGTCGATGCAAATAGCGGCCACCTTCAGTTCATCGACATCGGCGCCCTGGTTGTGCTCGGCGTTGGCAATGGCCGACTCCAACACTTTCCGGATCAATGGGGCGGCCTTCTTATCACTGAACTTCAATAGATTCAGAGCGCGGTCCACCGGCAAGCTGCGCACCTGGTCGGCGACGAGTCGGGCCTTTTGCGGCGAAATGCGGGCTTGTTTCATGATCGCGACGGCTTGCATGACTCGTCTCCTTATTTGGACTTTTTATCGGCCGCATGCCCGCGATAGGTGCGGGTGGCGGCGAACTCGCCCAATTTATGGCCCACCATATTCTCCGTGACCAGAATCGGCACGTGCTGGCGACCGTTGTGGACGGCGATGGTCAAGCCAATCATCTCGGGCAGGATCATCGACCGCCGCGACCAGGTTTTGATCGGTCGCTTGCTATGGGTGGCGACCGCCTGCTCCACCTTCTTGGCCAGGTGAAGGTCCACAAACGGTCCTTTTTTGATCGAGCGTGGCACTGGATTGATTCCTCTTATTTCGCTTTACGCCGGCGCACGATCAGGTGATCGGTACGCTTATTCGAGCGGGTCTTGTAGCCCTTGGTCGGCGTACCCCACGGCGACACCGGATGGCGCCCGCCGGAGGTGCGGCCCTCGCCACCGCCGTGCGGGTGATCGACCGGGTTCATGGCCACCCCGCGCACCGTGGGTCGAATTCCTCGCCAACGCTTGGCGCCAGCCTTGCCGAGCGAACGCAGGTTGTGTTCTTCGTTGCCGACCCCGCCAATGGTCGCCTTGCAGTCCGCGTGCACCTTGCGGATTTCGCCGGAGCGCATCCGCAGGGTGGCGTAATTGCCTTCGCGGGCAATCAACTGCACCGAGGCGCCGGCGCTGCGGGCCAGTTGCGCGCCCTTGCCGGGGCGCAGTTCCACGCAATGCACTTGACTGCCAACCGGGATGTTGCGCAACGGCAAGGCATTGCCGGCCTTGATCGCCGCCGCCGGACCGGACATCAGGGTCGCGCCCATGCTCACGTCGCGTGGGGCGATGATGTAGCGGCGCTCGCCGTCGGCGTAGAGCAGCAGGGCGATATGGGCGCTGCGGTTGGGGTCGTATTCCAACCGCTCAACCTTGGCGGGAATGTTGTCCTTGTCGCGCTTGAAATCAATCAGCCGATAGTGCTGCTTGTGGCCGCCACCCTGATGCCGGGTGGTGATGCGGCCCATGTTGTTGCGGCCACCCTTGCGGGTCTGCTTTTCCAACAGCGGGGCGTAGGGTCGACCCTTGTGCAGTTCGGGGTTGACGACCTTGACCACGAAGCGCCGGCCCGGCGAGGTGGGTTTGGTCTTGACGATAGGCATGGGGATTCACCTTAATCTTTCGTTGGTCAGGCGCCGCACGCCCGCTCACTTCGCCGCCAGGAAATCGATTTCGTGGCCGGCATCCAGGGAGACATAAGCCTTTTTCCAGTCGGAACGCTGGCCGGACAGCGCACCGAACCGCTTGCGCTTGCCCTTGACGTTGAGAACCGTCACGCCCTTGACCTTGACCTTGAACAACAGCTCCACGGCATCCTTGACCTCCGGCTTGGTCGCGTCGCGGCTAACCTTGAACGCCACCTGGTTATGGCGCTCGCCAAGGCGGTTGCTCTTTTCGGAAACGTGCGGAGCCAACAGGATCTTCAGCAAGCGTTCCTCGTTCATGCCAGCCATTCCCCCACGCGCTGAACCGCGTCCACCGTCATCACCACCGCGTCCGCGCCGACCAGGCTGACCGGATCCAGACCATGCACGTCGCTCACCGCCACCCCCGGCAGATTGCGCGCCGACAGGTACAGGTTCATGTCCACCTCCTCGGCCACCAGCAACACTCGCCGTCGATCGACCAGACCCAGCGCCGCCAGTTGCTGGACCATGAGCCGGGTCTTGATTTCCGGGATATCGAGCCCGTTCACCACCAGCAACCGGTCCTGACGCAGCAATTCGGAAAGAATGGCGCGCATCGCGGCCCGATACATCTTGCGGTTGACCTTTTGCGAATGATCCTGGGGGCGGGCCGCGAAAGTCACGCCGCCCCCCCGCCAGATCGGACTGCGACTGGAACCGGCGCGGGCGCGGCCGGTCCCCTTCTGCCGCCACGGCTTGGCGCCGCCGCCGCGAACGTCGGAACGGTTCTTTTGCGCGCGCGTGCCGGCCCGTCCCCCCGCCAGATACGCCACCACGACCTGATGCACCAGCGCCTCGTTGAACGGCCGGGCAAAGGTTTCCTCGGCGACCGCGACCTGGCCAGAAGCCGCGCCGTTCGCGTTCTTGATCTGAAGTTCCATGTCGCCTCCGTTACCGTCGCGTCTTCACGGCGGGCCGAACCATGACATCGCCGCCCTTGGCGCCGGGCACCGCCCCCTTGACCGCCAGCAGATTGCGCTCGACATCCACCCGCACGACTTCCAGGTTCTGGATGCAGCGCCGGGCCGCGCCGAGATGGCCGGCCATTTTCTTGCCCTTGAACACCCGGCCCGGACTTTGATTCTGGCCGATGGAACCGGGAGCGCGATGCGACAGCGAATTACCGTGACTGGCGCGCTGGCTGCGGAAATGATGGCGCTTGATGGTGCCGGCGAAGCCCTTGCCGATGGTGGTGCCGGTCACGTCCACCTTCTGGCCGGCCTGGAACAAATCCGCCTTCAACTCAGCGCCGACGCCGATGTCGACGCCTTCGCCATCCGCCAGGCGAAATTCCCACAAGCCACGGCCTGGTTCGACGCCGGCCTTGGCGAAGTGGCCCGCCATGGGCTTGGTCACTCGGCTGGCACGGCGGGTACCGACCGTCACTTGCAGGGCGCGGTAACCGTCGGTGGCCTCGGTCTTGACCTGAGTGACGCGATTGGGCTCAACCTCAATGAGGGTGACGGGAATCGATACGCCGTCTTCCGTAAATAGGCGTGTCATACCGGCCTTGCGACCGATGAGTCCTATTGCCATTTTTCATAACCTCGAACAGTGGCGACTTCGGGCAGAGGAAGGGAAGGCCGCCCCTCATGGCCCGGATTGCAAGCGCCTAATTCAGTTTGATTTGTACATCCACGCCAGCGGCAAGGTCGAGCTTCATCAACGCATCGACGGTTTTGTCGGTGGGATCCACGATATCCATGAGCCGCTTGTGGGTGCGCAGTTCGTACTGGTCGCGGGCATCCTTGTTGACGTGCGGCGAAACGAGCACGGTGAAACGCTCGGTCTTGGTCGGCAGCGGAATTGGGCCACGGACCTGGGCGCCGGTGCGCTTGGCGGTCTCGACGATTTCCCGCGCCGACTGATCGATCAGCCGGTGATCGAATGCCTTCAGGCGGATGCGGATGCGTTGGCTGGCGGCTGTGGTCATGGCGCTTACTCGATGATCTTGGCGACGACGCCGGCGCCGACGGTGCGCCCACCCTCGCGAATGGCAAACCGCAACCCCTCGTCCATCGCAATCGGCGAGATCAGGCTGATCCGCATCCGGATGTTGTCCCCCGGCATCACCATCTCCACCCCTTCCGGCAGGTCGACCGAACCCGTCACGTCGGTGGTCCGAAAGTAGAACTGCGGTCGGTACCCCTTGAAGAACGGGGTGTGCCGCCCGCCTTCTTCCTTCGACAAGACGTAGACCTCGGCTTCGAATTCGGTGTGCGGCGTGATCGTGTTGGGCTTGGCCAGCACTTGCCCCCGCTCCACTTCGTCGCGCTTGGTGCCCCGTAGCAGCACGCCGACGTTGTCGCCGGCTTCGCCCTGGTCCAGCAGCTTGCGGAACATCTCCACTCCGGTGCAGACCGTCTTGACCGTCGGCCGAATGCCGACAATGGCGACTTCCTCGCTGACCTTGATCTTGCCTCGCTCGATCCGCCCCGTCACCACCGTGCCTCGCCCCGAGATTGAGAAGACGTCCTCGATCGGCATCAGAAACGGTTTGTCGATCTCTCGCTGCGGTTGCGGGATGTACGCGTCCATCGCCTCCACCAGCTTCACCACCGAGGGTTCGCCCAGCTCCCCGGGGTCGCCTTCCAGCGCCTTGAGCGCGCTCCCCACCACGATCGGGAGATCGTCCCCCGGAAAGTCGTAGCTGGACAGCAGTTCGCGCACTTCCATCTCCACCAGTTCGAGCAGTTCGGCGTCGTCGACCATGTCGGCTTTGTTGAGGTACACCACGATGTAGGGTACGCCGACCTGCCGCGCCAGCAGGATGTGCTCGCGCGTCTGCGGCATCGGCCCGTCCGCCGCCGACACCACGAGCACCGCCCCGTCCATCTGCGCCGCGCCCGTGATCATGTTCTTGATGTAGTCGGCGTGCCCCGGACAGTCCACGTGCGCGTAGTGCCGCTTCGCCGATTGGTATTCCACGTGCGCCGTCGCAATCGTGATCCCCCGCGCTTTCTCTTCCGGCGCCGCGTCAATCTGGTCGTAGGCCTTGAATTCGCCACCGTGCTGGGCCGCCATCACCTTCGTGATCGCCGCCGTCAGCGTCGTCTTGCCGTGGTCCACATGGCCGATCGTCCCTACGTTGACGTGCGGCTTGCTTCGCTCGAACTTTTCTTTGGACACCGTACTCACTCCATCCGAATCAAACTATTCGGCAACCGTCAGGATGCTTTCTTGATCACCGCCTCCGCGATCGCGGCGGGGGCTTCGTTGTATTTGGCGAACTCCATGGAATAGGTCGCGCGGCCCTGGGTGGCCGAACGCAGGTCGGTGGCGTAGCCGAACATCTCGGCCAGCGGCACCTCGGCGCGGATCACCTTGCCAGACGGCGAATCGTCCATGCCCTGCAAAATACCGCGTCGACGGTTGAGATCGCCCATCACGTCGCCCATGTAGTCCTCGGGCGTAACCACCTCGACCTTCATGATCGGTTCCAGAAGTTGGGCGCCCGCCTTGAGCGCGCCCTCCTTAAAACCCATGGAGCCGGCGATCTTGAACGCCATTTCACTGGAGTCGACTTCGTGGTAGGAGCCATCGAAGATCGTGACCTTGACATCGACCACCGGATAGCCAGCCAGCACGCCCTTCTCCATCTGCTCCTGCACGCCCTTGTCCACGGCCGGCACGTATTCCCTGGGCACCACGCCACCGACGATGGCGTTGACGAACTCGTAGCCGGCGCCCGGTTCCTGGGGCTCCAACCGCAACCAGACGTGCCCGTACTGACCGCGACCGCCAGATTGGCGCACGAACTTGCCTTCCTGCTCCACCGACTTGCGGATGGTCTCGCGGTAGGCGACCCGGGGCTTGCCAATGTTGGCATCGACCTTGAACTCGCGCTTGAGGCGGTCGACGATGATTTCCAGATGCAACTCGCCCATGCCGGAGATGATGGTCTGCCCCGATTCCTGATCGGTATGGACCCGGAACGAGGGGTCTTCATGGGCCAGCTTGGCCAGGGCGATGCCCATCTTCTCCTGATCGGCCTTGGTCTTGGGCTCGACCGCGATGGAAATCACCGGCTCGGGAAACTCCATCCGCTCCAGGGTGATGACGTGGTTAACGTCGCACAGGGTGTCGCCAGTGGTCACATCCTTCAGACCGACGCAGGCGGCGATGTCGCCGGCCAACACTTCCTTGATCTCCTCGCGGCTATTGGCGTGCATCTGCACCAACCGACCGATGCGCTCGCGCCGGCTCTTGACCGGGTTGTAGACCGAGTCGCCGGAATTGACCACGCCGGAATAGCAGCGAATGAAAGTCAGCGTGCCGACGAAGGGGTCGGTGGCGATCTTGAACGCCAGCGCGGCGAACGGCGCGTTGTCGCTGGCCGGTCGCTCGCCCTCGCTCTCGGCGGCATCGTCCAGCACGCCCTTGACCGGGGGTTTGTCCACCGGCGACGGCAGGTAGCGCACCACCGCGTCCAGCATCGCCTGCACGCCCTTGTTCTTGAAGGCGGAGCCGCACAGCGCCGGGACGATCTCGCCCTTGAGGGTGCGGGCACGCAGGCCGGCATGGATTTCCTCCTCGCTCAGGGCATGACCTTCCAGATACTTTTCCATCAATTCATCGGAGGCTTCGGCGGCGGCCTCGATCATCTTCTCGCGCCAGACTTCGCAGTCTCCTCGCAGGTCAGTGGGGATGTCGGCGTACTCGAACTTCATGCCGAGGCTATCCTCGTCCCACTGGATGGCCTGCATCCTGACCAGATCGATCACGCCCTTGAACTGGTCCTCGGCGCCGATGGGCAGTTGGATCGGAACCGGGTTGGCGCCCAGCCGGCTTTGGATCTGGCCCACCACCCGCAGGAAATCGGCCCCGGCGCGGTCCATCTTGTTGACGAAGGCCAACCGTGGCACGCCGTACTTGTTAGCTTGCCGCCAGACCGTTTCCGACTGCGGCTCGACCCCGCCCACCGCGCAGAACACCGCGCAGGCGCCATCCAGCACCCGCAACGAACGCTCGACCTCGATGGTGAAATCGACGTGGCCGGGGGTGTCGATGATGTTGACGCGATGGTCCTCAAACTGACCGGCCATGCCGTCCCAGAAACAGGTGGTCGCGGCGGAGGTGATGGTGATGCCGCGTTCCTGTTCCTGCACCATCCAGTCCATTGTGGCCGCGCCGTCATGCACCTCGCCCAGCCTGTGGGAAACGCCCGTGTAAAACAGGATGCGCTCGGTCACCGTGGTTTTGCCGGCATCGATGTGAGCCATGATGCCGAGGTTGCGATAGCGCTCGATGGGGGTTTTACGGGCCACGACCTAAATATCCTTCGGACTTACCAGCGATAATGGGCGAAGGCTTTGTTAGCCTCCGCCATGCGATGCACATCCTCGCGCTTCTTGACAGCGGCGCCGCGACTGTCGGCGGCATCGAGCAATTCGCCAGCCAAACGGCGGGCCATGGATTTCTCGCCACGCTTGCAGGCCGCGTCGATGAGCCAGCGCATGGCCAGGGTGTTACGGCGGACCTGACGCACCTCGATGGGCACCTGATAGGTGGCGCCGCCGACCCGGCGAGATTTGACCTCGACGATCGGCCGGACGTTGTCCAGCGCCTGCTCTAGCAGACCCATCGGGTCGTCCTTGCCCTTCTCGGCGATGGTATCGAGCGCGCCGTAGACGATTTTCTCGGCGACGGATTTCTTGCCGCGCTCCATGACCATGTTGACGAACTTGGCCAGCATCTCGCTCCCGTACTTGGGGTCGGGCAGGGGGACACGCTTGGGGACTTCTCTTCTTCTCGGCATGGCCGTCTCAACTCATATCGACTGACGCGAAACTTAGGACTTGGGCCGCTTGGCGCCGTACTTGGAGCGCCCCTGGCGCCGCTTGGCGATGCCGGAGGTGTCCAGGCTGCCGCGCACGATGTGGTAACGCACGCCGGGCAGGTCCTTGACGCGCCCGCCGCGGATCAACACCACGGAGTGCTCTTGCAGGTTGTGACCTTCGCCGCCGATGTAGCTGGTGACTTCCTGGCCGTTGGTCAGGCGCACGCGCGCCACCTTACGCAGCGCGGAGTTGGGCTTTTTCGGGGTCGTGGTGTAGACGCGCGTGCAGACGCCGCGTTTCTGCGGGCAGCTTTCGAGCGCCGGCACGTTGCTCTTGGCTTTCTTGCTGGAGCGCGGCTTGCGCACCAACTGGTTGATTGTGGCCATTGCCCCCCACTCCAAAAATTTCGAAATTCGGTGAACCCTGCGGCGGACCCGCGCCGGTCGAGCAACCGGGTCCGCAAAGACGCGGAACTATAGGGAGGCGGGTCATTTATGTCAAGTTCAACCTGACCGCTCAAATCCATGCATCCAGCCGCAGCCTGGATTCCATTGGCTTACCGATCCCACATCACGTTGCATCCGGCCTTGGCCGATGCCGTCAGCAATTCGATCAATGGCAAGGCGCGATGCGCCAATTGGACAGGCGGCTCCTTTTCCGCGTCATCCTCCTCGTCTTCCCGTTCGGGCTTTGGCGGCGGCGCCGCAACCCTGGCCCTGTCGTCGGCGATGGCTTTTTTCAGGCTGGCCAACGCTTCGGGAACATCCTCGGCCAGGAGAGCGCCCGGCACGGTCCCGCTATGGCCCATCAGCTTGAGCAATTGGATGGCCACGTCACCAAACATCATGATATCGGCGTAGGCCTCGCTGTGAAATGTTACGATCATTGCAATTTCCTCCGGTTATCCGCTGATCCTGAATTTTATCATGATGCGCCTAAAACGATCCCAAGCTCTTGTTTTTATTTTCATCATTCTGGTGATCTCCCGGTCGTGACCGCCGATGAAATCCCCCGCCGAAACCTATTTCGCCGCCTTGGCCGACGTTCGCGCCACGGGCGGCGGCGTCAAGGAAACCTCGTACTACCCGGCGCTGATCAATCTGCTGAACGCGGTCGGCGAGACGCTGAAACCGCGCGTGATGGCGGTGTCGCAGTTGAAAAATACCGGGGCCGGCAGCCCGGACGCCGGTTTGTACGCCGCCAGCCAGTTTTCCAAGGGCGCGTCCGACCCGCTGCCGGGCCAGTTGCCGGAACGCGGCGCGGTCGAGATCAAGAGTATGGCCGAGGATGGCTGGCTGACGGCCAACAGCACGCAAGTCAGCAAGTATTGGGAAAAATACCGGCGGGTGCTGGTGACGAATTATCGGGATTTTCTGCTGGTCGGCGAGGATCGCGCTGGCCGGCCAGCGGTGCTGGAGACGCTGCGGCTGGCGGATTCGGCGGAGGATTTCTGGGCCAGGCTGGCGCAACCTCGCGCGTTCGCCCAGGCGCGCGGCGAACGCTTGGTGGAATATCTCAAGCGGGTGTTGCTGTGCGCCGCGCCGCTGAACAATCCCCGCGACGTGGCCTGGTTTCTGGCGTCGTATGCCCGCGACGCGCGGGCGCGGCTGGAAGAGAAACCGGATTTGCCGGCGCTGGCGGCGCTGCGCGGGGCGCTGGAAAACGCGCTGGGCCTGCGGTTCGAGGCCGAGGACGGCGAGCATTTCTTCCGCTCCACGCTGATTCAGACCTTGTTCTATGGCGTGTTCTCGGCCTGGGTGCTGTGGCATCGGGAAATTGCCCTTCGCTCCCCTCGCCCTCCGGGAGAGGGGCCGGGGGTGAGGGCCGGGGAAAGCGAGCGCTTCGACTGGAAGCTGGCGAGCTGGACGCTGCGGGTGCCGATGATCCGCGCCCTGTTCGAGCAGTTGTCGCAACCGTCGCGGTTGTTGCCGCTGGGCTTGGCCGAGGTGTTGGACTGGGTCAACGGCGTGTTGAACCGGGTGGATCGTGCGGCGTTCTTCGGCCAGTTCGCCGCTGCCGGCGCGGTGCAATATTTCTACGAGCCATTCCTGCAAGCCTTCGATCCCGAACTGCGCAAGCAACTGGGGGTGTGGTACACGCCGCCGGAAATCGTGCGCTACATGGTGGCGCGGGTGGATGCGGTGTTGCGGGAGGAACTCGACATCACCGACGGGCTGGCCGATCCGCAAGTCTTCATTCTCGATCCCTGTTGCGGCACCGGCGCGTATTTGACCGAGGTGTTGCGCCACATCAAGGCGCGGTTGGACGAGCAAGGCTTGGGCGGTCTGGCCGGCGCCAAGCTGAAACAAGCGGCGCTGGAGCGGGTGTTCGGCTTCGAGCTATTGCCGGCGCCGTATGTGGTGGCGCACCTGCAATTGGGGCTGCTGCTGCATCAGTGGGGCGCGACGTTGCAACTGGACGCGGCCACCGGCCAGACGGAGCGGCTGGGCGTATACCTGACCAATGCGCTGACCGGCTGGCAGCCACCCGATGAGGACGGCAAGAAGCGCATGGCGCAACTGGCGCTCAATTTCCCGGAGTTGATGGCCGAGAACAACGCGGCGCGGGCGGTGAAACAGGAACGGCGGATTCTGGTGATTCTGGGCAACCCGCCGTACAACGGTTTCGCCGGGGTGGCGGTGGACGAGGAGCAGGAATTGACCCGCGCCTATCGCCAAACCCGCCGCGCGCCGCCGCCGCAAGGTCAGGGTTTGAATGATCTGTACGTGCGGTTTTATCGGATGGCGGAACGGCACATCGTCGAACATAGCGGGCGCGGAGTGATTTGCTTCATCTCGAATTATTCGTGGCTGGACGGGCTATCGTTCACCGGGATGCGGGAACGATATTTGGAGCAGTTCGACCGGATTTGGATCGATTGCCTGAACGGCGACAAGTACAAAACCGGCAAACTCACGCCCGAAGGCTCGCCCGATCCCAGCGTGTTTTCCACCGATTTCAACCCGGAAGGAATTCAAGTTGGGACTACGATTGCGTTGCTGGTCAGAAGAATCCAACACGATAATCCTCTAATCCAGTTTCGCCATTGGTGGGGAAAACTCAAACGCGAGGAACTGCTGAAAAGCCTCGACCAATCGCCAGCGCCACCTTACCAATCGCTGCAACCGCCGCTGGAATTGGGCCTGCCGTTCATGCCGATGCGAGTCCAAGCCCACTATCTCGCTTGGCCGCTCTTGCCGGACTTGCTTCCCGCCTCCTTCCCCGGCGTAAAAACCAGCCGCGACGATGCTTTGGTGGACATCGACCGAGCGGCGCTGGAGCAGCGGATGCGTCGGTATTTCGATCCGAACATCAGCGATGAGGAAATCCGCCGAATTGCGCCGAGTCTGATGAAAACTACCGCACGGTTCGATCCCAAGCAAACACGCGCAATCCTGCAAAAGCGTGGGTTCCGATCCGAAAATATCATCCGTTACGCTTATCGGCCTTTCGATGTTCGTTGGCTTTATTGGGAATCGGAAACCAAGTTGCTCGATGAGAAACGTAGTGAATACTTCCCACATCTATTTACACAAAACATCTGGCTTGAAGCTCGCCAGCGGCAACCGATGGATCAATTTGATCGTGGTTTTATAACACGCGCCTTGGGCGATAACTTCGGAAATGGTTTATCGAGCTTCTTTCCGCTTTATCTCAAAAATCAAATCAAACCACAGAACTCACTACTCGACGAACCGGCGGCATTAATCGAATACCAACCCAACCTCAGCAACGCCGCGACCGACTATCTCGCCCGTCTCGACGCCGACGCACCGACACTATTTCATCACATCGTCGCCATTCTGCACGCTCCCGCCTATCGCACCGACAACGCTGGGGCGTTGAAACAGGACTGGCCGCGCATTCCGTTACCGGCGACGCGGGAACGGCTGCTGGCATCCGCCGAACTGGGCCGGCAAATCGCCGCCCTGCTCGACACCGAAACACCGTTGGCTGGCGTCACCCAAGGCAAACCGCGCTCCGAATTGGCGAACATCGCCCTGTTGACCGTGGTGGACGCCGCTCCACTCACGCCGGAACACCTCAAACTCACCGCCGGCTGGGGCCATGCTGGCAAGGGCGGCGTCACCATGCCCGGCAAGGGCCGCACGGAAAGTCGCCCAACCGTTTGCTCCCCTCGCCCTCTGGGAGAGGGGCCGGGGGTGAGGGCCGAGGCGATGGGCGATGAAACGCTGGACGTATCTCTCAACGTCGGCTGCTACTGGAAAAACGTTCCGCGCCCGGTGTGGGAATTCACCCTCGGCGGCTATCAAGTCCTGAAAAAATGGCTGTCGTATCGGGAACACGAATTGCTGAACCGGCCGCTCTCCGCCGACGAAGCCCTGGAATTCACCTGGATGGCCCGCCGAATCGCGGCGCTGGTGCTCTTGCGTCCGGCGCTGGACGAAAATTACCGGGTCTGCGCGGAAAATTGCATCAAGTGTCCGTAAAACCTACCCGATTACCCAGGTATGGTCCGCCCCCATGGATAATCGAGTCACTCCAACCCTTTCTTCACAAATTCTCCAGAAAACGTCTGTAGCTTTTGTTGTAGAGAGCACCGACGCGCCGTTGCTGAATTCGCGTTACGATGGCTTCCTTCGGAAAGCCAAGGTAAAAAAGTATCATGCCAGCAACCAGCGCCGAGCGATTATGGCCCATGCCGCAATGTGACAAAACCCGTTTATTTCGGCGAATCAACGAAGCCCCTAGTTCACCGATTGCATGAAGGTTTTGTACATCGGGCAGTTGCTCAACGTCATCAAACGGAAAGAATAGATAGATGCCCGTGAAATTCGATTCAATGACACCGGTGTCGAAACCTCCATCCATGTCAATGATCGCATCAATCGAAGCGGCTTTGATCGGCGCCCAGTCGTCAATGTCTGGGCCCATGAACAAAAGTCCCGCGTCATCCAACTGAAATAGCATCATAGTTGTTTTCCCGCTGAAATCGGATATGTGAACTTCCGTCTATTGCAAGGCGTCTGGAGCAGGAAAATCGCCGTGAGTGGTTGCCGTCCCGTCTCCCTCCTTGCGCCGGCAATGCACCAATCCAAGGGCGTTCTGGATGTGGCGAGAAGCAGCGAGTCGTTGCTCTTCGGGTTGGGCCGCCAGGGCGGCGGACGCCAATACCGCCGCGACGCTCACCAGAAACGAGGGCGGATCCAGATCGGCGTCGCGCGCATAGGCCAAAATGTGGGCGCTGGCTTCCTTGGCGCAGGCAGCCACCAGAATGCTGACATGTTTCTCATCGGGGGTCATGGATTACTCCTGAGTCATTCGCAAGCGTCGCGTCAATCACTGGTAGCGGCCTGTTCGGACCAGGCCGCCGCTTGGCACAAGAAGCACCGATACTGCACCAAAAACGATCTTCGTAAAGCGGAATTCGTCTGGGTCATCGCCGCGTTCAATCCCTGTCGATTACACACAAGTCTCCCTCCACCCTTGCGGGGGAGGGTTGGGGTGGGGGGTTGACCGATCAGCCTGCCATCATTCAAGGAGTTGCGCTTCAACCCTACCCCCCTCCCTCGCCCTCCCCCGCAAGGGGGGAGGGGATTCCCTGGTTTTTAACAATAATTAAATCAAGTGGTTGGAGATATGTGTAATGGACAACATTCAATCCTGATCGCCTTCCTCGTACCAGCGAGTCCAAACCAATCCACTACCGCCAGCCGGAATTTCCGTTTCCCGATGGCCACTTTCGCGGGTTGTGGGCGAAGGTCCCGGCTGGATGCCGCCGAAATCCCGGAGTTGCTGAAGTTCAGGATTGATCCCGTTCAACACCCGTTGCGCTTGGGAAGCGTCCTGGGTGTAAACCGTGATGAACTTGCCCCGCTGCGGCGTGGCGATCTGTCGCCGGTAGCGATCCAGGTCTCGGACGACCTTGTGGGCAACCCGCAAGCGGCGCAGGATGGGCAGCACGGCCCGAGCCACAATCTCGGCATCCTCAAGGCGGGCCGAAACATGAATCTTGTAGCCTTGGGAGGGCGCGGGATAGCCAGGTAGCCACTTGGCGAACCATTCACTCCCCGCGCCCACCGGGTAATAGTCGAATTCGATGGGGCCAAAGGATGCGTTGCTTTCAATCGCGGTCATGAACTTCCTCGCTCTTGGCATGGAAAATCAAAACGAACCGGTCCAAAGTGAGTCGGACAAACCTGTTGTGGACCGATTTCCGATCCATCACTCCACTTTTCGGAGGCAACCCGTTCCATGGAATCATCATGCCATGGGCTGGTACGGAAAGTGTTTCTCCATGCCCAAGACTGGCAAGGTCGCAGCAGACTCAAAACTTCCCTTGCCCGGAGGCGAACGCTATGTCAGCGACGGAAAAAACCTTCAACACCATCGGGTCGGTACCCACCCATTACGCGCGGCAACCGGTGGCCGCCTACGGCACCATTGGCCGGCAACACAACTTTCGTTGCACCAACGCTTTCTATATCAAGCTCGAAGCGTGTTTCAGCGAACTATGGCGGGTCTATCCCCACGGCCAAGCCCAAGCCATCGTATCCGCCGGCGCGTATGTCAACAAACCCGGTTATCACGGCATGGGACGCGCCTTCGATCTCGACGCGATCTTCTGGCCTGGAAAAACATTCATCACGAATCGATTTGAAGAATACCAAGCCGTCCATTCCGTCGACGGCGCTCGCGTCGTGAAGCGGCTTGAATGGACTTGTGGTTCCTAGAGAAATCCTCAATCGTTCCGGCCCACCCAGGATACGGGAGATCAATCGCGTGGGCATGTAAGGCTCCAGGGATTGGGATTGACTATGCGGGCAAACCTGGCAACCAGTGAATGCTTATCAAAAGATAAGAATTCTCATTTGATCTGTAAAGCCGTGTCCCCCCAAGATTTAGTTGAGTAATAGACTCGTAATTTATTCAAAGCGAGGCTGAGGCAGGTCGCCCAGTCGCGCGATCTGACCGATGGACTGAGCCTTGTCGAAGTAGCGCCGGTCGGCGGTTACCAGGGTGGCCTCGGGCGTGTGCAGGGCCACGGCGTGGTAGAGGGTGTCAAACAGGTGGTGATTGAGGTGGATAGCAAGGTCGCAGGCGGTAGCGTAAACGGTGGTGTCATTGACGCGGGTGAACGCCAGCGCCCGGAGCGCCACCATCTTTTTAATTGCGGTGGCCGGGCTGATTCGGGCCAGAACCGCGACGATTTCCGCTTCCCAGTGTGCCGGCTGATAAAGCGTGATGCCGCCATTCCTCAATGCGTCCAGCAGGACCAACGCCTGGGGAACATCCTGTTCCTCGGGATTTTCGGGAACCATCCATTTGATGGCGACGCTGGCGTCAAGCACATAGCGCATCACGGCCGACCTTCCTTGCGGGCGGCGCGGATAGCTTCGGGGCTGACCGGTTCGGTTTGGGCGCGCAACGCCAGAATGCGGTCAATCGCTTCGCTCTGTCGTTCCCGCGACCGGACGCGCTCGACCGCTTCGCGCATCAGTTCGGTGATGATGGCGCTCTTGTTCTGGTTCTTGAAGGTCTCGTTGAACGCCTGCTTGACGTCGTCGGGAACGCTGAAGTTGACGGTGGCCATGAGGATCGCTCCTGAGTATTGTCGAAAGTTTCAACAAAAATCTAGGCGTTTGGCAGGCGGATGGATACTCCTAACTTCTCCCGCAACCACACCACGAAAGCTTCCCGCGAGGGATGGCATGATGGTTATCACCACCAGGCCACTCACCGCGCCAGCACCGCCATGGACTCGACATGGGTGGTATGGGGAAACATATCCAGTACCCCGGCGCTTTCCAGCCGGTAGCCGAAGCGGTGGACCAGTTCGCCGACATCGCGGGCTAGGGTGGCGGGATGGCAGGAAACATAGACGATCCGCCGCGCCCCCAGCGTCGCCATCCAGGGCATCAGCTCCAGCGCCCCGGAGCGGGGTGGATCGAGCAGAACCTTGTCGTAACCCCCCTGAGTCCAGGGCTGTCCGGTCAAGTCGCCGGTCAGGTTGGCGGCGTAAAATACGGCGTTGGCGATGCCATTGCGGGCGGCGTTGCGCTTGGCCCACTCCACCAGGCCGGCCTCGCCTTCCACCCCCACCACCTCCCGCGCCCGCTGGGCCAGCGCCAGGGTGAAATTGCCCAGTCCGCAGAACAAATCCAGCACCCGATCCTCCGGCTCGATGTCCAGCAGTTCGCAAGCGCGCTCGACCAGGGACCGATTCAGGTCGGCGTTGATCTGAATGAAATGCTGCGGCTGAAATTCCAGTTCCAGCCCATCCGCCAGCCGGTAGCTCAACTCTCCCCTCTCCCCTGGC
>JAXMFY010000014.1:0-100369 GCA_046347555.1 Candidatus Competibacteraceae bacterium | reverse complement strand
CCCAACCCTCCCCCGCAAGGGGGGAGGGAGACTTGTGTGTAATCGACAGCACCATGGCGCCCTCCTCCACCCGACCGTGCTACGGCCAATCGCCCCGCAACGCGGCGACCCGCTCGCGCAGCAGCGCCGAGGTAGCCCGTTCCGCCGGCACCGGTTCACCCACCGCCAGTTCGATCCGCGACCAGAACCGCCGGGGGAAATGACTCATCGCCTTGCCGTAACGGCGGCTGAAAAAACTGCCCCACAGTCCGCGCAACGCCATCGGCACCACCGGCGCCGGCGTGCGCTGGATGATCTGCTCGATGCCGGCCTTGAACGGGCCGATTTCCCCGTCCGCGGTCAGTCGCCCCTCTGGAAAGATGCCCACCACTTCGCCCTCCTCCAGATAGCGCGCCACCCGGTCGTAGGCCCGTTCCAGAATTTCGGGATTTTCCCGCGCTGGTGCGATGGGAATCGTGCCAGCGGTGCGGAACACGAAATTCAGCACCGGAATTTTGAAAATCTGATGGTCCATGACAAAACGGATCGGTCGCCGACAACAACCGATCACCACCAGCGCGTCCATGTAGCTAACGTGATTGCACACCACCACTGCCGGCCCCTCGGCGGGAATATGCTCCAGCCCCCGCGTCTTCAACCGGTAAACGACATTCACCAGCATCCAGACGATGAAGCGCATCAGGAACTCGGGCACCAGGGTAAAGATATAGACCGCCACCGCCGCGTTGAAGATCGCCATCAGCAGCAACAGTTGTGGAATGCTCAGTCCCCGGTCCAGCATGATCACGGCGATGATCGCCGCCGCCACCATGAACACGGCGTTGAGGATGTTGTTGCCGGCGATTACCCGCGACAGATGGCTGGGTTGGCTGCGCTGCTGCACCAGGGCATACAGGGGCACGATGAAGAAGCCACCGAACACGCCGATCAACACCACGTCCATCACCACTCGCCAACTGCCCGGCTGGCCCAGAAACGCCAGCACACCCAACAACTCCCCGCCGGCCGGGGGCGTCGCCGGCGTGGCGAAGAACAGGTCCACGCCGAACACGGTCAGGCCGATGGAGCCGAACGGCACCAGGCCCAGTTCCACCTGGCGCCCGGACATCCGCTCGCACAGCAGCGAACCCAGGCCGATGCCGACGGCGAACAGGGTCAGCAACAGCGTGACCACATGCTCGCCGCCGCCCAGGGTCAACTTGGTGAAGTTGGGCAACTGCGCCACGTAGACGCTGCCCAGGAACCAGAACCAGGAGATGCCGAGCACCGACTGGAACACGGTGAAGTTCTGGTAGGTGAACCGGAGAATGTTCCAGGTCTCGCTGACCGGGTTCCAGTTGATCCTGAGGTCCGGCGCGGCGGGCGGCGCGGGGGGAATCGCCCAACTGGTCAGAAAACCAAGCATGGCGATCAGGATAACCGCGCCGGACACCCATACATGGCCCATTTGCCAGGCGATGAGCACGCCGCCCAGGATGGTGCCCAGCAGGATGGCGAGATTGGTGCCCATCTCCACCCAGGCGTTGCCGCCCACCAGTTCCTCGGGTTTGAGATGCTGCGGCATGATGCTGTACTTGGCCGGCCCGAACAGGGTCGAATGAAAGCCCATCATGAACAGCATGGCGATCAACAGCGGCACGTTGTTTAGCATGAATCCCGTCGCCGCCCCCAGCATGATGACGATCTCCAGCAGCTTGACCCAGCGGATGTAGCGCGACTTTTCGTACTTGTCGCACAACTGGCCGGCGGTGGCCGAGAACAGAAAGAACGGCAGCACGAACAGGCCGGCGCAGAGATTGATCAGGAAGTTGGAACGGCCGGGATCGACGTTCGCCGCCTGGAACGCGATCAGGATGATCAGGGCGTTCTTGAACACGTTGTCGTTGAACGCGCCCAGAAACTGGGTGACGAAGAACGGCAGGAACCGCCGTTCGCGGAGCAGGGTGAATTCGTTGTCGTGGGCCATGCGGCGGAGCGCTCCAGCAAGCGAAGGATACGGATCAGGTTTCGGTGACGCGGATGGGCGTCGAGCCTGGCAGGGTTTCGACCAGGCCAGCCCCCAGCCATTGCGCCGGCGTGTGGTAGCCACCGGCGGGTGCGTGCGCCAGCAGCCGCTCGACCACCGCCAGCGCGCCTTGCACCGTTACATCATAGCCGTTGGCGGTTTGCACGCGGCCGACTTTGCGTGCGCCGGCGGCATTCGTGACCTCGCCCCAGACCCAGGTGGGGGTGCGCTGGCGCTGCTCGGCGTCGGGACCGCACACGGTGGCGGCGACACGCTGTTTGAGCAGGGCTTGCACCAGGCCCAGTCCAAGGAAGGGTTGCAACCAGGGCAGCAGCCAACGCCAGCGCAGCAACTTCGGTGACGTCGGAATATAAACCTCGATATGGGCAATGCCGGTGCTGTGGAAGGCGGTGGCGACATCGCCCCAGGGAATGGTCATGGCGGTTTTCTCGCCCCGGCCAAAGTCGATTCGGCGGATTTTCCAGACCGGCGGCACGGGGACGATGCGACCGTCGCGGCGCACCCGGCCACCCTTGCCCAGTCCTTCCACCATCGTGTTCGCGGTGCCCGGACTGAAACCGGAGCGGGAATCGAAGCCCAGCGCCAGATGGATCGCGTCCGGCAACGCCGCCTTGAGCGCCACCGCCAGGCAGTCGGTGGGAATCACATCGAAGCCCACGCCGGGGCAGAGAACGACCCCGGCGGCCTTCGCCTCCGCGTCGCGGGCGCGCAGCGCCTCGAACACTTCGATTTCGCCGGTAATGTCCAGATAGTGAATCCGACCGTTCAGGCAGGCGTCGGCCATGGGCGCGGCGGTGGCCGAGAACGGTCCGGCGCAGTTCAACACCAGCTTCATGCCGGTCAAGGCTTGCGCCGTCGCGGCGGCGTCGGCGAGCGCGAACGGCCGGCATTCGCAATCCAGTTCCCGCGCCAGCGGCGCGAGCCGTTCCGCCGACCGGCCAGCCAGCACCGGGCGCAGACCCCGCCGCCGGGCTTCGCGGGCAATCAATTCGCCGCTGTAGCCGTTGGCGCCGTAAATCATCCATTGGGAGTCATTCATCGGTTTCGCTCTCGTGGATTTTGGCCGCTTATGGTCGGGCAGGGACGACGGACGCGGCAAGTCCCGCGCCAAACTTTCCGGGCGAGCGGCGGGCGTCAGCCCGCTGTTTCAAACCACCGGGCGAGCGGCGGGCGTCAGCCCGCTGTTTCTCCGAAGCCAGCGAAACAGGGGACTAACGTCCCCCGCTCGCCCCCCCATGACGCCGGCGATGACGTTTTGCCGGGAGCCACTGAACAGGTCAGGATGTCGAGCGATTCAAAAAATTCTAATATTTTGATTTTAAAATGTATTATACACGACGGAAAAATCGTTAAAGGGCGGTAAACTCGAATGGCCTTAAGTTTTCCTTAAGCATCGTCGGGAACAATGGCGCGCAACGAGGGACTCGGAATGGTTTCGATCCCAATCACGTTGTGCGAGAGGTAACCATCATGAAATTTCCCGGTACGCTTAGAAAACTCACGTTGGCGGTTGCGCTGGCGACCAGCGGCGCGGTTCTGACGGTGGGCGCCCTGCCAGCGGCGTGGGCCATCGACGCCACGCACCCGGTCAGGTGGAAATGACCGTCCCCGATTTCAGCACGCTGGTCGAGCGCAACGGGGCGGCGGTGGTCAACATCACCGTCACCGGTAAGCAACAGCCCGCCGTGGTCATGCGGGGCTTCCCGGATCAGGATGACGAAGACAGTCCGCTCGCGCCGTTTTTCAAACAGTTCCCCATGCCGCCGATGCCGCATGGCGGCAAGAGCACGCCGGTTCAGGGACTGGGTTCCGGCTTCATCATTTCCGCCGACGGCTACCTCATCACTAACCATCACGTGGTGGATGGGGCGGAAAAGATCAACGTCAAGCTGAACGACAAGCGCGAATTTCCGGCCAAGGTGATCGGCAGCGACCCGCAATCCGACATCGCCCTGTTGAAAATCGCCGCCACTGGCCTGCCGACCGTGTCCTTCGGCGACGCCGACAGCCTCAAGGTCGGCCAGTGGGTGTTCGCCATCGGGGCGCCGTTTGGGCTGGAGCGCACCGCCACCAAGGGCATCGTCAGCGCGCTGGGCCGCTCGCTGCCGAGCGACGCCTACGTGCCGTTCATCCAGACCGACGTGCCGATCAATCCCGGCAACTCCGGCGGACCGCTGTTCGACCTGAACGGCAAGGTGGTCGGCATCAACTCCCAGATTTTCAGCCGCAGCGGCGGTTACATGGGGCTGTCGTTCGCCATTCCGGCCAATGTGGCGATGGACGTGGTGGCGCAGCTCAAAACCGACGGGCGCGTGAGCCGGGGCTGGATGGGCGTCACCTTGCAGGAAGTGACGCAGGATTTGGCGCGCTCGTTCAATCTGGAGCAACCGCGCGGCGCGCTGGTGGCGGACGTGAGCGCGGACGGTCCCGCTGCCAAGGCCGGACTGAAGACCGGCGATGTCATCGTCGCCTACGCCGGCAAGCCGGTGAACGACAGCGCCGATCTGCCGCCGCTGGTGGGTTCAAGCAAGCCCGGCGCCAGCAAGGCGCTGACCGTGATCCGCGACGGCAAGGAACAGGAAATCACGGTCACGCTCGGCCAGTTGCCGGATAAGAACAAGGACAAGGACGAGCTGGCGCTGAACGGTCACCCGGATGACGGCTCGCCGAGACTGAACGTCATGGTGGCCGATCTGCCCGCTGGTCAGGGCGAAGGCGGCGTACAGGTCCAGCGGGTTGGACCGGGCCCCGCCGCCGAGGCTGGTGTGCGACCGGGCGATATTCTGGTGAGCCTCAACAACCAGAAGATCCGGGACGCCGCCCATCTGCGGCAACTGGTGAAGGAATTGCCGCGCGGCAAGCGGGTTCCGCTGCTGGTCAAGCGCGACCAGGGCGCGCTGTACTTGGCGGTGGAGATTCCGGCCCAAGCCAGGCAGGCGGGCTAGACGAGGTACGGGGCGCGGCTGGCGCGCCCCGTGCTTAGAATCAAGCGCGGTTTTCGTTCGATTGGATTGATGTTTATACTGATTTAACTATTGGCGGCGGTATCATTACAGGCTCAAAGTGCAAGACCACCTGATCCGGGCGTAATCTTCTGGATTCATAGGTACGCTCATCACGGTCAAGGAATTCGACTTCAAAGATTGGAGAACTTGAAGTGATCAGGCTCGATAAAGAATGTCAGGAACTTTTAAACAAACTTCAGCAATACATGGGTCGAAACTTGATGCTTTTTAATGCAATTGAGTCCAGCCTTAAACTCATGCTTCCGTATACAAACATAGAGGGGTCCCAAGAATCTGTTGGTTCAAAGGATAAAATAAATGTAATGACATTAGGAGCACTTATCAAAAAATACCTAGGTTGTCTCAAGATCAAATCAGGATCTACTTTTGTTGAAGACTCAGTTATACAGGAATTTTACAAAAAGGAATTCAAAAAAATCGTTGACTCCCGCAACCAACTTGTCTACACTTTTTTTACTATTCCTGGCATAGACACCTATACCAAAAAAGGTCTTGAAAATGGACTTCACTATCTAGATCAGCAATACCATGAAGTAGTAACTTTCCATAAAGAAAATACTGCACCTATTTTACTGATTCAGTTGGAGTTATATAGAGAAATAAATCCGCAGGTTACCGGAGAAATACAACAGTTATGTGAACTACTTTCGCAGTTTGCAGAAGGCCGGTGTACGGTTTATGACAGAGATTACACTGATATTATTGACTTACTTCAATCAGCCGAACAGGCCCTTCCAAAAATAAAAGGCATGACATCGCTTTCACAAGCTGGTCAATTCATAAAAACCAAGAATCCTAATTTTAACCCAAATTTATATGAAAGAAAAAACCTAAAGTCTATTCTGATTGACTTAGATCTATTTGAGATTCTTGAGATACCCCATAAAAATGGAAATGCAAAGACGGTTTTATACAGAACAAAACCATTATCGAGTAGTTGTGAATATTAGATCTGTTCCCAAATAAATTCCTGATTATTTTCAAATAGATAAGTAGATTGCCAAAAAATTATTCCTATAATATCAGGATGTTGGGGTTGATTTTTTTCAATCAGTCCCCATCAGTTTAACTGAGGATACCGTTTATTAGGAGAGCCGCCATGTGGAAATTTAAATTTTTGAATATTCGCAATGAAAGACAATTTAACGCCTTCACTGGGTTAGCTTATCAAGAATTTGAGCTGCTTTTATCTGAGTTTACAAATTGCTTGAAGTTGACTCAACAAATGCGTTATAAGAATAATCGCTCAAACCGTAAAAGAAAACCGGGTGGTGGTCGTAAAGGTACGTTATCAACACCTGAGCTGAAACTCTTTTTTATCCTATTCTACCTCAAAAATTATCCAACATTTGACGTGTTGGGTTGTTTGTTTGACATCAGTCCAGCTAAAGCCCAGGAAAATGTTGTCAAGCTGATGCCTATCTTAAAACAAGCGGAAAAACGCTTGCGGTTTTTACCCCACCGCCACTTTAAACCCGCCAGTGATAATAAACAAGATATTGATAATATTGAAAAAATAATTATCGATGCCACGGAAAGACCTTATCACCGCCCTCACCATGATCGTCAGCAGAAACATTATTATAGCGGTAAAAAGCACTATCATACTCTGAAAAATACCGTGATTGGGGATGTCAAACACGGCATTCCCGTTGTCGGTCCGACGGCCGCCGGGAGTCGGCATGACTATGCGTTATTGAAAGATGAACTGAACCCCAACCAGGCCGGTCTCTCGTCCGTTGAAGTGTATGTCGATTTAGCCTATCAAGGGATTAAAGATCGCTACCCTGCTTTTCACAAAATTCATCTCCCCTATAAAAAGCCACGTAAGTCAAAAGATAATCCAAATCCGACGTTAACTCCGCAACAAAAGAAAGAAAATAGGGCCATCAGTCGGATTCGTGTCATCATCGAAAACCTGATTGGCGATATGAAAAGTTTTCAGATTCTCTCTATTAAATTCCGTAATCGCATAAAGAATTTTGGCGATCAAGTTACTTTAATGGTTGCTGGCTTGTGCAATCTTAAAAATCACTATGTTGTTCAATAACCTATGATGCTTATTTGGGAACAGGTCTATTATATATTCCCCGTTATACAGGATGAGAAACCGTAGGTGCGCATCCTGTTGGTGGAAGACGATCCAATGATCGGCGACAGCCTGCGCCAGGGGCTGCGCGGCGAGGGTTTCACCGTGGACTGGGTGCAGGACGGACGGAGCGCGGAACGGGCGCTGGAAACCGCCGACTACGCGCTGGTGCTGCTCGATCTCGGTCTGCCGGGCAAGGATGGGCTGGCGGTGCTCAACGGCTGGCGGCGACGCGGCCTGACCATGCCGGTGCTGATTCTCACCGCTCGCGACGCCGTCCCGGACCGGGTCAAGGGTCTGGACAGCGGCGCCGACGACTATCTGGTCAAGCCCTTCGACTTGGCCGAACTGCTGGCGCGGATGCGGGCGCTGCTGCGTCGCCAGGTCGGGCGGGTGCGTGACCTGATCGAAATCGGCGCGCTGCGGCTCGATCCCGCCGCTCGTACTGTCGAATACCGAAGCCAGCCAGTTGCGTTGTCCGCGCGGGAATTCGCCCTGTTGCACGCCTTGATGGAACGGCCGGGTATGGTGCTGTCGCGCGAGCAACTGGAAGACCGCCTGTACGGCTGGGGCGAGGAAGTGGAAAGCAACGCCATCGAGGTCCACATCCACAACCTGCGCCGCAAGCTGAATCCCGGCGTCATCCGCACCGTGCGGGGCGTCGGCTACCGACTTGGGGAACCCTCGTGACCTCGATCCGCCAGCGCTTGCTGCTCGGCCTGCTGGTCGGTCTGGGTCTGGTGCTGGGCATCGCCGGTTACGCCACCTACCGTCAAGTTCGCGCCGAGGTCAACACCCTGTTCGATTACCAGTTGCAGCAGGCGGCGCTGGCCCTGCGGCGGCAAAACCTGCTGGCGCTGGCGATGAGCGGCGAGGCGAGCGCGGGAGAAGGCGATCTGCTGGTGCAAATCTGGGATCGTGGCGGCGGTCTGTTGTACGTCTCCCGCCAGGACTGGGAACTGCCCTTCGCCACCCAGCCCGGCTTCGCCGACCTGCTCTGGCGCGGCCAGCGCTGGCGGCTGTTCGCGCTGTACGCCGGCGACCGCATCGTCCAGGTCGCGCAACCGGCGCAACTGCGATTGCGAATGAGCGCCGACATCGCCCTGCGCAACCTGGCGCCGTTCCTGCTGCTGTTGCCGGGCATGGGGCTGGTAATCTGGTTCGGGGTCGGCGCCGGTCTGCGGCCCCTGCATCGCGTCGCCGCCGACATTCAACAACGCCGACCGGGCGCGCTGGAGCCGGTGACGGCGGAACGACTGCCGGCGGAAATCACCCCGCTGGTCCATGCCCTCAACGACCTGCTGGCGCGGCTGACGCATACCCTCGACGCTCAGCGCCAGTTCATCGCCGACGCCGCCCACGAACTGCGCACCCCGTTGACCGCGGTCCGGCTTCAGGCCGAGATGGCGCAACGGGCCGACGACGGCGCGGAACGGGCGGAGACGTTGGCCGAATTGCGCGCCGGTCTGCTGCGCGCCTCGCATCTGGTCGAACAATTGCTGGCCATGGCCCGGCTGGACGCCGCGTCCACCACCGGATCGGTCGAACGGGTGGATTTGCTGGACCTGGCCAAACGGGTCGTCGCCGAGTTCGCCCCCATCGCCGACGACCGCCATCTCGACCTGGGCCTGTTGCCCAGTGACGCGGCCACCGTCGCCGGCGATCCCGGCGAACTGCGCGCCTTGTTGGGCAATCTGGTGGACAACGCCTTGCGCTACACCCCGGCCGGTGGGCGGGTTGACGTTCAGATTCAACCCGTTGGAACCGAGGCGGTGCTGACCGTCAGCGACACCGGACCCGGTATTCCAGCGGCGGAGCGGGAACGGGTGTTCGACCGGTTTTATCGCGGCGCGAACGCCGCCACGCCCGGCAGTGGGCTGGGGCTGGCCATCGTCCAGCGCATCGCCGACCGTCACCAGGCTAGCATTCGGTTGGAGGGTGTCGAACCGGGCGGCGGACTGCGGGTCATCGTCCGCTGGCCCAGCGCCGCCGGTTGAGCGACGCCCCGCCATCGGTCAGGTCGTAGGATGGGTTGAGCGTAGCGAAACCCATCAATGCAGGGCGAAACCACCAGGGGATCTGAACGGTTACCACCGATCCGACCCTTGCAAGGGCATATACTTCACGGGTGGATCCCTACTCGGAAAATCCGTCATGCTGCCCACCACCCGCGACTTGCTGACCCGTGAGGTCACCGACTGGCATCAGCAGGGACTGATCGACCGGTCGCTGCTGGACGTTTTGCTGCCACGCTACGAAACGCGCGGTCGGTTTTTGACCGCGTTGCTGAAATGGCTGGGACTGTTCGCCATCTTCCAACTCGGGCTGGCGGTGCTGGCCTTCATCGCCATGATGGCGCAATCCGCCCTGCTCGCCGCGCTGCTGCTCGGTGGCATCGGCGCGGGATTGTGGTGGTTCGGGGCGCGGCTGGCCACCGACCCCAAACAGCTTCATCCCTTCACCGGCGCGGTGCTGATCACCGCCAGCCTGGCGGCGGCGTTCGGCACTTTCGTGCTGCTGCACACCGCGTTCGGCGGCGAACCCCGAGGCCGGATCATTCCAGTCATCATGCTGCTCACGGGCGTGCTCGCCACCCTGACCGCCTATCGCTATTACCTGCGCTGGCCGCTGCTGCTGGCGCTGCTGCTGTTCTTTCACGGCTTGGGTTCGTGGCACGCCTACGGCGGACACGGCGCCTATTTCGCTGATATTCAGGACGAGCGGTTGATGGCCCTGGCGGCGCTGGCGACCATCGGGCTGGGTCTCTGGCACGAATGGCGGATGGAAACCGGTCCCTTGCGACGCTGCGCTGGGTTCGGGGGGTTGTACCTGATCTTTGGCCTGCTGTACCTGAACCTGTCGCTGTGGTTCCTGACGCTGTTCGGGAAACCGCTGGGCTGGGTACTGCTCTTCACCGCCGTCGGCATCGGGCAAATCGTCGTCGGCGCCCGGCTGCGCGATGCCCGCTTCACCGGATTCGGCATCGTGTTTCTGGCCATTGACCTGTACACCCGCTTTTTCGAGCACTTCTGGGACCGGCTGTCCGCCGGGACGTTTTTCCTCATCGCCGGGGTGCTGGCGATGGTTCTTGGCTACGGTTTCGAGCGTCAGGCCTACCGGGAGCACCAGCCATGAATCCGCAATCCCGCAACCGCCGCGTCCGCCGGGAACTGGACGAACTGCTGCGCGAGGGTGTGCTGGACGCCACGACTCATGGGCAACTGCGCGAACGCTACCCCACCGAGGGCTGGGACTGGCGGTCGCTGGGCCGCTGGTTCCTCATCTTCGGCGCGGTCAGCGTCATGGCCGGCCTGGTGATTCTCGGCCGGACCCTGTTCGAGTTCACGCTGACCAAGCTGGCGGTGCTGCTGGGCATCGCCACGCTCGCCAGTTTCGGCGGCGGGCAATGGCTCAAGCAGGCTCGCCCTCCGCTGGTCTGGACCAGCCTGAGCGTGGAATTGCTGGGCGGCTTGCTGTTGATCGGCCTGACCTTCACCCTCGGCGCGATTTATTCCACCGGTTCCGGCAACTGGCCGGCCCTGCTGCTGATCGATCTGGTGTTGCTGATCGGCCTGAGCTACGCGCTGCGCAACGGGTTGCTGCTCGTGCTCAGCGCTGTGGTGTTCTTCGCCTGGTTCGGCGGCTTCACCGGCTACGCCTCGGGCTGGGGCGCGTACTGGTTTGGAATGAATTACCCGCTGCGCTTCCTGATGGCGGCCCTCGTCATGATCGCCGTCGCCGTCATCCACCAGCAAGGCGAGACTGGATCGCTGGCGCGGTATCGGGGATTCTGCAAGGTCTGGCTTTCCGCCGGACTGTTCTTCGCGGAAATGGCGCTGTGGCTGCTGTCCCTGTTCGGTAATTTCGATCTGGACAGCCACTGGTGGGACGACGCCGGCATCGCCGAGCTGGTGCTGTTCAATGCCCTGTGGGCGGGCTTAAATGGAACGCTGGTCTGGCTGGGTGCGCGATTAGCCATGCGAATGCTGACCGGCTATGGCGTGACCTTTCTGGTCATTCAAATTTATACGCTGTTCTTCGCTCACCTGGCTGAACATCTGGGCGTGCTGCTCAGCCTGTTGATCGCGGGCGGCGGCGCGCTGGCGCTGACCTTCTGGCTGGAACAACGGCGGCGCGAAACTGAGAGCCTATACGAAAATTAACAGTATGAATCGCTTTTGAAAATCATCAAAGATTTCCCGACGGATCCCCTCTCCCTCTGGGAGAGGGTTAGGGTGAGGGAGCGAACCCATTGAAAATAAACCCTCACCCCCCGCCCCTCTCCCAAAGGGCGAGGGGAGTTTTGGTATAGGCTCTGAAACGCACTGACCGCGAGGGGAGAATCAATGTCAAACGCATGTGGCCGGCTGGACCGGCAAGCATTGCTGGAGGAACTGCAAATCGCCGGGTTCGTGCCCGAGGCCCACGCCGCCTACCGTCCCCTGCTGATGGACGGGTTGCGGTTTTTTTTGGAGCGGCTGTCGCCGGCGCGGCAGGCGGCCATCCTCGCCGAGCAACTGCGACTGCCGCGCGCCACCTCGCCCGCGCGCCGGCTGGCGACCCTGTTCCGCCGCTGCCCGACTTTGCACAAACTGGGGCAGGTGGTGGCGCGCGACCGGCGCCTGGCGCCCGAATTGCGCGCGAATCTGCAAGGGCTGGAGTCGTTGGAGCCGACTACCCCGATGGCCGAGATCGCCGCCATCATCCAGCGGGAATTGGGGACGGTGGCGGGTCTTGAAGTCGCGCCGACGGCGCTGGCCGAGGCGAGTGTCGCCGTGGTGGTACCCGTGGTCTGGCGTCCTCTTGCCGGCGCCGCGCCGCTATCGGGCGTGCTCAAGGTGCTGCGGCCCGGCGTCGAGGAACAACTGCACGAAGAACTGGAGATCTGGGCGGCGCTCGGCGTCTTTCTGGAACAGCGCTGCGCGGATCGGCAACTGCCGGCGCTCGATTATCGCAACACGCTCGACAGCATCCGCCGGCTGTTGGCGCACGAAATCCGCCTCGACCGCGAGCAAATCCATCTGGCGCGGGCGGCGGCATTCCATGCCGATTCCCCCGCGATCTTCATTCCGGGTTTGCTGCCGTTTTGCACGGCGCGCATCACCGCCATGGAGCGAGTCGAGGGCCGCAAGGTGACCGACCCCGGTCTATCGCCGGGCGAACGGCGACGACTGGCGCGGCTCCTGATCGAAGCCCTGCTCGCCAAGCCGTTCTGGAGCAACCCCTCATCGGCCGCCTGTTTTCACGCCGACCCCCACGCGGGCAATCTGTTCGTGACGAACGATGGCCGCTTGGCGATCCTGGACTGGGCGCTGGTCACGCCGCTCGACAAGGCGCAGCGCGTCGCCGTGGTGCAGGCCGTGGCGAGCGCCCTGACCCAGGACGAGGGCGGCATGACCCGCGCGCTCGCGGCGCTGGGGAATCCGTCCGACCCGGCGGCCCTGCGCGCCGCCGTCGCGGCGGGTCTGCGCCAGGTACGCCAGGGAACATTTCCGGGCATGGACTGGCTGATGACGCTGTTGGACCAACTGGGAACCGCCGGGGCGATGCAGTTTCCCGAAAACCTCACCTTGTTCCGCAAGGCCCTGTTGACCTTGACGGGAGTGATCAACGATGTCTCCGGTCAGCCGTCCATCAACGAGGTGCTGATCCTGAGCGGCCTGATGCAGTGCGGCCGGGAGTCGGCGGCTCGATGGCTGGTCCCCTTTCACTCACGCGCGTTCGGGACTCATTTGTCCAACGCGGACTGGTTCGGCCTGTGGGCCGGCCTGCCCCTGACCGTAACCCGCTATTGGACCGGAATCTGGCGGGACGCGCTGGAGGGATAGTCCCTGTTCGTCGGCGCTTCGCGCCGACGAACAGGGCGCGAGTTGAGCCCACTTCGGGTTCTCCGGCGCGAGCGCCGTCGAACCCTCGTTGGAGCGACACGGCTTCGCCGCCACGCCCGCTTGGGGTATCGCCCACTTCGTGCGCGATACCCACGCGCGGGTGTCGCTCAACTCGCGCCCCGTTAGTGGCTATAGCGCCGCTGTCGACGCCCAGCGAGAACGCCACGACCTGGAGCGGATTCGCTGTCGCGGGCGTTGGAGAAGCCGCGCCTCTCGCGATTCACGCAGGAGTCGAAAACCTTCTGGTTGGTGTCAATGTAGTGTGGGTGATCAATGAGGTGGGGCCGGTCCCCGACCGGTCCCACGATTGCACGATTTACCAGCCGCGCTGGATGTGGGTAGCCAGCCGGTCGCTCAGATCATGAAAGCGATCAGCGATTTCCAAATACTGGATGCTTAACTGTGGGTCGTTGGTTTGTTTCGCCTTTTCCCGAAATTCCTGTTCCCGCGCCATAACGCGGCCTTGGTGGCCGGTTAGCTGCTGGATCCATCGGGTGGAGACTGAACTGGACAGCGATCGTGATCCAGAACCGGCCGCCGATGCCGTCGTCGTGCATTCGCTGGTATTGTCCTGGCAGACGCATTTGGCCGTATTGCCTGGTACGTGATCTTCACAAAGGATACGACGCGCGGTATTACCGATAATGTTGGCGAGTACCTGGTTTTCTATAACCGTTTTAGTGGGATCATTTTGCACCGCGCCAAAAACGGCGATATCCGTATTGTCGGGATTAGCATCCTGAGTGGTGTTGGAGGTGAGATTTCCCGTCACCAGGTTATCAAGGCTGGGAGCGGGCGGATTGCAACCCAGGCAAGCCGTTCCGCCAGACAGGAGGATGCCCCTCGCACCGGATGAACTGCTCTGAGGTGAGATATTGATCGTGTTTCGAAAAAGCTCAACATCAACGGTATTGGATGAGGCGTCGTTACCGCCCTGTACCGCAATCGCTTCCTCCGACGACTCCGAAAATTGGAGATTGAGGGTATTGTTTCTTATGTCCAACACAGCGGTGTTTTTATTGGCTCCCTGCGATCCAGCCACTGAATGAATCCCCGAGAGAAAATGGCCCTCAATGGTATTTTCCAGTAACTTGGCAATGATCGTACTGTTTTGCGAGGGTTCCGTGTATCCGCCGCGCAAAAAGATGCCGTGCTTGTCATTTTCAATGTTATTGTTTTGATTAACGATGGAATTACCTGTCACTTCCATGATTTTTGTGCTAACCGCCACTGGTCTGTCCTGATAAATACCACTGACCCAAACGGCGCTTCCTCCGGCCGCCTGGTTAATAATAATATTTTGACTGACCACTGCTTCCATGGTGATCGCCGGTTTTGAATTATGGGCGTCTTCGAATACAATAACGTGACAATAGGATTTGTTTTCACAAGCCATGTTATTATTAAAGACATTGATTTGAGTGAGCTCGATTAAAGCGGGATCACTGACGTCGCCTACTGAGGCAAGCAGCAACCTGTCTCCGCTACTCTTTATCTCGTTGCCACTAATCAGAACCCGCTTCATTGAAGTGTCGTCGGCCGCTGCCGGCACGGTAACTGGCCCCACTTGCCCGGATTCGCCCACATGTGGCCCTGCTGAACCCAAGCTTATGCCTCCAACGAGGATATTGGACAGGAAAGCGATATCCGCCGCCGAACGGTTAATCGAAACGCCGCTCCGAACCTCCTTATTGATCATGAAGCTTCGGACGGTAATATCGCTACCGGAAGTTCCAAGGAAGTCACCTGAGCCTGAAAGCGTTACGTTAGGGACTCCGTCACCATCTGTATCGCCGTTGAGGGCAATCTTGCCGTAGAGGATGTCGGGACACTCCGACGGCCACTCGCCTCCCCTCGCAAAATCCACGGCGACTCGGTTACCGCTGGCCAACGAATTGCCAATCTGATTGATTGCCTGGACGGCCTCTTGCAGCGAAATCCCATCGGGGCCGGGACTCTGGCGCAAGGCGTCCAGGCTGGCGGTATCACCATTCACATCGCAGTTGGTGTTGACGACGGTGACCGTGTCGACACTCTCCTCGGCCAGCAAGAACGCTTGCGCGGCGTTGTCCCAGCGATAGCGCAAATCGCTGCGCGCGGTCTGGCCGGTCGCCTTGTCGGTCGCCAGCGCTCCTTGCAGCACCAGTTCGCCGCCAGCAAGGCGGACCGTGGCGCTGCCAAAATCCAGTTGGGTGAGAAAACTGAAGTTGCCCGGCCGCCGGGTCAGGATGCCGCGGGTGAACCGGCGCTTGGCGCCGCCGCTGTCGGTGATGTCAACGGTCAACCGGTGCACGCCCGGCGTCAGGTTGCCATAGTTGAGGGTTGCGCCAAAACCGCTGTTGGCGGCGTTGGATTCGTTGGGAAACGCCGCCGCCACGTCGGTTCGCCGCGAGCAGCAGGGCACGGTCAGCGTTGGCTGGCCGTCCACGAGCAACTGTACCTGCTGGATGGCGCGGCCCGCCGGGGCGATGACCCAGCCGCGCAAGATGGCGATGCCCGCCCCGGTTTCGCCGCTGTTGGGACTTTCCAGCGCGGCATGGGGAATTTCCGCCACCGCCTGGCTGGGCGTGGCGCTCACTCCGACCGGCGTGGCCAGCGGCGCGAGGACACCGGCCGTGCTGGTGGTGGTGGCCGCCACCAGGCCCAGTCCCTGGAGATTTTGGAACCAGCGCAGCCGGGCATTGACCTGGGCTATTTTCTGGCTGGCCTTGTCACGCACGCGCAACCCGGCGATCAGCACCTCCTGTCCCTCCCGCGTCGCGCTGGCCCCGGTCAAATCGACCCGGTCGACATAGGCTGAGTCCGCCAGCTTGACCACGGCGACCGGGTGCGTGAACCGGGTTTGGGTCCCGCTGCTATCGTGTACCTCCACGACCAGCGTGTGCGGGCCGGCGGCCAGGTTGCCGTAGTTGAAGGTAACGCCAAAGCCGCTGTGGTAAGTGTTCTCGGCCGGATATTGGGGAAACGCGCCTTGCACATCCTGGCGGGCGCTGCAACAGGGAATGGCGAGCGGCTGGGTTTCGTCAATGCGTAACGTCACCTGGGTGACGCGCACGCCGGCGGTATCGGAAAACGCCCAGCCCCGGATGATTCCCACTCCAGCCGCTATCTGCCCGTCATCCGGTCCCTCGAAGGCGCCGATGATCGCCGCCGCCGTCTCCAAGGGAAGCAGCAGCCCCAGTAGCAAACCGGCTAATCCAACCCGCGCGCTCGTGGATGACATGGTATTTCCTCCCAAAAATTATTGTTTTTAATTAAACCTGTTATTGGCGATAGTCAAGCAGCGTGAACGCCCATGGCTAAACGAGAACCGCCAGCGGCGCGGCAACATCATCCGCTTGTGGGCTGTCCATTACGCATATCTACAACCAATTGATTTTGTTAGTATTAAAAACCATGGAATCCCCTCCCCCCTTGTGGGGGAGGGCGAGGGAGGGGGGTAGGGTTGAATCACAACTCCTTGAGTTATGGCAGGCTGATTGGTCAACCCCCCACCCCAACCCTCCCCCGCAAGGGGGGAGGGAGACTTGTGTGTAATCGACAGAGGTAGGGGGCGGCAGGAGTGAAGCTCACCGCCAAGTCCATGATGTATTGCAAGAGGGGGATTTCTTCGTGCCCAGCAAACCTTCCGCGTTTCTCGCACATGTCCGGCAAGACGATGGTGGTCGATGGCTACCGCATCTTCTCGATGACCACCTACGCGGCGTTGCGTTACTCGCCGAGATGTTCGCCGCCGTGTTCGGCGCGGGCGACTGGGCAAAATTGGCCGGCTTGTGGCACGACTGCCAAATGGCATGGTCAGGATGATCGGTAGCCCAGTACTCTGTTTCTACATCCCCCACACCCGAATCCGGTAAGAGCCGTGCGACTCCTCGCGCTGGAAAATTTTCCGTTCCCACGGCACGCCGGGACTGCGGTCGAAAATCAGCAAATGACCTTCGCCGGCGCCGGTGTGGTCCAGATAATCGACGGTTTGCGCCAGCCCCTCCCGCAGGGTGGCGTCGAACGATTTATGTAGCAACTTCAACTCGATGACCACTCGCTGCACCGGACCGAGAAAACCCCGCGCTTTATCCAGCGGCCATTGCACCAATAAATCCGTTCGTTTCCGTCCCAAGCCATATTCCCGGTCGATCCGTCCGCCGCCGTTCACGATCCGTTGCAGAAACGCCTGCAACAGCAATTGCGGCCCGGCTTCCCTGTAATCGAACCGCTCCAGCCAACTGTCGGCGTGTTCGCGGAAAAACTGCTGGAAAGCGTTCAACAGCTTGCTCGCATCCAAACGGCCATCGGCGGCGATGTACCACGCGGGCCGAAATTGCGTCTCAAAGTTGGCTTGGGCGATGGTGTTCAATTCGCGCGGGATGATTTCCTGATAAATACGATTGGTAACGACCGGCCCCGCCGCGCCCCGACTCACCAGACCCAGATCGATGACGTATTGCAAATCATCAGGGGGCAGGTCTTCCGCCAAATCGGCGTTCTCCAGCATGGGAGCGATCACCCGGCGGACCCGGGGTTCGCGCAACTTGTCCGCCAACTGATCGAGATGCGTTTCCCGGCGCTGGATCAGATTTTCCTTGGCCTCTTCGATCATTTCGACCGCGATCGGCCGGCCGCGGTCCCGACCGGCTTTCAGCTTGAAACAAACCTCGTAGGCGAGCGCATTGACCAGCCAGGGCTGACCGCGCGTCAAATCCCAAACCCGACCCAGAACGTCATCGGCGAATCCCTGTCCGGTTTCCAGCGCGTGCTGCTGGTAAAGCGCCTCCACCTCGTCCCGGCCGAAGTTGCCCAACCGCAGCGATTCGGCCTTGATGTTGAACGCCGAACCGCCGGTAATGACTTCCCGTTCGGCGGTGTGGAGGCGGTAGTCGCGCACGTCGCGGACGCCGCACAGGATCACGGTTTGCGGGAATGCGCGCGGCCGTTGGGCGTAGCCGGCGCGAATCTGGCGCAGCAACGAAATCAGGGCATCGCCCACCAGGGCGTCCACTTCGTCCAACAGCAGCACCACCGGCAAATCGCTCGCCAACGACCAGCGAGTCAACGTCGCGGTCAACGCGCCACCGCCGCCCTGTTCCCGCACCGCCGCCAGCGCCCAATCCTTGAATCGCCGCTCGTTTAGATACACCTCGGCGACGGTCGCCAGTTGCATCACCACCGTGCGCAGGGCGGCGTCCACGTTGCCGCGATACGCCTGCGCGCCTTCGATGTTCGCGTACAGGCAGCGATAGCGTCCCCCGCGATTGAGCAATTCCATCAGCGCCAGCAGCAACGAGGTCTTGCCGGTCTGTCGGGGCGCGTGCAGGACGAAGTATTTCTGCTGCTCGATCAGTTGCAACACGTCGTCCAGATCGATGCGAGACAAGGGCGGCAGCGCGTAATGCAGGGCGGGATTGACCGGTCCGGTGGTATTGAAAAAGCGCATGGCGCGAGACTCCAAACGATGGGCGGAATGAAGCAAGCGTATCAAATGGCCGGTGGATCGTGGCGAAGAGAGGTGGGAACAAAGCTCGCCACTGCCCGCGCTGGGCGATTCGGCTATGCTTTCCCCGCCATTCGCCCGACCTTCAAGGAATTTGCCCATGCTGACCCAATCCCTGGCTGGCCTACCATCGTTCCTGTTCTATTTCGCCACCGCCATCGGCTTGCTGCTGCTGTTCCTGGTGGCGTACATCCTGATCACCCCCTACCGTGAAATCACCCTGATCCGCGAGGGGAACACGGCGGCGGCGGTCAGCCTGGGCGGCGCCATTCTCGGCTTCGTGCTGCCGCTGGCCAGCGCCATCGCTCACAGCGTCGGTTTGCTGGACATGGCGGTTTGGGGTCTGATCGCCCTGGTCATCCAACTGCTGGCCTACGGGGTGGGTCGCCTGCTGCTGCCCGATCTGGTCCGGGCCATTCCCGCCGGTCAGGTGGCGACCGGGGTATTCCTGGGCGCGCTGTCGCTGGCCATCGGCATTCTCAACGCCGCCTGCATGACCTATTGAGCGGCGGCGCTAGCGCGGCTGAACCGGCGTCGGGAGCGGCGGCGCGTGGGCGGTGGTCGGCCAATACCGCCAGGCCAGCGCCGCGCCCAGGCCGATCAGCACGACGACCAGCAGCGCCGCGACCAGCCAGAGCGACCCCCGCCGCCCGATTCCGCCTCTCCTCTTGCCAAAGACCCGGTTTTGGACCACTTGTGCCAGTTCCTCGGCGTTGGCGAATCGCGCTTCCGGTGTCTTGGCCAACAACCGATTGATGATCGGCTGGAATTGGCGGAACGGCTCCGGCAGGGTTGGAATCGGCTCCTTAACGTGCATCAGCGCCGTTTCGAACGCGTCGGCGCCCTTGTACGGTCGACTGCCGGTCAGCGCCTCGTAAAACACCACGCCCAGGCTGTACAGGTCACAGCGCGAGTCCACCGGCTTGCCCAGCGCCTGTTCCGGACTCATGTAGTTGGGCGTGCCGATCCGCCAGCCAGCGGCGGTCAACTGGGTCTTGTCCTCCAGATTCTTGGCGATGCCGAAATCCGACAGCACGGCGGTGTCCGGGTCGCGAAACAGGATGTTGGCCGGCTTGATGTCGCGATGGATGCAATTCTGGCGGTGGGCGTAACCGAGTGCCTGGGCGATCTGAACCAGAAAATTAACCGCCTGTTCCGGACTCAGTCCCTGCTTGATTCGCTCCTTCAACGTGCCAGCTTCCAGATACTCCATCGCGATGTAGGAATAACTCTGATGCACACCGGTATCGTAGATGGTGACGATATGCGGGTGGGCCAGCTTGGCGATGATCTTGCCTTCCTTGATGAAGCGCTTACTGAAACTGGGATCGACGGCCAGACTGGGAGCCAGCACCTTGAGCGCCACGCGTCGATCCAATGATTCCTGGATCGCCAGATAAACACTGGACATGGCGCTTCTGCCAATGATCTTCTCGATGCGGTAGCCGGGAATTTGGGGTGTTTCCACGGGGGTCATGGCGATGGGTCCTGAGTATAAAGTTCCGGGGTAATTATTGTGATAATGGGCCAGACGGGCGCGAACGGCAAGGTAGCGACGGCGGTCGGCGGCGAATGCGCGTCTTAACCCCACTGTCGATTCGGCGACGTTGATAACCCTGCATTCCCAACCCGCGAGGAGGACCCTTCATGAATCGATCCGTTTCGTTACCGCTGTGCGCGCTCGTTCTGATCGCATGGCTCGCCGGTTGCTCGCGTGGCGACGCGCCCGCCAATTCGCCCATCGCAGGCAAGACCGTCGCCACCGAGGAAGCCCAACGCGCGAAACCGGATGCCGTCCGGCCGGAACCACTTCCGTCGCTGGCGGTGGCACCCCAGGCGATGGCGCCCCCTCCCCCGCCCATGAGCCCGGCGCCGATCGCCGAATCCTCGGCGCGACCTGCCGCCAAGGTGGCTGACCTGGCATTACCCAGCTCGCCTCAACAGACCGCGTCGACATCCGGCGGAACCCTGGACTCGCTGCACCTCGCCAGCGAACCGACCGACCGCGAGCGATATGCCCATCAGGAGGAAAACCCGGTCAAGCGCGCCGTCGAACAGCCGGTTTCCACCTTCAGCATCGACGTGGACACCGGGTCCTACGCCAACGTCCGCCGCTTTCTCAACGCGGGTCGGCTACCGCCGCGCGACGCGGTGCGGGTCGAGGAGATGGTCAACTATTTCGATTACGACTATCCGCTGCCGGACAGCCGCCAGCCGCCGTTCCGGGTCAGCACCGAACTGGCCCCAACGCCGTGGAATCCGAAGACCCTGCTGCTGGCGGTGGGGATCAAGGGCTACGATCTGCCAAAAACCCAGTTGCCACCGGCCAATCTGGTGTTCCTGATCGACGTGTCCGGCTCGATGAATGCGCCCGACAAGATGGACCTGCTCAAGCCGGCGCTGAAACTGCTGGCCCGCCAGTTGCGGCCCAAGGACAAGGTCGCCATCGCGGTCTACGCCGGCGCGGCGGGACTGGTGCTGGAACCCACGCCGGGCAGCCAGAAAGCCAAAATCGAGGCGGCGCTGGACCGGCTGAGCGCCGGCGGCTCCACCAACGGCGGGGCCGGCATTCAACTGGCCTACAACCTGGCCCGCGAAGGCTTCGTCGAAGGGGGCGTCAACCGGGTAATCCTGGCTACCGACGGCGATTTCAACGTCGGCACGGTCAATTTCGAAGCGCTAAAGCATCTCGTGGAAACCCAGCGCAAGAGCGGCGTGGCCCTGACCACGCTCGGCTTCGGGACCGGCAACTACAACGACCAGTTGATGGAGCAACTGGCCGACGCCGGCAACGGTAATTACGCCTACATCGACACCCTGCGAGAGGCGAACAAGGCCCTGGTCGAGCAGATGAGCGCCACCCTGTTGACCATCGCCAAGGACGTGAAGATTCAGATCGAATTCAATCCGGCCGTGGTCGAGGAATACCGGCTGATCGGCTACGAAAACCGGGTATTGCGCCGCGAGGATTTCAATAACGACGCGGTGGACGCCGGCGACATCGGCGCGGGTCATACCGTCACGGCGCTGTATGAAATCGCTCTCAAGGGCAGTGGCGGCAACCTGACCGAGCCGCTGCGCTACGGCAAACCGGTTGAAACCACCGAACCGCGCGGCGACGAAATCGCGTTCCTGCGGCTGCGCTACAAGCAGCCGGACGGTGATGTCAGCCAGTTGCTGGAATGGCCGATTCGCCGTCAGTCGATGGTCAGGGACGCGCGGGAAACCAGCGAGCGGTTCCGCTTCGCGGCGGCGGTGGCCGGCTTCGGTCAGATATTGCGCGGCGGTCGTTATACCGGTCGGTTCGGTTACGACGACGTGCTGGCGCTGGCCCGGGCGGCGCGCGATCCCGATCCCCATGGCTATCGCGGCGAGTTTCTGACCCTGGTGGGGCTGGCCAAGTCGCTCGATCCCAGCCAGGGTGGAGAATCGGGGCAAATGGTGCGTTGAATCGAAGGCGAAAGGCGATAAGGCGAAAGGTTGGAGGATCACCTTGCGCCTTGCGTCTCGCGCCTTTACCTTACGGCTTCATGCCGACCGACGACGATGCCGACGAGACTTTGATGCTGCGTTACGGCGTGGGCGATGCCGACGCCTTCGCCCGACTGTACGCCCGGCACAAGGGACCGCTGTACCGCTATCTGCTGCGCCAGTGCGGCCAGCCGGCGGTGGCCGAGGAACTGTTCCAGGACGTATGGCTGAAGCTGATCGCCGCCCGGACCGGTTACACCGTACAGGCCAGATTCACCACCTGGCTCTATCGGCTGGCGCATAACCGGCTGATTGATCACTACCGCGCCAGCGCGCGCCGCTTGCCAGCCTCCTACGCCGACGACTGTCCGGAATGGGCCGAAATCCCGGCCCCGGCGGACACCCAGCCGGAGCACCAGGAAACCCGCCGTCAGCAGGCCGAGCACCTGCTGAATCTGTTGGCGGAACTGCCGGAAGCCCAGCGCGAGGCATTCCTGCTTAAGGAGGAAGCCGGGCTGTCGCTGGAGGCCATCGCCCAGGCCACCGGAACCGGCCGAGAAACCGTCAAGAGCCGCTTGCGCTACGCGCTGGCCCGGTTGCGGCGCGGTCTGGGAGGAACGCCATGAACGATCCTCGCTCCGGCAAATGGGACGAGATGGATGAAGTTCACGACCAGCGTCTGTCCGAGCTTTATCGCGCCACGCGCGACGCTAAACCGCCAGTCCGGCTGGATCAGCGCATTCTGGCGGCGGCGCGAACGGCGGTGGAACCGCGCCCGACCTCGTCGATTCCGATGCTCCGGCGGCGTGGACCCCGCTTCTGGGCGGTCCCGGTGGCCTTGGCGGCGACGGTGGTGCTGACGCTGGGGGTGTTGTTGCGTCTGTCGCCGCAGGTCGGCGAGCTGGACAAGACGCCCGCCGCGCTGGAAGAGCAAGCCTTGCGCGCTTCGGCGCAACCAGCCGCCAAACTGGACGCCGCAAGGACCGAAAGCGTCCAACCCACTCTGTCCGCGCCTGCCGCGTCGCCCGCGTCGCCGCAGCCGGCTCCCGTGTCATCCACCGTCTCACGACCGCCCGCGCCGGCGCCGCGTCCAGCGAAACCTCCACCGGCGAAGCCTTTCCAACAGAGCGAAGGCAAGGCGGATCTCCACGACTCGACGACTCGCCGCTCGCCGGCGGCGTGGCGGGCGGAAATCGCCGAACTGCGCCGCCAGGGCCGAACCGCCGAGGCCGAGGCCCGGCTGGCGGAGTTTCGGCGGCACTATCCCCACGAACCGCTGAACGACGCGGAACCGCCGCGATGAACGATGCCATCCCGTCGCCGGCCGCATTGGACGCCCTGGAAACGCAACTGGAGAAATTGCTGGCTGCCCATCCCGCCGGGATTGGCGAGCACGAATTGCTGAAGCTCCTGCGCCGGGAGCAGCCGCTGTTCGTCGCGTTTGACGCGCGCGAACCGCTCAGCCTGTTTCGGGGTCACTATCTGCTGTTTCACGTCTTGTACCGACTGCGGGACCGGCTAGCGCGCGAGCGGCGCGGCCACTTGATCATCAATCCGCTGCGTATCGCGCTGGAACCGCCGACCGTCGCCGAACTCGGCGGGAAGAGCGCGGCGCTGGCACCGGACTGGCCTGATCTGGCCGACTGGTATGCCGATTTGGGGCGATTGACGACCGTGACCGCCGCTGAGGTGAGCGAGTGGTTGCACCAATTCCACGCGGCCCGCCGGGTGGGCGAACGACGACAGGCGGCGCTGGCGGTGCTGGAGTTACGGGATCCGGTGGATGCGGCCACCATCCGGCGACAATATCGGCGGCTGGCGATGTGCCACCACCCCGACCGGGGAGGCGACGGTCAGCGGCTGCGCGAGATCCACGCGGCGCTGGCGGCGCTGGCGGGTGGTCGCGCCCGATTTCGTGGAGGCTGAGCCGGCATGGACTGGCGACGGCCTATTTGGCCAGGAATTTTTTGATGGTTTCCATCAGCGTCTCTTCATCCACCGGCTTGGTGACATAGCCCTTGGCGCCTTGCCGCGCACCCCAGATCCGGTCGGTTTCCTGATCCTTGGTCGTGACGATGATCACCGGGATATGGCTGGTGGAGGGATTCTTGGTAATTTGCCGGGTGGCCTGAAAGCCATTGATGTTGGGCATGACCACATCCATGAGGATGAGGTCCGGCAGTTCCGCCTTGGCGACCTCAACGCCCTCGATGCCATCCTTGGCGGTCAGGATTTCATGTCCATGTTTCTTGACGATTTTGGTGAGACTCAAGGTCTGGGTCGGCGAATCGTCGACGATCAATATGCGGGCCATGTTGCCACTCCTAAAGGGGGTCTCGCGCCTACCTCGCGCGCGGGTTGAAGGCGGTCGCGGAGCCGGGGTCATCCGCGCCGCCGTCTGAATCAATCGGGCCGACCGGGCCGGCCTTCGCCAATTGCACATGATAAGGCAAATTCAGCTTTGTCGGGGATGGTTTTCTTGCCGTCGGCGCGGCGCGGGCGCATGGTAGGATAAACAATTTTATAGGCTTGATTCACTGGAGTTGGCTTGATCATGAGCGATTTACATCCGAGCTTCTTCACCCGCCTGATCCTGGCGCTGCGCGCGTTCGGGCGGATTTTGGGCGACGCCGCGTTCGCGGCCGAGGTGTCGCGGCTGGAACGGGGCGAACGGGTCGGGCCGGTCGCCCCGACGGTCGTCGAGCCGCCTCGGCCGTCGTTGCGGGAAGCGCCGCCGGACTCGGCCTTGCAACTGCTGGCGCTGTTGCAGCGAGAGGGGCGGTTCGTGGACTTTCTGGAAGAGAATGTCAGCGCCTATTCCGACGCCGAGATCGGCGGCGCGGCGCGGGTGGTGCATGAAGGGTGTCAAAAGGTGCTGCGCGAGTATCTGTCCATCGAGCCGGCGCGGACCGAGGCCGAGGGCACGCGGCTGACGCTGGCGGCCGGCTTCGACGCCGCGGCGGTGCGGTTGACCGGCAACGTGGTCGGTCAACCGCCGTTCACCGGCACGCTGACCCACCGGGGCTGGCGGGTGACCGAGATCCGCTTGCCCAGGCTGGCGGAGGGTCACGATGTTCGGGTGCTGGCACCGGCGGAGGTGGAGCTATGAGCAAGGCCCGTTATGCCGTCGGCATCGATCTGGGCACCACGCATTGCGTGATGGCGGCGGTGGACCTGGCCGCCAGCGACCGCGACGACGTGGCCGAGGGAATCGAGGCCATTCCGCAGTTGACCGGGCCAGGCTCGGTCGAGGACCGGACGATGCTGCCCTCGTTTCTGTACCTGCCGCATCCCGACGAGTTGAAGCCCGCCGACCGCGTCCTGCCCTGGGGCGAGCCGCCGCCGTTCGTGGTCGGCGAACTGGCGCGCGTCCTGGGTGGCCGCACCCCAATCCGGCTGGTGGCCAGCGCCAAGAGTTGGCTGTGCCACCCCGGCGTGGACCGGCGGGCGGCGATCCTGCCGGTGGAAGCGCCGGAAGAAGTGGCGCGGGTCTCGCCCCTGCAAGCCACGGTCCGCTATCTGGCCCATCTGCGCGCCGCCTGGGATCACCAGCACCCCGACGCGCCGCTGACCGACCAGGAAGTGGTGCTGACCGTGCCGGCGTCCTTCGATCCGGCCGCCCGCGAACTGACCGCCGAGGCGGCGGCGACGGCGGGCCTGACCCATCTGGTGCTGCTGGAGGAACCGCAGGCGGCGCTGTATCACTGGATTCTGGCCAGCCGGGGCGAGTGGCGCAAGCAGGTCCGGGTCGGCGACATCATCCTGGTGATCGACCTCGGCGGCGGCACCGCCGACTTCTCGCTGATCGCCGTGACCGAGCGCGACGGCTCGCTGGACCTGGTGCGGGTGGCGGTGGGCGACCATATCCTGCTCGGCGGCGACAACATGGATCTGGCGCTGGCCCATGCGGTTCGCGCCAAGCTGGCCGCGCAGGGAACCAACCTCGATTCCTGGCAGGTGCAGGCGCTCACCCACGGTTGCCGCGCCGCCAAGGAAACCCTGCTGGGCGACGCCAAGGCCGAGGCCGTGCCGGTGGTGGTGCCGAGCCGAGGTTCCAAGCTGATCGGCGGCACCCTGCGCACCGAGTTGACCCACGCGGAAGTGACCCAAAATCTGGTGGAGGGCTTCTTCCCGGTGGTGGCGGCGGCGGCGCGGCCCGCCAGTCGAGCGCGGGCGGCCTTGACCAAGATCGGCCTGCCCTACGCTCAGGACGCGGCAATGCCCCGCCATCTGGCAGCGTTTCTGGCTCGACAAGTAAACGCGACCCGTGATCTGGCCGGTTTCGAGGACCGGTTACCGGAGGAGGCCACCTTTCTGCATCCGACCGCCATACTGTTCAACGGCGGGGTGTTCAAGGCGCAACCCCTGCTGGAACGAACCCTGGAGGTGCTGAACGGCTGGCTGGACGCCGAGGGTGCTCCGCCGGCCCGGCTGCTGGAAGGCGCCGATCTCGATCTGGCGGTGGCGCGGGGCGCAGCCTATTACGGCTACGTGCGGCGCGGGCGTGGGGTGCGGATTCGCGGCGGCACGGCCAAGTCGTTCTATGTCGGGGTGGAAAGCGCCATGCCGGCGGTGCCGGGGATGGAGCCCCCGATCGAGGCGTTGTGCATCGCCCCGTTTGGGATGGAGGAAGGAACGCAGGCTGAATTGCCGCCGCAGGAAGTGGGACTGGTGGTCGGGGAACCGGTGCGATTCCGCTTCTTCGGCTCTTCGGTGCGCCGAACCGATCACGTCGGCGCGGTGCTGGAGCAGTGGGCGCCGGGCGAGGTTGAGGAACTGGAGGAGATCGAGGCGACCCTGCCCGCCGAGGATCGCCAGCCAGGTGAGGTGGTGCCGGTGCGGCTGCGCGCGGCGGTCACCGAGGTCGGTACCCTGCGGCTGGAAGCCGTGCCGCGCGCCGGCGCGGAAAGCTGGAAGGTCGAATTCGACGTGCGCGGGGAGGGGTGAGCCATCGCCCGCTCCAGCACGTCCCGCTATCTGGTGGGCATCGATCTCGGCACCACCCATACGGTCGTCGCCTACGCCGAGCCCCGCGCCACCGAGATACATCTCTTCGCCATCGAACAGTTGATCGCGCCCGGCGCGGTGGCGGCGCGGTCGCTGTTGCCCTCGGTGCGCTATCACCCAGCCGAGGGCGAACTAATGGCGGCGGATCGGCAACTGCCTTGGCCGTTCGTCGACCCCGGCGAGGTAGCCAACGTTATCGTCGGTGAACTGGCGCGGGAGCGAGGGTCGCGAACCCCGGGACGGCTGGTGGCCAGCGCCAAGAGTTGGCTGTCCCACGCCGGGGTGGATCGCACCGCGCCGATCCTGCCCTGGGGGGCGGCGGAAGATGTCGCCAAGGTTTCGCCGGTCGCCGCCAGCGCCAGCACCCTGGCCCATATCCGCGCCGCCTGGAATCACCGGTTTCCCCGCCAACCGCTGGAGCGGCAGGAACTGGTGTTGACCGTGCCGGCCTCGTTCGACGAAGCGGCGCGGGTGTTGACGGTGGAAGCAGCGCGGCTGGCCGGCCTGCCGCAACTTCGGTTGTTGGAAGAACCACAAGCGGCCTGCTACGACTGGCTGCATCGCCATCGCGGCGACGTGGCAGCCGCCTTGGGCGATGCGCGGCTACTGCTGGTCTGCGACGTGGGCGGCGGCACCACCGATCTGACGCTGATTCAAGTCGAGGCCGACGAGGCAGGGCCGAAACTGACCCGCGTCGGCGTCGGCGACCATCTGATGCTCGGCGGCGACAACATGGACCTGACCCTGGCGCGCACGGTCGAGGCCCGGCTGGGTGGCGGGCGGCTGAACGCCGGCGAATTGTCGCAACTGTGGCAGCAATGCCGGAGCGCCAAGGAACGCCTGCTGGCCGACGCCGCGCCGGAGCGCACGACCGTCACGGTGCTCGGCGGCGGTTCGCGGCTGATCGGCGGGGCGCGGGCGGCGGAATTGAGCCGCGCCGAGGCGTGGACACTGCTGCTGGACGGCTTTCTGCCGATGGTCGCATGGGGCGAGCGACCTCGGGGCCGACGGGCGGCGGTGGTCGAATTCGGCCTGCCCTATGCCGCCGACCCGGCGATCAGCCGCCATCTGGCGGCGTTCCTGGCGCAGCATGCGGAAGCGTGCCGCCGGGCGCTAGGCGAGCGGGCGCCGGGGATGGGACCGGCGTTGCCGGATGCGGTGCTGCTGAACGGCGGCGTGTTCCACGGCGCGGCGCTGGCCGGGCGGCTGCTGGACCTTCTGGCCGGCTGGCGTGGCGAGCCCCTGGCGCGGCTGGACAATCCCGAACCCGATCTGGCGGTGGCGCGCGGCGCGGTGGCCTACGGACTGGCGCGGCGCGGTCAGGGTTTGCGGATTGGCGGTGGCTCGGCGCGAGGTTACTTTCTGGTGGTGGACAGCGAACGCCGGCAACGGCAGGGCGTTTGCCTGTTGCCGCGCGGCGCGGAGGAAGGGCGGGAAATTCGGCTGGAACGCACCTTCTCGTTGCGGCTGGGCGCGCCGGTGCAATTTCATCTGTTGTCCTCGACCGGGGACGCCGTGCATCCGCCGGGCGAAGTGGTGGCGCTGGACACGGAGGAATTCGCACCCCTGCCGCCAATCGCCACGGTGATCGAGAGCGAGGCCGGGGCGGGTGAGGTTCCGGTGCAATTGCTGGCGCAATTGACCGAGGTCGGCACGCTGGAGGTGGATTGCGTCGCGGTGGAACCTTCATCCCCGGCCCCTCTCCCATTGAGCGAGGGAAGCACGAACCGGAAGCGCTGGCGGCTGGCGTTTCAACTGCGCGGCGGCGACGCGGCGACTCTGGCCCGACTGCATCCGCGCTTTCCCGAGGCGGCGGCACGGATCGAGCGATTCTACGGTTCCCGCGCGCCCGACGTGGAGACCAAGGAAATCAAGAACCTGCGCGCCGACCTGGAACGGTTGCTCGGCAAGCGCGAGAGTTGGGAGACGCCGTTGTTGCGCGAATTGTTCGGCGTGCTGTGGGCCGGGGCGCGCCGGCGGCGGCGCTCGGCGGAGCACGAACGGTTGTGGTTCAGTCTGGCCGGTTACTGCCTGCGACCGGGCTTTGGTTATCCATTGGACGACTGGCGGGTTCGACAATTGTGGAGTCTCTACGCGCAGGGCGTGCAATTCGGTCAGGACGCCCAGAACCGGTCGGAATGGTGGACCCTGTGGCGGCGGGTGGCCGGGGGACTGGACGCGGCGGCGCAAGGGCGGCTGGGCGAGGAATTGATGAAGGAACTGCGTCCATTGACCGGCAAGGCCGCCAAGGATAAGCCAGCGGGCGTGGAAGATATGGCGCGGCTGGCGGCGGTACTGGAGCGATTACCCGCGACGCGCAAGATCGAACTGGGTGAATTGTTGCTGGCGCGGTTGGCGCGCAAGAGCGAATCGCCGCAACTGTGGTGGGCGGTCGGTCGACTGGGCAGTCGGGTTCCCGCCTACGGCAGCGCCCACGACGTCGCGCCGGCGGCGGCGGCGACGGTCTGGCTGGAACGGGTGCTGGCGCTGGACTGGAAGGCGGTGGCCCCGGCGGCGTTCGCGGCGACTCTGCTGGCGCGGCTGAGTGGGGATCGGGAACGGGATTTGGACGAAGCGGCGCGGGCGCGGGTGTCGCAACGTCTGCGGGCGGCGAAAGCCCCGGTGACGTGGTTGCGGATGGTGGAAGAGGTGGTGGAACTGGACGAGGCCGACGCCGGCCGGGTGTTCGGTGAAGCCCTGCCGCCGGGACTGCGGCTGGTGGGGTAACGCGCCCCGAAGAATTCGACTATGGTTTACCTCATACCGGCATCGGCCGACTTTGGAGCCACGATATGACCCTCAAGATCGACAAGAAGATCGTTCGCTACAGCGTCGTCAAACCCGACGAGCCCGCGACCGCCCCGGCCGTGCAGCAGATGCACGAAAGCGTGGCCCGGCCCGATGTCCTGCCCGGCGCGACCTACAAGGTCAAAACCCCCCTGTCGGATCACGCGCTCTACATCACCATCAACGACATCCTGCTCAATCCCGGCACGCCCCACGAAACCCGGCGGCCGTTCGAAATCTTCATCAACTCCAAGGCGATGGAACACTTCCAATGGATCGTCGCCCTGACCCGCATCATCTCGGCGGTCTTTCGCAAGGGCGGCGACTGCACCTTCCTGGTCGAGGAAATGCGTTCGGTGTTCGATCCCAAGGGCGGCTATTTCAAGAAGGGCGGCAAATACATGCCCTCGCTGGTCGCGGAAATCGGCGACGTGATCGAATCGCACATGCGTTCCATCGGCCTGCTCAAGGAAGATGGCCCCGACGCCCACCAGCGCAAGCTGATCGACGAGCAGCGCGCCAAATACGAACTGGGCATGAAAGCCGTCGAGGAAGCGGGCGAAAATACCTTTCCACCGGAAGCCACGCTGTGCGGCAAGTGCCAGACCAAGGCGGTCATCGTGATGGACGGCTGTCTGACCTGTCTGAATTGCGGCGATTCCAAGTGCTCCTGAACCCTCACCCCCAACCCCTCAAATCCAATTTCAAAGAGAGAGGGGAATTTTTGATTGAGACCGCGCCATGATCTCGACTTTGCCCGAAGCGATGACCGCCATTGAAATCACCGAACCCGGCGGTCCCGAAAAGCTGGCCTCCACCCGCCGACCCGTGCCGCAACCCGCATCCGGCGAAGTGCTGATCCAGGTCGCCGCCGCCGGCGTCAACCGCCCCGACTGCCTGCAACGCCAGGGTGGCTATCCGCCGCCGCCGGGCGCGTCCGACCTACCCGGTCTGGAAGTCGCCGGCACGGTGGTCGCGCTGGGTGCGGGCGTGACGGACTGGAAGATCGGCGACGCGGTGTGCGCCCTGCTGACCGGCGGCGGCTACGCGGAATACTGCGCCGCTCCCGCTCCGCAATGCCTCCCGGTTCCCGTCGGACTGACCCTGCAACAGGCCGCCGCGCTGCCGGAAACCTTCTTCACGGTGTGGAGCAACGTCTTCGACCGGGCGCGGCTGCAACCCGGCGAAAGCCTGCTGGTCCACGGCGGAACCAGTGGCATCGGCGTCACGGCGATTCAACTGGCCAAAGCGCTGGGTTCGCGGGTGTTCGCCACGGTCGGCGGTGGCGAGAAGGTTCAACCCTGTCTGGACCTGGGCGCGGAACGGGTGATCAACTACCGCGAGGAGGATTTCGTTCAGGTGATCAAGGAAGTCACCAACAACAAGGGCGTGGACGTGATCCTGGACATGGTCGGCGGCGATTATGTCCAGCGCAATCTCAGCGCCCTGGCGGTCGAGGGCCGGCTGGTGTTCATCGCCTTCCTGCGTGGGGCCAAGGTGGAACTCAACCTGGCGCCGGTGATGATGAAACGCCTGACGATCACCGGCTCGACCCTGCGCGCCCGGCCCGTCGCCCACAAGGCGCCGATTGCCAGGGCGTTGCGCGAAAGCGTCTGGCCGCTGCTGGCCAGTGGCGCGATCCGACCCATCATTGATCGGGTGTTCCCGCTGAGCGAGGCCGCCGCCGCTCATGCCTTGATGGAATCCAACCGCCACGTCGGCAAACTGCTGTTGCAGGTCGCTCCCGCGCCCTGATCTCGTTTGTGGAACCCATGGAACTTGTGAGCCCATCTTGGTGTCTTCCGCTGCCTTGGACAAGGAGTCATCGCAATGGCCAACAAGCAGCTTTTCAAATCCCAGGCGGGCCGCCTGCCACCGGAAACCAACGCGCGTAATGAAGCCGGCGGCAAGGCTTACGCGCTTTCCCCCCAAGCCGCGCTGGCGCAGTACGCCGCCACCGGTTGCCTGAACACGACGTTCTACGCCAACGCGGACATGCAACTGGACGCCGTGCTGGGTTTGTGCGCGAAAGTGGAGCCGGCGTTCGTCGCCAAGACGGCGATTTACGCCCGTCGGCGCGGCCAGATGAAGGACATGCCGGCGCTGCTGACGGCGTGGCTGGCGCAACACGGTCCGGACTGGCTGGAGCCGACTTTCGCCAAGGTCATCGACAACGGCCGGATGTTGCGGAACTTCGTGCAAATCCTGCGTTCTGGCGCGGTCGGGCGCAAATCGCTGGGCAGCCGGCCCAAGCGGCTGGTGCAAAACTGGCTGAACGGGCGCACTGACACGCAGTTGCTCAGCGCCTCGGTCGGCAACGATCCGTCGCTGGCCGACGTGCTGAAAATGGTTCACCCAAAACCGGCGACACCGGAACGAACCGCGTTTTACGCCTGGTTGATCGGCAAACCGCACGATGCGGCGCTGTTGCCGGAGGCGATCAAGGCACTGGAACGGTTCCGGGACGACGTGGAGGCGCCGGTGCCCGACGTACCGTTCGAGTTGCTGACCGCCCTGCCCTTGCGACCGCAACACTGGGTCGCCATCGCCTGTCAGGCGCCGTGGCAGATGACCCGGATGAACCTGAATACCTTTGCCCGCCATGGGGTGTTCAAGGTCGGCGGCATGGCCAAACGCATCGCCGAGCGGCTGCGCGACCCGGCGGCGATCCGGCGGGCGCGGGTGTTTCCGTACCAGTTGCTCAGCGCCTACTTCATGACCGGCGAGGGCGTACCGGAAGTGGTCCGCGACGCCTTGCAGGATGCCTTGGACGTGGCGTTGGAGAACGTGCCGGAACTGCCGGGACAGGTTTACGTGCTGCTGGATGTCTCCGGCTCGATGAATTCGCCGGTGACCGGCCATCGCAAGGGCGCGACTTCCAAGGTGCGCTGCGTGGACGTGGCGGCGCTGGTGGCGGCGGCGCTGTCGGCGAAGAACCCGGCGACGGAGATTTTGCCGTTCGATACCCAGGTTCACGCGCACCGCTTGAACCGGCGCGACAGCGTGCTGACCAACGCGCAAATGCTGGCGCAATTCGGCGGCGGCGGGACCCATTGCGGCCTGCCGCTGGCCACGTTGAACCAGCGCAAGGCGATGGGTGATCTGGTGATCTACGTCTCCGACAACGAGTCGTGGGCCGACCCGCAGCGCGGGCGTGGCACCGAAACGATGCGGCAATGGGAAGCGTTCCGCCAGCGCAATCCACGAGCGCGGCTGGTCTGCATCGATATCCAACCGTATGGGACGGTACAGGCGCAAACCCGCGCGGACGTGCTGAACGTGGGCGGCTTCTCGGACGCGGTGTTCGAGGTGCTGGCGCGGTTCGCCGCCGGGCAGTTGGGCGGTGACCATTGGGTGCGCGAAATCGAAGCCGTGGAGGTATAATTCGGCAACCGTTTTAGCCGTCCGGGCTGGAATGCCCGACCGGGAGTACATGCCTATCCCGCGTTAATCCTCTCGGTCACTTTCCTTGTCCGGTCCGGGCGGTCTCGATTTACGGCGGCGAATGCCGGCGGGAGTACATGGTCTCCGCCACATGCGGGCGGGAAGAAGCAGATCTCGCCATCCCTTGTCGTCGCCTTTCCGCTTGCCGTGGCGAATGCTCGCGGGACTACATGGCTCATAACCCCTTGGTCGTGGGTTCGAATCCCACCGGCCACCACAAACGATGGTGGCCGTAGCTCAGCGGTAGAGCAAGGAACGTCTCGCAAAAACCTTGTCGCCACGCTTTATTCAGGATGAAAACGGCGCCCGGACCCTTGTTCCGCGCGCCGTTTTTCTTTGGGCCAAACCCTCCAAGCCATGATCGCCGAAGCTGCGCGTTGTCCCAGCTTCGAGAAGCACTTAAAATTGGTCCTCATATTAAGGCCGCTTATTGGGTCCCTGTTCTCGCTACCCGTGATAGAGATTTTCCATGATCCAGGCCAAATTCAGTCTTGAGGAATCCCAACTCCGTTTTCTCGAACAGTGCAAAGCTTACGGTTTCAAGGACAAAAGCCAAGCGGTCCGCGCCGCCTTGGAGCACCTGCGTCAAGACTTGGAGCAGCGCCGATTGCAAGAATCCGCGCACCTGTATGCACAAATCTATGATGACGATCAAGAACTTCAGGAATTGACGGCATCCGCCATCCAGGACTGGCCGACATGACCGCGCTACGACGTGGCATGGTCATCGACGTCAATCTCGATCCAGTCCAAGGTTCGGAGACCGGGAAAATCCGCCCCTGCATCATCGTGACCAACGACGTTTACAACGCCCGTGTCCCGGTCATTCAAGTAGTGCCGGTCACCGAATGGAGCCAGAAGAAAGCCCAAATCAGAACCAACGTGGAAATCGAGCCGTCCCCCCGCAATGGCCTGAGCAAACCATCGGTGGCGGACTGTCTGCAAACTCGCCCCATCGACCATCGAGCCCGCCTGGTCAAAATACGCGGCGAGTTGGAGCCGACCACCCTACAAGTGTTGGATCAAGCCCTGAAGATCGTTTTTGCCCTTGCATAGCCGGATTTCATCGGATTTCCCCACCTCCCATGCCCGCCAATCTGACCCCGGAGTTCAAGGCCGCCGAAGCCGCCTTCCGCCAGGCGCGTGACCCCAAGGAACGGCTGGAATGCCTGCGCGAAATGCTGCGCACCATTCCCAAGCATAAGGGCACCGATCACCTGCAAGGCGACATCAAGAGCCGCATCAAGGACTTGACCGATGAACTGGCTGGTCCGAAAAAAGGCGGCGCTCGCGGCGGCCCGGCCACGGTCATTCGCCCGGAAGGCGCGGCCCAGATCGCCCTGCTCGGCCCGCCCAACGCCGGCAAATCCACCCTCCACGCCCGCCTGACCGGCTCCAACGCCGCCGTCGCCCCCTACCCCTTCACCACTCAATTTCCCCAACCGGGAATGTTGCCCTACCAGGACATCGCCTTTCAGTTGCTGGACCTGCCGCCGTTGAGCCGCGAGCGTCCCGTGCCGTGGATCGACCAAACCTTGCAGCCGACCGACGCCTGCCTGTTCGTGGTGGACCTGGCCGATCCGGAATGCGTGGATCGCGCCTTGGAAACTCACGCTCTGCTGGCGGAAAAACGAGTGACCCTGACCGAGCGTTGGGACATGGGCCTGGCGGCGGATACTGACGAAGACGATGAAGCCGCCCTGGCCAACCTGTTCGCCGTCCGCCTGCCAACTTTGCTTATCGCCGCCAAGGCCGACCGCATTCCGGCACTGGCGGACGAATGGGCCGTATTTCAGGAACTGACCGGCTGGCGCTATCCGATGCTGGCGGCGTCGGCCACGACGGGCGAGGGTTTGGAATCCATCGGCTCGTGGCTGTTTCGCGCACTCGGCATCGTGCGGGTTTACACCAAGGCGCCCGGTAAGCCGCCCGACATGGGCCGCCCCTTCACCGTGCGCCAGGGTCAAACCGTGCGCGACGTGGCCCGGCTGATTCACCGAGATCTGGCCCAATCCCTCAAATACGCCCGCCACTGGACCCACGGCCAGCCACACAGCCAACAGGTCGGGCCGGATCATCCGGTCGCGGATGGCGACATTCTGGAAATGCACGCCTGAGCCGATGCCCGCTATCCTGCTTTCGACCCTGAACGCCCGCTATTTCCATTCTTCCCTGGGATTGCGCTACCTGCTCGCCAACTTGGGCGAGTCACAGGCCGACGCCGCCATCCGGGAATTCATCATCACCCAGCGCCCGCTGGACATCGCCGAAACCTTGCTGGCTGAGCAACCGCGCATCGTCGGCTTCGGTGTTTATATCTGGAACGTTGCGGAAACCACCCAGGTCGTCGCCCTGCTCAAGCGGGTACGGCCGGATTTGCTGATCGTGCTCGGTGGGCCGGAAGTGAGCCATGAATGGCAGGAACAACCCATCATGGCGATGGCCGACTATCTGATCACAGGGCAAGCGGACTTGGCGTTCGCGCACCTATGCCGGCGGCTGCTGAATGACGATCCGCCAACCGAGAAAATCATCGCCGCCGAACCGCCGCCGCTGGATCAACTCGCGTCGCCGTATCGGTTTTATACCGACGAAGACATCGCCCACCGGCTGATTTACGTCGAAGCCTCGCGCGGCTGCCCGTTCCGGTGCGAGTTTTGCCTGTCGGCACTGGACCAGACCGCTTGGCCGTTTCCGCTGGAGCCGTTCTTGGTCGAGATGCAACGACTCTACGACCGGGGCGTGCGCCATTTCAAATTCGTGGATCGCACCTTCAATCTCAACGCCAAGATCGGCGGGCGGATTCTGGATTTCTTTCTGGAACGGCTGGACGAACGGCTGTTCTTGCATTTCGAACTGATTCCCGATCACCTGCCGGAAGGGCTCAAGGACCGGATCGTCCGCTTTCCGCCCGGCGCGCTGCAATTCGAAATCGGGGTGCAGACCTTCAATCCCGCCGTGCAGGCGTTGATCAGCCGCAAGCAGGACAACCGGAAAACCGAAGAGAATCTACGCTGGCTGCGGCACAACACCCACGCTCACCTGCACGCCGATTTGATCGCTGGCCTGCCGGGCGAGGACCTAGCCAGCTTTGCCGCCGGCTTCAACCGACTGGTGGCGCTCGACCCGCACGAAATCCAGGTCGGCATTCTCAAGCGGCTGCGCGGCGCTCCCGTCGACCGCCACACCTTCGATTTCGACTGCCGCTACAACCCGCAACCGCCCCATAACCTGCTGTGTTCGAGATTGCTGAACTTCACCACGATGCGGGGCCTGGAGCGTTTTGCCCGTTACTGGGATCTGATCGGCAACTCGGGACGGTTCCGCCATGCCCGCTCCCTGCTGCTGAGCGACGATCCATTCGGACGCTTCATGACGTTCAGCGACTGGCTGTTCGCCACCACTGGCCAAACCCACCAATTCGCGCTGGAGCGGTTGTTCGATCTGTTGTACAGGGGGTTGATCGAGGCGCTGGGCCTGGCCGAACCGGCGGCGCGCGAGGCATTGACCGAGGATTACCAGAACGGTGGCCTGAAAGGCTGTCCGGCCTTCCTACAGCCAACCGCACCTTCCGATCGTCGCGGCAAATCGCCCAGAACCGCCGCCGCTCCGCTCCGGCAGGCGCGACATCGGTGAAAACTGAAAACGCGAATTACAAAAATTCACTCTTGCTCAATCAAAAATTCACAAATTCAGTCCAGGATGCCTCAGTCCTTAATCGCTTGGGAACAGGCGTTGCCGAGAGCCGAGCTTACCCAAAACATACATCCAGGGGATGCAACCTCGCCTTGCCGACGCCCGGGAACCATGCGGAAATTCGCTTCTTAGCCACTTTAGCGTTGTGTGGGAACAAAATCTTTGCTATACAGCAACAAAATTTGTTGCAGCGCAAAACAAAATTGACCCACCAAGGTCCAATGATGTAGTTCGATTACTGTTAGGGAGAATCACAGTCATGACCACCTCAACGCCCGTTCATACGGTTTGCCCGCATTGCAAGCGTCCGGTAACGGTACAGCCCGACCAACGCCGTGCCCAATGCCCAGAACATGGGGTGATCGTGCCGATGCGCAGCGCCATCGCCAATCCGCCGCTGCCGTCCACGCCTCCCGTGGTCTTGCTCTATCCCCAAGTCGCCTGAAACCCCTGCGCTGGCAGTCGGTCACTCCACCATCACTTGGGGATCGCCGGATTCCAAGACGCCGATGGCTGCGGCCTCCGGAAAGCCGGCGGCATGAAAGCACTCCAACACCATCGCTTCTTCCTCCGGCGCGCAAGCCACCAATAGCCCGCCGCTGGTTTGAGGATCGCAGAGCAGGCGCTGCGCCCAGGCGGGTAGCTCCAAACTCAGGCTGACCTCGTGCCCGTAGCTCGCCCAATTGCGCTCGATGGCCCCTGGACCGATGCCCTGGGGCGTCAGGATCAGGGCGGTGGGCAGAATCGGCAGGCGGTCGAAACGAATCCGCGCCGCCAGCTTCGAGCCGCGACAAATTTCCAGCAGATGACCCAGCAGGCCGAAACCAGTCACGTCGGTCATAGCGTGTACTGCGTCGAACGCGCCGAGGCGCTGACCCACCGTGTTCAGTTGGGTGGTGACCCGCAGCATCTCCGCGTAGCCCGCCGCGTCCAGAAGGCCCCTTTTCAATGCGGCGCTGAGCACGCCGACACCTAGCGGCTTGCCCAGCACCAGCCGGTCGCCGGGTCGGGCGGTATCGTTGCGCCTGATGTGGCCGGGGTCGGCCAAGCCGATCACCGCCAGACCGTAAATCGGCTCGGGCGAGTCGATGGAGTGGCCACCGGCGAGCGCGACGCCGGCCTCGCGACAGACCTCCGCCCCGCCATCCATGATCCGGCGGATTACCTCCAGCGGCAGGGTGTTGACCGGCATCCCCAGAATCGCCAGCGCCAACACGGGTGTGGCGCCCATGGCATACACATCGGAAATGGCGTTGGTGGCGGCGATCCGGCCAAAATCGCGGGGATCATCCACGATGGGCATGAAAAAGTCGGTGGTAGCCACCAGCGCCTGCCGGTCGTTGAGACGGAACACGGCGGCATCGTCGGCGGTGGCGCTACCCACCAGCAGGTCGGGATGCGGAAAGCCGCCCGAGACGCCGACGAGCGCCTCGCGCAACACCTTGGGCGCGATCTTGCAACCGCAACCGCCGCCATGGGTCAGCGTGGTGAGGCGGATGGACGCGGGGTCGGTCGCGGCAAGTCGTTCCGGGGCAGTCATGCCTGTGCTCCTGGTTGAGGTCGATTTGATCGAAGCCATGCGCCAGACTGGCGACTGATTTGACCGCTCGCCTCCCAAGGCGTGACCCGGTCAATAACCGCTTGCAAACCTCTCTCTCCCTCTGGAAGAGGGATTGAGGGTGAGGGTGTTTATTTGGCGGAAGGGCGTGGGAGTCGAACCCACCAAGGACCGCCTGACGGCCCCCACCGGATTTGAAGTCCGGCCGCCTCACCGGATGACGCCGCCCTTCCAGGTTATGTTGATTCGTGAGTCGCAAGATCGAGCAGGGTATCGCGAAAGATACGATGCCCGTCTCCTATCCGGTGAGAGTAGCCAAGACGGTCGAAGAATTCCAGGATGTGAATCGCGACCTTGCGTCCGCCGCCGATTCGGTCGCGGAAGCTGGCCGCGCGGGCCTCGCCCTCGCATTCGGCCAGTTCGAGCGCGATGGCCGACAGTTCCGCCACCGCCGCCTGCGTGAAGAAGTGATCGTGGGCCACCTGAAACACCTCGCCCATGCCCACCAGTTGCTTGAGCAGGCGCCGGGTTCGGTCCTCCTCCAACCCGAGTTGGCGGGCGATGTCGCGCACCCGTGGCGGATTGTAGGGCGTCGCCCGCAGCAGCGGTTCGATGCGATCCCGCCACAATGGCTCGTCGGCGGGCGCCAGTTGGACCCGATGGTCCGGCAAATGCACCCACGGACCGGTGCGGACCACGCGCCCTGCCGCGACCAGTTCGTCGAGCAGGGCCGCGAATACCGGCCGCGCCAAGGCGGGCGCGGCGATGCGGCGCAGGCGTTCGCGGTCGGGTCCCAGCCGTTCGGGGCAACGTTCGTGCTCGGCGGCGAGGGCGGCGAGCAGGAGGTCCCGCAATGCCTGCCAGCGCGCCGGGGGAAACAGTACCGGGCCGGTGGAACCCGGCACGGTCACCGCCTCCGGCAAAGCCGCCAGCGCCGCCGTCACCGCCGGTCCCAGGTTCCACTGCCGCGCCAGCGTACCGAGATCGATCCCCTGCTCCGCCACGACCAGCGCCTGGCGCACCGCCTCAACCGGGTTTGGGTGCGAGAAAGCCCGAAGCAGTTCCAACCGTTGCGGTTTGCGCCGGCCGCGGGTGGGCGGGGCGACATCGAGCACCCGGCCGCCGCCGAGCGTGCGCCGGGCCGACTGGTCGCGCAGGATGAAGCGGTCGCCATGCAGGGCGGCAACCGGCTGGTCGAGGACCAGTTGCGCCAGTCCCGTCGCGCCCGGCGCGATGGTATCCCCTTCCAGCACCGCCACCCGGCCCATGACATCGGCCGCGCCCAGATGGCCATGCACCGGGGTCCAATGCCGCAAGGGTTGTTCCTCGGCCGCCAGCACCCGCAACTCCACGTCGAGGCGCGCGGTCGGAACGTGCAGCGTTGCATCCAGCACCCAGTCGCCGCGATGGATGTCCTGCCGGTGCAAGTCGGGACCGACCAGGTTGAGGGCGCAACGCTGGCCGGCTTCGCCGCGCTCCGCCGGCTGGTTCTGGGCATGGATGCCGCGCACCCGCGCTTCCCGTCCCGAGGGCGAAATCAGTAAGCGGTCGCCCACCCGCACGGAACCGCTGTAAACGGTGCCGGTCACCACCGTGCCGATGCCGGTCAAGGTGAAACTGCGATCCACCGCCAGCCGGAACCGTTCGCCGCCTTTGCGAGTGGGAATCTGGTGCGCGGCTTCGCGCAGATATTGGCGGAGATCACCGATGCCCTCGCCGGTGAGGGCGCACACCGGGAAGATCGGACTCTCCGCCAGGCCGGTAGCGGCCAGCAGGTGGCGAACCTCTGCCGTTGCCTGGGTCGCCCGTTCCGCAGGAACCCGATCGATCTTGGTCAACGCCACCGCGCCGCGCGTCAGGCCGAGCAGATCGAGCACCTGGGCGTGTTCGCGGGTCTGGGGCATGGGGCCGTCGTCCGCCGCCACCACCAGCAAGACGAAGTCGATGCCGGTGGCCCCAGCCACCATGGTATGCACCAGCCGCTCGTGGCCGGGCACGTCCACGAAGCCGAGAATGTCTCCCGACTCCAGCGGCTGATAGGCATAGCCGAGGTCGATGGTGATGCCGCGCGCCTTCTCCTCCGGCAGGCGATCGGTGTCCACACCGGTCAGGGCGCGCACCAGGGCGGTCTTGCCGTGGTCGATGTGGCCGGCGGTGCCGATGATCATGGCGCGGCCAGCCCCGCCAGTTGCGCCACGAACGCCGCCTCGTCATCCAGACAGCGCAGATCGAGTCGCAGCGCCCCATCGCCGATCCGGCCGATCACCGGAATGGATAGGCGGCGCAGGGTGGTTTCCAGTTCGCGCAACACACCGCCCTTCTTGCGCCGGGGAGTGATGACCAGGGCATGGCTGGGCAACCGGTCCACCGGCAGGGAGCCGCTGCCGATCTGGCTCAAGGCCGGCTCGATGCCGACTTCCACCGACCAGCCGGCGAGCGCGGCCCGCAACACCGGCAACAACCGCTCGGCCTGAGCCTCAATGTCGGCCGGGGAACGGGTCAGCAGGCGCAGCGTCGCCAGCCGTTCCGGCAGCCGGTCGGGATCGCGATACAGCCGCAGCACTGCTTCCAGTGCCGCCAGGGTCAACTTGCCGACCCGCAACGCCCGTTTCAGCGGATTTTTCTTGAGTCGTTGAATCAGATCGCGCCGTCCGACCAGCAAACCCGCCTGGGGACCGCCCAACAGCTTGTCGCCGCTGAAGGTGACCAGATCGGCGCCGCTGGCCAGCGTTTCCCGTGGGGTCGGTTCGTGGGGCAGGCCATAGCGCTCCTGCGCCACCAGGGCACCACTGCCCAAATCCACCACGAACGGCAAGCCGCGCTCGTGCGCCAGTCGCGCCAGCTCGTTCTCGGGCACGCTGGCGGTGAAGCCGGTGATGGCGTAGTTGCTGGCGTGGACCTTCATCACCAGGGCGGTGCGCGGACCGATGGCGTTCTCGAAATCCCGCAAGTGCGTCCGGTTGGTGGTCCCGACTTCCCGCAGCCGGGCGCCGGCCCGGGCCATGATGTCGGGAATCCGGAACGCGCCGCCGATCTCGATCAGCTCGCCCCGCGAAACCACTACCTCTTTCCGTAATGCCAGGGTGTTGAGCAGCAGGAACACCGCCGCCGCATTGTTGTTGACCACGGTCGCGGCCTCGGCTCCGGTCAATTCCCGCAGCCACCCTTCCACGAGGTCGTCGCGGTCGCCGCGCCCGCCGGAGTCCAGATCGTATTCCAGCGCGCAGGGATAGCGGGCGGCCATCACCAGTGCCTCCACCGCCGCCTCGGGCAGGGGGGCGCGACCGAGATTGGTATGCAGCACCGTGCCGGTCAGGTTGAACACCCGCCGCAGGCGCGCGGCGTGATCGCGGGCCAGCCGCTCGCCGAGACGGGCGGAAAGGGCTGGCTCGGTGAACGTCGAATCACCAGCCATGCCGTTCTGGACTGGCTGGCGCAGTTCCTCCAGCAGGCCGCGCGCCGCCGCCAGCACCGCCACCCGGCCGTACTCGGCCAGCAGCGGCGCCACCGAGGGCCAGTTCAGTATCCGGTCAACGGAAGGGGGATGGTGGGCAATCGGGGCGTCGGGCATTTGGAATCGGGGACAGGACACTGGTACGGTCGGCTATCCATCTCCCTGAAATATCAGGTAGTTGACGCCGCTTCTGGCGAATTTCTCCTCGCTCGTCAGCAAGTCGAGGGCGAGGCTCGCCAAATCGTCGGCCGTCGGTTCCACGTCGGGGTCCCGATCCATGCGGCAAAGCTTCAGATAACTCCCGCATTCGGGACAGGCTTCGGCCTGAACGGGGTCCTTGCGGTCCTCCACCGCGTAATAAACGATGCCCTTGTCGTTGTCGCAGTGGCTGCACTGGGCTCTGACGACGTGCCATTCCGTGCCGCACAGGGCGCAATGGAGATAGCGCAGACCATGGCCCGCGTCGCCGACGCGCACCACCCCGGCCACCGGAGGACTGCCGCATACCGGACAGAGGCCATGCGACTCCGGTCGCGTTATCCAGGCGGTATCCAGCGCGGCGGCAAGCCGGGTCCAGTAGACCTGTAGCGCCGCGCCGATCACCGGCGCGCAGGCCACATCCAGCCCCTGCCGATCACCCACCAGCAACCGATCCGCCTGAGACTCCAGCCACTCGTCCCCGGCTTCGCGCAGGCGGGCGAAGGCGGCGCGGGCGGGCGCGGGGGCGATGCCGTCTAATGCGTCCGCCAGTTGGATGACGACGGTTCGCCAGACCGGATCGCGCGGCCATCCTCCCGGCGCCAGCGGCGGCATGCCGTGCTCGCGGCAACGGGCGAGCAGGTCGGCGTCGGGCAGCGGCAGGGCCGGGAGTCGATCAAGTTGATTCTGCTGGGCGTCCGCCAGGGCGGCGGCGAATATCAGGTAATCGCCGAGGCTGTGACCGGCGGCAAGCTGGCGCAGCCGCCGCGCCCGCCGGGCGAACGGCTGGAAGTCTGGGAGGCGCAGTTCGGGAATGTCGCCGGTGGCGACCTCGAATTGTCCGGGACGGATGATGGTGGTGGTCATGGCGGACATCAGCCGTGCAAATAGACGGCGGAAGTCGCGAATGCTTCCTCCGGCGTCCCTTCCCAACTACCGTGGGGAAAAATACAAGGCTCGTACTTCTCATGGCTATAGGTGTAGAAAGCCATCGACCATCGGTTTTCATCGCCGAAGTACCGCAGGCGACAAGGATGAATCGGCGAATTGCGCATCCGCTTGAGAAATTCTTCACGGGTCTCACCCGTTATTTTCAGAAGGGATTCTTCTGGCTCCTCTAGTTCGGTATAAGCATCGATGTAGCAGAATTTTCCGTGGAAGCGAACATTAATCCGCGCGTACTTTCCCGCGTAATGTTTCGCGGCATAGTCCTGGATACGCTGATTGATCCGTGGTTTGATCGAATCGGGGATTTGTCGTCCACCGGATTGGGGGTCGTAGACCCATGTTGTTCTAGCCATCGTGATGGTTTCCTCTCAAGTCCAATTTTTTTAACCTGATTTTATGAGGCTTTACTCAATTTCGAAATCTTGATGACGAATGAAGATGCAATCCATACTCTCAAGCTTCTTTATTAAGTTTCTTCGACGGTTCTTGTGGAACCAAACCTACTCGAATGCGGTGAACTATAATGGCTCCTGATCAATTTCATACGCTTCAATCAGATCGCCAACTACGCAAACAAGCGAATAGAGGGGATGACTGGTATCGTCAAGGACAATATCGAGCAGGCTATTTAGCAAATTCGTAGCCTGTTCGTAATCGCTTTCCGACTCGATGTGCGACAGTGGGGCAATTGATCTAAGTGCTTGCCAAGCAGGAATAAGCTGCTCAATATTAAGTGCTAAATTCATTTTCTTCTCCAGTCATTTCGATCATATTCCGAGTCGGTCATGACCTGCCGGACATAGAGACGCTGCTTGTCATAGTGGATAACAGTCGCGATCCGATATTTGTTTCCACCTACATCAAAAAGCGTGTAGCCATCGACATAATCTGCTGAGCCGAATACTCGCCGTAACTCGGGAAAAGACGCCGCTGCAAGTTGGCTAACTTTACGAAACCATTCTTCCAAAGCGGGCTTGGATTCTGGACGAAGTTCCCAGAATTCTCTTATTGGCCTCTTAGAGATGATGCGCATGGTTTCATAAAAATTAATCGTTAATACTCATCAGGTTAGGCGGGTTTCGCTTCGCTCTACCCGCCCTACGCGCTACATCGCATTTCGTCTAATTGCGTCAACGATGGACGATGTATTCCATCTGACTATTTCCCTCGACGCGGTCTTTACCTCAATAGGAATTCTTTCATGCCCCCAAGGAACGACTCCTAGGATCGGTTTCTGGTAACTCCTTGCCATGTCAATCTCCTGTTGAATCCAGTACCTGTACGGGACGTACATCCCAGCGATTATTAATACAATCTGGGCGCGAAATAACTGGTTCCTAAGCAGGGCTGCCATTTCCCGCTTCCCGACATGCGTGTCCGGATCAATCAATGGGTCATGAATCGGTACAGAGTAATTTCTGTACATGAAGTTTGGAGCAAGCTTGAGAAGCCTCTCAAGGCGGTAGTAGTCTTCGTTGTAGGCCCAAGCATGGCTAATAAAGAGATCATAGTTTCTCAGAGCAGGCATGTAGTCTCTCCCGGTTAACCTAGACTGATGTGTACAGGCTAACGACCGGCTTCACCTGCCCCGCGTAGCGGGGTCAAGTGCAAGCTCCAATGTAAGCGTTCAGAGCCCTCCCGGTCGGAGCGCGGGCGCCCCGCCCGCATGCGGGCTAGAAGCCCGCGTTTCCAGGAAGATCTGGTGCAATCCGAGATGGGGTGTGAAGGGTTACGCTCCAACTAGACTCTTTGTCGGGTCTTAGCCAATAATTTGGTCGTATTCCGCATGACTTCCAATCCAAAACCATTGGACACCTTCGGGAACAGGAACGCCCAGCGCCCGATAATGTGAACCTACCCGAACGCTTCTGAAGCGTCCTGAACAAACAAACTTGAATTGAAGTGATGGATGTGCAGGATTTTTCTTGAGCAAATCGTAATTGCAACGCGCAAGTTGCCTTACTTCATGTGGTAATGCCTGAAAGCATTTCCAAAATTTGCGAGAAACAAAATGCCTCACAATTCCCGCGCCTGACCATCATGATATTCAGCCAGCGCTTCCGCAGCCAGTGCATCAAGCTTACCCGCAGCGGCATCGGCTTCAATCTGTGCGTCCCAAGCATCCGCGTCGAATTGAAAAAACCAGCGACGGAATTTGGTAAGTTCTGTTGGGGGTAATTGTTCAACAGCTTGTTCAACTGATTCCGCAGTAATCATGGTTTATCTCCAAAATTTGGTTCTTCGAGGGTTCTTGTGGAAACTGACGGTTGGCTCGCATAAATAGCACTAAAAATTGACGCTAATCCTATAAATCAGCGACTTGTAATGTATCAAATATGATGATTCCCGTGAATGATCCCTGACTTGGCCCGACCTCCACAAGACCCCTCGAAGAACCCAAAATTTTAACAACAGCATACCTGGTTCCGAGCTTATGGTTAACGGCAAAACTCATCCGGTTAGGCGGGTTTCGCTTCGCTCTACCCGCCCTACGCGCTGCTAACGCCAGCTCACCGTCGGCAATGGAGCTTAACGGAATTGCCATCCGGTGCAGCGCCTCGTTATATCATTTTGGCAAACTAAAAGCCGCCATTTTTTGGTTTCTTGGATGCCGCCAGTTACCAATTATATTTAGCTCAAGCTTTGCAAGCTTCGCCATATAAGCCAACTCATCTACCGAATAGTGAAATGGATCGGAGTCATATTTTGTGACAATATCTCCAGGTTCCTGCCTTATTGGTTCCAAGTGCGAAGGCATAGGAGCTTCAAAATAGGTAGAATAATATATGCCATGTGGCAATAGATTTTCTCTAGCTCTATTTAAGCACCGAACAATGATATTGAATGGAAGATGGGTGAATAGTGACACCGATACCATAAAATCGAACTTGGTGCCAAACTTGCTAAGCAGAAAACTATCATCAACGATAAGGTTTGGTTTCTTGTGAGAAAGATGGGCATCTTCAACTTCAATTTTCCCAGCCTCAATTAAAGAATGATTGATATCTAATCCGTAATAATTTCCGGTATCAAGATATTTCAGATAGTTAAGACCACCCCTTAAGCAACCGCAGCCAATATCAAGAAGCTTATGGTTTGGTTTTAGTCCTGAACTTATTAAGAATTCCAGTTGTAGTTGACCTAACTCATCCCACAATCCTCCAACAAAGCCTCTGTGCAATTTCTTACTAATTTCTTCACTTGACAGATTTTTGAAGTAAGCATTGATGCCCTTCATTATGTTCATAAGTTAACTCCATAACGTAGGTGGGTAAAGACTAGCCCTTTTAAGGTCATGAATATCAGCCGCAAAATGAGCGCATTAAAGGGGGCTGGTAGGTAGAGACATAACAGTTGCTTAGGCAGAATCGTTCAATATCGCAATCGGCAAAACAGGCCATAACAGTGCTACACAGAAACTTTGCCCTATCACTGCCCAGCTTTCCCTACTGCCTTATACCGCCTTGGATATGCTCGTCTGACGATAGTCGCAAGGATACAGCACCCTCGCCATACCCTCCAACCACTGAATCTTGTCCTCTCACCCCAACCCCTCTCCCACTGGGAGAGGGGAGGTTAACACCGCTACTTATCAATCCCCGTCACCTGCCGGTACCAAGCGCGGTGATGCTGCCGGGCCCAAGCGCGGGTCACCGTACCGTACCACATGGCGCGGATGGTGCTTTTGACCCAGATGGAGGCGTAGACGTGGAGCATGATGAGGCCGATCATCACCGCCGCCGTGGCGGCATGAACCACCGCCGCCCAGCGCACCTGTTCCACGGGGAAGTGGAACCAGGCCCGCCACAGGGCGATGCCGGACACCAGCAGCAGCACCGTGCCCAGCACCAGCAACCAGAACAGCAGCTTTTGCCCGCCGTTGTACTTGCCCTGCTCCGGCATGTTCTGGTCGTCGCCGCTCACCATCTCGCCGATGCGTCCCAGCCACTGCCAATCCACCTTCCCCATCGTGTTCAGCTTCCAGAATTGCAGCACCATCAGCAGAAAGGCCGCCGCCATCACCACCCCGAACCAGGGATGCAGGATGCGGGTCCAGGTGCTGCTGCCGAACAGCATCGTGAACGGCCAGAAGGCCGGATGAAACAGCACCAGCCCGGACAGCCCGGCGAGGATGAAGCTGATCCCCACGATCCAATGGGTCACCCGCTCCGATGCCGTGTACCGATCGAGATCATTCGGGTCGCGTCTCATTTTCCACCTCCTTCTCGGTTTCCTTGGAAATTTCGTTCGGCCCCTTCATCACGTAGTGGATCAGGCTGGCCAGCACCCCCGCCGCCATCACCCCGATGGCCAGCGGCTTGGTCCATCCCTTCCACACCTCGACTAGCGGACTGATCGCCGGATCCTGGGGCAGACCCGCGTACCATTCCGGATGATCGGCGTGCTGGAGCACGTACATGACGTGCGTGCCCCCCACGCCCGGCGGATCGTACAGACCGGCGTTCGCAAAGCCGCGCGACTGGAGATCGGCGATGCGTTGCTCCGCGTGTTCCTTCATGTCCTCCTTGCTGCCGAAATGAAGCGCCCCGGTGGGGCAGGTCTTGATGCAGGCCGGGACCTGGCCCACCGCCACCCGGTCGGAGCACAGGGAACATTTGTACGCCTTGTGGTCCTGATCGGAGAGGCGCGGAATGTTGAACGGACAGCCGGTCAGGCAATAGCCGCAGCCGATGCAGTGCTCCTGATGGAACTCGACGATGCCGTTGGCGTACTGCACGATGGCCCCCGGCGCGGGACAGGCCTTGAGACAGCCGGGGTCCTGGCAGTGCATGCAGCCATCCTTGCGGATCAGCCATTCCAGCCGCCCGTCGTTCTCCAGCTCGGTGAAGCGCATCACGGTCCACGCTTTCGCCGTCAGGTCGAGCGGATTGTCGTATACCCCAACACAGTATCCCACCTCCTGGCGCAAGTCGTTCCATTCCATGCAGGCGACCTGACAGGCCTTACAGCCGATACATTGCGAGATATCGATCAGCTTGGCCACCTCGACGGATTCGCGGGCCTGGGGCATCGGGGTGGTGGTCGCCGAACGGCGGCGGATATCCAATGATTGCCATGCCATGACGACCTCCTCATGCCTTCTCGATGTTCACCAGGAACGCCTTGAACTCCGGCGTCTGGCTGTTGGCGTCGCCGACGAACGGGGTCAACGTGTTGGTGATGTAGCCCGGATGGGTGGCGCCCCGGAAGCCCCAGTGGATCGGCATGCCGACGGTGTGGATCTTCCGGCCGTCCACCTCCAGCGCCCGAAGCCGCTTGGTGACCACCGCCACCGCCGTCAACTGGCCACGGGTGGAACGTACTCGCACCCGGTCGCCGTTGGCGATGCCCTTCTCCCGCGCCAACTCCTCCCCGATCTCCACGAATTGCTGCGGCTGGGTGATGGCGTTCAGCAGCGAGTGCTTGGTCCAGAAGTGGAAATGCTCCACCAGCCGGTACGTGGTGGCGACATACGGAAAGTCCCTGGCCTTGGCGAACGATTCCAGATCGCCCGGATAAACCCGCGCGGCGGGATTGCTGACCGCCTTGGGGTTGTTCGGGTGCATCGGATTGCCGTCCAGCGGAGTCTCGAACGGCTCGTAGTGCTCGGGCAACGGACCATCGACCATCCGCTCGGGGGCGAACAGCCGCGCCACGCCTTCCGGGTTCATGATGAACGGCATCACCCCCTCTTCCGGCCTGGCGTCCGGCCGCATGTCGGGAATGTCGTTGCCGCCCCACTTGGCGCCGTCCCACTTGATCACCGCGCGGCTGGGATCCCAGGGCTTGCCCGCCAGGTCGCAGGAGGCCCGGTTGTAGAGGATGCGGCGGTTGGCCGGCCAGGCGAAACCCCAGTTCAGCGTCTGACCGAGACCGGTCAGATCGGCCGGATCGCGGCGGGCGGTGAGATTGCCGGCCTGGGACCACATCCCGCAGTAGATCCAGTTGCCGGACGCGGTGCTGCCGTCGTCGCGCAGTTGGGCGAAGCCGGCCAACTGCTCGCCGGCCTTGGCGAGGACCTTGGTCGGGTCCTTCGGGTCCGTCACGTCCGCCAGCGCCTTGCCGTTGATCTCCATGGCGATTTCCTCGGGATGAGGCTGCTGGGGAATCCGATAGGGCCAGGCCAGGCCGAGCACGGGATCGGGGAAGGCCCCGCCGTCCTTCGCGTACAGCGCCCGCAAGCGCGCGAACAGGCCGCCGACGATGTCCAGGTCGCTCATCGCCTCGCCAGGACCGTCGGCCGCCTTCCAGTGCCACTGGATGACCCGACCCGAGTTGGTGAAGGAACCATCCTGCTCGGCGAAGCAGGTGGACGGCAGCCGGAACACTTCGGTCTGGATCGCGGCCGGATCGGCGGGATTGAACTCGCCGTAATCCTTCCAGAACTCGGCGGTTTCGGTGGCCAGCGGATCGATCACCACCAGGAACTTCAGCTTGGCCAGCCCGGCGGAGACCTTGGCCTTGTGCGACACCGAGGCTAGTGGGTTGAAGCCCTGGCAGACGAAGCCGTTCAGCTTGCCCTGGTGCATCCGCTCGAACAGGGCCAGCACGTCGTAGGCGGCGTCCTTCTTCGGCAACCAGTCGTAGCAGAACCCGTTTTCCGCCGTGGCGGCGCTGCCGTACCAGGCCTTCATCAGGCTGGTGTGCCACTTCGGGAAGTTCTGCGGGAAGTTCATCTGGTTGGGCCGCAACGGCTTGGGCGTGCGTTTGGCCAGATACTCCTCGCGCGTCTTGTCGGCGTCCGCCGGCGCGCTCAGATAGCCCGGCAGCACCTCGGAATAGAGGCACTGGTCGGTGATGCCCTGCACGTTGGCGTGGCCGCGCAGCGCGTTGATCCCGCCGCCCGCCATGCCCAGGTTGCCCAGCAGCAACTGGATCATGGCCATGGTGCGGATGTTCTGCGAGCCGACCGTGTGCTGGGTCCAGCCCAGCGCGTAGCAGATGGTCATGGTCCGGTCCGGCGCGGCGGTCTCGGCGATCATCTCGCAGATTTTGAGAAAGTCGGCCCGCGGCGTCCCGGTGACCTGGCTGACCACTTCCGGGGTGTAGCGGGCGTAATGCCGCTTCATGATCTGGAACACGCAGTTCGGACTTTGCAGGGTCTCGTCGATCTTGACGAAGCCCTGGCCGTCGAGCTGGTATTGCCAGGTGGCGGGGTCGTACTTGCGCTTGGCGGCGTCGTAGCCCGAGAACAGGCCGTCCTCGAACTGGAAGCCCTCGTTGATCAGAAAGGCGGCGTTAGTGAACGCCTTGACGTACTCGTGATGGATTTTGTCGTTGGCCAGCAGGTAATGAATGACCCCGCCCAGAAAGGCGATGTCGCTGCCGGCGCGAATGGGCGCGTAGAAATCGGAGACCGCCGCGGAGCGCGTGAAGCGCGGGTCCACGACGACGAGTTTGGCCTTGCGGCTGGCCTTGGCTTCCACCACCCACTTGAACCCGCAGGGGTGCGCCTCGGCGGCGTTGCCGCCCATGACCAGGACTAAATCAGCGTTCTTGATGTCCACCCAATGGTTGGTCATCGCGCCACGCCCGAACGTCGGAGCCAGACTGGCCACCGTCGGGGCGTGTCAGATGCGCGCCTGGGTGTCGAGGGTGACGACGCCGAGGCCGCGCAGGACCTTGTGCGTCAGGTAACCGGCCTCGTTGCTGGCGGCGGAACTGGCCAGGAAGCCGGTGGTGTTCCAGCGGTTGACCGTCACGCCGTCGGCATTGGTCTTGATGAACTGGGCGTCCCGGTCGGCCTTCATGTGCCGGGCGATACGGTCGAGCGCTTCGTCCCAGGTGATGCGCTTCCACTCGCTGGCGCCGGGCTCGCGCACTTCCGGATGTTTCAGGCGGCTGGCGCTGTGGATCATGTCCAGCAGGCCGGCGCCTTTCGGGCAGAGGGTGCCGCGATTGACCGGATTGTCCGGGTCGCCCTCGATATGGACGATCTCGGCCCTGGCGTTCTTGGATTTGTCGCCGAGGGAGTAGATCAACACGCCGCAACTCACCGAGCAGTAGGGACAGGTGTTGCGGGTTTCGGTGGTGCGGGCCAGCTTGAAATTGCGGATTTCCGCCAGCGCCGGCTGGGGCGAGAATCCCAGCATCGCCAGGCTGGAACTGCCCAGCCCGGCGGCGGTGACCTTGAGGAACTGTCGTCGGGTGACGTTCATTGTTCTTTCTCCTCTGCCCTTTCCTCGAACCTGTGGGGATCGGGATTCGAGTCTTCGCGGGTACCCGCCGGCGGGTCCGGGCGGCGCCGAGGATGGACGCACCGCCAGGACAGGGCCAGGCCGGCCCCGCGCCTGTCACTCGTGGAAATAACTTCCAGGCGACAGTTTCAGTATAGCCAGATTTCGTCCCTGTCAACATCGCGAACATGTAATGGATGTTCGCCCAAATTATTCACAAACTCGGGCGATTTTTCCCGACCAACAGGAATGCTCCGACCTCATTCTCAAAGCGTGATGACCTTATCGGCCTTGAGCTGGGCTTCAAGAATATCCGCCATGCTCCCCACGATCCCAACTCGCACCTCGTCGAGCAATCCGTGGTAGTTGAGGCAGGTGGCGCAAACGATCAGACGGACCCCCTTGTCCTGGATTCGCGCCAGCGGTTCCAGGAACGGCGATCCCTCGACCACCAGCCTGACCCCATCGGTGTAGAAACCTATCGCGGCCGGCAACGATGCTTTTTCTATCAGCAACCGCAGATATTTTGCGAGCAGATCGTGCTGGAGTTCCGTTTCACCGGAGCCCATGCCGTTGCGGGTGATCAGGATGACCGTATTCGAAAAGGTAGCATTGCCAGACATGTTGTGGATTCCCTGTTGGTGATTTTCGTGAGGCAGTCCGGCGCTGTTGCGGTCACTCCGGTCGCAGGTGGGGAAACAGCAGCACGTCGCGGATCGAGGGCGCGTCGGCGAACAGCATCACCAACCGGTCGATGCCGATGCCCTCCCCCGCCGTCGGCGGCAGGCCATACTCCAGCGCCCGAATGTAGTCGGCGTCGTAGTGCATCGCCTCATGGTCGCCGGCGGCCTTGGCTTCCGCCTGCTTGCGGAAGCGCTCGGCCTGATCCTCGGGATCGTTCAACTCGGAAAAACCGTTGGCGATCTCCCGCCCGCCCACAAACAGTTCGAAGCGGTCGGTGATGGTGGGATCGGCGTCGTTGCGCCGGGCCAGCGGCGACACCTCGGTCGGATAGGCGGTGATAAAGGTGGGATCACGCAATTGATGCTCAACCGTCTGCTCGAAAATATCCAGTTGCACCCGGCCCAGCCCGTGTTCGGGCCGCGCGTCCACCCCCAGACCCCTGGCAATCCGCCGGGCGGATTCGAGATCGTCCAGTTCAGCGGCGGCGATGGCTGGATTGAAATGCAGGACCGCTTCCCGCACCGTCAGCCGCCGGAAGGGGCGACCGAAGTCGCAAGTTTCGCCCTGATACGAGAGACAAGTGTCGCCTAGCAGGGTTTGCGCCATGCCGCGCAACAGTTCCTCGGTCAAGTCCATCAGGTCCCGGTAGTCGGCGTAGGCCTGATAAAACTCCAGCATGGTGAATTCGGGGTTGTGACGGGTGGAAAGACCTTCGTTGCGGAAATTGCGGTTGATCTCGTAGACCTTCTCGAAGCCGCCCACCACCAGCCGCTTCAGGTACAGTTCCGGGGCGATGCGCAGGAACAGTTGCATGTCCAGCGCGTTGTGATGGGTGATGAAGGGTCGGGCCGCCGCGCCGCCGGGAATCGGCTGCATCATCGGCGTTTCGACCTCCAGAAACCCGCGCCGGTTGAAAAAGTCGCGGATATGGGCGACCACCGCCGAGCGCAATTTGAAGGTGGCCCGGGTGGACTCATTGATCATTAGATCCACGTAGCGCTGCCGGTAGCAGGTTTCCTGATCGGCCAACCCATGAAATTTTTCCGGCAACGGGCGCAGCGACTTGGTCAATAGCCGCAATGTGTCCACCTTGACCGACAGTTCGCCGGTTTTAGTCTTGAATACCGTGCCCTCGGCCCCCAGGATGTCGCCCAAATCCCAACTCTTGAAGTCCTCGTACAACCCTTCTGGCAAGGCGTTCTTCTGAACAAACAATTGAATATCGCCGGACATGTCGCGCAAGCAGGCAAAACTGGCCTTGCCCATGATCCGCTTGGCCAGCATCCGCCCGGCCACGCGGACCCGTCGATTCTCGGCTTCCAGCGCGACGCTATCCTTGTCGCCATAAGCCGCGTGCAGTTCCGCCGCCAGCGCATCGCGGCGGAAATCGGTGGGATAGGCGTTGCCACGCTGGCGCAACTCGCACAGCTTCTGACGGCGCAGGGCGATCAATTTGTTTTCATCGAGCAATCCTTCGGTAGGGTCCATGGTTTCATTCATCGCGAATTCAAACCTGTCAAGTTCGTTAAGCGTCAGATGGGAAAGGGGGAAAGATTGTAGCGACGGCATCGGCTCAAGTCATCCGTCCCGCTGGTTGGTCAATTAGGCCACGCCACCCGCGCCTCCCCGTGACAAAGCCGGCGGTGAGGGCGCGGCGGGCGTCAATAATCCGCTATGATTGAACGTATCTCCTTCCACCGAACCTACCACATGGATTGGAATCGCCTGCTTTCCCGCGCCCGTCCAGGTTTGTCCCGCCAGCAACCCGACAGCGAGGCGCGCACCGATTTTCAGCGCGACTTCGACCGCATCGTCTTTTCCTCGGCGTTTCGGCGGCTCCAGGACAAGACCCAGGTCTTTCCGCTGTCCCAGAGCGACTACGTCCGCACCCGGCTGACCCACAGCCTGGAAGTGTCCAGCGTCGGCCGTTCGCTGGGAACAATGGTGGGCGACAGCGTGATTCGCCGCCATGGCTTGAAGGGCGTCTATCCGCAGGATTTCGGCGCGGTGGTCGCCGCCGCCTGCCTGGCCCACGACATCGGCAATCCGCCCTTCGGCCACGCCGGCGAGGACGCCATCCGTCTCTGGTTCACCGCTTCCGCCACTGGCCGCGCGGTGCTGGAGCGATTGACCGAAGCGCAACGACAGGATTTCCTGCGGTTCGAGGGCAATGCCCAGGGCTTTCGCATCATCACCCGGCTGCAAAGTCCCGACAATCGCGGCGGAATGCAATTGACTTGCGCCACATTGGGCATTTTCACCAAATATCCGCGCGCCTCGGCGCTGCCAGCCGAACCGCCGTCCGGCATCGCGTTCAAGAAATTCGGCTTCTACCAGGACGATTGGGACTTGTTCGCGGAAGTCGCCGGCCAATTGGGGCTGGAACCCGTGCTGCCGGGCGCCTGGACCCGCCATCCGCTTGCCTATCTGGTCGAGGCGGCCGACGACATCTGCTATCGGATCATCGACGTGGAAGACGCCTTTCGGCTCCAGCAGTTGCGCTACGAGGAAGTCCGCGATCTGCTGTTGACCTTGACCGGGGCGCCGGAGCGCGCGCAACGCAAGATGGATCGGATCACCCGGCCCAAGGAAAAAATCGAATACCTGCGTGCCAAGGCCATCGGCGCCATCATCGAGCAGGCGCACCAGTGTTTCATGGCGCACGAGGACGCGATCCTGGCCGGCGCCTTCACCGAGGAACTGCTGGACGTCATTCCCGCCGCCGATGCGATGCGTGCCCTCAAGGACTGTGGCGAGAAACAGGTTTACGTTTCCCGGCCGGTGGTGGAAGTGGAAGCGGCCGGTTTCGAGGTGCTGGGCGGATTGCTGGAAGCGTTCATGAGCACCGTTGCCGACATCGCCGACCACGGCCCGAACGCCTCGTCCAAAAGCCGGATGCTGATTCATCTGATCCCGGAGCAGTTCACCGGGCCGGGCCGCCAACCTTCCGCCGATCCCTATCGCCGCGCGCTGGCCATCACCGACTTCGTGTCCGGCATGACCGACTCCTATGCGGTGACGCTGTTCAAGAAGCTCACCGGCATGTCGCTGCCGACCGGCTGATCCTACTCCCGGTCGCGGACCAGCGGCACGAACACCACGGGCAACACACTGCGACCATGCACAGTGCCCTGTTGATCCTTGCGCAGCAGGCGCAGATCCTGAGTATGGCCCGGCGGGCCGACCGGCACGACCAGCCGTCCACCCGGCTTCAGTTGCCGCGCCAGCGCCGGTGGGATTTCCGCCGCCGCCGCCGTGACGATGACGGCATCGAACGGCGCGTGTTCTTCCCAGCCTTGGCCCCCATCGGCGGCGCGAATCGTCACGTTGTCATATCCCAGTTCCCGCAAGCGATCGGCGGCGGTTTCGGCCAACTCGGGAATCCGCTCCACCGAATACACCCACCGCGCCAGCCGGGCCAGCACCGCCGTCTGATAACCCGACCCCGTCCCGACTTCCAGCACCACGGCGTCCGGTTCGAGTTCCAGCAACTCGGTCATCAGCGCCACGATGAACGGCTGGGAAATGGTTTGGCCGCGCCCGATCGGCAGCGGCATGTCGGCATAGGCCCAATCCCGTTGCGCCGCCGGCACGAAGCGATGGCGGGGAACCGCCGCCATCGCCTCCAACACACACTCGCTCAAGGTGGAACAGCCGGTGGTCCCACCGGTTTCGCGGGTCTCGGCGACCACCCGCTCCAGCAAGCGCCGCAACCAAATCTCAGGATCGAAATCCAAACCGTCGTTCATGTCGCTCTTCCCTCAACCGCGCCCGCCCGCACCGCACCGTTGTTCGGACGGGCACCAAAATCCGCGCCACCAGATCGCCTTCCCGCAACAGCGGCTGCCGGCGCAGGCTCGCCAGCAATCCCGCCACCGGCGCGACCACCCGTCCCCCTTGGCCGCCGGTGAAACCGTCATAGACCTGACCCAGTTCCTCGCCCGCCTGGACCCAGCGTCCAACGTCCTGGCGCGAGGAAAAGATGCCCGACTGCTCGGCCAGCACCACGAAGACCTGACGCAGGCCAAAATACCCCAAGTCCTCCTCTTCGCCGGCGAGCCGCAAGCCCTCCACGATGCCCGTTCGATCCAGAAACGCCACCAGGGCGCGAAACAGACTTTCGCAATGGGCGGTCTGCAGGCCGCTGGCCTGTCCGGCGTGAAGCACGAAATTCTCACCGCCGCACGGTCGCCAGGCCCGCACCAGGGCGGGCGCATTCTCGGGTTCAAGCGGCCGTTCGATCACCGCCGGCAATCCGAATAAACAGGCACTGGCCCGCTCATCGTCATTGGGCGCGTATAACCACACCTGCGGCATCTCCTCGACATCTAGACTGGGATGAATCGCTACCCGGTAATAGGCCGTCTGGGTCGCCGCCGCCACTGCCTTGATCATCGCCCATCGCAACCAGGCGACCCGTTGGGCGCTCGTTCCCCGCCCCTCGGCGGCATCGCCGACCGCGGGAATCACCAGCACCCGTTCGCGTAATCGCAAGTCTCGCCGTCGACCCGCCTCGATATCCCGCAGAAACGCCGTCAGTCGCGACAAAACGAACATGCCGTTGAGTTCTTGACCTTGCAAATTCGCCACCAAGGCCAATCGTGGCGCGCGCTCTCGCGGTCCGATATCGTGGTGGGGAACCGAACCGTCGTCGCGCGACCGCTCGACCGATCCAGGAATCGTCGTAATACTCAAAGGCTTCGCTCCGCAATCCGTGGCATCGCCACGTTGACCGAAAACCACGTCACCGAATTCATCGAGTGTAATCATAGTTCAACCGGTCAATTTCGCATGGTGAATTCCACCACGCGACCTGGATTGGCCACCCAGCGCCATCGCCTCCGCCAACCTAGCGAATCCTCCCTCATGTTGCATCGCAACATGAACCACGCTATATTGCGATGCAACAAACAATTCTTTCGACGAGGAGGCTGTCATGGTCGTCAATCTGTTCAACGTGCCGTTCGAAAATCCGCCAGCTCTACCGGAACCCGTGATCAGGGCCAATAAACTGTTCATCGAAAACATCGAAAAGCTTTTGATGTTTCAGATGAATTCACTGAAAGCTTATTTCGATATCAGCATCAACCAACTGCGGGCCGCCGCCGAAATCACCGACATGGAAAGTTTGCAGGACTTTTACAGGCGTCAGGCGGAAATCGCCCAGACCCTGCAACGCAAGCTGATGAACGATGCTCGCATCATGTCCGGAATGATCACCCGCTTCAAAACCGACATGGATGGCCTAACCCAAGCCACGTTGGAAACGACGCTACCCAAGGCCGCATGAGCTTGCCTTACCCAACGCATCGCTCCATGGAAATAACGGGGCGATGCCGTTCATGAATTCGACCGTTCCGCACCCCACCGCCCCATTCCGCATCGGGGTAACCCACGACCCCGCCACCGATCCAGAAACCACCATCAACCTGGCCACGACGCTAGAACTTCCCTGGATCTCCAACTCCGCCACCAACGACTTTACCCATCTGCTGATCATAACGGCGGAGCGACTAGAGTTGCGGGAACTGGGATCAAACCCAGCCGGCCCGGTTTACGCCGACTTCACGACGGGCGCGGTCGCCCACCGACGCCGGTTCGGTGGGGGACGCAATCAACCGTTGGCGCGCGCGGTTGGGTTGAAGCGTGGCGTGGCGCCGAGCGTGGTGGACACCACCGCCGGACTAGGCCGCGACGCCTTCGTATTGGCCTGCCTGGGCTGCGTGGTGCGGTTGGTGGAACGTTCCCCCCTCATCGCCGCCCTGTTGCGCGACGGTTTAGAGCGCGCCGCCCGCGCCCCGGACCTCGGTCCGCTGGTGGCGGAGCGGCTCAGCCTGATCGTGGCGGACGGACGGGACTATTTGCGGAAACTCGCGGACGAGCAGCGACCGGACGTCGTTTATCTGGATCCGATGTATCCACTCCGCCGGAAAGCGGCGCTGGCGGGGAAAGAGATGCGTCTGCTGCGACATCTGATCGGGAACGACGACGATGCCCCGGAGTTACTGACGGCCGCCCTGGCCAGCGCCCGCCGGCGGGTGGTGGTGAAACGGCCTCGGCGGGCTCCGACGCTGGTTGGACCACCCCCTGGATTCCAGATCACCGCGCCGAATACCCGCTTCGATGTCTATCCCATCCTTCGACCAGCGGGCGCTCCTTAAAACCTCGGCTGCCCAAGCCTCGCCTCCCAAAACCCGCGGTCCAGGCGAAAAAATGCCGCCACCGGCATGAGAAACCACGGTCCTTCTTGTAAAATTATTAATTTGGGATCGGAATCGTCTGATCGAAAAACCATAACGTACTGAATCCTAACGACAGGAGGCCCCTTGATGAGCCACACCACCGAATCCATCCGCAATATCGCCCTGGTCGGGCATGGCGCGGCTGGAAAAACCACCCTGGTGGAGTCCATTCTGCACCGCGCCGGCCGGTTGGCCACGCCCGGCGTCGTCGAAAAAGGCAACACGGTCTGCGACTTCGATCCGCAGGAAAAAGCGCACCAGCATTCACTGGACGCCGCCCTGGTCCATTTCGACTACAACGGCGCTCATGTCAATCTGATCGATACCCCGGGCTTCCCCGATTTCATCGGTCAAGCAATCGCCGCGTTGCCGGCGGTGGAAACGGTAGCGGTGGTCATCAACGCCCAGACTGGCATTGAGGCGATGACGCAGCGAATGATGGAACGCGCCGCCGAGCGCCGCCAGTGCCGAATCATCATCGTCAACAAGATCGACGCTGAGAACATCGATCTACCCGGTCTGCTGGGTCAGATTCAGGAAAGCTTCGGCAAGGAGTGCCTGCCGATCAACCTGCCCGCCAGCGGCGGCGCCTCGGTCGTGGACTGTTTCTTCAGCGCCGCTGGCGACAGCGATTTTTCCAGCGTGGCCAGCGCCCACTCCGCCTTGATCGATCAGGTGGTGGAGATGGACGAGGACCTGATGGCGCTGTATCTGGAGCAGGGCGAGGAATTGCAACCCGAGCAACTGCACGCACCGTTCGAAAAAGCCCTGCGGGAGGGGCACCTCATCCCGATCTGCTTCGTCTCGGCCCGCGCCGGCGTCGGCGTGAAGGAACTGCTGGATATTTTCGTCAAGCTGCTGCCCAACCCGCTTGAAGGCAATCCCGAACCGTTCCTGAAGGGCCAAGGCGCCGCGGCCAAGGAATGGCGCGCCGTCCCCGATCCCAGACAACATGTGGTGGCGCACGTCTTCAAGGTGCTGATCGACCCGTTTATCGGCAAGCTCGGGATTTTTCGCGTCCATCAGGGCACCCTCACCAAGGATAGTCAGCTTTTCATCGGCGACGGCCGCAAGCCCTTCAAGGTCGGTCACCTGTTTCAAATGCACGGCAAGGAGCATCCTGAGGTGGCGACCGCCGTTCCCGGCGATATCTGCGCGGTGGCCAAGGTCGATGATATTCACCGCGATGTGGTGCTGCACGACTCTCACGACGAGGACCAGATTCACCTGCGTCCGCTGCGCTTCCCTACCCCGCTATTCGGGCTGGCCATCCGCGCCGCTACCCGCGGCGACGAGCAGAAGCTGTCCGACACCGTGCACAAGTTGCTGGAGGAGGACCCCTGCCTGGCGCTGGAGCACAACACCCATACCAAGGAAACGGTGCTGCGTGGCCTGAGCGACCTGCACCTACGCCTTACCCTGGAAAAGATGCAGCAGCGCTACAACCTGCAAGTTGAGACCAAACCGCCCAAGATCGCCTACAAGGAAACCGTCAGTCAGAACGCCGAGGGCCATCACCGCCACAAGAAACAGACCGGTGGCGCGGGCCAATTTGGCGAGGTGTACATGCGGATCGAACCGCTGCCGCGCGACGCCGGCTTCGAGTTCGTCAGCGAGGTGGTGGGCGGCACCATTCCGACCTCGTTCCTGCCGGCGGTCGAAAAAGGTGTCCGCGAGGCCCTGCAGGAAGGAGCGGTAGCCGGCTATCCGGTGCAGGACGTGCGCGCCATCGCCTACGACGGCAAGTATCATCCGGTGGATTCCAAGGAAATCGCCTTCGTCACCGCTGGGCGGGAAGCTTTCCTGGACGCGGTCAGCAAGGCGAAACCGATTGTGCTGGAACCGATCGTTAACCTGGAAGTCCGGGCGCCGGGCGATTGCGTCGGCGCCATCACCGGCGACCTGTCCAGCCGGCGCGGGCGTATCGCGGGCACCGACGCCGGGCCGCGCGGCATCAGCATCATCAAAGCCCAGGTACCAATGGCGGAACTGGAAGGCTATGAGTCACAGTTGAAATCCATGACCGCCGGCCTCGGTTCCTACAGCATCGAACTGAGTCACTATGACCCGGTTCCGAGTGAGATACAGCAAAAGCTGCACACCGCCTACAAGAAACAGCAGGAAAGCTGATCCCTTCCACGCAAACCGGGCAATGTCCCGGTTTGCGTCTTAAAATCCTAGTTCTAGGCTTGGTTAAAAAGTTTGTACAATAATTACCCGCGTTTCGCTTGACCAGGTCGCAACTACTAGGATAAAATTGAAAAATATCTATACAAGATTTGTTTCCGCCGACACCGCCAAGGGTCTGTCATGCGCGACATGAGCCGTACTATTCGTCATTTCGGTCTCTATCTACTGCCACCCTCCCTGCTGGTAACCGCCGGTGCTTTGTTGATGGCTCTGTTGTCCTATCCGACTCCCTCCGTTGCGCCGGGTAACCCATCCCACCTCGCCGCGGCCGTGGACCGTGATGAGTACTGGCGGTCTCACGCCGAGACCCTGTTCGCGGCGATGATGGCTGAAGCCCTCCGCCAATACCGGGCCGAACGGGAGGCCGATCAGGCGCGAACCCTGGAATACCGATATGAGCACTTTCTTCCCTTGGAGGAGCAACCCACCACGCCATCGGCGATGCCCCCTTCGCGGCCCAATGGTGGCGTCACTAACCGTCCTCTGCTCATCCATCTGTAACCTGACCCAAAGACGCTGACCCATCGATATCGACCTTCCCACTTGGGCGGTCCGATTCGATACACCAGTGCGTCACGGCTTAAGCTTGTTCCAACGCTTGCTCGTAAGCCTCGCGCGCATCCCCGCCGAAACAGACCAAATAGACCGTCTCGATCCGATCCTCCTTGGCAAGGAAGTCCTTGACCTCGCGCACCGCGATGCGCGCCGCTTTATCCAGCGGATAGCCGTATACCCCGCAACTGATGGCGGGAAAGGCAATGGTATGGACCCCGTGCTCCACCGCCAGTCGCAAGCTATTGCGATAGCAGGCCGCCAGCAACTCTGGCTCGCCCCCGTCGCCCCCTTGCCAGATCGGTCCTACGGTATGGATGACATGGCGAGCCGGCAGGCGATAGCCCCGGGTGATCTTGGCCTGACCAGTCTCGCAGCCACCCAGGGTTCGGCACTCAGCCAGCAGTTCGGGGCCGGCGGCGCGATGAATGGCGCCATCCACCCCGCCGCCGCCCAGCAACGAGCGATTGGCGGCGTTGACGATGGCGTCCACAGGTAATTGGGTAATATCACCCGAGCTGAGCTGAATACGTCCCGGAAAAGTTGTCATATCGCGTCCCCTAAATCTCCACCATCTCAAAGTCTTCCTTGGCGGCGCCACACTCGGGACAGACCCAGGTCGGGGGTACGTCGTTCCATCGAGTGCCCGGTGGAATGCCTTCATCCGGCCACCCCTTTTCCTCGTCATAAATAAACCCGCAAACCAAACACATATATTGTTTCATCACGCTCACGCCTTTCGTCCGCGTCGATTTCGCGGCGGTCATTGTCCCATGCCGGCGCATCCCGAAAAAGCCGTGGCGTTTGCTAGAATCCACTTCCCTTCCCTCCCTGGAGCATCGGCTTGACTCCTTCCCGCCCCCTCCCACCTCCCGTGGTCGTGGTCCTGGCTGGCAATGATCCCAGCGGTGGAGCCGGCATCGCCGCCGACATCGAAACCCTGGTCAGCCTGGGCTGCCATCCCGCGCCAGTTATCACCGCTCTGACCGTGCAGGACACCCACAACGTCCAGGCGCTGTTGCCGGTCGATCCCGATCAGGTACTCGCCCAAGCGCGAGCGGTGCTGAAGGACATGCCAGTGGCGGCGTTCAAGATCGGCGTGATCGGTGGCGTCGATAACGCCGTCGCCCTGCGCGCGCTGTTGACTGCCCATCCGGACATCCCGGTGGTACTTGACCCAGTGCTGGCGGCGGGTGGCGGCGCCGAACTGGCCAGCACGATGCTGATCGAGGCGATACAGACTCTGTTGTTGCCCCTGACCACCGTGTTGACGCCCAACAGCGTCGAGGCTCGTCGGCTGGCGCCGGAAGCCGACACTCTGGAAGCCTGCGCCATGGCCCTGTTGGCCCGCGACTGCCGCTATGTGCTGATCACCGGCGGGCACGAATCCGAACCGCCCGCCGAGGTCGTCAACACGTTGTACGGCAACAACCGGTTATTGGAAACCTGGCGCTGGCCGCGCTTGCCAGAGAGTTACCATGGCTCCGGCTGCACCCTGGCATCCGCCATCGCCGCCCTCCTCGCCCAAATTCACGGTCCGCACTCGGAAGAATCAGTGCTTTCGGCTCTTTACCGCGCCCAGCACTATACTTGGCGCTCCCTACAGGCCGCTTATCGGGCCGGTGGTGGGCAACCGCTTCCCAACCGGCTGTTCTGGACCATCGATTGTCAAGGTCGGACATGAAAAAACCATCCTGCCACGGCCTGTACGCGATCACCGACGCCGCGTTGATTCCCGACGACCGGCTGACCGCCGTCGTCGAACAGGCGATTCTAGGCGGCGCCCAGCTGATCCAGTACCGCGACAAGAGCCATGACACCGCGCGACGATTGGCGCAAGCCACGGCGCTCGACGGGTTGTGCCGGCGCCACGCGGTTCCGCTGATCATCAACGACGATGTGGAACTGGCCGCTCGGGTCGGCGCGGCCGGTGTTCATGTCGGCAGGGACGATCCAGCTTTCGCCATCGCCCGCGCCCGACTGGGTCAAGATGCCATCATCGGCGTGTCCTGTTACGACCGGCTGGACCTGGCGCGGGAAGCCGCCCAGGCGGGAGCCGACTATGTGGCGTTCGGCGCGTTCTTTCCCTCGCCGACCAAACCCGCCGAAATCCGCGCGCCCCTTGAATTGCTGCGACAAGCGCGTGCGGCGCTGCGCATCCCCATCGTCGCCATCGGCGGCATCACGTCTGATAACGCCCCACTGCTGCTGGACGCTGGCGCCGACGCGCTGGCCGTGGTCAGCGCGGTGTTCGCCCAACCCGACATTCAAGTCGCCGCTCGCCGCTTCGCTGCCTTGTTTGCCTGAGGATTCCATCATGACCCGTTCCGAGCAACTGTTCGCTGAAGCCCAACGCTACATTCCCGGCGGGGTCAATTCCCCGGTTCGCGCCTTTCGCGGCGTCGGCGGCACGCCGATCTTCTTCAAACGCGGCGCAGGCGCCTGGCTTTACGACGAGGACGACCGCCGCTACATCGACTACGTCGGTTCCTGGGGACCGATGATCGTTGGCCATGCTCACCCGGCGGTGGTCCACGCGGTTCAGGAAGCCGCCGTCAACGGCCTCAGCTTCGGCGCCCCCACCGCCATCGAAACCATCATGGCCCGCAAGATCCGCGAGATGGTTCCCTCGATGGAGTTGGTGCGGATGTGCAATTCCGGCACCGAGGCGACCATGAGCGCCATCCGACTGGCGCGTGGCTTCACCGGTCGCAATAAAATCGTCAAATTCGAGGGCTGTTACCACGGTCATTCCGATTCGCTGCTGGTCAAGGCCGGCTCCGGGGCGCTGACCCTGGGTGTGCCGACTTCGCCCGGTGTGCCGGCGGCCCTGGCGGCGCAGACCGTGACCCTGACCTACAACGATCTCGACCAGGTTCAGCAAGCGTTCGGACAGATCGGTGAGGATATCGCCGGAATCATTGTCGAGCCGGTCGCTGGCAACATGAATTGCATCCCACCCGCGCCCGGTTTCCTGCAAGGCTTGCGTGAACTGTGCGACCAATACGGCAGCGTGCTGATCTTCGACGAGGTGATGACGGGGTTTCGAGTGGCTCCGGGTGGAGCGCAGGAGCTTTACCAGGTGAAGCCGGACCTGACCACGCTGGGCAAGATCATCGGCGGCGGGATGCCGGTCGGCGCGTTCGGCGGCCGGCGGGCAATCATGGAAAAGCTGGCGCCGCTGGGACCGATCTATCAGGCCGGCACGCTGTCGGGCAATCCGGTGGCGATGGCGGCCGGGCTGGCGACGTTGGATTTGATTTCCACACCTCGCTTTCATGCCGATCTCGCCGCCAAGACCCGGCGATTGTGCGACGGCCTGGTCGTCGCCGCCCAGGAGACGGGAATATCGCTGACCGCGAATCACGTCGGCGGCATGTTTGGCATTTTCTTCACGGATGAGACCGTGACCACCTACGCTCAAGCGGTCGCCTGCGATATCGAACGGTTCAAGGCATTCTTTCACGGGATGCTGGCCGAGGGCGTCTACCTGGCGCCGTCCGCGTTCGAGGCGGGATTCCTGTCCTCGGCCCACAGCGGGGAAGATATCGAAGCGACTCTTGCCGCCGCCCGGCGGGTGTTCGTCCGGATTTAATTCAACTGGTAGAGAGGGCTCCCCATGTCCCAGCTTGCCGAACAGTTCATCACTGCCGCCGACTATCTGACGCTGGAACGCCAGGCGGAAACCAAGAGCGAATATCTCAACGGACGCATCTACGCCATGAGCGGCGCCAGCGAGGAACACAACACGATTGTATTTAATCTAGCGCGGCGCATAGGCAACCAACTCGATAAAAAACCCTGTCGCGGTTACGTCAACGACATGCGGGTCAAGGTCAGTCCCACCGGCCTGTACACCTACCCAGATGTGGTGGTCGTCTGCGGCGAACCCCGGTTCGAGGACCAACACGTCGATACCCTGCTCAATCCCACTCTCATCATCGAAGTGCTGTCGGACAGCACGGCGGCCTACGACCGGGGCGAAAAGTTCGCCCATTACCGCGCGCTGCAGTCGCTCAGCGATTACCTACTGGTCGCGCAGGACCAGCCACGCATCGAGCACTACCAGCGGCAACCGGATGGGCGCTGGCTCTACTCGGCCACCGACGGTCTTAACGCCCAGGTCGAAATCTCCACCATCGGCTGCGTGTTGTCCCTGGCCGAGGTGTACGAGCGGGTGGTCTTCGCCGAACCCGAACCGACCCCGCCCTGAATTTTCAACTATAGTTGTGGGGTTACCGTCCTTTTTTAAGGAGGCATCCCATGACTGAGACCGCCAAGACGTCCGCTCTCGACGCCAAGATCGCCGCCGACCTCAACAAACTGGCCCAGAATTTTTCCAAGATCATCGAACAGAGCCAGCGGGTGTTGCAGGAATACCTCAAGCGCCAGGAACGTAACGATCAGGTTCCGCTGATCGACCCCGCCATCATCGGCAAATCGTTTCAGGAGTTTTTCGATAACTTACTAAAAAATCCAGAAAAGTTGATTGAGGCACAGATTGGCTTCTGGAAGAACACCCTCGATCTGTGGCAGTCCGCCTCCAAGCGGATGCTCGGCCACGAAACCGAGCCGGTCATCAAGCCGCCGTCGGGCGATAAACGCTTCGCCGACGAACAATGGGCGGAAAACGCCGTGTTCGATTTCATCAAGCAGTCCTATCTGCTGGCCGCCGACAGCGTGCAGGGCCTGGTCCGTCAGGTCGAGGGGCTGGACGATAAGACCGCCCGCAAGGTGCAGTTCTACACCCGCCAGTTCGTGGACGCGATGGCCCCAACCAACTTCGTCCATACCAACCCCACCGTGCTCGCGGCCACCCTCGATTCCGGCGGCGACAACCTGGTCAAGGGCTTGCAAAATCTGCTGGCGGATCTGGAGCGCGGGCGCGGCCAGTTGCAGATCAAGATGACCGATCTCGAAGCGTTCAAGCCGGGCGAGAACATCGCGGTCACGCCGGGCAAGGTCGTCTTCCAGAACGAGTTGCTGCAACTGATTCAGTACGCTCCTAGCACGCCGACCGTCCATCAGCGGCCGTTCCTGTTCGTCTCGCCCTGGATCAACAAGTTCTACATCATGGACATGCGGCCCAAGAACTCGATGGTCAAGTGGATGGTGGATCAGGGCTTCACGGTGTTCATGACCTCCTGGATCAACCCAGACGAGCGGCTGGCGCACAAGAAGTTCGAGGACTACATGCTGGCCATCGTGGAAGGGATGAACGCCATCGAGCAGGCCACCGGCGAGCGCGAGATCAACGCGGCCGGCTATTGCCTAGGCGGCACCATCCTGCTCGCCACGCTGGCCTATCTGGCGGCCAAGAAGGACAGGCGGGTGCAAAGCGCCATCTGTTTCGCCTGCATGACCGATTTCAGCGAGCCGGGCGAGTTGGAAGTTTTCATCGACGAGGAATTGATCACCCTGCTGGAGAAACAGATGGGCGAGCGGGGTTATCTGGACGGCAGCCAGATGGCCGGCGTATTCAGCATGATGCGCGCCAACGACCTGATCTGGTACTTCGTGGTCAACAATTACCTGCTCGGCAAGGACCCCTACCCCTTCGACCTGCTGTACTGGAATTCCGATTCCACCCGGATGCCGCGGGACATGCACAGCTTCTACATCCGCAACATGTACCAGAAAAACCTGCTGCGCGAGCCGGGCGGAATCACGCTGGCGGGCGTGCCCATCGACCTGCGCAAGATCAAGACGCCGGTCTGCTTCCTGTCGGCCTACGAGGATCACATCGCGCCGTGGAAATCCACCTACACCGGCACCCAACTGGTCGGCGGCCCGGTGAAATTCGTGCTGAGCGGGTCCGGCCACATCGCTGGGGTCATTAATCCAGCCTCGTCCGACAAATACGGCTTCTGGCTCAATCCCAAGACCCCGCCGAATCCGGACGACTGGTTCAAGAACGCGGTCAAGCAGGAAGGTTCCTGGTGGCCGGATTGGCTGGCCTGGCTAACGCCCCACGCCGGCCCGCAAGTGCCCGCGCGTGTGCCCGGCGACGGCAAGCTGCAACCCATCGAGGACGCACCGGGCTCCTACGTCAAGATGCGGTATGATCAATAGTGGCGCCGCAGGACGCGCGGTGGTCGGATGCCGCGCATTCCCCCGCTTTCCCCAAAGCTCCGCCGCCCCAACCTGTCCTGCCAGGCCACTGAAGACCAAAGACGATGACTGAGTCGGAAACCCCGACGGAATTTCCCCACCAGGCGATGGCGCACCTCGCCCGCCTGGATGCGGATTGGCAGCGTCATATCGCCGGCATCGGCCCTTGCCAGCTTCGGCTTCGGCAAGCCCGCGAGCCTTACGAAGCCCTGGTGCGCGCCATCGCTTACCAGCAGCTTCACCCCAAGGCGGGCGACGCCATCCTGGCCCGGTTGCTGGCGCTTTACCCCGGCGCGGCGTTTCCATCGCCCGAACAATTGCTCGCCACCGAGCCCGCCCAACAACGCGCCTGCGGTTTCTCGGCCACCAAGCTCGCCGCCATTCGCGGCATCGCCCAAGCCGCGCTGGACGGGGTGATTCCCACCCACGCCCAGGCGCTCGCACTGCCCGACGAGGCATTGATCGAACGGCTGACGGTGTTGCGCGGCGTCGGCCGCTGGACAGTGGAAATGCTGCTGATCTTCAGCCTGGGGCGACCGGACGTCCTGCCCGTGGACGATCACGGCGTGCGCGAAGGTTATCGCCGGCTCAAGGGATGGGCCACCGCGCCCACTCCCAGGCAACTGGCGGAAATCGGCCAGCCCTGGCGTCCGTACCGCACGGTCGCCGCCTGGTATCTGTGGCGCGTGCCGAAAGGCTGATTGCAAGATCCGTTCGCCGCCACCCTATTCGTTGATCGCCGGCTGGCGACAAAACCGACCGATCAATCCCCGCAACAGTTTCAGCGTCGGTTCGATCATCGCCAGCGACAAAAACTCGTCCGGCTGATGCGCGCACTCCACTCCACCGGGACCCAGAATCACCGTCTCCATCCCCAGCGCATTCAGATACGGCCCCTCGGTGCCAAAGCCCACCGCGCCCGCCGCCGCGCCCGTCAGTTCCTCGGTTGCCCGCACGATGGCCGCCGTCGCCGGCGTCTCCATCGCCTCGATGCCCTCGAACAACGGCAAAAAGCTCAGCTTCAGCTCGCTGCTCGCCAGCAACCGGCTCAACCGGCCATGCAGTTCGTCGCGCACTCCGGCCAGCGTCATCCCCGGCAAGGGCCGGATGTCGATGTGCAACTCGCAGTCGGCGCAAATCCGGTTCGGATTGTCGCCACCGTGAATCCGTCCCAGATTGAGAGTCGGCACAGCCACCTCGAACAGCGGATTGCGATAGCGTGCCTGCAATTCCGCCCGCCAGCGCAGCAATTCGCCGATGACCCGGTGCATCCCCTCCAGCGCGTTGACCCCCAACGCCGGATTGCTGGAATGGCCCGATTTTCCTTCCAGCCGGATCGCCTCCATCAGGATGCCCTTGTGCAACCGCACCGGCTTCAACCCGGTCGGCTCGCCGATCAAGGCATGTCGTCCCAGCGGTCGGCCCGCCGCCGCCAGCGCCCGGGCGCCCGCCATGCTGCTTTCCTCGTCGGCCGTCGCCAGAATCACCAGCGGCTGACGCAGGTCGGCGGCCCGAAACTCGGCTGCCGCCGCGAGGGCCAGGACCAGAAACGACTTCATGTCGGCCGCGCCCAGCCCGTAAATCCGCCCATCCGCCACCATCCCGCCGAACGGGTCGTGACGCCAGCGACCGGCGTCGAACGGCACGGTGTCGGTATGGCCGGCTAGCACCAGCCCGCCCGGCCCGTGGCCCAGGGTAGCGATCAGATTGGCCTTGTCGAGCTGGCCGGGCAGCGGTTCGATTCGCACCGCGAAATCGGCGTCCTCCAGCCAACCGGCCAGCAGATTGATCACCGGCCGATTGCTCTGGTCGAACGACGGCGACACACTACTGACCGAGGGTGTCGCGATTAATTGGCGGATCCGATCCAGCAAGGGAAACGAGCGTGTCGGCATAAGATTTTCACTGGCGATAACGGTTGGCGCTGCGTGATAATAACAATAATCATCGGTAGCTACCCCCGCGCTTGCGCTGGCCGCGTCTCCAGGCCGTGCTTTCCGCTCCCTTCACCCAGGATCGCCTCCGTTCCATTCTCCTTTGATTGACCATGCCGCGTCTTGCCACCCTGGATGACCTGCCGGCCCTGCTGACCATCGAACAACAATGTTTCAGCACCGACCGTCTGTCGCGCCGCAACTTTCGCCATCTGTTGACCCGGGGTCACGCCATTACCTTGATGGACGAGGTCGCCAGCGGCATTCGTGGTTATGTACTGCTGCTGTTCTCGCAAGGAACGTCCATGGCCCGACTTTACTCCATTGCGGTCCACCCCCACTTCGCCCGGCGCGGCGTGGGCGACCGGCTGTTGGAAGCCGCCGAGGAAGCCGCGCTGGAGCGCGACTGCGTGTCCATGCGGCTGGAAGTCCGCCGCGACAACCCCGCCTCGCTAAACCTGTTTCGCCGCCACGGCTACCGCCAGTTCAAGGAAGTGCTGGACTACTATGAAGACCACATGGACGCCCTGCGTTTCGAAAAACGGCTGATCCCCCATTTGCGAGCCGACCTCATCAAGGCGCCCTACTACCGGCAAACTCTCGATTTCACCTGCGGTCCGGCGGCGCTGATGATGGCGATGAAGGCGCTGGATCCCGCTCTTGAACTTGACCGCAAGCTGGAACTGCGGTTGTGGCGGGAAGCTACCACCATCTTCATGATGTCAGGCCACGGTGGTTGCGGTCCCTATGGTCTGGCCCTGTCGGCCTATCGGCGCGGTTTTGATCTGGAGATCCACGTCAACGAGGACGGTGTGTTTCTGGTGGATTCGGTGCGCAGCCTGGAGAAGAAGGAAGTCATGCGGTTGGTGCAGGAAGACTGGATCGAGGAACTGAACCGCCTGCCGGTCCCGCTGCATCGCGGCAGCCTGGGCGTGGACGAGCTGCGGCGCAAGTTCGACATGGGCGGTATTCCGCTGGTGCTAATCAGCTCCTACCGCATCTATGGCGAACGCTTCCCACATTGGGTGGTGGTCACCGGTTTCGATGACCACTACATCTACGTTCACGATCCGCTGGTCAACAGCGAGGCCGGCGAGACCCTCAGCGACTCCGTCAACATGCCGATCCCGCACCGGGAATTCCAGCGCATGGCCCGCTATGGCAAGGCCGGGCAAAAAGCCGTGCTGATTCTCTACCGTTCCCACCGCCGATCGGAACCGGCGGCGCCATCACTGTCTTAACCGCATCCCCACGGCGTCAGGAGCGCCGAGTTCAACCGATGGCCGATCACATCATCCTGGTGGAAAATCCCACCGACTGGAAAGCGCATTTTCCCAACCTGCCCGTCGTCGCCGCCAAGGACTATCTGGCCAAGCCCGAATATTCCTCCACCGGCCGCAACCTGCGCGTGCTCAACCTTTGCCGCAGCTATCGTTACCTGAGCGTGGGCTACTACTGTTCGCTGCTGGCCGAGGCTCGCCGCCACCGGGTCATCCCCAGCGTGCGCACGCTCAACGATCTCAGCCGCAAATCCATCTACAGCCTGGATATTGAGGACCTGGACGACCACGTTCAACAGGTGCTGGGCAAACCCCGGCCCGGCTTTACCGCCACCGCCTTTGAGCTGGACATTTGCTTTGGCCAGTGCGCGGCCAAGGAATTGCAGGAGCTGGCCCGGCAACTGTTCGACGCCTTCCGTTCCCCATTGCTGCGGGTGGAATTTCGCTTGCAGGGCAAATGGCGCATCGCCACTATCAAGGCCCTGCACCTGCACTCGCTGTCGGTCGAGCAGGAAGAGATGTTCATGGGCGCGCTGACGACCTATCTCAGCCGGCGCTGGCGGCAGCCACGGGCACGCAGCAACTATCGCTACGATCTGGCGATGCTGCAAAATCCCAAGGAGACCCTGCCGCCATCCAACCCCAAGGCACTGCAACTGTTCATCAAGATCGGCCGTGAATGCGGGGTCAACGTCGAACCGATCGAAAAAAAGGACTACGGACGGCTGGCCGAATTCGACGCCCTGTTCATCCGCGAAACCACCGGCATCGACCACTACACCTACCAGTTCGCCAAGAAAGCGGAAAGCGAGGGCATGGTGGTGATCGACGACCCTGATTCGATCCTCAAGTGCACCAACAAGGTGTATCTGGACGAACTGTTGCGCACCCACCGCATCCGCACTCCCAAGACCGTCATCGTCCGCCGCGACAATCTGGAGCGGGTGGACAGCGAGATCGCCTACCCCATCGTGCTGAAGATTCCCGACGGTTCGTTCTCGCGCGGCGTGTTCAAGGTCAACGACCGCGCCGAGTTGGTGGAAAGCGCCGGCAAGTTGTTCAAGTCGTCCGATCTGGTGCTGGCGCAGGAATTTCTCTACACCGAGTTCGATTGGCGAGTGGGGATTCTGAATAAAACCCCGCTGTTCGTCTGTCAGTATTTCATGTCCAAGGAGCATTGGCAGATTTATAACCATGAATCCAATCCGGCGCGTGGTGTTCGCGAGGGCGATTCCAAAACCTTTCAAGTCAAGGACGCACCGGAAATCGTGGTCAAGACCGCGCTCAAGGCCGCCGGTCTGATCGGCAACGGGTTCTATGGAGTGGATTTGAAGCAGACCAGCAAGGGCGTGGTGGTGATCGAAATCAACGACAACCCTAACATCGATCATGGCGTCGAGGATACGGTGCTCAAGGAAGAACTGTACCGCACGATCATCGAGGATTTCGTCTGGCGACTGGACCGCAAACGGGGAAAGTAACCGGCGAAGCGCCGGTGACTGGCATCCGCCATCTGCCGGCTTTCGCGCTACGCCCCACCGGCAAGGTCAACGGAGTTTCAAAATGAAACTCGCGGCAATAATAGTGATCCGAAATTTCGCGCCGGATCGGCTTGACGCCTTTCTCAACGCCCATCCCCTCTTCTCACCTTTCACTCCATATCATTGATTATTAATCATTATTAATCATATATCCGCCCAAAACACTCGATAAAAAGAGTGTTTCGGTTTGTTCGATTAGGTTGGTCTGTTATTTGCTCTCCGGCTCCTCGGTGGATCAGGCGCGCACGTTGAGCGAGCGTGCGGCGCGCCGTTTATTCGAGGCGTGGATTTTCCGCCATCGCGAGAAAGTTCACGGAAAATCAAAGCTTAAACCGAAGAGGAAAAGCAGATATGAGTTTCAGATCGTGGCTGATCAATCTTCTCGGGGGGACCACCGAGAATCAAAGCCAACAAGCCTCTACTCCACCACCAGTGGCGGACCCCCTGGAGGAAGAAGCGGCCGGACTCAATTTTCGCACCGCGATCGAAGCCCACCAAAAATGGAAAACCCGCCTTCAAGCGGTGATCGACAATGGCTCTTCCGAGGATATTTCCGTTGATGTCGTCTCGCGAGATGACGAGTGCACGCTGGGCAAATGGATTTATGGAGTAGGCGGGCAGCAATTTGGTAATGAGGATCAGTTTCAAAAACTTCGCAAGGACCACGCTGACTTCCATGCGTGCGCGGGTATGGTGTTGGCGTTGGCGCAAACCGGCAAGAAAGCCGACGCGCAGGCCTATCTCAAATCCAATGGCTACGTGCGCACCTCGCAGGAAGTAGTCCTGGATCTCGCCCAAATGTACAACCGAGCGTCCGGAACGCGGAGCCAGGAGGTGTCCTGAAAACTGCCCTCACCCCCCACCCCTCTCCCGCTGGCGGGCGAGGGGTTCCCACACGGCTTTAAATTTAAGGATCAGGCCGGCTTCTTGGCCCAGGCGGTGCACCAACCGTTGGCGGCGACCAGCTTACCCTGGAACAGCGCGCAGGGACCATTCGCCTCGCCGGCCTTGCCCGAGTAGAAATTGCAATTAGCGCACGTTGCCGTCGCATCAGTGCGCTTTTCGGCCTTGGTGGCGTCGGCCTTGTAACCCAACGCCGTCGCTTGTGGATCAGTTTCGCCGACCATATCCGCCGCGCTGGCGATTCCGTTCAACAGAGCGTTGGCAAATGGCGTGGCAACCAGGCCGATGGCGGTCAGCTTGATGAAACGACGACGGCTGTTGTCAGGAACATGACTCATCATGATGGTTTCCTCAGGATTATTGTTAAGGACCGCAAACTCGTGCGAATTGAGTCTGCACGAGTGTGGGAATAGTAACATGGAACGTCGGTAGCCGGCCTGGATAAATCACCTTGATGATGGATGCTTGCTGTTTGGTGGCGAATCCATCACCCTGCTTTGACTGGAAGCGACGACGGTGAGAATCAAGGTCATGCGCCCATTCGGTAATCCACCCCAATCTCGTTACCGCCAGCGACGCTGGGCATTGCTGGTCACCCTCGGTCTCCTGGCATTGCTAACCGGGGTCGGCGGCTGGCTCTATCTTCGGTTACACGGCAGTCTGGCGCGGTTGGACGGCGTGGCCCCGCTGGCCGGTCTGAGAGCGCCGGTCACCGTCGAGCGCGACTCCCTCGGCATCCCGACGATCCGGGGCGAAAACCGGCTGGACGTGGCCCGCGCCACCGGCTTCATTCACGCCCAGGAACGGTTCTTTCAGATGGATTTGCTACGGCGGACGGCGGCGGGCGAGTTGGCGACCCTGGTCGGCGCGGCGGCGCTGAATCTGGATCGCGCCCACCGTTTGCACCGCTTCCGCCAGCGCGCCCGCCAAGCACTGGCGGCGGCGCCACCCGTGGACCAGACTCTGATCGCCGCCTACACCGCTGGGGTCAACGCCGGACTTGCCGCCCTGTCGGCCCCACCGTTCGAGTATTTGCTGCTGCGAACCGCGCCCGAGCCCTGGCGGCCCGAGGATACGGCGTTGGTGGTCTACGCGATGTATCTGGATTTGCAGAGCGAACAATGGCTGCGCGAGTCGGCGCGGGGCGTGTTGCACGACCAATTGCCACCCAAACTCGCCGCGTTTCTCGATCCCCCCAGCACCGAGTGGGACGCACCGCTGCAAGGCGAGCCTTTCCCAGCACCACCACCGCCCGGTCCCGAAGTTTTCGACCTGCGTCACCATGACTCCCCTCGTCCGCCGGTGGGAGAGGAGCCGAAGGTGACCGAATTTTCGACCCCATCCGCCGAAATGGTTAGCGGCAGCAACAACTGGGCGGTCGCCGGCCGGCTGACCACGCACGGCGGCGCGCTGTTGGCCAACGACATGCATCTGGCATTGCGTCTGCCCAACATCTGGTATCGAGCCGAGCTGGTCTATCCCGACCAACGCGGCGGCGAGCAACGCATCCACGGAGTCACGCTGCCTGGTACGCCGGCCATCGTCGCTGGCAGCAACGGTCACCTCGCTTGGGGGCACACCAACAGCGAGGGAGATTGGGCCGATCTCGTGATTCTGGAGCCGGGACTGGAACCCGGAACCTACCAGACCCCCGAGGGACCACGCTCCTTCACCCAAGCGTGGGAAACCCTGGCCGTCAAGGACGATGCGCCCGAGCGACTGGAAATCCTGGAAACCGCCTGGGGACCGGTGGTGGACCGCGACCACCAGGGTCGGCAACGGGCGCTGCGCTGGGTGGCGCACGACGCGCGGGCGGTCAATCTCAACCTGCTGGCGCTGGAAAGGGCCGATACGGTGAACGCCGCCCTCGAAATCGTCAACCGGGCCGGGGCGCCGGCCCAGAACGTTCTGTTGGCCGACGCTGACGGCCACATCGCCTGGACCCTGTCCGGTCCGATTCCCCGCCGCTTCGGCCACGAGGGTCGCTTGCCTTCCTCCTGGGCCGATGGCCGGCGCGGCTGGTCCGGGTGGTTGGAGCCGGCCGAGTATCCGCGCATCGTCGACCCGCCCGGCGGCCGCCTGTGGACCGCCAATGGTCGGGTGGTCGACGGCGCATGGCTGAGCGTGCTGGGCGACGGTGGCTACATGCTCGGTGCCCGCGCCCGACAAATTCGGGATGGCTTGCTGGCGCGGGACCGGTTCGACGAGCAGGATTTCCTGACCTTGCAACTCGACGATCGGGCGCTGTTTCTGGCGCGTTGGCGCGAGCTGTTGCTGGCGACACTGACGCCGGACGCCGCGCGGACTGATCCGCGCCGGGACGAGTTGCGGCGCCAGGTTATCGACTGGGGTGGGCGAGCGGCGGTGGATTCCGTCGGCTATCGGGCAGTGCGCGCTTTCCGCCTCCAGGTCTGGAAACGGGCGTTCGCGCCATTGACCGCCGCCTGCCGACAAGCCGATCCGCGTTTCGATTACAGCCTGCTCCGGCAAAGTGAAGGACCGTTGTGGCAACTGGTCTCCCAGCGACCGCCGCATTTGCTTGATCCGCGTTATCCTGATTGGTCGGCGCTGCTGCTGGACGCGGCGGACGCCACGTTGGCGGAACTGACCGCCGACGGCCGACCGCTGGCGGCGCACACCTGGGGCGATTACAACCAGGTCCACATCCAGCATCCGTTCAGCCGCTTTTTACCCTGGCTGAGCGGCTGGCTCGACCTGCCCGCGCAAGCCCTGCCGGGCGAACTGCACATGCCACGCGTTCAAACCCCTGGCAGCGGCGCGTCCGAACGGCTGGCCGTCGCGCCGGGCCGCGAACGGGACGGCATTCTCCACCTGCCCGGCGGCCAAAGCGGCCATCCTCTGTCACCGTTCTACCGGGCTGGGCACGCCGCCTGGGCCACCGGCGAACCTTCGCCCTTGCTGCCTGGACCTCCGATGCATCGGCTGCGGCTTGAACCCCGCGCGCCCTGACCGAATCCCATGGCTTAGCCTCGTCCGCCGTTCGCGCCGCGTTGCCGCCGCGCCTCGAACAGGAAAACCCCCGCCGCCACCGATACGTTCAAACTCTCCATGCCGGCCGCCATGGGAATTCGCGCCAGCCGGTCGCAAACCTCGCGGGTCAACCGCCGCAGGCCCTTCTCCTCCGCGCCCAGCACGATTGCGGTCGGCAGCGTGAAATCGACTTCGTACAGGGTGGCGTCCGCCTCGCCCGCCGCGCCGACGATCCACACGCCCTGTTCCTGGAGACCGCGCAGCGCCCGCGCCAGATTGACGACGGGCACGAACGGGACCCTTTCCACCGCGCCACTGGCCACCTTGCGCACCGTCGCGTTCAGGCCGGCGGCGCGGTCGACGGGAGCGATCACCGCCTGCACGCCCGCTGCCGCCGCGCTACGCAGGCAGGCGCCCAGATTGTGCGGGTCCTGCACCCCGTCCAGCGCCAACAGCAGCGCCGGCTCGCGCGCCGCCGCCAACAGGGTGGGCAAATCCGCCTCATCGTGGCCGCGCGAACGGATCGCCAGTCGCGCGACCACGCCCTGATGACGCGCGCCGCCGCTCAATCGATCCAGTTCCGCCCGGTCGGCCCAGTGAACCGGTACTTCGTGCCCGGCAGCCTGATCGAGCAAGGATTGTATTCGCCCATCGCGCCGCTGGCGCTCCACCCACAGTCCACGCACCTGCTCCGGCTCGTGGCTGAGCGCCGCCGCCACCGCGTGCAGCCCGTGAATCAGTTGCTCGGCCATGGTGCTTATTCCTTCCGGCGGCGGCCACGATTCCAGCGGTTGCGCTGACCACTCTCGCGGCGTTCGTTCTCGACCGGTTCAAAATCGATCTTGCGTTCGTCCAAGTCCACCCGCACAACTCGCACCGTCAGCCGGTCACCCAGCCGGTAGACCTGCCCGGAACGCTCGCCGTGCAGGCGATGGCCGACCGGATCGAAATGATAGTAATCATTCCGCAGAGAGGTGACATGCACCAGCCCTTCCACGAACACGCCGCGCAATTCCACGAACAACCCGAAGGCGGTCACCGCAGTGATGATGCCGTCGAAAACCTGGCCAACCTTGTCCAGCATGTATTCGCACTTCAGCCATTCCACCGCGTCGCGCACCGCCTCGTCGGCCCGCCGCTCGGTCATCGAACAGTGTTCGCCCAGGCCGATCAGTTCGGCATGGTTATAGGGGAAATCGACCGCCTTCCCGCCGTTCAGCGCATGGCGGATGGCGCGATGCACCTGCAAGTCAGGATAGCGGCGAATCGGCGAGGTGAAATGGGCGTAGGCATCGAGCGCGAGTCCGAAATGACCGACATTGCCGGGACTGTAGACGGCCTGCGCCAGCGAGCGCAGCATCACGGTCTGGATCAGATGGGCGTCGGGCCGGTCGCGGACCCGTTCCAGGAGCCGGGTATAGTCCAGCGGCGAGGGTTTGTCGCCGCCGCCCAGCCCCAGCCCCAGTTCGCCCAGAAAGGCCCGCAGCTTGTTCAGCCGGTCCTCGGTCGGTCCCTCGTGAATGCGGTACAGGCCCGGCATCTTCTGGCGTTGCAGAAATCGCGCCGCCGCCACGTTGGCGGCGATCATGCACTCTTCGATCAGCCGGTGAGCGTCGTTGCGCTCGGTCGGCAGGATGCGTTCGATCTTGCGCTCGGCGCTGTATTCGATCACCGTCTCCTGGGTGTCGAAATCCATCGCCCCACGCTGCTCCCGGGTCGCCCGCAACAGTCGGTACAACTCGTGCAGGCGATCCAGATGGGGAACCACCCCGGCGTACTCGGCGCGGACCCGGGGATCGCGGTCGGCGACGATGGCCGCCACCGTATCGTAGGTCAGCCGGGCGTGAGAGCGCATCACCGCCTCGGCAAAGCGGGAGCGGATGATGCGACCCTCGGCGTTGAGCGTCATCTCGCAGACCAGGCATAACCGATCCACGCCGGGATTGAGCGAGCACAGGCCGTTGGACAGCGCCTCGGGCAGCATGGGAATAGCCCGGTCCGGGAAGTAGACCGAGTTACCGCGCTTGCGCGCTTCCCGGTCCAGCGCCGTATCCGGCCGCACGTACCAGGACACGTCGGCGATGGCCACCAACAGCCGCCAGTTGTTCCCGCGCCGCTCGCAATACACCGCGTCGTCGAAATCGCGGGCGGTGATGCCGTCGATGGTCACCAGCGGCGTGGCCCGCAAATCCCAGCGGCCCTGCTTGGCGGACTCCGGGACGGTTTCGCCGTGCTGGCGGGCTTCCACCAGGACCGCCTCCGGCCATTCCACCGGAATGCCGTGGCTGGCGATGGCGATGCGTACTTCCATCCCTGGCGCCATGTGTTCGCCGAGCACTTCCCTGACCCGGCCCAGCGGCCGGCTTTGGGAACTGGGCTGTTCGATCAGTTCGACGATCACGATCTGGCCGGTTTGCGCCGCGCCGCGTCCGTCGGGCGGCACCATGATGTCCTGGTTGATCCGCTTGTTGTCGGGGATGACGAAACAGGCGCCGCGTTCCTCACAGAATCGGCCCACCACCGTTTCGGTGTTGCGCTCGATGACCTCGACCACCGCGCCCTCGCGCCGGCCCCGGTAGTCCACGCCGATCACCCGCGCCACCGCCCGGTCACCGTGGAGCAACTTGCGCATCTGGCGGGGGGAGAGGAACAGGCTGTCGCCGCCTTCGTCGGGAATCAGGAAGCCGTGACCCTCGGGATGGCCGATCACCCGACCGGTCACCAGGTTCATCTTGGCGACCGGCCCGTAGCCTTCGCGGCGGTTGCGGATCAGTTGGCCGTCGCGCTCCATCGCCCGCAGGCGGCGGGACAGGGCCTCGATTTCCCAGTCGCTCTCCAGTCGCCACTCGGCGCGGAGTTCCTCCAGCGTGAGCGGCATCCCACGTTCTTCCAGGGTCTGGAGGATGAATTCGCGGCTGGGAATGGTTTCGCCATACTTCTCTCGTTCCCTGGCCAGAAAGGGATCGAGCTGGCGCCAGGAACTACGCTTTTTATGAGTCATCTTGGATCGTTACAGGGGGGTTGTGGAAGGATGAAAGAGAATCGGTTGACAGCTTGGGGGCCAATCCGTATATTGCGCCGTCACCGCCGAGGGGCGGTTCGATAGCCACCCAGCCGAAGTGGCGGAATTGGTAGACGCGCTAGGTTCAGGTCTTAGTTGGGGTAACCCAGTGGAGGTTCAAGTCCTCTCTTCGGCACCAGATTGAAGAAAAAGCTCGGTCTCGACCGGGCTTTTTTGCGTTTCGGGGGTTTACCGTCGGCGCTCCCCGAAGCTTCGCCGATGTTCCCCCGCCTTCCAGACCCTTATAGCACAATCCCTACCGCGATAAGCCCCACTGAGCCGTGGGCCAATGTCGATCTCGCTCAGCGCCGTTGGCTCGAAAAGTGTGGGGGCGCCATACCCAATCACCCGAATGATCCCGCCATGCACGAACAAGTCGCTGTCCTTGAAAGCATCACGCATCGCTTGGAGCAAGCGGACATCCCCTATATGTTGAGTGGTTCGACCGCCATGAACTACTATGCCCAGCCGCGCATGACCCGCGATATTGATCTGGTCGTGGAAATCCAGACGGTGGATACAGCGCGGCTGGCGGTCCAGCTGGGAGAAGATTATTACTTTGATGAGGAAGCCGCCCAGACGGCGATCGAGCATCAAAGCCTGTTCAATCTCCTGCACCAGGCCAGTCTGGTGAAGATCGATTGCATTGTGCGCAAATCCCATCCCTATCGGCAAGCGGAATTCTCCCGGCGACGACAGGTGGATTTCGGCGATTTCCTAGTCTGGATCGTCAGCCCGGAAGATTTGCTGCTGTCCAAGTTGGACTGGCTTAAAGATAGCCGTTCCGAGATGCAATTCAGGGATGTTCGAAATCTGATTGCTTCAGTGCCTCAACTGGACTGGGCTTATCTGTACCATTGGGCGGACCGGTTAGGGCTTTTGCCCCTGCTTGAGGAGGCGCGCTTTTGAACGATACATCGCCGGAAATGGCGGCTCGATGGCGAGAATTATTCATGCAGCGATCCGGAGCGGAACGGGTGAGCATGGGTGGGGAAATGTTCTCCATGGCTCGCCGGATTATGACGGCCAGCTTGGAGGCCCAGGGTTATCGTGGCTTGGAATTGAGGAAGCAGATTTTTCTGCGGACCTATGGCACCGATTTCACCCCGGAAGCACTCGATAAAATCTGTCGGGCGTTGTTTGATATCAGGCATTGAGTGCGTTCGTCGAGAATGAGAGCGTCTGGCCGGTGGCCGGGTCCGCCTGTTGAGCGCCGATTGCCAGGCGCGGGGACTCAGTAATATCTGAATGGGCGGGCTTAAGTTGGCGCTTATGCCTGAATACCCCCTCCCCCGCAACGCATCTCACCCACTGAACAAGGGCAAGAGCAAGTTAAAGCCTCGTCCCTCTTGGCCGCGTTGTCCCCAGCCAATAGGCCGAGCGGCTTTCGCGCCTATCGGAGCATCGTTCCTGACCGCGCACCCTCAGTTTTGATCAATTTGAAACAGCGTGAAATTCATCGGTTTCAAATTGAAACCGCCCACAGTCAAAAAACAAGCCAGCGCCGCTGATAATCCCTTCACAGACAACAACATCTAGTTGTTCCCATAATATGGCATGAAAAATGCTTAAATTTCACAAAACCGCCAGCTTGTGCAGTGGACTTGCAAGGCGGGTGCCGTGGATGGCATGAAGTAGCGATATGGAGGGCCTATAAACCCTGAACGAAGGCGTAAAAACGCCCGAAGTAAAACCAATACCAGCCAACAGGCGCCTCCAATTGACCTTAATCCGTTGCATTTATTGGGAGGCAAAAGCGGGATCGTTAGATAAAAACATATAGGCAAGTTAATACAATGAAGGAAAAATTATATCTTGATTCCACTATTCCAATTTATTATTTTGATCAACGTAAATCCTTGGCGGTCTTTATTGAAATGACAAGGAAGTGGTGGTCGGAAATGGCTAATAGTTATGAACTGTTTATTTCGGATGCTGTATTACAAGAACTGAACAGTGGAAATTATCCTTTCAAAATAAAAATTATAGAGCTTGTATCAAGCATACCATTATTGCCACCAAACCAGGAAGTAGAACATCTCGTTGAGCTTTATATTAATAACTATCTTATACCCAGACCATTGATAGGTGATGCGGTACACCTTGCCTATGCTAGTTATTACGATATCAAATATCTTCTGACTTGGGATTATAACCACCTTGCGAATGCTAATAAACGGAAGCATATCCAGACTATTAATAATCGCCTTGGCTTATCGACGCCAGAAATCGTCATGCCAATTGAGCTATTAATTCTCCGGCGGTTCTCGTAAGGCTGAATGACGCATATCATTTATTTATAGCTTTAAAAAAAACTTGCAAAACTCAAACAGCGAATAATTAATTAGTCTAAATTGATTCCAAAAGATCACCGAGAAACCCGAGGAAGAATTGTAATGATTCAGTCAGAAATATTGCAGGAAAGAGACACGATTCAAAAAAGCTGTCTGGAGAAAGCGGATCCATTCGTGAGTATCTAATGCGATCCCACCTTGCGGCCAAGGAAATTGCGGCACTGCACGGGTTTCATCTTCAGTACGCTCAAATGCCCTATAGAAAGTTGAAAGGCAACCATTCGTCCTATCCTCCACCCGCTATGGAATGGAAGGAGAGAGTGAGTGTGAGAGGGTAGGTAAAACCACCACCTTAACCTTTTTCCCTGAAGTTGGGGCAAAACGAACGGTCGACTGCCTATCACTTGCTCTGCCAAGGCAAAGCAAGATTGCAACAATGCCAGATTGGTGGAGTTTAAGTGGTGGAGCAGAGGATAGAGACGAAAACCCTACCGTATAGGGATAACTGCCGTTTAAGAGCCATAACAGGGGAAGTATCGGAGTGCCTGATGCCAAAACCCGCACGGTGTCCTTTCGCGATTTCGTTCGGTCACGGTTTTTTCTGCCTGAAGAGGAGAAAGCCCACAGCCGATATCCGACAACTGGAAAAATAAAAACCCGCATCCAACATGATGACTCCACCAGCGCATTTCTTATCGGTGGAGGAGCAGTATGATTATGTCGGTTTTCCAACGAGTTAGTTGGCCAAAGGCCGCAAAGCTGCTTCCCAATGTCGGTCGGGGACAGGATGGATATTTAGGTGGCTTGGCGGAGAGGGTGGGATTCGAACCCACGTGGGGCGGCTAAGCCCCCATCCGATTTCGAGTCGGCGCCGTTGTGACCGCTTCGGTACCTCTCCGGAAGGATTGATTTGCAACGAACGCGGAAGAGGCGCGCATTGTACCGCATCGCGGCGCTTTGCCAATACCCGAACAGCCCATTTCAGGCAGTGATCAGGGCCTGAAATTCCCCGGTTCGGTGCTCCAACGACGCCACGCCGCCCCGTGTTTCCGCGTCATGCCCTTTCCCCGCGACCGATGGCGTAATAGTTAAGGCCCTGCTCACGCAAGTATTCGGGATCATAGAGGTTGCGACCGTCGAAGATCACCGGTTGTCGGAGCCGTTGGCGGATGGCGTCGAAATCGGGGCTGCGGAATAGGCTCCATTCCGTCACGATCACTAGCGCGTCGGCACCGGTCAATGCATCCATTGAACTACCGCACAACTTGAAATCGGGCCGCTCGCCGTAAAGACGATGGGCTTCGTTCATCGCCGCTGGATCGTAGGCCCGCACCACGCAGCCGGCCTCCCAAAGCGCTTCCAGCAGGTTGCGGCTGGGCGCCTCGCGCATGTCATCAGTGCCGGGCTTGAAAGCCAGTCCCCACAGGGCGAAAGTTCGCCCGCGCAAATCATCCCCAAAGTGGCGCCGAATCTTGGCGAACAGCACGGTCTTTTGCCGCTGGTTGACCGCCTCCACCGCTTTCAACAGGACGGCTTCGTAGTTCACGGAGCGGGCGGTGTATTCCAGTGCCTTGACATCCTTGGGGAAACAGGATCCCCCGTATCCAGCGCCCGGATAGATGAAGTGATAGCCGATACGCGGGTCGGCGCCGATACCCACCCGCACCTTTTCGATATCGGCACCCAACCGCTCAGCCAGGTTGGCTATTTCGTTCATGAAGCTGATCTTGGTGGCCAGCATGGCGTTGGCGGCGTACTTGGTCAGTTCCGCCGAGCGCACGTCCATCTCGATCAGTCGGTCACGGTTGCGATTGAACGGCGCGTAGAGATTGCGCAACAACAGGGTGGCTCGATAATCGTCGCTACCGACAATGATGCGGTCGGGCCGCATGAAGTCCTGCACCGCGACGCCTTCCTTGAGAAATTCCGGATTGGAAACCACCGAGAACGGGACGTTTAAACCACGCTCGGCGAGCGCGGCGGCGATGGTTTCGCGCACCACGTCGGCGGTACCCACCGGCACGGTGGATTTGTTGACCACCACCCGGTAATCGTCGAGATGCTGGCCGATGGAACAGGCCACGGCGCGAACATGTTGAAGATCGGCGGAACCATCCTCGTCCGGGGGGGTACCGACGGCGATGAACTGAAACAGGCCGTGGGCGACCCCCTCGGCTACATCGGTGGTGAAACGCAACCGACCGCTGGCGCCGTTGCGCCGAACCACCTCGTCGAGGCCCGGCTCGTGAATGGGGATTTCGCCACGCTGAAGCATGGACACCTTGCGCGGGTCCACGTCCACGCACAGCACATCGTTGCCGACCTCGGCGAAACAGGCGCCGGTAACCAACCCAACATAACCGGATCCGAAGAGGGTGATTTTCATGTTCTCAAAAGACTTCAGGAAGTTTCGTGGGTAAGCGCCAGTCGTGGGAAACCGGCGGCCATGAAGGCTTATCGGCCCAATTTAACACATCCCCCCGCCAGGCGTCGGCGTGGAGTTTCGCCGCGAACGGCGCGGCGCGGCGTCGTGAAAATTCCATCCATTGAGGGAGCGCCGAACCTTCACGGCGCGGTCCAGTAATGGCGATGCTCGCGCCGGTAACGTTCTGGCTCCAGTGGCTGACCGGGCTCCAGCCGAAAGGTGAGCGCGCCCTCGTCCGAGGCGTTCAGCAGCGTGGCGCCGGTAGCCAGATAGTGGGCGACGGTATCGGGACGCGGATAGCCGAACCGATTGCGGTAGCCGGTCGAGAACAGCACGTAACGCGGCCGCACGGCATTCAGAAACGCCACTGTGGACAGATTACGGTGGCCGTGATGCGGCGCGACCAGGATTTCCGCCGCCAATCCCGCTCCAAGCGTGGTCGCCAGCGCCGTTTCGGCGGCGGTTTCGATATCGCCCGGCAACAACACCCGGCCCGCCGCGCCTTCCACCTTCAGGACGCAGGACGCTTCATCGCCGCTGAAACCGGTCGGCGGTGGATGGAGCATCTGGAACCGTACTCCATCCCATTCCCATCCCTGCCCCGCCCGACAAGGCTCGGCCCCGTTAATCGGGGTTTGCTCGGGGGCCGAGGTGAGGATGCGTTTCACTGGCATCAGTTCCCGCAACGACCGCACTCCGCCGGTATGCTGGCCGTCGGCATGGCTGACGATCAGGGCATCGACCTCGACCACGCCCTGTTGGCGCAGGAAAGGCGCGAGCACCGCGCGTCCGGCATCAAGCGTGGTTCCCAGCTTTGGACCGGTATCGTAGACCAGAACATGGTGTTGGGTCCGCACCGCCGCCGCCAATCCCTGGCCAGCATCCAGCAGGGTGAACCAGAATCCGCCCGGTTCGGGAGCGTTGGCCGGCGGCCATAACAACGGTAAGCACAGCGGCAAACCCAGCCAGCGGCCCGGCACGCCGCGCGGGGCGATCAGCAGCGCTAGGGCAGGCAACGCGAACGCCAGCGTCCACAGTGGCGGCGCGGGCCGGTACAACACCGTGCCCGGCAGACGGTCCAGCCAAAGCAGGATACGCCATAAGCCCTCCATGGTCAGCGCCGCCAGATCCAACGGCAAGCGCTGCGCGGCGGCGCCCAGTGGCTCCAGCACCGCCGCCACCAGGCTCAGCGGCAACACCGTGCATTCCACCCAGGGAATAGCGATCAGGTTCGCCAGGGGCGACAACAAGGGAAACTGCTGGAAGAACATCAGCGTTGGCGGCAACATCGCCAGAGTGATGTTGGCTTGCAAGCCGATGGTCTGGCCAAGCCACCGGTGTTCGCGCCAGCGGCCACTGACGGTATAGAGAATCGCCGCCACCGCGCCAAACGACAGCCAGAATCCAGCCAGCAACGGCGATCCGGGATCGACGATCAGCACGACCAGCAGCGCCAGCGCCAGAATGCGACTGGGCGCGGCGGGCCGCTGGAGCATCAGTGCCACCATCGCCACCGCCGCCATCAGGAACGAACGCTGGGCCGGCACCGATAGACCGGACAAAAGGGTATAAGCGCCCGACCCCAACACCGCCGCCAGCGCCGCCGCGCGGGTGGCCGGCCAGCGCAGCGCCAACGGTGGAATCCGGCTCCAGCCAAGCCAGACCAGGCCGAACACAACCCCGGCGACCAGGCCGATGTGCGAGCCGGAAACCGACATCAGGTGGCCGACGCCGAGGCGGTTGAACACGTCCCACTGCCAGGGAGTGATGCCGCCCTCCTCCCCCACCGCCAGCGCGACCAAAACGCCAACCTGGGGATTGTCCGGCAGCAGTCGTTCGAAGGAATCCGCCACGCGCTGGCGGTAGCGATCCAGCGGATAGCGATCAAATGGCGCCAGCAACCGTGGCGGCGGATGGGAACGGACCGTGCCGGTGGCAACAATACCCTTGGCGTACAAATAACGTTCGTAGTCGAACCCACCGGGATTAAGCAGGCCACGCGGCCGCTTCAACCGCGCCGCGAACCCCCAGCGGTCGCCGGCCCACAAGGCGGGACGTTCCGTCCCTGATTCCTTATCGGTTTCGGGTTCGCCATCGTTCCACCACGCCAGTCGCAGGCGCTGACCGGCCAGCGGCACGGGTTGCTCCCCGCGCCGGGCCTGATCGACCACGAACTCGAACCGGGTGTTGCGCCACTCATGATCGGGGATGCTGGCGATCCAACCTTCGACCCAAAGCTCGGCGCTTTCAAGCTCGGCCGGCAATACCGGAAACGGCGGGGCCAATAGCAACGCCCACAGGAACCCGGCCGCGCCCCAGGCGGGCAACCGAAGAACAGGCACGAACGCCAAGGCTAGAACAAGGGGCAACGCCAAGGCCCAAGCTCGGGTCGGCAATTCTGGCAACGTCTGCAAGAACAGAATTCCGGCCAGGAAGGCGACGGCGGCGAGGCGCATCGACGGCGCTCGGTAGCTCAACCTTCCGCTTGCAACATTCCATCGCTCAACCGCCACACCGCATCCATCCGCGCCGCCAGGGCCGAATCGTGGGTGACCACCACGAAGCTGGTCCCCAGATCGCGGTTCAGTTCCAGCATCAGCTCGAACACCCGTTCGGCGCTGTGCCGGTCGAGATTGCCGGTCGGCTCGTCAGCCAGCACGCAGGCCGGTTCGGTAATCAAAGCCCGCGCCACCGCCGCCCGCTGGCGTTCGCCGCCGGACAGCTCACCCGGCTTGTGGGTCAGGCGCTGGCTTAACCCGACCCGCCCCAGCAGTTCCGCCGCCCGTCCCCTGGCCCTGGCCGGCGCCTCGCCGCGAATCAGCAACGGCATCGCCACGTTTTCCAGCGCGGTGAATTCCGGCAACAGATGATGGAACTGGTAGATGAAGCCCAGACAGCGGTTGCGCAGCCGGCCCCGGTTCGCGTCACCCAGCCGGCTCAACTCCTGCCCCGTCACCCAGACCGAACCAGCGGTCGGGGTATCCAATCCCCCGAGCAGATGCAACAACGTGCTCTTGCCGGAGCCGGAACTGCCGATGATTGCCAGCCGTTCGCCGCGCTGCACCTGCAAATCCACGCCCCGCAGCACCTCCAGCCGCTCGTCGCCTTGCCGGAACGTCTTGGTCAGTTGCCGGCATTCCAGCACCGCCGTCTCCACTATCGTCGCCTCATTCATAGCGCAGCGCCTCCGCCGGTTGGGTCCGCGCCGCCCGCCAGGCGGGATACAAGGTCGCCAGCGTCGCCAGCCCGAACGCCACAAACCCAATGGTCGTCACGTCACCCCATTGCACCTGGGACGGCAAGTCGCTGATCAAATAGACATCCGGGGGCATGAACTTGGTGCCGAACGTGCGTTCGATGAAAGGCACCACCACGTCCACGTGAGTGGCCAGCGCCACCCCGCCGATCAGCCCCAGCAGCGTACCCACCAGACCGATGGTGATGCCCTGGACGATGAAGATGCCCATGACGCTGAGCGGGGTCGCTCCCAGGGTGCGCAGGATGGCGATATCGGCTTGCTTATCGGTCACCACCATGACCAGGGCGGAGACGATGTTGAACGCCGCCACCGCCACGATCAGGGTTAGAATCACAAACATCGCGGTCTTCTCGATCTGCACCGCCCGGAAAAAGCTGGCGTGATCCTGGGTCCAGTCGCGCGCCAGATAGCCTTCTGGCAACTGATTGGCGAGTTGACGGACCAGGCGCGGCGCCTGAAACAGATCGTTCAGCCGCAACCGCACGCCGTTGACCGCGCCTTCGGGATATTGAAACAACTTGCCCATATCGGCGATGTGCGCCAGCGCCAGCCCCCGGTCGTATTCGTACATGCCAGCCTTGAACAGACCCACCACCTGAAAGCGCTTCAGCCGTGGTAGCACGCCGGCCGGGGTCACGTTAGGCTGCGGAGTAATCACCGTCACCTTGTCGCCCAATCCGACGCCCAGCGCGTTGGCCAGTTCCCGGCCCAGCACGATGCCAAACCCGCCGGGGCGCAGATCATCCAGCGAACCCTGAACCATCTTGCCGCCGATGTCCGACACCTGCCGTTCCTCCGCCGGCAAAATGCCCTGGATCAGCGCGCCACTGACCAGCGACGCATTGTTGAGCATCGCCTCGCCCCGAATATAGGGGGCGCCGCCCCGAACCGCGGGATTGCGCAGCGCTTGCGTCCGCACCGCCGCCCAGTCGTCCACCAATCCGTCCCAGCGGCTGAGGGTGGCGTGGGCGGTCATCGCCAGAATGCGCCCTCGCAGTTCCTGTTGGAACCCGTTCATCACCGACAACACGGTGATCAGCGCGGTGATGCCCAACGCGATGCCCAACATCGAGGTCAGGGAAATGAAGGAAATAAAGTGATTACGGCGCTTGGCGCGGGTATAGCGCAGGCCGATGAACAATTCGAGGGGACGAAACATGGACACGGTTCCGATTGGCGGCAACGCTCGCTGCCGGAAAGCGCGCCATTATAAAGGCGTCGACCGCCCCGTGGGCGGTCAACGCGCGATCCCTCACCAACCGAAACCCTTCCGGCGTGATTACTGCTTGGGTGCGGCTGGAGCTGCCGGAGGAGTGGGCATCGCTGGCTTGGCGGGCATGGCTGGGGTCGCCGGCATGGTCGGCTTGGCAGGCATGGCCGGTATGGTGGCCGCAGCCGGCGCCGCTCCACCCACGGTCACCAGGGGTTTAATCTTGTCGAGGGTTTTTCCCTTGATGCCCGGCACCTTAGCCAAATCTTCGACGGATTTGAAGGGGCCGTTGGTTTCCCGATATTTCACGATGTCGGCCGCTTTCTTGGGGCCGATCCCCTTCAGCCCCTTGTCCAATTGCTCGGCGGTCGCCGTATTGATGTCGATCATCTGGGCAAAGGTCGCGGCCGAGAACGCGATCAAGACGACAACAAGCAGACTTTTTATCAAAGACTTCATGATGCCTCCCTCAATTCATCAAGTGGGTTAAACAGCGGATCATCCCGCCAGCGAGCGCCAAGCAGGATTAACAACAACCATAGGACGGAAACTGGAAAATGCAAGGGGAACACGTCGCTTTCTGGAAACAGCGCCATTCCATTTCGGACGGTGGGGAATCCGCTCCCCACCTAGGCGCTGGTTTTCATGACCAGATCCGACATCGGCTTGATGGTATTCCACTGCTGGCAACTGGGACAGCACCAGTGCAGGGTCTTGACGACGAAACCGCAGTTGGCGCAGCGGTAGCGGGCAACACCATTGAGCATCTGCGCGCTGACACAGTGCAAGGCGCGCAAGCCTGCGTATCCTCCACCCTCGCCTCGATCCAACTGGATTTCGATCAGTCGGCGCAAGCCCAACAGCGTGGGATACTCCTGCAGTTCGCGTTCGAGAAACCGGAGCGCCGCTTCCTCGCCCTCCCACCGCAACAGCCAATCCGCCAGGACATCGGTGATTCGGCCGCCATGATCCCGCTGCTGAACCTCCCGCAAATAGGTTCCCCACTCATTGAGTCGATCCAGCGCCTCGTAACACCGGCCCAGCGGCGCGATCACTTCCGGAAAATACCCTCGATCCTGTCGTTCGACCGCTTGGAACGCGGCAATGGCCGCCCGATGATCGCCCGCCTCCATCGCCAAGTGCCCCAACAACCAGTTGGCCCGAGCACAGTGGGGATCGCGCGCCAGCGCATCGAGCAACCAGGTTTTGGCTTCATCGCCCTGGTGTTGCTGGCTCGCTTCCTCGGCCAGCTCACAGCAAAAATGCGCGGTCTCCCGTCGTTTGGATGCGCCATTGATGCGTTCCAATCGATCGCAGTAGGCGATGGCCTGACGCCAATCCTTTTCCTGCTGGAAAATGTGGATCAGGCGGGACAGAGCGACCTCGGTGTAATCGGGCTGTTCCAGTAATTCTCGAAACAGCTCCTCGGCCCGGTCAAACAGGCCAGCCCGCAAATAATCCTCGCCCAGTTCGAGCAAGGCTCGGCATCGCTGGTCGGCCGTCAAGGTGGTTCGGGTAATCAGGCTGCCATGAATATGGATCGCTCGATCGACCTCACCGCGACGCCGGAACAGATTGCCTAGGATCAGATGGATTTCAGCGGTATTCCGATCCACGCCGGCCATGCGGGTGAATACCTCGATGGCCTGATCGGGCTTGTCCTCGATCAGATAATTCAATCCCTTGAAATATTCGGTACTGCGAGCGGTCGCGCGGTTGCGCCGACCGGCGTACTCGCGCCGGGCCACCCACCACCCCGAGGCCGCGGCGACCGGCAGCAGCAGCCACAATAATTCCATCATGACCTAGCGACGCGTCCCCGGCGCATCAATGGCCCTCCCGGCTTGCCTTTCTGGTCAACAGACCGATTTCCTGATCCTTACTGGCGATGGCCTGCCGCAACCGAACCACCTGCCAACGCAACGGCAGCACGACGAAGAGCCCAATCAGCGCCGTGACGAACGCACCAGCGGCGAATGCCCCCACCACCACCAGCGACAGTGGCAAGGTCGTCTTACCCAACAAATAGTTGACGGAAACCGGGTCGGCATGGAGCGTCGAAAATTCCACGCCCAGCAACAATACGGCCAACAAGATCACGGCGATCAAAACAAATTTAATCCAAAACATCGATTTCCCCTGCCAATAATGGCCTAAGCTCGGCTAGCGCGAACGACAACCAACCCACCACTCCCAGTGGAATCGACCGTTTCCGCGACTTCTCAACAAAAAACCCACATCATACCGTGGGTTTTTGAACGGCGGATGACTGCCGATAGCCTGCCGGATTGAGCCAGCGATTACAACAACGCGTCGCCACCCTCAAGCCGATGGTCATTGACTCGCTCGCGCAGTTCCTTGCCTGGCTTGAAGTGCGGAACATACTTGCCGGCCAGCGTCACGGCGTCGCCGGTCTTGGGGTTGCGACCAACCCGCGGCGGGCGAAAATGCAGCGAAAAGCTGCCAAACCCGCGAATCTCGATCCGCTCGCCGTGAGCCAGGGAATCGCTCATCTGTTCCAACAGCGTCTTGACCGCCTGCTCCACATCCTTGTAGGGGATGTCGTTGCGCTGGCGCGCGAGAATCTCGATCAACTCCGATTTCGTCATGAAACGTCCCCCTTTAACCAACGGTCGCGATGATGCGCGCCGTGCCGCCTTGATTCAATTCAAATCAGTCGTCCTGCGCGCCCATCTGTTCCTTGAAGATATCGCCCAAAGTCGCGCCCGTGCCGGACTTGCGACTGTAATCCTGCAAAACCTCGGCTTCCTCCGCCATGTCCTTGGCCTTGATGGACAGCGCGATGGTGCGGTTCTTGCGATCCACATTGATGAACTTGGCCTCGATCTCATCGCCCTCCTTTAACACCGCCCGGGCGTCCTCGATCCGTTCGCGCGACAGTTCAGAAGCGCGCAGCGTACCCTCGACTCCATGACCCAAATCCACCACGGCGCCCTTGGCGTCCACCGAGATCACTCGGCCCTTGACCACGCTGTTCTTGGGATGGTCGGCGACAAAATTGGAGAATGGATCCTTATCGAGTTGCTTGATGCCTAGCGAAATACGTTCGCGCTCGGGGTCCACCGCCAGCACCACCGCCTCCACTTCCTGACCCTTCTTGTACTGGCGCACCGCTTCTTCGCCGGTGGCGTTCCAGGAAATATCGGACAGGTGCACCAGACCGTCGATACCGCCATCCAGGCCGATGAAAATACCGAAGTCGGTAATGGACTTGATTTTGCCGGAAACGCGGTCACCCTTGGCGTGATTCTGATCGAAGTCCTCCCAGGGATTGGCCTGACATTGCTTCATCCCCAGTGAGATGCGGCGGCGATCCTCGTCGATGTCGAGCACCATGACCTCAACCTCGTCGCCCAGGGCCACCACCTTGTTGGGATTGATGTTCTTGTTGGTCCAGTCCATTTCGGAGACGTGAACCAGGCCCTCGACCCCTTCCTCGATTTCCACAAAGCAACCGTAGTCGGCGATGTTGGTGACCTTGCCGAATACCCGGGTGCCGACCGGATAACGGCGGGCCAGAGCGATCCACGGGTCGTCGCCCAGTTGCTTGAGGCCCAGTGAAACCCGGTTGCGCTCGCGGTCAAACTTGAGCACCTTGACCTTGATGGCGTCGCCGACCGCGACCACCTCGGAGGGATGCTTGACCCGTCGCCAGGCCATGTCGGTGATGTGCAGCAGGCCGTCGATGCCGCCCAGGTCCAGGAACGCGCCGTAATCGGTCAGATTCTTGACCACGCCGTCCACGACCTGGCCTTCCTGCAAATTCTGCAACAGAGCCTCGCGTTCGGCGCTGTACTCCTGCTCCACCACGGCCCGGCGGGACACCACCACGTTGTTGCGCCGACGGTCGAGCTTGATGACCTTGAATTCCTGTTCCTTGCCTTCCAGGTAGGCGGCGTCGCGCACCGGGCGCACGTCCACCAGCGATCCTGGCAGGAAGGCGCGAATCTCGCCGATTTCGACGGTGAAGCCGCCCTTCACCTTGCCGCTGATCAGGCCCTTGATGATTTCCTCGCTCTCGAACGCTTTCTCCAGGGCGCTCCAGACCCGGGCGCGCTTGGCCTTCTCGCGGGACAACCGGGTTTCCCCAAAGCCATCCTCAAGCGCGTCCAGGGCCACCTCAATCTGATCGCCCACCTTTACTTCGAGAACGCCATCCTCGCTGTAAAACTGTTCGAGTGGAATCAGCCCTTCGGATTTCAGGCCGGCGTTGACGACCACGGCATCCGCTCGGATCTCCACCACCGTTCCCTGGACGATGGAACCGGGCTGCATCTGCTTGTCGGCCAGGCTCTGTTCAAACAGTTCGGCAAAACTTTCGGTCATGGGTTATAGCTCAAAAGACTGGCGGGGCGAAACCGCCATGGCTGGGTTGAGGTATCGGTTTCGGCAGCGCGCTCGCAAACCGGTTCTGGGTCACTACATTTCTTGTCGCGACGGAAGCGCCCAGTCCCGGCGCTTGTCAACAGGTAAGCGTAGCATGGGCTTCGCCGACGTAAAGACTTTGAGCCTAACGGTTTACCGGCAACCCCAGTCGCTGGGCCGCCAACGCCAGCGCCTGCTCGCAAACCTCGGCAATGCTCCAGTGCGTGGTATCGAGCACTTCCGCGTCAGCGGCGGGTCGGAGTGGCGCCGCCGCGCGCTGACGGTCGCGGGCATCGCGCTCGGCGATTTCGTCGGCAAGGTTTTTAAGATTAGCATTCACGCCCTGTTCACTCAACTGCTTATGTCGGCGGCGAGTGCGCTCCTCGGCGCTGGCGGTCAGAAACAGCTTCAGTTCGGCGTCGGGGAATACCACCGTGCCCATGTCCCGACCATCGGCAATCAAACCCGGCGACTGACGAAAGTCACGTTGCCGTTGCAGCAGCGCCATGCGCACCGTCGGTAGCGCGGCCACCCGGGAAGCGGCGGCGCCGCAGGTTTCGGTACGCAAGTCGGGGCCCACCTCCATGCCGTCGAGCAGGATCCGCGGCGGGCCGCCGGCTCCGGCCAGGAATTCCACCATCAGGCCAGCGGCCAACGCCGCGACCCCGGCTTCGTCCTCCAACACCAGGTTCCGGCGCTGCGCCGCCAACGCGGTCAGCCGGTACAGCGCGCCGCTGTCCAGGAGATGAAAGCCCAGTCGGCCCGCCAGCCATCGGCACAGCGTACCCTTGCCGACTCCGCTCGGCCCATCCACGGTGATCACTGGAGCCAGCGCATTCACGTCGTCGTTTGTTCCTGGATGATCAGGCCGACATTCCGGGCCAAGGTCACGAAGCCTGGAAACGAAGTGTTGACGTTGGCGCAATCGCGGATCGCGATTGCGCCGCTGGCGCGCAACGCCGCCATGGCGAAGCTCATGGCGACGCGGTGGTCGCCGTGGCTGTCCACGGTTCCGCCGGACAACGCACCGCCCCGGATGACGATGCCATCCGCCGCCGGTTCGGCGACGACGCCCAAGGCGGTCAGCCCATGGGCCATGACCTGAATCCGGTCGCTCTCCTTGACCCGCAGTTCTTCCGCGCCGGTCAGAACGGTTTCGCCCTCGGCGCCCGCGGCGGCGATGAACAGGGCCGGAAATTCGTCGATCGCCAGTGGCACCAGCGATTCGGGAATGCGGATGCCGCGCAACGGCGCGTGACGCACCCGCAGATCGGCCACCGGCTCGCCACCAGCCAGCCGTGGATTCACCACCTCAATATCCGCGCCCATCAAGCGCAGGATATCGATCACGCCGGTGCGGGTGGGGTTGATCCCGACATGCTCCAGCGTCAGGTCGGAACCGGGCGTGAGGCTGGCCCCGACCAGAAAGAATGCCGCCGAGGAAATATCGGCCGGTACGTCGACCGCCATTCCCGTCAAGCGGCCACCGCCGGTCAGCGCGACTACCCGCTCGCTCTCGCGTCGCAGCGGGTAACCAAAGCCCTCCAGCATTCGTTCGGTGTGGTCGCGGGTCGGGGCCGGCTCGGTGACGCGGGTGGTTCCCTCGGCGTACAGACCGGCCAGCAACAGAGAGGACTTCACCTGGGCGCTGGCCATCGGCAGCCGGTAATCGATGCCGACCAATCGCTGGCCGCCGTGCATTCGCAACGGCGCGGTCCCCTGCCCGGCGCTGTCGATGCGCGCGCCCATCAACGCCAGCGGTTCCGTAACCCGCCGCATCGGCCGCTGAGTCAGCGAAGCATCGCCGGTCAACACGGCATCGAACGCCTGCCCGGCGAGAATGCCCGCCATCAACCGCATCGACGTGCCGGAATTACCCATGTCCAGCGGACCGGTTGGGGCGCGCAGCCCGCGCAGCCCGACGCCGTGGACCGTCACCCGGCCCCGATCCGGGCCATCGATGCGGATGCCCATGGCACGGAACGCCCGCAGCGTCGCCAAACAATCTTCACCTTCCAAGAACCCGTCGATGGTGGTCACGCCGTCGGCCAGCGAACCGAGCATGATGGCGCGATGGGAGATGGATTTGTCGCCGGGCACGCGCGCGCGTCCACGCGGGACGCCGCCGGGCGCGGCCAGGAAGGTAAGGGTAGCCATGGATTCGAGGGCGGGATTAGGATTGGGATTGGAAATGAGGGATTATAAAGTTGGGTATTATAGACTGGCCCACTGGTGAATGGGCGCAGTCCGATTCCATGAATCCCCAGAACGATGCGTCAGGACTCCCGGCATCCGCATCATCCTGGTCGGAACCACCTCCACCCAGAGAGCGCCGTGATGAAACTAGCGACTCCCATGCCCGGCTCCTTGCCAGACAACCCGGTCCTCCCTCGATCCGCGCCAGGTGGCGCGCCGGCCGGTTTCGGCTTGCGCGGGTGGCTGAAACGCCTGGCACTCCAACTCGACACTGTGGCGAACGCGCCGCCCGAGATTGCCGCGACACCACCGGCGACTCCTCCCCCCATTCCGGCATCGGCGATCCCCCGCGTTGCCCAGGAATCCGAACCGGACGACGAGCCGGCCGGTTTCGGTCTGCTCGGATGGTTGAAACATCTCGCGATCTACCTCGGCGCCGTGGCGACGATTTGTTTGATCGGTCTCTACTTTCTCTGGCAAATCCCATTCTTGCGGGATCCATCGCAGCTCCTCGGCATCGTGGACGACAGCCACACCCCTCGTCTCCCCGCGACCGCGCCCACCCAGCCCGCCCGCCCCACTCAGACCGCTTCCAGTCCGCAGCCCGTTCCCACCGCCCCCGGTTCCAACCAGTCGACGGCCTCGACCGGTGTCGCCATGGCCACAACCTCGTCACCGGTCACGCCAGCCGAGCCGGCTGGCGCCCAGCTTCCACCCGAGCCCGTGCCCGCCACCACGCCAGCCGATCAGGTTGAACCGGCGCCCACCGAGCCGACCGTGGAGGCCATCCCACCACCGACGCCACAGACGGAAATCGAACAGTTGCTCGCCGATGCCCAACAACAAATGGACAATCGTCGGTTCACCGCCCCCGCCAGTGGTAACGCCTTGAGCACGTACCAGCGCGTGCTCGCCCTGCAACCCGATCACCCCGCCGCGCTGGAGGGCATCCAGCGCATCACGACCTATTATCAGGACGTGGCGGAACAAAATCTGCAACAGGGACGGCTGGACGAAAGCCTGGCCTACATCAATCGGGGGTTGCGGGCGACGCCTCAAAGCAGCGCCCTGCTGAGTCTGCGCCAGCAGGTTCAGCAAGCGCAGCGGACGGCCGCGCAGCGGGCGCGGGAAGAACAGCGAAAACAGGCCACGCTGGAAGAAATACAGCGCCAACAGCTTGAACGGATTCGGCAGGAACAATCGCGTCGCCAGTTGGAGCAACAACCCTGGTGGCGACAACCGTCGAATTACAACGACGGCGGCGGCTTCAACCAGCGCTGAGCATGGCTGCCGCACTGGTGGCCGACCTGAGTCGGCGAGCGCGGAAAAAGCCTCGCAGCAGCGCGGCGCATTCCTCCGCCAAGACGCCGCCCACCACCTCGGCGCGGTGATTGAGCGCCGCGGATCGCAGCAGGTCGAACACGGTTCCGGCCGCGCCAGCTCGGGGATCGACCGCGCCGAACACCACCCGCGCCACCCGGGCATGGACCAGGGCGCCGGCGCACATCGGACACGGCTCCAAAGTCACGTACAGGGTGCTATCCACCAGGCGATAATTGCCCACGCGCGCCGCCGCCGCCCGCAGGGCCAGCACCTCGGCGTGCGCGGTCGGATCACGGGCGCCGATCGGCTGGTTCCAGCCTTCGCCGATCACCTCGTCCCCCCGCACCAGCACCGCCCCAACCGGCACCTCGCCAGTGTCGGCCGCGCGCCGCGCCAGTTCCAGCGCCCGGCCCATCCAGTACCGATCGCGGCCGCCGGCCGATACCCATCCCCCATCCATGCGTCATTCCCTCGCGCTGGCCAGGGGCCGGATGGGCTGATCGAGGGCTAGTCGCACCGCTCGCCCCAGATCCAGCTTCTGAAACGGTTTTTCCAGCAGGGCGCAATCGGCGGGCAACTGGCCGGATCCGTCGGTAAAGCCGGACATCAGCAACACCCGCAGTCCCGGCCGCTGGCGACGAGCCTCCCGGACCAAGTCATAACCGTTGATGCCGCCCGGCATGGTCATGTCGCTCAACAACAAATCCAGCGACGCGATCTGGGCCAGCAACGCCAGCGCCTCCCGACCATTGGCGGCCTCGCGCACACCGTAACCGAATCCGGTCAGGGTTCGAGTCACGAAGTAGCGGATGTCCGGATCGTCCTCCACCAGCAACACCGTCTCCCGTCCCCGCAAGCGGCTTTCGTCCAGCGCCGCTTCCGCAGTGGCGACGGTCTCCCGGTCCCTGGACACATGGCGCGGCAGATACAGCTCCATCGCGGTTCCCACTTCCACCTGACTGCGGATACGAACGTGACCACCGGATTGCTTGACGAAGCCGTAGACCATGCTCAACCCCAGCCCAGTCCCGGCGCCGAGATCCTTGGTGGTAAAGAACGGCTCGAAAGCCCGCTCGACCACCTCCGGCGCCATCCCGCAACCGGTATCGCTCACCGTCAGTCGCACATAATCGCCGGGCGCGACATCGGGGTAGGGAGCGGACTGAGCGGCATCGAGCGTGACGTTGACCGCCTCGATGCGCAGTCGGCCGCCGCCAGGCATGGCGTCGCGGGCATTGATCGCCAAATTAAGCACGGCGTTGGTCAGTTGACCCGGGTCCACCCGGATGTTCCAAACCGCCGGATCGGCCACGGTTTCCAGGGCAATGCTCGCTCCCAGGGCGCGGTGCAACAACTCGGCGATTTCCCGCAACTGCTGGCCTGGGGCCAGCAGGCGCGGTTGCAGGGTCTGTTGGCGGGAAAACGCCAGCAGGCGGCGGGTCAGATCGGCGCCGCGCCGGGCGGCGTTCATCGCCGCGTGCCCGGACCGATACAGGTCCGGATTGTCCCGCAAGCCTTCTTCCAACATGGCCAGATTGCCCAGGATGATGGTCAGCAGGTTGTTGAAATCATGGGCGACGCCGCCAGTAAGCTGACCGACCGCCTTCAGTTTCTGCGCCTGATTTAGTGCCATTTGCGTCCGTCGGTATTCGGTCAGATCCTCGTCGAGCACGAAACAACCGACCACCGTCTCATCGGCGGTGGTCTCCAGGCGGCGCGGCGCGTGCGGGATGAAATAGGTGCGCACGTACCTCCGATCGACCGGCGTGCTCAGTTCGTATTCGACATGGGTGCTCTGGCCGCCCAGCGCCGCGTCCACATGGCGGAGCAGTCGCCGCGCCAGGGCCGGCTCCAGCATCTCGCCGAAGGCGCGGCCCATGAAAGTTTCAGCGGGCACCCCAAACCATTCCGCGTATTTCTGGTTGACGAACCGGTAATGCCGGTCGGCGTCCAGATAGCCAATCAGCACCGGAACGGCGTCGGTGATCAGCCGGATACGGTTCTCGCTCTCGCGCAGGGCGACGGCGACGCGCTGGCGCTCCTCGATTTCCCGGGCCAGTTGGGCGTTGAGCGCCAGTAGTTCGGCGGTGCGCTCGCGGACCCGCGCCTCCAGTTGCTCGTGGCTTTCGCGCAGTTCCGCCTCGGCCCGCTTGCGGGCGGTGATGTCCTCGTAGATGGTGATGAAGCCCCCGCCGGCGATGGGCTCGCTACGGATTTCCAGCACCGTTCCGTTCGGGCGGGTCCGCTCAAAGCACCGACCCTCAAACTGTTGGGCCAGCTTGATCCGTTCCTCGACCTGCGTCTTGGGATCGCCGGGGCCGTATTCGCCGCGCCGGGCATTGAAGCGAAACAATTCGACGAAGGGTAAACCGACCCGCACCAGCTCCGGGGGAAAATCCAGCAGTTCGATGAAACGCCGGTTCCAAACCCGCAGGCGCAGATCCTGGTCGACGATGCTGATGGCTTCGTGCAGATGATCGAGACTGGCCAGCGTCAACGCGCCCGGATCGGAATCGGACAGATCGGTCCGATCCGAGCAAGGATCATTCGACGATTCACCCACGCAATACCCCCTATCACTCCAGCCGCCCAGCGAACCGGCCGTGCGCCATCCACGTCGGTAATCGGCCCCGGCTTAGGTTGTGACGACGTGGAGCGGGCCGATCACCGGGTCGCTGCGCCCGACCGCCCGGACAGTGTATTGCCGACTCACGCGGTCAGCAATCGCCACGGGCGGCGCGAACAAGCCAGTCGGCCAGCGCGGCGATCCTGACCGGCCCCACCAGGAATCGTCGCGGCACCCCCTGCACAGCCAGATGTGCCAAGCCGGGTGGATGTCAGCATCATCCGCGAATACGCCCATCCGCGCGAGAATACCGAAACCGATACTTACGAGCGGTTTCGCATCGAGTACGAACGAATCTTTGGAAAGGGATTTTGTTCAAAATCGTGGGGCGGATTGCCGTGAAAGTACTGACTTTCATCGTCCGGGGTGAAACCGATGACATCACCGTTGAGGCGTTAGTCCATAACTGGATGATTTTATTATAGGCTGCGCTGCGCTAGCCGCGCCCTACATCCTGCCTTGAACATACTGAAATCCATTGGGAAGCGGTACTAATTCCTCGCGGGACCGAATTGCGCCCCATCCGAACTCAGTTTGTCCGGCTGTTCGGGCCAACGCTGCGGCACGCGCTGTATTTGGTTAATGTCGTAACCGGTCTCGGCCAGAACATGGTCATCTCCGGGCGGAAGGCGGGTCGGGAACGCGCCCGACCGTGGCCGGCCGATCATCCCCCGCCAGCGCGTAACGCAACGTCCGTCCGTTTTCGAGGACCGATTCGAGCGCAACCCAGTGGCCGTCCACGCTGTGGTAAAAGACCTTGATATCCACTTTTTGAGGCGCCGCAAGCACGCGAAATCCCTTGACCGGCACCGTTCGGTTGGCGATTCGCCGCTCCGATTCCCCCAGCGATTGAATCTCGACCGCGATCAACTCGCCGGTCTGGGTATTAAGCAGGCGCTGTTGCTGGAGAAACTGCTGATCCCAATAGGCAAAGCTCATCAGGCAGTCGCTCTGATAGGTCTGGGTCTCGTTCGGCGTCACAATCCGGTAACCTGTTGCGGTCTTGCTCAGGTCCACCGCGTAAGGGGTGCCGTTGGCATCCGTCTCAGAATCAATCCGCTTCAGACAGCCGTTCTGCCAGGTTTCGCTGTTGCGATGGCGGTAACGGTAAACGGGCACGCGCAGGATTCTCACGTCGAACGAAGCCTCGCTTTCGACGACGCGCACCGCGCCACCATTGGTAATCCGAAAGCGATGCTCCCCAATCGACTGGCCGTCGAGCGATACCTCGAAGGTCATTTCGTCTTTCGCCAACAGCGCGGCCACACCCAGAGTCGGGGTTGCCAAAATGAGGGCGGCGCCGACCAAAAGACCGTAGACCGTTTTCATCGTTGTTCCTCCATCGCAAGGGGCAACACAGAACTGGGTTGACATCAGGGTCTCCGCGCGGGTGTTGCCCGCCATGTTTGGAGACCACAGGTATTTTGTACAATTATGGTATAAATATAAGCGCCATTTTTGCCAAATACAAGCTTTTGTATATATATTGTAAAAATTTCGGCTATTAGCGCTGTCTTTCCTGCAACGCCGGTGCTAGGTGATGTGATAAAGGGGATGCGCCGCGGCAACGCCCTGGCGATGGATGCGGCCGGGGCGCCGACAGGGTGAAATAGGCGTGAAACAAAACCGTCCGCCGTGGTCAACCATTGGTGAAATTCTCCATCCCGAACCGCCGGAGTTCCCTCATGCCGACCCCATTCGACAAACCGCTGCGCGACCGCGTCAAACTGCTCGGTCAGTTGTTGGGCCAAACTCTCCGCGACCGGGAAGGCCGCCCTGCGCTCGACGCCGTCGAAACCCTGCGCCAGGGCTTCATCGAACTGCGCGGCCGATCCGAACCGGCCCCGGACCTGCGCGACCGGCTGCTGCGCTTGATCGCCGCACTGAACCCGGAAACGCTCAAC
>JAXMFY010000013.1:0-110210 GCA_046347555.1 Candidatus Competibacteraceae bacterium | reverse complement strand
CCACGGTCCAGCCCAGCCCCGAAACCAGCGGAGTGGTGGTTTCGTCCATGTCGCTGCCGTACAGGTTCATGCCGGCTTCCAAACGCAAGGTATCGCGGGCGCCCAGTCCGCAGGGGGCGACGCCGGCGGCGAGCATCCGGTCCCAAAGTTCGGGCGCCGCGGCGGCGGGTGGCAAGATTTCCACGCCATCCTCGCCGGTGTAGCCGGTGCGGGCGACGAACAGGCCGTTGGCTTCCAGGGCGTGAAACGGCTTGAGCGCGCGAACCGCGGTGATCGTGGTCGCGCCGAGCACGGGTTCCAGCTTCGCCAGCGCCTCCGGTCCCTGGACCGCCAGCATCGCCAGATCGTCGCGTTCGCGCCAGGCCGCGCCGAAACGCTCGGCGACGGGGCTGATCCAGGCCAGGTCCTTGTCGCGGGTGGCGGCGTTCAGCACCAGCCGATAGCCGGCCGCGCCTCGGTCGTAGACGATCAGATCGTCGATCACCCCGCCGGCCTCGTTCAACAGGCAGGTGTATAGCGCTTTGCTGGGATACAGGCGGGCGACGTCGTTAGCCAGCAGATAGCGGAGCAGGGCGCGGGTCGGGGCGGGTTCGGCGAAGTCCACGATGGTCATGTGCGACACGTCGAACAGGCCGGCGGCGCGGCGTACCCGGTGATGTTCGTCGAGTTGCGAACCGTAGTGCAGCGGCATGTCCCAGCCGCCGAAATCCACCAGCCGCGCCCCCAGGGCGGCGTGGCGGGCATACAGGGGAGTACGTTTGGCCATGCGGGAAATCCCGGTGGGATGGATGCGTCATGGTAGCGTGAAATCGACCGCTGGGGATACCTTGCGCAAACATCGAGCGATGGCCGCTGATTTCACCCGGTCAGTCGACCGACCGGACCAGTTCACGCAATACGGTGGTGGCGTAGGCGCCGGCCGGCAGCTTGAAAGCCACCACGGCGACGCGCGATTCGGGAAATTCCAGCCTCGCGTCGCGCGCCACCAGCCGCAGCGCCCGTCGTTCCTGGTCCAGCCCCGCCGCCGCCAGGCCGTCGCGAAATACCGGCAGCGTCGCCGCTACCTGTTCCTCCAGTTCCCGGACCGGGTCGCCGGTCCGCAATTCCCCAGCGCCCCACAGCGGCCCGGTGGGATGCAGGTCAAAGGCGGCTACTCGCCGGCCAATGGTTTCATCCACCTCGTCGATCACGAAGCTGCTGTGACTCCCGTCCAGCATCAGCACATCGCCGGGCAGCGGTTGATTCCAGGTCCCCTCGACCACTCGCCGCGCCAGCACGGCGTTGAACAGCGCCGAGCGGGCGGCGGACAGATACAGGCCGCGTTGATGCCGGTCGCGGACTTTCAACGCGCCGCGCAACATCGCCTCGGCTCGTTCCAGATTGCCGGCTTCCCGACCGAAGCGTTGCTCACCGAAATAGTTGGGGACGCCGGTCACGGCGATGTGCTGGAATCGCACCGCCAGTTCCGCCGGCTCGCCGTCCAGGTCGCGGATGACGATGCGGAAAGCGTTACCGGTCAGCGCGCCGCGCCGCAGCTTGCGGGAGTGGCGCGTCGCGTTCAGCACGGTGAAATCGGGGTCGGGGTTCGCCGACCAGTCGGGTTCCGCCCGACCGGGCAGATGCACCGAGAACCATTGCTCGGTGACCGCATGGCGATCCTTGAGGCCGGCGTAGCTCACCGCGCCGGACGGGACGCCCGCCCATTCCGCCAGCCGCCGCGCCACCCATTCGGTATTCGCGCCGCGCTTGCGCACCCACAGCCAGACGTGTTCACCCGCGCCGTCCAGGGTAAAAGGGATTTCCTCACAGACTTGAAAATCCTCGGGAACGGCGCGTAGCCGACCGGACCCGGCCGGTTGACCTTGGGCGAAGGGCAGGGGGATCGAGTGCTGGGCTTCAGTGGACATCGTGATGTTCCGGGTTGTTTGGAGCGCTCAGTTTAGCCCGCGCGCCGATGGGTCGGTCCGCCATGCTAAGCTTTGATGATCGACGATAGCAGCCTGGAGCGCCGCCATGCCTCAACTCGCGCCACGCCCCGCCTTCACCTACGACGATTATCTCGAATGGGAACAACGCCAGCCGGAGCGCCATGAATACGTGCGCGGCGAAGTGTTCGCCATGACTGGCACCACCGACCGGCATAATGAAATTTCAATGAATCTTACTACCCTGCTGCGCCAGCATTTGCGCGGCACGCCCTGTCGGGTCTACATGGCTGACGTCAAGGTGCGGGTGGACGCGGCGGATTGTGGATTTTATCCGGATATTCAGGTCACTTGCGCCGAGAGCGACCGCGCCGACCGCCTCGTCAAGCGTTCGCCGACGCTGGTGGTCGAGGTGCTGTCGGACAGCACCGCCTCCTACGACTTGGGCGACAAGTTCGCCGCTTACCAGCAACTCGACAGTCTGCGGGAATACGTGCTGGTGGATCAGGACCGGGTCCGGGTCCTGATTTATCGGCGGCGGGACGGGCAATGGGGGGTCGATAACATCGGTCCCGGCGGACGGCTGCGCCTGGACAGCGTCGATCTGGACTGCCCGGTGGAGGCGCTGTACGAAGACCTCAGCGAACCGATCACTCCCAATCCTCTCACGGGGGACGAGAAAGGTGGTTGGTAAGCGTTCAGACCCCTCCCCCCAGTGGGGGGAGGTTGGGAGGGGGGAAAGGTTGTGGCGCCAACGACTTACCCTCCCCCCAACCCCCTCCCGCTGGGAGGGGGAGTGAACGGTTACGGTGGTTGAGCCTTTCCCCTTTTGGGTGTTTAAACCAGCAGCGCCACGGCGTGAACGGCGATGCCCTCGCCGCGCCCGATGTAACCCAGCCGCTCGGTGGTGGTGGCCTTGACGTTGATCCGGTCCGGGGCGATGGCCAGATCGGCGGCGATGGTTTCCCGCATGGTGGAAATGTGCGGGGCCATTTTGGGCGCTTGGGCAATGATCGTGGCGTCCGCATTGCCCACTGTCAGACCCTGTGCCCGTAGCAGGGCCACGACCCGCCGCAACAGGACGCGGCTGTCGATGCCCTTGAATTCCGCGCTGCTGTCGGGGAAGTGCCGGCCGATATCGCCCAGTCCCGCCGCGCCCAGCAAGGCGTCGCACAGCGCGTGCAACAACACGTCGCCGTCGGAATGAGCGATCAATCCATGGGTGTGTGGGATGCGGACCCCGCCCAGGGTGATGAACGCGCCCGGCCCGAAGGCGTGCACGTCGAAGCCGTGACCGATGCGCATGGCGTTGCTCTCCCGTCGGGATTTAGCCGGCGAACCCGCGAGTCAGATAAAACTCCGCCAGCGCCAGGTCTTCCGGCCGGGTAATTTTCAAATTGTCCGCCCGGCCCTCAACCAACCGGGGAGCGAAACCGGCCGCTTCCATCGCCGCCGCTTCGTCCGTCACCAGCAAGCCACGCGCCAGCGCCGCGCGCAGGGCTTCACGCAGCATTTCCAGCCGGAACATCTGCGGGGTCAGGGCGTGCCAGAGCCGCGCACGATCCACCGTCGCCGCGACCCGCCCGGCATTGTCGACCTGTTTCAAGGTATCCCGTGCCGGCACGGCGAGCAGTCCGCCCACCGGATCATCGTCCAGTTCCAGCAACCGATCCACGTCCCCGACGGTCAGGCAGGGCCGGGCGGCGTCGTGGACCAAAATCCAGTCGCTCGGCGTAGCCCACTCCCGCAGCGCCTCCAGCCCGTTCAATACCGAATGGCAGCGTTCCACGCCGCCAATGACGACTCGCAGCGGCTTGGTAGTGCTCAATTCGGCAGCCACTGTCAGCCACCATTCATCCTCGGCGCCGATGGCGACGACCACGCCGGCAATGCGCGGATGATCCAGCAGGGTTGCGAGGGCGTGGGCAATGACCGGCCGGCCAGCCAAGGGTAGATATTGCTTGGGGACGGTCGAACCCATGCGTTTGCCGACGCCGGCGGCGGGGACCAATGCCCAGTGACGTGGATTAGTCACGGCCTGGCGGCGTTCCAGGGGTTGGCGTGGGCTTGGCGGTGGGCGCCGGGGGTTGAGCGGCTGGCGTTGGCGGCTTGACCGGTGCCGGAGGTTGAGCGGCTGGCGTTGGCGGTTTGGTCGGTGCCGGGGGTTGAGCGGCTGACGTTGGCGGTTTGGCCGGTGCTGGGGGTTGAGCCGCTGGCTTTGGTGGTTTGGCTAGCGCTGAAGGTTTGGCCGGTGGCGTGGGTTTTTTCGGGGGTGTCGCCTCTGGCGACAGGGGTTTCTCAAGCAGGCGATAAAAGGTTTCGTCCGGGCGAATCATACCCATGTCGGCGCGGGCCCTTTCCTCAATGGCCATCAACCCGCGCTTCAGGTCCTCGATCTCAGCCGTTAGCGCGCGGTTGCGCTCGGTCAGTTCCGCGTTTTCCTCGGTTTGGGCACGAATGCTGATGCGCAGGGTGTGGGTCTGGCGCACGCCGTTTTCATCGATCCAAAGCAGATAATGCAAGAACACCAGCGCCGCGATCAGTGCGACCGCCAGAAGTTGCAGTTTGAATCCTTGCTCGGGGGGATGGGCCATGGATCGCGCGGTGACTGAATAAATCAGCGCCTCCCCGCCATCCCCTCCATTCGGGAAGGAAGACGGGAAGGCGCGGCGAGGTCAAGACGACGGGACCAAGGCGGTCACCGTCAGGGTTTCAGATTCAGCCTGGGAAGACGTTGAACGCCTTCTTGCCCGGATAGACGGCGGCGGCTCCCAACTCTTCCTCGATCACCAGCAGGCGGTTGTACTTGGCGATGCGGTCGGAGCGGCTGAGCGAGCCGGTCTTGATCTGGCTGGCGGCGGTGGCCACGGCCAGATCGGCGATCGTGGTGTCCTCGGTCTCACCGGAACGGTGCGACGAAATCGAGGTGTAACCAGCGGCGGCGGCCATGCTGATCGCCGCCAGGGTCTCGGTCAGGGTGCCGATCTGGTTGACCTTGATCAAGATCGAGTTGGCGATGCCCTGGTCGATGCCGCGCTTGAGGATCGAGGTGTTGGTGACGAACAGGTCGTCGCCGACCAACTGGATCTTCTTGCCCAGCAAGCGGGTCAGTTCCGCCCAGCCGTCCCAGTCCGACTCATCCATGCCGTCTTCGATGGAGACGATGGGATAACGACTGGCCCAGTCGGCCAGCTTGGCGGCGAATTCGGCGGAGGTGAAGGACTTGCCCTCGGCTTCCAGCACGTATTTGCCGCCCTTGTAGAACTCGGAACTGGCGCAGTCCAGGGCGATGTAGATGTCCTTGCCGGCGGTATAGCCCGCCTTCTTGATGGCCTCCATGACCACGTCCAGCGCCGCTTCGTTGGAGGGCAGGTTGGGGGCGAAGCCGCCTTCGTCGCCGACCGCCGTGTTCATGCCCTGGCCCTTCAGCACCGCCTTCAGGGCATGGAATACTTCCGCGCCCCAGCGCAGCGCCTCGCGGAAGCTGGGCGCGCCGACCGGCATGATCATGAACTCCTGCATGTCCACGCTGTTGTCGGCGTGGGCGCCGCCGTTGAGGATGTTCATCATCGGCACCGGCAGATGATACGGGCCGGTGGGGTTGAGATACTTGTACAGCGGCACGCCCTTCTCGAAGGCGGCGGCGTGAGCGACCGCCATGGAAACGCCCAGCAGGGCGTTGGCGCCGAGACGGCTCTTGGTGGGAGTGCCATCCAGGGCGATCATCTTCTCGTCGATGGCGGCCTGATTGCCGACCGCTTCCACGCCGAGCAGGGCGTCACGCAATTCGCTATTGACGTTGGCGACCGCCTTCAACACGCCCTTGCCGAGGTAACGGCTCTTGTCGCCGTCGCGCAGTTCCAGCGCCTCGCGGCTGCCGGTCGAGGCGCCGGACGGCACGCCGGCGCTGCCCTTGGCGCCGGATTCCAGGATCACGTCCACGCCGACGGTCGGGTTGCCGCGCGAATCCATGATTTCACGACCGCGAATTTCTTTGATTTTCGACATTATTCAACTCCTATGGGTGTTGCGCTCTTGGGGGAATAAAAGATTTATTCTAGTCCGGTTTCCAGGAAACCGTGTTGCTTGACCACCTGATCCAGCGCCCTGAGCGTCGCCAGCAGCGGTTCCATCCGGTTCAGCGGCCAGGCGTTGGGTCCGTCGCTCAAAGCCTTATCCGGATCGGGATGGGTTTCCATGAACAATCCGGCAATACCGGCCGCCACCGCCGCCCGCGCCAGCACCGGCACGAACTCGCGCTGGCCACCGGAAGCATGGCCCTGACCGCCCGGCAACTGCACCGAGTGAGTAGCGTCGAACACCACCGGACAGCCGGTGGCGCGCATCACCATCAAGGCGCGCATGTCCGACACCAGGTTATTGTAACCAAAAGACACGCCGCGCTCGCAGACCATCAGATGGTCGTTGCCGACCCTGCGCGCCTTGGTGACGACGTTGCGCATCTCCCAGGGCGACAGGAACTGACCCTTCTTGATGTTGACCGGCTTGCCCTGACGGGCGACGTTCTGGATGAAATCGGTCTGCCGGCACAGGAAGGCGGGTGTTTGCAATACATCCACCACGGCGGCGACCTCGGCCAGCGGGGTGTATTCATGCACGTCGGTCAGCACCGGCACGCCGATCCGGGTCTTGACCTTTTCCAGAATCTTGAGACCCTCCGCCAATCCGAGGCCGCGATAGCTCTGGTGCGAGGAACGGTTGGCCTTGTCGAACGAGGACTTGTAGATCAGCGGGATACCGAGCCGGCCGGTGATTTCCTTGAGCCGGCCGGCGACATCCAGCGCCAGTTGCTCGGATTCGATCACGCAGGGGCCGGCGATCAGGAACAGCGGCCGGTCCAGGCCGATCTCGAAACCACACAGTTTCATCATGCCGGGTCCGCCTCCAGTGGGAGTTGCTGGCGCTGACGAATCGCCGCCACGACGAAGCCCTGGAACAGCGGATGGCCGGCGCGTGGGGTGGAGGTGAATTCCGGGTGGAACTGGCAGCCGAGAAACCAGGGATGATCGGGCAGTTCGATCATTTCCACCAGTTGGCCGTCCAGCGAATAGCCGGAAAAGGCCAGCCCAGCGGCATGGAGCGATTCCCGGTAGCGGTTGTTGAGTTCGTAGCGGTGGCGGTGGCGCTCGGTGATCACGTCCTTGCCGTAGGTCCGACGCGCCAGGCTGTCGGCGACCAGTCGGCAAGGCTGCGCGCCCAGTCGCATGGTACCGCCCAGGTCGCCGCCTTCCTGACGCTGCTGCACGGAACCGTTCTCGTCCACCCATTCGGCGATGAGCGCGATGACGGGGTGGGCGGTGTCGGGGCGAAACTCGGTGCTGTGGGCGCCCTCCAGGCCAGCGACATGGCGGGCGAATTCGATGACCGCCGCCTGCATCCCCAGGCAGATGCCGAGGTAGGGAATCCGCCGCTCGCGGGCGAAACGGACCGCCGCGATCTTGCCCTCGATGCCGCGCCGACCGAAGCCGCCTGGCACCAGGATGGCGTCCATCCCTTCCAGGCCAGCGGTTCCCTCCCGCTCGATGCGTTCGGAATCCACATAGTGGATGTGGACGCGGGTCTGGGTATGGATGCCGGCGTGCAACAGGGCTTCGTTCAGCGACTTGTAGGCGTCGGTCAGGTCCACGTATTTGCCGACCATGGCGATGTCGACCTCGCCGGTCGGCGTTTCGATGGCCCGGACCACCCGCTCCCAGTCGGCGAGCCGGGCCGGTGGGGGATTGTCCAGCCGCAGCTTGCGGGCGACGATGTCATCGACACCCTGGGCGTGCAGCAGGAGTGGAATGCGGTAGATGGTGTCGGCGTCGGGGACGTTGATGACCGCCTTGGGCTCAACGTTGGTGAACAGGGCGATCTTACGCCGTTCGTCGGCCGGGATGTCCCGATCCGAGCGGCACATCAACATGTCAGGCTGGATGCCGATGGAGCGCAGTTCCTTGACCGAGTGCTGGGTGGGCTTGGTCTTGAGTTCGCCCGAGGATTTGATGTAGGGCACCAGGGTCAGGTGGATGAACAGCGAGCGGTCGCGGCCCAGTTCCAGGCCCATTTGCCGGATGGCTTCCAGGAACGGCAATGATTCGATGTCGCCGACCGTGCCGCCAATTTCGACCAGGGCGATTTCCGCCTCACCGGCGCCGAGACGGATGCAGCGCTTGATTTCGTCGGTGATGTGCGGGATGACCTGCACCGTGCCGCCGAGATAGTCGCCGCGCCGTTCCTTGCGGATCACGTTTTCGTAGATGCGCCCGGTGGTAAAGTTGTTGCGTCGGCTGGCGGTCAGGCAGACGAAGCGTTCGTAGTGGCCAAGATCGAGATCGGTTTCCGCCCCATCACTGGTCACGAACACCTCGCCGTGCTGGAACGGACTCATGGTGCCGGGATCGACGTTGATGTAGGGGTCGAGCTTGATCAGGGTGACCTTGAGGTTTCGGGCTTCGAGCACCGCCGCCAGCGACGCGGCGGCGATGCCCTTGCCCAGCGAGGAAACCACGCCGCCGGTGATGAAAATGAATCGGGTCATGCCGGGATGGGGGGTTGCGAAAGACGCTACACGATACCAGACCCGGCCGCCGATGGCGACAGCAAAACCGGTTGGAATAATAATACGATGGGCTTTGTCGGCTATCGACCGCGCCGAAGGTGGCGGCCGAGGTGGTCGTTCAGGTCTTGGGGAACAACTCGGTCAGATCGATGATGGCATCCGGACAGAGCATCGGCGCGATTTGGCCGGTCTGGCGGCAATCCCGCTGACGGTATTCGCCGTTTATCGGTTCACGATAAATTTCCAATTTCCGATCTGGAATATCCAGCAACCAAACTTCGGGAATACCGTTTTTAGCGTAGAGCGGAATCTTGACATCGCGGTCGTAGCGGAGCGTGCTGTCGGAAACCTCGATGAGGAGCAGTACATCTTCTGGATGAGGATTCGATTGTTCGTAATCATCCGCCCGCCAACGCAGGATGGAGATGTCGGGTTGAGGTTCCGCATAGCCGCTCAGCACAACGGGATTCTGCGCCGCGACAATTGCTTTGCCGCCGACCACTTTTGAAAACAACCGAATGAATCGGTTGACATTGCCCCCATGAGCACTCCCAATCGGCGCCATTTCAACGATCTCCCCATCAATCAGTTCCACTCGCGAGTCTTCGTTCAATAAGCCGACTTCACCCATGCGGTGATATTCCGCCACGGTCCAGCGGTGACGCGGTTGAAGATTCAGCGATTCTCGCTCCGCTAGCGGTGTTGCCATGATTCATCCTCCTCCACGGGGTTGTATAACTGACAGGTCGGCGGCAGGTGGTCACATCAAAAGTCTAATCCAGGCGAGACCAAGCCGCCTACCCATGCAGCAAATGCCGTGGCCGAATTCCCACCGCCAGCACTGTCAGCAGATAGGCGCCTCCGCCGGCCGCGACCAGCCAGACCAGATGCCACAGCCGTTCGCGGGCGCTGGCGTTCAACCATGGCTCCAGATTGCCCGCTCCAAACCACAGCACTAGACCCATCGCCAGATTCGCCACGACCAGTTGGACCAGGAATTTCATCCATCCGGCGCGCGGCCGGTAAATGTCCCGCCGCCGCAGGTTGTAAAACAGCAGCCCGGCGTTGAGGAAAGCGGCCAGCGAGGTGGCCAGCGCCAGCCCGGCATGGGCCAGTGGCCAGATGAACATCAAGACCATGGCGGTGTTCGCGCCCATCGCGATCAGGCCGTACTTGACTGGGCTGCGGGTGTCCTGACGGGCGTAGAAACCCGGCGCCAGCACCTTGATCAGCATGAACGCCACCAGGCCCAGGGCAAAGGCCATCAGGCTGCGGGTGGACATGATCACGTCGCGGGCGTCGAACTCGCCGTGCTGGAACAAGGCCGACAGGATCGGCCCGGACAGGATGACCAGAGCCACCGTCGCCGGCACGCCGATCAGCAGCGCCCAGCGCAGGGCCCAGTCCAGAGTGTTGGAAAAATCGTCCGTCTCCGCGCCGGCGTGATGACGCGACAGCTTGGGCAGGATGACCGTGCCCAGCGCCACCCCGAAAATGCCGAGCGGAAATTCCACCAGCCGGTCGGAGTAGTACAGCCAACTGACGCTGCCCGAGACCAGGAACGAAGCCAGCACCGTGTCGATCAGCAGATTGACCTGCGCCACCGACGAGCCGAACAGCGCCGGCAGCATCAGCTTCAGCACCTGTTGCACGCCTTGGGCCGCCCACCCCCAGCGTGGGCGCGGCAGCAGTTTCATCTGGCGCAGGAAGGGAATCTGAAAGCTCAACTGGATGACTCCGGCGATGAACACCCCCCAGGCCAACCCCACCACCGGCTTTTCCATCCGCGGAGCCAGCCACAGCGCGGCGGCGATCATGGTCAGGTTAAGCAGCACCGGAGTCACGGCGGGAATGGCGAACTTGCCGCAACTGTTCAGCACCCCGCCGGCGAAGGCGGTGAGTGAAATGAACAGCAGGTAGGGAAACGTGATCCGCAACATTTCCACCGTCAAATCGTATTTGCCGGCGTCGGTGGTGAAACCGGGGGCAAACAACAGGATCAGCACCGGGGCGGCCACGACGCCGACCGCCGTGATCAGCAGCAGGATCGCGCCCAGGGTGCCGGCGACCTGATCCACCAGTTCCTGAAGCTCGGCCCGCGAGCGCTGGGTCTGGTATTCCGAAAACACCGGCACGAAGGCTTGCGAAAACGCCCCCTCGGCGAACAACCGGCGCAGGAAATTGGGGATGCGGAACGCCACGAAGAAGGCGTCGGTGCCGGCCCCGGCCCCAAACATTTGCGCATAGACCATGTCGCGGACGAAGCCGGTGATCCGGGACAGCGAGGTCATGGCGCTGACGATGCCGGTGGATTTGAGAAGAGCCTTGCTCATGGGGATACCGTCTTGCGGCGCGCGAATGGGAAAGGCGCGGATGATAGCCGGGAACGGTCGGGACTGTCAGCGACGGTCAAGGATTGACAGGGGGCGGGAAAACGCCAAAATGGCCAATCCTTTTAGCATCCGAACGCAGCCGCGTTCATCCGATTGTGTCACTGCCAGGAGTTTTGAGTTTTGGCCAACACCGTTCAAGCAAAGAAGCGCGCCCGTCAGGCGGAAAAGCATCGCCAACACAACGCCAGCATGCGTTCCATGTTGCGTACCTACATCAAGCGCGTGATCAAGGCGATTGATGCCGGCGACAAGACCAAGGCTGAATCCGAATATCAAATTGCCGTCCCGGTGATTGATCGGATGGCGCGCAAGGGTCTGATCCATGCCAACAAGGCCGCCCGCCACAAGAGCCGCCTGACCCATCACATCCGCGACATGCAGGTTTAGAGCCTATACCAAAACTCCCCTCGCCCTTTGGGAGAGGGGCGAGGGGTGAGGGTTTATTTTCAATGGGTTCGTTCCCTCACCCTAACCCTCTCCCAAAGGGAGAGGGGATCCGTCGGGAAATCTTTGATGGTTTTCCAAAGCAATTCATACTGTTAAATTTCGTATAGGCTCTTAAAGCCCGCGCCCCGCCCCCGGCGCGGATCCTCAAGATTCAGCTTCCAGCGCAGTAAGCGTTCAGACCCCTCCCCCCAGCGGGGGGAGGTTGGGAGGGGGGAAAGGTTGTGGCGCCAACGACTTACCCTCCCCCCAACCCCCTCCCGCTGGGAGGGGGAGTGAACGGTTACCCAGCGCAAGCCACCATCTCATACCGATTCCCGGTGGATTTTAGTCTTTTTAAGACCCGGCGTAGGGCAGGTTAGCGGAGCGTAACCCGCCTAAACCGCAACCGAATCGGCGGGTTACGGGCTGATGCCCCTAACTCGCTCTACGATTCTGGATAAAATCCATTCGCGCGCGGCGCCTGGCGCGAGTTCGGCGTCACTGGTCGGACGCTGCTTGCAGGGTCGCGCGGGCCGCCTCGTAATCGAACGCGGCGATCTGGCGCAGCAGGCGGTCACCGGCCGCGCCCAGCCCGGCGCGCAGGAGCGGGGCTTCGGCTTGCGCCAGAGCTTGAGCAGCTATATCCCCCGTCGTCAGCAGGGCATCGAGCCGCGCTCGCACCCCGGCCAGGCGGGTGATGTCCACCGGGACGGGAGGTGGGGCGGCGGGCGGCGGTGGGGGCTTTGGCAACGGCGTCCCGGCCGGGTTGACCGGATTGTCCTCGGCCAGCAAGCAGGCGGGCGCCGACGGGGCGCCCAATTCGGCTTCGGCGGCGCCAACGGTCGGGACGACGGGCGGGACGCCGCGCCCCCGCCGCAGCCGGGCGGTGAACCAGAAGGTGCTGCCCCGGCCCGGTTCGCTCTCGACCCCCGCGTCCCCGTCCATCAGGCGAGCCAGCCGCTGGGTGATCGCGAGCCCCAGCCCCATGCCGCCGTACCGGCGGGTGGCCGAGGCGTCGGCCTGCTCGAACGCCTTGAACAACCGGACGAGCGGTTCGGGGGGGATGCCGATGCCGGTGTCTTGCACCTCGAAGCGCACCCGCAGGCTGTCGCCGCTCTCGTCCAGCAGCACGGCGCGCAAAGTGATCGTGCCCCGCTCGGTGAACTTGACCGCGTTGCCAGCGTAGTTGAGCAGCGCCTGGCTCAAACGGGTGGCGTCGCCCCGCAGCCAGAGCGGCACGGCGTCGCCGTCCACTTCCACCGCCAACCCTTTCGCGGTCGCGGCGGCGGCGATCAGGGAACCGACGTGATCCAGCACCGCCGCCAGGGGGAAATCGGCTTCCTCCAACACCAGCTTGTTGGACTCGATCTTGGACAGATCGAGCACGTCGTTGATGATCGATAGCAGGTGGCGCCCGGCGACGTTAATCTCGTCCAGCCGTTCGGCTTGCGGGGGGGCGACGCCGTCCCGGCGCAGCAGGTAGGTGAAGCCCAGGATCGCGTTCAGGGGCGTGCGAATCTCGTGGCTCATGTTGGCCAGAAAGGCGGTTTTGGCCCGGTTGCCGGCTTCGGCGGTGTCCCTGGCTTGGATCAGCGCCTCCACCTGTTCCCGTTCCGCGCGACGGATCTCGGTCATGTCGCGGGAGATGCCGAACAAGCCGACGACGTTCCCGGCGGCGTCCCGTATTGGTCCCTTCGTCGAGAGGAAGGTGCGCGCGACGCCATCCGCCGTGGTGACGTGCTCTTCGTAGGTGGCCACCTGCCCTTCCAGCATGAGCTGCCGGTCTTTGTCCATGAGCGCCCGGGCTTCGTCGGGCGGAAACAGGAACGTGTCGTCCTGCCCCAGGATGTCCCGCGCGGCCCTGCCGATGAAATCGGCCGCGGCGGTGTTGAACAGTCGGTAGCGCCCTTCCCGATCCTTGATGTAGATGGCGTCCGTCGTCGCCTCGACGAGGGCGCGCAGGCGGCTTTCGCTTTCTCTGATGGCTTCTTCGAGGCGCCGGCGCTCGGTCACGTCCAGGGTGACGCCGACGTATTTGACGATCTGGCCGGCGGCGTCGAAGTAGGGATGGGCGACGTCTTGCACCACGCGAACTGCACCGTCGGGGCGCACGATCCGGTGTTCCTGCTCGTAAATCGCTTCGCCGTGGAGCGCCGCAAGAAAGATGGCGTCCAGGCGTTCCGCGTCGTCGGGATGGATGCAGCGGCGGAGCATGGTCTGGTAGTCCGGCGAAGGGTCCTCGGGGTCCAGGCCGTAAATGCGGCACTCCCCGTCGGACCAAACCGTCTCCTGGGTCGCGACGACGTATTCCCACGTACCCGCTTGGGCGATGCGCTCGCCCTCCTGCAAGAGGAGGCGCATACGCTCCAGTTCCTTGGCGGCCAATTTCTGGTCGGTGATGTCGATGTGGGTCCCCACGGCGCGCACCGGGTTGCCGTCGGCGTCGCGCTCGACCACCTTGCCGTGGCTCAGCATCCAGCGGTAATCGCCGGACCGCGCCCGCATCCTGAACTCAAGCGCGTAGTGGCCGGGGTTCCGCAGCCGCCGCTCCGCCTCGGCGACCACCTCCTCGCGTTCGTCGGGATGCAGCAACCCGGTCCAGGTGCTGACCTCCATGGGCAAGCTTCCGGGCTCGTAGTCGAGTTGGGCGAAGTAGCCGGGGCTGTAATAGACCTGTCCGGTGACCAGGTTCCAGTCCCAGATGCCTTCGCGCGTGGCCTCCATGGCGTAGCGGAAGCGCTCTTCGCTGGCGCGCAACGCTTCCTGGGCCTGCGCGAGTTCGGTGATGTCGCTGGTCACTTCGCCGGCGCCGACGATCTGCCCGGCCGCGTTCCGGATGGGCGTGTGGCGGATGCTATACACCCGGCGGTAGCGCCCGGAATCACCGAACGCGACCGTATCGACGGTCGTTTCGCCGTTCAGCGCGCGATCCCAAACCGCCAGCGCCTTCTCCCGTTCGTCCGGCATGTCGGCCAGCACTTCCATCAGGCTCATGCCGATTGCGGTGTCCTTCCCCGTGAGGCGCTTTAGTTCCTCCTGATGCGCTTGGTTGAAGAACGTGTACCGAAACTCGCGGTCCACCGTGGCGATCAGCACCTTTGTCCCGGTGGTCACGGCTTCCACCAACTGGCGCGCTTGCAGCAGTTGTTCCTGGCTGGCGCGCAGCGTCTCCTCGGCACGTTGGCTTGCGGTGATGTCCAGGAAGTAGACCGTAATCCCGCCGCCGGGGCGCGGGTAGACGCGGCTATGGAACCAGCGTTGCCACGGCGGCCAGTAAATTTCGAAATCCTGGGGCTCGCCCGCCGCCGCCTTGCGGTAGTGAGCCTCCAGCGAGGTGCCCCGGGCGGACGAGTAGATTTCCCAGTGGTTCTTGCCGAGGACGTCCTCCCGGCGCACGCCCAGCAGTTGCTCGCCGACGGCGTTGAGGTAGACGAAACGCCAATCCTCGTCCAGGACCATGAGGCCGTCGCCGATGCTTTCGATGATAGCCGCCAGTTCGGCGAGCGCGGGCCGGTGCTCGTTCTCGGTGAAGGCGCCCAGGTTACGGTATCGGGCTTCGGCCTCCTGACCCCTGGCGGATTCCGCTTCAAGAATCTGGATTTTTTGTTCGAGTTCTTCGTAGGTGGGTCGCTGGCGCATGGGGATCGTCCATTGGTTATCCTCATGCGGATAGTTTACTCGTTCGGCGGGCAGCATTCGCGCGTCGTCGCGCCGCCCGCCTGGGACGCCCGCAGGGCGGTCAGGGCCGCCTCGTAATCGAAGGCGGCGATCTGGTCCAGCAGGCGGTCGCCGGCCGCGCCCAGCCCAGCCCGCAGGAGCGGTTCCTCGGTTTGCGCCAGTGGGTTGGCGTCCAGGTCTCCCGCCGCCAGCAGGGCCTCCAGCCGTTCCAGCACGCCGGCCAGGCGGGCGAGGTCCACCGGAACCGGGGGCGGGGCAGGGGTGGGGGTTAACGCCGCGCGCAGGCTCGCCAGCAGGGCGGTCAGGGCGGTGGTCAGGCTCTCGACCAGCGGCGGGCGAGCACCAGGGTCCGGGTCCTGGTCAATGGCCCGGTGCAGCGCCGCCGCCGCCGCCTGGACCGCCGTCGCTCCGACGTTGCCGGCCGCGCCCTTGAGGGCGTGGGCCAGCCGCCGGACCTCCGCCCAGTCCCCGGCCGCCGCCCGCTCCGCCAGCCGGGCCGGGTCGGGGCCGTGATGGTCGAGGAACAGCCCCAGCAGCCGGTGGTAGCTGGCCAGCCGACCGCGCACGATCACCAGTCCTCGGTCCAGGTCAAGACCGGGAATCGCGGCCAGCCGGATTCGTTCATCCCGCTCGTCGCCGGGGGGCGGTGCCGGTTCGGCCATCGCCGCCGGTTCGGCTATCGCCGCCGGTTCGGGCAACCAGGTCAGCAGAGTGGCGTAGAGCGCGTTCGGCTCGACCGGCTTGGCGACAAAGTCGTTCATCCCGGCCGCCAGGCAGGCGTGGCGGTCCTCCGCGAAGACGTTGGCCGTCATCGCCAGAATCGGCGTGGTCTCGCGACCCGGCAGCCGCCGGATTTCCGCCGTCGCCGCCAGCCCGTCCAGCATGGGCATCTGCACGTCCATCAGGATCAGGGCGTAGGCGGTGCGCCGCGCCCGTTCGACCGCCTCGGCCCCGTTCGCCGCCAGATCGACCGCGAACCCGACGCCCCGCAGCAGTTCCAGCGCCACTTCCTGGTTGATCGGGTTGTCTTCCGCCAGCAGCAGCCGGACCCCGGCCCCCCGCCGGCTCAGTTCCTGCTCTACTTTCGTCGCTGCCAGCGGCGGGGCGGCGGCGAGAACGGGCTGCCCCCGCCCCAGCCGGGCGGTGAACCAGAAGGTGCTGCCGGCCCCCGGCTGGCTGTCCACCCCCACCGTGCCCCCCATCAACCGGGCCAGCCGCCGGGTGATCGCCAGTCCCAGCCCCGTGCCCCCGTATTGCCGCGTGGTCGAGGCATCGGCCTGTTCGAACGCCTCGAAAATCCGGCCGGCCTGTTCCGCCGTCAGGCCAATGCCGGTGTCCTGGACCTCGAACCGCACCAACAGCCCGGTGTCCCGGTCCTCCATCAGGCGGGCACGCAGGGTGATGCCGCCATGCTCGGTGAATTTGACCGCGTTGCCGGCATAGTTTAATAGCGCCTGGCGCAGCCGGGTCACATCCCCCCGCAGCCACACCGGCACTGCGTCGCCGTCCACCGCCACCGCGAGTCCCTTGGCCCGGGCCGCTTCCGCCATCAGCGAACCTACCTGATCCAGCAGGGACCCGAGGTGAAAATCGGTTTGCTCCAGTTCCAGTTTGGCCGCCTCGATCTTGGACAGATCGAGAATGTCGTTGAGGATCGTGAGCAGGTGGTGGGCGGCGTCGTCGATTTTATCCAGCCGCTCGGCCTGTTCGGGCGTCGGCCTCGCTTGCTTGAGCAGGTGGGTCAATCCGACGATGGCGTTCATTGGTGTGCGAATCTCGTGGCTCATGTTGGCCAGAAACGCGCTCTTGGCCCGGTTCGCCGCTTCGGCCGCTTCCCGCGCTTCGGTCAACTGCGCCGTGCGCGCCGCGACCTGTTCCTCCAGATGATGGCGGTGCTGGTCCAGCTCGATATCAATGCGCTTCTTTTCGGTGATATCCTGAAGGGTACCGTAGACCCGGATGCAACGGTCTTGCGCGCGGACTGCCTGGCCGAGGGCCTGGAACCAGCGCACGCCCTTGCCGGGAATTTCGGCCCGGGCCTCAAAATTCAGGGGAACATCGTCTTCAATTAACGCCTGCATGGCCTTGGCCACCTGGGGACGATCTTCCTCGACGTAGTACCGGAGGTGATCGTCCGGTCCCGGCACCGGCTCCCCTGGCTTAATACCCACGAGGTCGTAGGTAGTTTGGGTCCAACGAGCCTGGCGCGTGACCAAGTCCATTTCCCAACCGCCGATCCGTGTCACCCGACCGACATTCTGAAGCAGGGCCTCGCTCTTGCGCAGTGCCTCCTGATCCCGGCGGGCCGCGGTGATATCACGGGCAATGCCCAGCACGCCGATCAGCCGACCCCGATCGTCATACATGGGGGTCTTGATGGTCTCCAGCAACTCTCGGTGGCCGTCGGCGAAGGTCACTTCCTCTTCATTGACCGAGGGACCGCCGGCCGCGATGGCCGCCTGATCCTTGGTCCGGAAGAAGGCGGCCAGGTCCCGATCCACGAAGTCGTAGTCAGTCTTGCCCAGGATGTCCGCCTCCTGGGCACCGAGAAAGCGCTCGAAGCGGTAATTGCAGGCCAGAAAGACCCCGTTGGGGTCCTTCAGCCAGACCAGGTCGGGGATGGTTTGGACCAGGGTCTTAAGAAAGCTACGTTGCTGCACCAGTTCGGCCCGGCTGGCCAATAAATCCTGCTCCGCCCGCTTGCGCTCCGCGATGTCGCGCACCAGCCCGACCGCCTGCCACGCGCCTTCCCGTTGATAGGCGGACAACGACAACTCAATGGGAAACTCGTGCCCGTCCCGGTGCAGGGCGACCAGTTCCAGCGTCTTGCTAATGGCCGCGCCCTGGCCCGTTTCCCGAAAGCGCGGCCAAGCCTGACGGTAGGCGTCGTGGTAACGCTCCGGCGCCAGAGCCTCATGGACGTTGCGGCCAAGCATCTCGTCACGGCGGTAGCCGAACATGGTCTCCGCCGCCGGGTTCCATTCGATGACCTGCCCCATGTCCTCCAGGATGATCAGGGCGTCACGGAGGGTCGCAGTGGCCTGAAAATAGCGTTGCTCGCTGGTGCGCAAGGCTTGCTCGATAGCCTTGCGCGCGGTGATGTCGCGGTCGATGCCGTGGTAGCCAGCGAACTGGCCATCCACGTCGAAGCAGGGCAGACCGCTGGTCTCCAGGATGACGAGGTAACCATCCTTATGCAGGCAGGTGTTTTCCACCAGATTGAAGGGCCGGCGCGCGGCGATAATGTCCGCGAAGATCGCCGAAACCAGGTCCGCCTCCTCGGGCTCCATGAAATCGAAGGGGGTTTTGCCCAGCACCTCTGCCGGCGTATAGCCCAGGATATCGAGCACCCGTGGACTGGCATAGGTATAGCGAACATCCGAGTCGACCTCCCAGATCCAATCCGAAGTGGACTCGATCAGGGCCCGAAAGCGGGCTTCGCTCTGGCGCAGCGCCTGTTCCGATTCCGCGAGGCGCTGGCGTTGCCGGGCCTCCTCCAGGGCGCGGGTCACGGCCGCGGGCAAGCGGTGCAGGCGATCCTTGAGAATGTAGTCGTTGGCGCCCTCGCGCAGAGTTTGCACGGCGTTTTCCTCCCCCATTGCCCCCGTGACGAAGATAAAAGGGAGATCGGCGTTCCTGGCGCGCAGCAGGCGCAGCGCCTTCAAGCCGTCGAAATTTGGCAGGTTGTAATCGGCCAGGATCAGGTCGGGCTGAAAATCCACCAAAGCCTCAAGGTACGCCTCCGCGCGCTCGACCCGCAGCGCCTGAAACCCGATCCCTGCCTTGCGCAGGGCGTGCTGGTTTAACTCGGCGTCGGACGGGTTGTCCTCAAGCAGAAGGATGCGCAACGGCGTGCTCATGCCTCGCCCCGGATGGTGGGCGGTACGCGATTGACCAGCACCCAGTACAGACCCAGTTCCCCCACCACCCTCGAAAACTCATGAAAATCCACGGGTTTGGCGACGAAGCTGTTCACGCCGAGATCGTAAGTGGTCACCACGTCCCGTTCTTCCCTGGACGACGTCAACACGACCACGGGCAGTTCACGGGTAGCGGGTTCCGCGCGGATGGCGCGCAGAACGTCGATGCCATCGACCTTGGGGAGGCGCAGGTCGAGCAGGACTACCTTGGGCAGTTGAGAGTCACGGTTGGCGTGGGCGCCGCGTTGGAATAAGTAGTCGAGAGCGGCCTCGCCATCCTTTACCCACTCGATGCGGTTGGCGAGTTTGCTCTTGCGTAGCGCGTGCAGCGCCAGTTCAGCGTCATTGGGGTTGTCTTCAACCAGCAGGATATCAACGACCGATTCCAGATTGACCATGGGTATCTCCTTTCAGGAAAGCGGGTTTAAAGACGATCTGGGCAGGGTAAAGCTGAAACGGGCGCCCTGATCCGGCACGCCCTCGGCATGGACCTCGCCGCCATGCTTCTGGACGAAGCGCTTGACGATCGCCAGACCGACCCCGGTGCCTTCAAATTCGTCCATGCCGTGCAGGCGCTGGAACAGAACGAAGAGCTTACCGACGTATTCATTGCTGAAACCAACGCCGTTGTCCTGGACCGAGTAGCGGATAAAGTTCCCCTCGGACCGGGCGTCCACCTCAATGACCGCCGGGTCGCGCCCGCGGGTGAATTTGAGGGCGTTGGCCAGCAGGTTCTGCCAGACTTGACGGATGGCGCGCGGGTCGCAGGCGGCGGGTGGCAGTTCGCCGACCCGGAACTCGATGGCGCGGCCCTCACCGAGTTCGGTCAGATCGGCCCATACCCTGTCGACCAGGGCGCGCATGTCGGTTTCGGCCAGATCCACCGCCATCCGTCCGGCGCGCGAGAACGCCAGGATGTCGTCGATCAGGCTGCCCATCTTACGGGCGTTCTCGGCGACGATGCCGAACATGCGCTTGCCCTCGTCGTCCAGGCGCTCGGCCTGCTCCTCGGCAAGGATGGCGATGAAGCCGTCGATGGCGCGCAGCGGAGAACGCAGGTCGTGGGAAACGGAGTAGCTGAAGCTTTCCAGGTCTTGATTGGCGGATTCCAATTCGCTGGTGCGGCGGTTCAGTTCGGCGGTGCGGACCCGCACCTCGTGTTCCAACCGCTGCTGGTATTGCTCGCGTTCTTCCTGCAACTGCTTGGCGGTGGAGATATCCTCGACCAGCGAAATGAAATGGCGCGGCTTGCCATCCGCTTCTCGCACCAGCGAAACGCTCAATCTTACCCAGACCGGGCTACCGTCCTTGCGGATATAGCGTTTGTCCATGGCATAGGTCTGGTGTTCGCCGGCCAAGAGCTGTCGGACATGATCGAGGTCCGCGTCCAGATCGTCCGGATAGGTAATGCTTTGGAAGGTCCGCTCGATTAACTCCTCGCACGAATATCCGACGATTTCGCAAAACCGGTCGTTGACCCGTAGCCAGCATCCGTCCAGGCTGACATGGGCGATGCCGATGGGGGCCTGCTCGAACGTGACGCGATTGATCTGGTTGCTGGCGTAAAGTTCCTCTTCTCTTTGTTTTCGCTCGGTGATGTCTTCAGCGATACCGATGGTTCCCTGAATCTTGCCGACTTCGTCAACGACGGGGACTTTCGTGGTGTGGATATAGCGCTGTTCACCATCGGTGACCCAACGTTCGTCAAGCGATTCAATCACCCTGTCAGCCATGATTCGCTGATCATCGGCACGATATTTTTCGGCCAATGCCGTAGGGTAGAAATCGAAATCCGTTTTGCCTATCAGTGCGCTCGGCGTCATGCCCAGCGCTTGCGCATAGGCTTGGTTGCAAGCGAGATAGACGGAGTTTGCATCCTTTTGCCAGATGATTTGGGGAAGGCTATCGACCAATAATTGATAGCGCAAGGCGTTTTCCCGCAAAGCCAATTCGGCCAACTTGCGCTCGGTGATATCACGATTGCTGCCACGCCGGCCAAGAAAATTGCCACATTCGTCGAACACGCTTTTGCAAACGTGTTCTATCCAGCGTTCCTCGCCCTGCCGCGTGCGAATTCGCAATGAAAAAGGGTCGTGGGCGAGCTGTTCCCTATTCGCGTTAGCGACTTCGTCTTGATGCGCTCGCCAAGTTTCTCGATCGCTTGGGTGCAGAATGCGCATCATCAACTCCGGATCAGCGAGAAAAGCCGTTGCGGAATATCCGCAGATTTCTTCACACGCCGGCGAAACGTACAGGTAATGCAAATCGGGCGCTTTCCAGTCTTCCCAATCGTGAGAATAGTCCGCCAAAATGCGATATTTCTCTCGGCTGGCTTTCAGTTCCACTTCTACCCGCTTGCGTTCGGCGATCTCTTGACGCAAGGCCGCGTTGGCTTTGACGAGTTCTTCCGTTCGGCCAGCCACGCGGCTCTCCAGTTCCATGGTCAATTGCAAGAGGCCCATATTGGTCTGCTGGAGTTCTTCCCTGGCGGACTGCAACTCAACGGTGCGTTCATCCACGCGCTGCTCCAATTCCATGGTCAGCGCGATGAGCCCTTTGTTGGTTCGCGACAGTTCTTCCTGCAAAAAATCAACCAGTTTCTGCTTGCTTTCGACCGCCCGCTCCATTTCTTCGAGCAGAGCAATCAGCCCCGCATCAGATTTCTTCATTTCCTCGTAAATGAGGCGGAAGAGTTGATCGGTGCTATCCGTGTTAGTAATAGGGATGTCTGGATTCATGCCTGGGCCCCCTTGACGACCAGCACCGTAGCGTCGTCCTCTGGCTTGGCCAACTTGCCCAATAGCTCCTGGGCGATGAGGGTGGCCGGTTTGTCAACCAGTCCTGGAAAGTCATCCCAGTTCCAATGGCTTCTCACACCATCCGAATGCAGTACCAGCATCGAACGGGACCATTCATGTTCGGTGACCGAAGCTTTAGGCGCATTCAATCCGATGATGCCCCGGCGGACGGCAAAACTGAACGGGCGCAAGGCGCCGACGACCCGTGCTTCGATGTTGCCTACCGAGCCGAACCGCATTGTTCCCTGTCGCCACTCAAAGCGCGCCAGGGCCATCACGCAACCCCGGGTTCCATGGCAGGCGTAATCCGCACCCTGAAACAGGGCATCCAGCGGTTGCTCGGCATGGGATTCCACAAACCGGCGGGCGGCTTGGGCAGCCTGTTGGGCTGGGGAGCCATGACCCAGGCCGTCGATGACCCCCACCAACACATAATCCTCGCCGCGCGCGATCACGAAGCTATCGCCGTTCTGCTCGTAACCCGGTTTGGGGCGGGTGGCCACGCCGATATCCAGGGGACAAGCACGGAGGGGGTTGGCAGGAGGCTTGCCCCATTTGCTGCAAACGATGTGAGTGCCCTGGCCAGGCGATGAATCAATGGTCAATTCATCCATCAACCGATGGATGGTGCCCAAGCCGGTGCCAAATCCTCCCGCGGTCGAAAAGCCGTCTTTCAGCGCCAGGGAAATGTTTGGGATCCCCGGACCATCGTCGATGGATTCGACCTGAATCCCGACTCGATCCTTGGCGCGAAGCGGAGTCAATATCAACCGGCCACCACCGGCGTGTCTGAGGAGATTGGTTGCCAACTCGCTGACCACCAGAGCAATTTTATCGCTGACCGGCGGCTCCAAACCCACTTCTGCCGCCAATGTACTTGCGGCCCGCCGCGCCGCGCCCACTTCCGCGGGATGACTGACATGAATGTCCAATGCCGGGGGTAGCGGACCATTCATGTCAGCGGTTCAACCATTTTCGGGCGCAAACGGTTGTGCCCTTGCCCACCTCGGAAGACACGTCCATCTCATCCATCAGGCGCTTGCTTCCGGGTAGTCCCATTCCCAAGCCGGATCCCGTGGTATATCCCGGCTCCATGGCTTTTGCGACATCGGGAATGCCGGGACCTTGATCCTCGAAGATCAGTTCGAGTCCGCTGCGATGGGATCTGAGGGTGCGCCATCGCATGATGCCAGAACCGGCATAGACATAAATATTACGCACCAACTCGGAGGCGGCGGTGACAATCCGGGTCACATCGGTAATGCCAAAGCCAATCGCCGTGGCGACTTCGCGCACGGACTTACGGGCCAGGACGATGTCTCTCTCCGAGTTGATGGCCATTTCGCCATCATACAAATCGGCCATTTGCCCCCTCCTTAGCCTGGAGCGCTTTGGACAGTAGCTCCATGGCGCTATCCACATTGAGGGCAGTCAATGAGTTTTTCAACGGCAAACCCAATTGTGTGGCAGTGATGGCCACGCTAGCGCGCATCCCCGCCAACACGGTCACTCCGCCCATCAGCGCGACCATCTTGCCGGTTTCCGTCACCGTGCGGGCGAAAAACGAATCGATGGTATCTACCGTGGAAATATCCATGATCAACCCTCTGGCCCCGAAACGCTCCATGGCGTACAGCACCTGTTCCTGAAGCTCGGAGACGGTAAGATCATCGGGATCGGGCGGCAGGGTCACCAACAGGATGTCCCGGATTTTCATGACAGAAATATTCCCGGCGAACATGGGCCTCACCCTATTTTATTGATGATAGAAATATTCTCGGCGAACAGGGGTCTCACCCTATTTGAGGGCTGGATTTTTTTACCACCTTGAGGTCGAGCAATTCCAATGCAACCGCCAAACCGCCCGCCAGCGATGAACGAGTGACGATCCCGGAAAGGCTGATGCCCAGATGCACCAAAGTCTGGGCAATCGCGGGACGGACGCCGGTCAGAACCACCTGCGCTCCGAGTAAGCGAACGGCGGTAATGGTCTCGATCAAGTGGTGAGCCGTCTGAGTATCGATCGTCGGTACACCCGTGATATCCACCAGAGCCACCGGTGAATTCGTTTCGACAATCCGATTCAACAGGCGCTCCATGAATTGCTGGGTGCGCTGGCTATCCAGAACGCCGATGAGGGGAGCCGCTACCACGCCTTGCCAAACCTGAACAACCGGCGTGGATAATTCCAGAATTTCAAGACTTTGTTGGCGGATTAATTCTTCGGCGCGCTTGCGGTCGGTGATATCCCGGGTGATTTTGGCGAAGCCTTGCAATACACCATTGCTGTCACGGAGCGCCGAGATGACGACACTGGCCCAAAACCGGGAGCCATCCTTGCGCACCCGCCATCCCTCGTCTTCGTACCGGCCCTGCTCGGCGGCCATTTTCATTTCTTTCGCGGGCAAGCCTTGCGCGAGGTCTTCCTGGGTATAGAAACGAGAGAAATGTTGTCCGATGATTTCATCGGCGCGATAACCCTTGATTTTCTCGGCACCAGGATTCCAAATGACCACCTTGCCTTCGGAATCCAGCATTAAAATGGCATAGTCAGTGATGCAATTCACTAATTGGCGATAGCTCGATTCGGAACCTAGCTGATTGCCATCGCCATGTGAGTTATTAGCCTGTGTGGTGGGTGTAGTCATGAGATATTTCTTCTCCATGGGTTGGTTTCAAGCTTAGGCACGGTGCTTGTGACCGTGCCTTGAAATTGCTTATAGTGACGGTTTAATTTGAGGGCACATCCACAAAATTTCCAGCTTATAGCTAAAATCAAAGATGCCAATGGTCGGCAAATTCTGTTGCCAAAAAGCACGCTGATCAAAACCATCAATGATCAGATCAAGACTATCTCCCAAGTCAAAACATACGCGCCATCGTAGTATTGAAGCCTTCATGCCTAGTGTGTTAAGTGTTCTCGTCGCCTATTATTACGTATCAAGAGAAAAACCCTCTGCACGGGGAAACGGCGGGACCTCAGACGCTACCCGTTATCATATAAAACTTAAGTATATGTTTAAAAATGGTAGATTCCATTATATAGGCTCGCTATCAGCGCGGCAGTTCCAGCACCGCCTCCAGCCCTCCTTGCGGATGATTGCGCAAGGTCAGTTCCCCGCCGTGGGCGCGGGCGATGTTGCGGGCGATGCTCAAGCCCAGGCCCGTCCCACCGGTGTCGCGGCTGCGCGAATTTTCCAACCGGTAGAACGGCTCGAACACCCGCTCCAACTCCACCGCCGGAATGCCGGGGCCACGGTCGCGGACGGTCAGCGTCAACCGCGCTGGTGTATCCGCAACCGCGATCTCCGCGTGCTGGCCGTATTTCAGGGCATTGTCCACCAGATTGGTCAAACAGCGTTTGAGCGCCAGTGGCCGGCAACGCAACGGCTGGCGGGCCGCGCCGGTGATACTGACCTCATGACCGGTATCCTCCGCGTCGTCCCGTAACGATTCCAACAAGGCATCGAGATCCACTGGCGCGATAGGTTCACTGTCCTCGCCGCCGCGCAAAAAATCCAGCGACGCTTGCGCCATCCGCTGCATCTCGTCGAGATCGGTCAGAAATTTCTCCCGCAGGGGAGCGTCGTCCAACAGTTCCGTGCGCAGTCGCAAGCGGGTGATCGGTGTTTTCAGGTCGTGAGAAAGCGCGGCGAGAATGCGGTTGCGATCCTCGATGTAGCGGATCAGCCGTTCCTGCATGGTGTTGAAGGCGCGGGCGGCGCGACGAACCTCCAACGGCCCGTTTTCGTCCAGCGGCGGTCGGCGAATATCGCGGCCGAGTTCACCGGCGGCGGCGGCCAGCACGGCGAGCGGCCGGGTCAGCGCCCGCACCGCCAGCGCGGCCAGCACCGCGACCGAGATCAGCAGCACCAGCAGGATCAGCAGCAATCGAACCGGCCAGGCGATGACTTCCTCCGGCAACATCTGCTGGAACGTCACCGTCGCGCCGTCGCCCAGTCGTACCTGCACCACGAAATTGCGCAATCCCAGCATCATCGCGTGCCGGCGCCAGCGCGGCGGCCGGTCGGTCCAGTCGCGCGGCGGGGATGGCGGTGGGGCCGGGGCCAGCCAGCGCGGCCGCTCGGTGGGCGGTGGCGGCGGGGGAAGATCGTCGTTGATCTCCAACTGAAAGGGTCGCTCCGGTCCCAATTGGCGTTTCAACAGGCCGCGAAACAGGGCGGTGTGATAGCGTTCGTCCGGCTCGATGGCGGTTTCCCAGGGCAGGTCGAGGCTGATGCGGGTCGGCGGCAAATCCAGCGCCGTCACCAGTCGTCGCCGTTCGCTGTCGTCCAGCGTGTCGAGCAGATCGACGATGGCCGCGATACGCTGGGCAACGTGGCCGCCGATGGCGTGATAAAGCGCTTGCTCGCGGTCTTGCAGCAGGATCGCCGCGCTCAGCAATTGGGCGACGATCAAGCCGCCGGTGAGAAACAGCAGCAACCGGCCGAACAGGGATTGCGGCAATGGGCGCATCAGAATTCCCGGCGGACCTGGGCCGCCAGCAGATAGCCTTCGTTGCGCACCGTCTTGATGATGGCGGCCTCGCGCGGATCGTCGCGCAAGCGCCGCCGCAGCCGGCTGACCTGCACGTCGATGCTGCGGTCGAACGGCGTGGCCTCGCGGCCCTGGGTCAAATCCAACAACTGATCGCGATTCAGCACCCGCTGGGGATGATCCAGAAACACCCGCAACAACCGGTAATCGCTGGCCCCCAGCGCGACCAGCACGCCGTCCGGCGCGACCAGTTGGCGGGCGTCCACGTCCAGCGTCCAGCCGGCGAAATGGAAACGCCGCGCCTCGCCCGATTCGGCGGGCGCGCTGCGGGCGCGGCGCAGGATGCTCTTGATCCGCGCCAACAGTTCGCGCGGATTGAACGGCTTGGGCAGATAATCGTCGGCCCCCATTTCCAGACCGACGATGCGGTCGGTGTCATCGCCCCGGGCGGTCAGCATGAGGATCGGGATGGGCGAGCGGGCGCGCAGGTTGCGGCACAGCACCAGCCCGTCGTCGCCGGGCAGCATCAGATCGAGGATGACCAAGTCCACCGGTCCCTGTTCCAGCGCCGCCCACAGCCCGCGCCCGTCGGCCACGCCGGTGACCTGGAAACCGTTGCGACCCAGATAGTCGGCGATCAGCTCGCGCAGGCCCGGATCGTCGTCGACGACGAGCAGATGATCGCTCACGGCGGTCCGGCCGGTGGGGAGGCCGCCTGGTCCACCATCTCCTGGGCGTGCGCCAGCGTATGCTCGGTCACCGCCAGGCCGCCCAGCATCCGGGCGATTTCCTTCACCCGCTCGTCGGCTTCCAGCGCCACGACTTGCGTGTGCGTGGTCGCGCCATCGGTCTGTTTTTCCGCCTTGAACTGCCGGTGCGCCTGGGCCGCCACCTGAGGCAGGTGGGTGACGCACAGCACCTGCCGGCCGCCGCCCAGCGCCCGCAATTGCCGTCCGACGATTTCCGCCACGCCACCGCCGATGCCGACATCCACTTCGTCGAAAATCAGGGTCGGAATGCGGGCGGCATGGGCGGCGATCACCTGGATCGCCAGGCTGATGCGCGACAGTTCGCCGCCGGAGGCCACCTTGGCGAGCGGTCGCATCGGCTGGCCGGGATTGGCGCTGACCTGAAACTCCACGCTCTCCAATCCAGCCGGCGTGGGCTGTTCGAGCCGCTCCAGCACGATGGCAAAGCGCCCCCCCGCCATGCCCAGCCCGGCCAGCGCCATCGAGACCCGCTCGCCCAGGTCCCGCGCCGCCGCCGCCCGCCGCTCGCTCAACCGGTCGGCGTCGGCCTGATAAGCCGCCCGCGCGGTTTTCACCGCCCGCTGCAATGTGTCCAGCCGGGTTTCGCTGTGTTCGAGCGCGTCCTGTTCGGCTTCGAACCGCGCCCGCAGCGCCGGCAACTCCTCGGTGGCGACGCGATGCTTGCGGGCCAGTTGATGGGCGGCGGCCAGCCGCTGTTCGACCCGGTTTAGATGCTCGGGATCGAGATCGAGCGTCTGGACGTAACCGCGCAACTCGTCGCTGGCTTCCCGAATCTGAATCCGCGCGGTGTTGAGCATGTCGCCGACCGGGGCGAGACGGGCGTCCAGACGGCCCAGGGCGTCCAGTTCGCGCAAGCCGCGATCGAGCCGGTCGAGCATGGCAGACTCCTCGTCGTCGCTCAGCCAGCCCAGCAGGCGCTGACCGGTGTCCAGCAACTGGTTGGCATGAGCCAGCCGCCGCTGCTCGCCTTCCAAGCCCGCGACCTCGCCCTCGGCCAGATTCAGCGCCGTCAGTTCCCGCAAGTGATGGCGCAGGATGTCCAGCCGGGCGTCGCGTTCGCTGGCGGCCTGGCGCAGATCGCGCAACTCCCGCCGCAGCCGGCTCCAGGTCCGGTACCGCTCCGCTAGTTCCGCCGTCAGCGCCTGATTGCCGGCGTAATCGTCCAGCAATTGCCGCTGGGCTTCGCGCCGCAGCAGCGACTGGTGCTCGTGCTGACCGTGGATATCGACCAACTGCTCGCCCAACTCTCGCAGCGCCTGGGTGGGCTGGGGCACGCCGTTGATGTAGCCGCGCGAGCGGCCGGCGCGGGAAACCACTCGCCGCAGGTGACACTCCCGGTCGCGGTCCAACTCGCGCTCGGCCAGCCAGGCGCGCGCCGCCGGCAGAGCGTCGAGATCGAACGACGCGCTGAGATCGGCCCGTTCCGCGCCGTGGCGGATCACGCCGCTGTCGGCGCGGTCGCCCAGCAGCAGGCCGATGGCGTCCACCAGGATCGACTTGCCGGCGCCGGTCTCGCCGGTGATGGCGGTCATCCCGGCCGCCAGTTCCAGTTCCAGCTCCTCGACGATGGCGAAATCGCGAATGCGCAACTGGGTCAGCATGGCGGCGGAATCTTCAGGTAAAGGGAGTGGCTTCCGGACGCAAGCCCCAGTTCAGCTTGGCCCGCAGCAACTCGAAGTAATCGTGGTTGAGGGGATGAACCAGCCGCACCTTGCGGCTCTTCTTGCGGATCAAGACCCGGTCGCCCGGTTCGATGGCCAGGCTGACCTGTCCGTCGCAGGTGATCTGGGCCTCGGTAGTGGTGGCGCTGTTCAACACGACTTCGATGACGCTGTCGGCCTTGACCACGATCGGACGGTGGGTCAGGGTATGCGGGCAGATGGGCACCAATACCACGGCTTCCAGCCCCGGATGGATGATCGGCCCACCGCCCGCCAGCGCGTAGGCGGTGGAGCCGGTCGGGGTGGAAATGATCAGACCGTCGGCGCGGTAAGCATTGAGGAAACGGCCGTCCAGAAAGGCATCGACCTCGATCATGCGGGCCACTTCGCGCTTGTGAACCACGACATCGTTGAGCGCGTCGGCCTCGCCGGTGACGTGGTCCTCGCGCAGCACCTGGGCGTGCAGCAACGAACGGCGTGCCTCGCGAAAATGGCCTTGCAGCACCGCCTCCAGCCGGTGCGGGATTTCGCTGGGGGAAACGTCGGCGAGAAAGCCGAGCCGACCGAGATTGATGCCCAGGATGGGCACTTCGTAATCCACCAGCGAGCGCGCCGCGTTCAGCATGGTGCCGTCGCCACCCATGACGATGACCAGATCGCATTCTTCGCCGATCCGGGCTCGACTGGCGACTTCCAGGCCGTTGTCGGGGATCAATCGGGCCGAGCCTTCGTCGAGCAACACCCGTAACTGGCGCTGGCGCAGACAGGCGGCGATCTGGTTCAGCGTCCCCACACCGGTGGGATCGCCAAATTTGCTGATGAGGCCGATGGTGTTGAAAGCCAGAGTGGACATGGTTTCGTACTGGGTGGTTGCTCAAGCGCAACTTAGCATTTTATCGGAAACCGCGCATGTATCGGACAACTTGACACCCTTTCGGGGAGTTGCTACGGTGAGTTAGCACTCTAGGCCGGGAGTGCTAAACGCGGGGAATCATCAACATGCACAATATGGAATCCACCCTGACGGGCTATCCCGCGCTCGGCGAGCGCACCCAGCATTTGCTCCGAGTGCTGGTCGAACGTTACATCCGCAACGGCCAGCCGGTCGGTTCGCGCACGCTGGCGCGCGACGCCGGTCTCGATCTCAGTCCGGCCACCGTCCGCAACGTCATGGCCGATCTGGAGGAACTGGGCTATCTGCGCGCCCCACACACTTCGGCCGGGCGGGTGCCGACCGCTCGCGGCTATCGGTTCTTCATCGACGCGCTGTTGCATCTCAAGCCGCTGGAGGATCAGGAGATCGAAATTCTGCGCCGGCGCATCGACCAGCCGGTCCGCGACGGCGCCGAACTGGCCCGATCGGTCTCCGACCTGCTGTCCGGCGTCACGCATCTGGCCGGCGTAGTCATGCTGCCACGCCGCAAGGTGACCACCCTGCGTCAAGTAGAGTTTTTGCCCCTGACCGAGAACCGGACGCTGGTGATTCTGGTGTTGAACAGCCAGGAAGTGCAAAACCGCGTCATCCAGACCCGACGCCCCTACAACGCCACGGAATTGCAGCAGGCGGCCAATTATCTGAACCAGCAGTTCACCGGCCAGGATATCCATCAGGTCCGGGAGTCGTTGCTGCGGGACTTGCGCGAAACCCGCGACAATCTGGATCAATTGATGCAGACCGTGGTTGAGATGGCCGAGCAGACCTTCGAGCCCGAATCGAACGGCCAGGATTACGTGGTCGCCGGGCAAACCCAGTTGATGCGGTACGCCGACCTGTCCGATCTCGACAAGCTGCGGCAACTGTTCGAGGCCTTCAACCACAAGCGCGATTTGCTGCACTTGTTCGACCAGTGTTTGCATGCCGATGGCGTGCAGATCTTCATCGGCGAGGAATCCGGCTTCGAGGCGCTGGAAGATTGCAGCGTGGTGACCGCGCCCTATTCCGTGGCGGGGCGGGTGCTGGGGGTGCTGGGCGTCATCGGCCCGACCCGGATGGCCTACGACCGGGTCATTCCGGTGGTGGATGTGACTGCCCGCCTGTTGGCGGCGGCGCTGAACAGCCAGGATTGATTGATTTGCAATAAAACTTTGATTTTAAGCCGGCTTTGGCCAGGTGTTGGCGACCTGCCAAGCCGGCTCCAGCGTCCGGCGCCTCGCGCGATCAGGTAATGACGGTCGGTTCGTTGCGTCCCGTCCGCTCGCGAATGCCCGCCAGGCTGTTGGCGATCTGGATCAGTTCCGCCAGCGCCTGCTGAGTATCCAGATCATGTCGGGCCGGGTCGGCCTCGTAGGCTTCGATGTAAACCCGCAGGGTCGCCCCCTCGGTGCCGGTGCCCGACAACCGGTAGACGATGCGCGAACCATCCTGGAAACCGATACGGATGCCCTGCTTGTCGCTGATGCTCTCGTCAATCGGATCGAGATAGCGGAAATCGTCGGCATACGCCACCGTGTAGGAACCGAGCTTTTGCCCCGGCAGTTCGGCGCTCTTGGCGCGCAGCGCATCGACCAGGCCATTGGCGGCGTCGCTGTTGACCGCTTCGTAGTCGTGACGGGTGTAGTAGTTGCGGCCGTAAGTCCGCCAGTGCTCGCGCACGATCTCCGCCACCGACCGCCGGCGCGCGGCCAGGATGTTCAGCCAGAACAACACCGCCCAAACGCCGTCCTTCTCCCGCACATGGTCGGAGCCAGTGCCGAAGCTTTCCTCGCCGCACAGGACGATCTTGCCGGCGTCCAGCAGGTTGCCGAAGAATTTCCAGCCGGTCGGCGTTTCGTAGCAATTCAGTCCCAGCTTGGCCGCCACCCGGTCCGCCGCCTGGCTGGTCGGCATCGAGCGGGCGACGCCGCTGATCCGGCCGCGATAGCCCGGCGCCAGGTCGGCGTTGGCCAGAATCACCGCCAGGCTGTCGCTGGGGGTCACGAAGAAGTGTCGACCCAGCACCATGTTGCGGTCGCCGTCGCCATCCGAGGCCGCGCCGAAATCGGGGGCGTCCGGCCCGAACAGATAATCGGCCAGTTCCTTGGCGTACACCAGGTTCGGATCGGGGTGGCCGTGGCCGAAATCCTCCAGCGGCACGCCGTTGATCACCGTGCCGGCCGGCGCGCCCAACCGCTTTTCCAGAATCTCGCGCGCATAGGGACCGGTGACCGCGTGCATGGCGTCGAAGCGCATCCGGAACCCCGACTGGAACAGGGCGCGAATCTGGTTGAAGTCGAACAATTGCTCCATCAGGTCGGCGTAGGCGCTGACCGGGTCCACGATATCCACCCGCATGTCGCCGACGGCCGTGGTTCCCAGACGGTCAAGATCAATGTCGGGGCCGTCGAGAGTGTGGTAGCGGTTGATGTGCAGACTGGCGCGGTAGATGGCCTCGGTGACTTTTTCGGGCGCCGGCCCCCCGTTCGGCGTGTTGAATTTGATGCCGAAGTCTTCGTCCGGCCCGCCGGGGTTGTGACTGGCCGACAGGATGATGCCGCCCCGGGCCTGGTGCTGGCGGATCAGATGGGAGGCGGCTGGCGTCGACAGGATGCCGCCCTGGCCCAGCACCACCTGTCCGCAACCGTTGGCGGCGGCGATGCGGAGGATGATCTGGATCGCCTGACGGTTGTAGTAGCGCCCGTCGCCGCCGAGCACCAGCGGCGCATCCTGGCGGTCGCGCTGGGTGTCGAAAATGCACTGGACGAAGTTTTCCAGGTAATTCGGTTTTTCAAAGACTCTGACTTTCTTGCGTAGCCCCGAGGTGCCGGGTTTTTGGTCGGGGAACGGCTGGGTGGTGATGGTTTGAACGGTCATGAACGGGCGCTCTCCTTGGGGTTTTTACAATACGCCAACTTATTATGCGCGATTATGCGCGCGTCGGCATCGGGATAGAAACCCATAACCAGCGCGGGTCAAAACAGTACGACGTCAAGGCGTGGCCGAGAGCAGGGCTGACTCCAGCAGTGGCTGAGCCGATTGATGATGGATGCCACCCATGGACACCCCCTGACGCGATCAACTTCGTATACTTCCCGCCGAACCGGGCGTCGGCAATCGGCCGGTGGTTCGGTGGGGCGCGTCATGCGTCCGGGGACGTTCGCCTGTTTCGCGAACGCATTCTTCACCACTTTCCCTGAACCGTCCTCATGTTGGAACAATTCTTCGCGCTACGAGCGTGCGGCACGACCGCGCGCACCGAAATCCTGGCCGGCTGCACCACTTTCCTCACCATGTCGGCCATCCTGTTCGTCAACCCCGACATTCTCGGCCAGGCCGGCATGGACCGCGACGCCGTGTTCGTCGCCACCGCTCTGGCCAGCGCCCTCGGCTCCCTGCTGATGGGCCTGCTGGCCAATTACCCCATTGGTCAGGCGCCCGGCATGGGGATCAACGCCGTGTTCACCTTCGGGCTGGTCAAGGGCATGGGTCTGCCCTGGGAAACGGCGCTGGGCGCGGTGTTCCTGTCCGGCCTGCTGTTCGTGCTGGTCAGCCTGCTGCGCGTCCGGGAATGGTTCGTCAACGCCATCCCCACCGGCCTCAAGCACGCCATCACCGCCGGGGTCGGATTGTTCCTGGCGTTGCTGGCCCTGCGCGCGGCGGGCATCGTGGTGGCCAGCCCGGACACCTTGTTGACTCTCGGCAACGTCAAGGCGTCGCCGGCCCTGCTGGCGATGGGTGGCTTTCTGCTGATGGCGACGCTCGATCGGCGCGGCGTGCCCGGCGCGATTCTGATCGGCATCCTGGCGGTCACGGCGGCGTCGGTGGCGCTGGGCCTGAGTCCGTTCACCGGCGTGGTTTCCGCTCCGCCTTCCCTGGCGCCGACCCTGTTGAAGGCCGACATCCGCGCCGCGCTCGATCCGGCGGTGCTGGGGGTGGTGCTGAGCTTCTTCCTGATGAGCCTGTTCGAAACCTCGGGCACGCTGATCGCCATCGCCCAGCGCGGCGGTTTTCTCGACGCCCAGGGCCGGCTGCCCCGACTGGAGCGCGCCTTGCTGGCCGACAGCACGGCGATCAGCGTCGGCGCGCTGCTGGGCACGTCCAGCACGACCAGCTATCTGGAAAGCACCGCCGGCATCGCCGCCGGCGGTCGCACCGGTCTGACCGCCGTGGTGATCGCCTTGCTATTCCTGGCCAGCCTGGTCTTCGCGCCGCTGGCGGCGATGGTGCCGCCGCACGCGACCGCTCCCGCGCTGCTGTACGTCGCCATCCTGATGTTGCGCGGCCTGACCGAGCTGAATTGGGACGATCTGACCGAGAGCGCCCCGGCGGTGTGTTGCGTCACCGTCATGGCGTTCACCTTCTCCATCGCCGACGGCATCGCCTTCGGGGTAGTCAGCCACGTGCTGTTGCAACTGCTGACGGGCCAGCGCGAGCGGATTGGCTTGCCGATGGCGGTGGTGGCCGGACTGTTCCTGGCGCGGTATCTGTGGCTGTAGCCAGCGGACTTACCGGCCCGACAGGCTAGGCGGCGTCACCCGGCGCAAGAAACCCGGAAACCACGTCTCGCCGGGCAACAGGCGCTGGGTAATGCCGCGATAGGTATCGCGGTCCAGCATCAGTTCGGCGAAGGGCCGGGGCGAGGGACAGAGGAAAAACAGCGCGATCACCGCCAGATAGAGCGCCGCCGTGCCGACGGGCTGACCGAGGCTACCCAGGCTGAACGCGGTGCCGAAGGAGCTTTTCAGCAGTTTTTTTCCAGACAAGTCGACGCTGTACCACTCGTCCAGCAGCAGATGGACGAGGAAGCCCAGGGTGACGAAGGTTCCGCACAGCCAGGAATGGACGACGGACGCATTGAAGGCCTGGAAAGCGACGAGGGTTGCGATCAGCCCGCAACCCACGCCCGCCGGGATGGAATGAATCAATCCACGATGCACGGTGACCCGGTCGAACAGATTGAACAGGCCATAACGGATGAACAGATAACAACCGAACCACAGGAGGACCAGTTCCACCAGCGAGTAGCGCCGGCCAAAGGTGAATACCACCAGAAAGCCGGCCACCACGGCCAGCGTGGCCAAGGCGATCCGGATGGGGATGGAGGTGGGTGAATCCAAGTCCGGCAGCAGTCCACCGATAACGCCGAGCACGAAATAACCGATGACCGCCTGATGGGGAAACTGGCCGGTCATTACCAGCACGGTGGCGGCCAGCCCGCTGACCGCTGCCGCGCCCATCAGGTGGGTGTTGAAATCCGCCATTATCAGACCTGCCAAAACTCCCCTCTCCCTTTGGGAGAGGGGTTGGGGGTGAGGGTCAACCTTGCAAAAGCAGATTGCGCAAATCGATGATCGCGGCGTTGGCTCGGGAGATGTACGCGCCCATGACCAGCGAATGATTGGCCATCGGCCCAAAGCCAGTGCCATTCAGAATCATCGGACTCCAGATGAAATCTTGAGTGCTTTCGAGTTCGCGGATGATGTGCTGGAAAGAAACGAGCGCATTTTTCTTTTGCAGCACGTCGCGGAAGTCAACTTCCAGCGCCCGCAGGGTATGCAGCAGCGCCCATGTATAGCCCCGCGCCTCAAAGAAAACATCGTCGATTTTCCACCAAGGCGTTTTCACCTGCATCTCAGTCGGCGTCGGCGTGGATTGACGGGCATCGGGATCGCCGGCCAGACTCAGATCGAGACGGGTTTGTCCGACGCTGGCCGCAAGCTTCTGGGACAGGTTGCCGAGTCGATTGCCCACGACCTTGAGATAAGCGGCCAAGTTGTCGGCACGGGTAAAAAATTGTCCGTCATAGGCTTTTTCGTCGGATAGTCGGTTTAGGTAGCGATAAAGCGCTTGAGCGCCCTCGCGGTATTCCGATTCGGTGGATGGCAGAATCCAAGATTTGTTGTCGTAATTGAAGTGCGATTCGGCGACCTGCAAGTCATTGTCTTCAGCGGACTGGCTTTGAGAGCGGCTGAATTCGTTGCGCAGGGAATGCACCAGATCGCGCAATTCGGTCAGCGCTCCAACTTCCCAGTTGGGAATGTTATCGAGATAGACGCCCGGCGGAGTCACATCATTGCTAAGGTAGCCGCCCGGCTTGTCTAGTAAGGTTTCGGCGATGCGAATGGCGGTGGCGGTGGTCACGTAGCCCGGCACCAGCTTTTTCTGCTCGTTATGGGCTTTTTCCAGCGCGTTTTGGCGCACGTCGAACTCGCCGGGCGAGCGCGACCAAACAAATCCCAGCACCACGACCACGATGGCATAAGTGACCAGAAACAGGCTAAAAGTCCACCACAGGCCTTTCTCCTTCCAAGTACGCGGATGGTAGTAGGTGGCGACCTTGGTGACTTTTTCGCCCAGCTTGGGCTTATTGGGCGCGGATGCGGATTCGCCAGCGTCCACCCGATTTTCCTCAGTCATATCTGCTCCTCCGAATTCTTCGGTGAAATGTCCGAACTCACATCCGCCGGATACGGGTCAGTTGCTCTTCCAGCTTGATCAGGGTGATTTGGAGTTCCGCGACGCGGGCGCGTTCCTTTTCGACGACTTCGACTGGGGCGCGACCGATGAAATTGGCGTTGCCCAGTTTGGCCGCGCCGCGTTCCGCTTCCTGGCGCAGCTTGGCGACTTCCTTTTCCAAACGGGCGCTTTCCGCCGCCTTGTCGATCAGGCCGGACATCGGAATCAGGATTTTCATGCCGCCGACCAGGGCGGTAGCGGCTTCCGGCGCGGGTTCTTCGTCTCCCAGCCAGGCGATGGATTCCAACCGGCCCAGGGTCATCAAGGCCCGGCGCTGTCGCTCCAGCCGATCTCGATCCGCTTCCGAGCCGTGCTGCAACAGCACCGACAGCGGTTTGCCGGGGGCGATGTTCATTTCGGCGCGAATCCGGCGCACGCCCAGCAGGAATTGTTGCAGCCATTCGATGTCGACTACGGCTGGTGCGTCCAGCAGCGATTTGTCGGCTTCCGGGTAGGGTTGGAGCATGATGGAAATCCCACCGCCTTCGGTACCCCCCTGTGTCAAAGGGGGGTTGGGGGAGATTTTTCCGGCTAGCGGCGCGACCCGCTGCCAGATTTCCTCGGTGATGAACGGCATCAGCGGATGCAGCAACCGCAGCAGAGTTTCCAGCACTTGGACGAGCGTCCGTCGCGCGCCGCGCTGGGCCGCTTCCGAACTGGCGGGATCGGTCAGCACCGGCTTGGACAGTTCCAGATACCAGTCGCAGAACTCGTTCCAGGTGAACTCGTAGATCGCTTGGGCCATCTGGTCGAAGCGATAACCTTGCACCGCCGCATTGGTTTCGGCGATGGCGTGTTGGAGGCGGGACAGAATCCAGCGGTCGGCTTGACTAAGCTCGATCTCGCCGCCGTTCAGTCCGGTATCCTTGCCCTCGGTGTTCATCAGCACGTAGCGGGCGGCGTTCCACAGCTTGTTGCAGAAGTTGCGGTAGCCCTCGACCCGGCCCATGTCGAACACCACGTCGCGGCCGGTGGTCGCCAGCGCGGCGAAGGCAAAACGCAAGGCATCGGTACCATGGGCGCGGATGCCGGCCGGAAACTGCTTGCGGGTGGCTTTCTCGATGCCCGGCGCCATTTGCGGTTGCATCAGCCCGGTGGTGCGCTTGGCGACCAGTTCCTCCAGCCCCACGCCGTCGATCAGGTCCAGCGGGTCCAGGACGTTGCCCTTGGATTTCGACATCTTCTGGCCGTCCTGATCCCGCACCAGACCGTGGATATAGACCTCGCGGAACGGCACGTCGTCCATGAACTTCAGGCCCATCATGATCATCCGGGCCACCCAGAAGAAGATGATGTCGAAGCCGGTCACCAGTACGCTGGTCGGATAAAAGGTCTTGAGCGCCTCGGTGTTCTCGGGCCAACCGAGTGTCGAAAATGGCCACAGCGCCGAGGAAAACCAGGTGTCCAGCACGTCGGGGTCCTGTTCCAGCGCTACGTCCGGGCTGAGCCCGTGTTTCGCCCGCACTTCCGCCTCATTCCGACCGACATAAACCTGGCCCCGCGCGTCGTACCAGGCCGGAATCCGGTGACCCCACCAGATTTGCCGGCTGATGCACCAGTCCTCGATCCGGTTCAGCCAGTCGAAATAGGTCTTTTCCCAGTTCTCCGGGATGAATTTGATCTTGCCGGTCTTGACGGCGGCGATGGATGGACCGGCCAACGGCCCGGTCTTGACATACCACTGATCGGTCAGGAATGGTTCGATGACCGCGTGGCTACGATCCCCGCGCGGCACCATCAGCTTGTGTGGCTTGATTTCTTCCATGAGTCCAAGTTCTTCCAGATCGGCGACCACGCGCTTGCGGGCCTCAAAGCGATCCAGGCCGCGATAGGCTTCCGGACCGTTCTCGTTGATCTTGGCGTCGGCGGTAAAGATGTTGAGCAGCGGCAGCTTGTGGCGCTGACCGACCGCGTAGTCGTTGAAATCGTGCGCCGGGGTGATCTTGACGCAGCCCGTGCCGAAGGCTGGATCGACGTATTCATCGGCGATGATGGGGATGTTACGGCCAGTCAGGGGCAGCGCCACATGCAGGCCGATCAGATTCTTGTATCGCTCGTCGTCGGGATGCACGGCGACGGCGGTATCGCCCAGCATGGTCTCCGGGCGGGTGGTGGCGACGATCAAATCGCCGCCGCCTTCCGCCAGCGGATAGCGGATATGCCACATGAAGCCGTTTTCCTCGGCGCTGACCACCTCCAGATCCGACACGGCGGTATGCAGCACCGGGTCCCAGTTCACCAAGCGCTGGCCGCGATAAATCAAGCCTTCCTCGTACAGGCGCACGAAGACTTCGCGCACCGCCGCCGACAGGCCCTCGTCCATGGTGAAACGCTCCCGCGCCCAGTCCACCGACGCGCCCATCCGCCGCAACTGGCGGGTGATGGTGCCGCCGGATTCCGCCTTCCACGCCCATACCCGTTCGATGAACGCCTCACGGCCCAGATCGTGGCGGGTCTTACCTTCGCCGGCCAATTGCCGTTCGACCACCATCTGGGTGGCGATGCCGGCGTGATCGGTGCCCGGCTGCCACAGGGCATTGTGGCCCTTCATCCGATAATAGCGGGTCAGCGCGTCCATGATGGTGTCCTGGAAAGCGTGGCCCATGTGGAGGGTGCCGGTCACGTTCGGCGGCGGGATCATGATGCAGTACGGCTCGCCCTGGCCGCTGGGCGCGAAATAGCCTCGCTCCTCCCAATAGGCGTACCAGCGGGATTCAATGGCGTGCGGTTCGTAAGTCTTGTCCATGGCGTTCGTCGGATGATCGGAAAGCGGCGGGCGCGGTGGCGCGTGGCGTGGAATCTTACCGGACTTTCGCTACTCTTCATTTCGGCCGGCGCGGGTACGATGGCGCAAGGCTTGCCGACGAAAATCCGGTTGCATGACCCGGCGGGAAGTATAACCCAGCTTGCCAGTGCGAGGAGTCAGCCCGCCCCACAGGCTTCCCCAAAGAAAAACCCGCCTTGCGGCGGGTTTCCAGGTTCGAACCATCGGACTGGCGGTGGTTCTTAGCTCCTTTTGTTCTTAAAGCCGGGGCCGGACGGAGCAGGCTTGGCGGGCGCCGGTTTCACGACGACCGCCAGTTCCTGAACAAACTCCGCTTCCACTTCCTGGCCAACCTTGAAGCGGGTAATATCGAAGTCAGGCGGTACCTTTACCAGGACTGTTCTGGTCGCGCCCCGAACGAGGACTTGGCGCTTCTGTTTGTTGACCGAGATAATGTTTGCCGTTATCCGGGTGGTATCGCGCACCACACCTGCTGGCAACTGACCCGGCTGGGCGCGGCCAGCGCTAACGGCATCCGTCCTTGTGGAGATGCCGGTGCCAACCTTGCCCGTTAGATAGATGGCCAGATCCTGCTGGTAAGTCACCACCACCCGGTCACCTACCTTGACCTGCGGCAAGTTGCGAACTTCATCGCTGACCTTGATCGTGAAAACCCGGCCCTTCTGATCCTTGAGCGTAACTTCGCGCGTCTGGAGATTAATCGCCTGTACTGTTGCGGTCCCGGTTATCGTGTCATGGACACTCAGATCGGGAGTCGGCGCCTGTTGCGACGCAGCCGTGGCTTTCTCTTCCTTCGCCGGCGACTTATCCGGCCCAGTCGCGCAGCCTGTCGTTAGCAGCAGGCCTACTGCGCTCATGGCGATCAACATACGAATTTTCATTACTGTTTTCTCCTTAAAAGGATTAGCTTGTGATTAGCTGGGATGGAAGGTCCGGTTCAATAGTCGCCGGCATCGGGAAAACGCCGGAATTGTAATCAAATCTCGTGGATGTCTCTAGGGCAGAACGCGCAGATTGACGACGAAGCGTTCGGTCGCCGAGGCATCGCCTTCCCAGAACCGCCAGTACTTAAGCTTGAGCGCGACCTCGCCGGGTTGGCGGACGGTGAAAACGAAAGCGCGTTGGCCACGCACTCCGATGGATTCGGTTTCGGGGGAAGCGTAGTCGGTACTAACCAGCGCCAGCAAGCGGCTGTCGGTCTCGTCAATGGCCCAAGTGTAACCGGTCGTGGGATTCTCCGGCAACCGCACGATCAAGCGTTCGCCCACCTGAAGTTCAGCGCTCCGATTGTTGTCGGCGCGAGTGAGGATCAGCGATCCATCCTCGCGCACGCCGGCGGGTGGCGGCGGGGGTGGGTCGCCCTTGGTGGCGCAAGCGACCGCGAGCAGCGCGGCTAGCGTCAACGCGGCTAGACGAGCAATAAAAGACCGGAATTTAGGCATGAGGGCTTGGAGCTTGTGGAGTGAAGGGTAGGCGGTGAGCTAGCGGGGAAATGGCGCGAACGCGCTTCGAGCCGTGACAGTTTCGCGTGATATCGAGGATCGTTCAAGGTGGATAGGGGAAGCGGAATCCATTCCCGGCAGGTCGTTGGGGCAATGTCAATCTTTCTTGAAGCCCTCCACTCGCCGACCATCGAGGCCCAGCACCGCCACCGCCACCCCGCCCAACGCGACCGCGAACCACAGCGTGGCGATCCGGCACAGCAACGTGATGGCGACCGCCGCCGCGCCGTCCGAGCCGAAGGCGACCAGGAGAACCCCCATCACCGCTTCGGTTCCCCCCAGGCCGCCGGGCAGAAACGACAGGGCCCCGGCCAGCACCGCGATGGCGTAGATGCCGATGCCGGCGGCGAGGCTGAGTTCGATCCCGATATCGCGGGTAATCAGATACAAGGAGAGTCCCTCCAGCCCCCAGGACAGCACGCCCAGCCCCAGCCCGAACAAAAAATGGCCAGGCCGCAGCAGCGTCGCCGCCGAATCGAACAGCCGAGCCAGCCGGTCGAACCGATGACCGTAACGGTGGCCGTCCCCCCAGCCCCGCAACCGGTCGGGCAACCAGGGGCGAGTGACCAGCCAGCCCAGGGCGAGCACCAGCACCCAGGCCACCGCCACCAGCCAGGCGTAATCAGGCCGGGCCAGCAGGATCAGCAGCGCCAGCAGGCTCATCGCCAGGACATCCAGCAACCGCTCCACGAACAGCGCCGCCAGGCTTTGGGCATAGCTCACGCTGTGCCCGCGCAGATAGAGCGACCGCACCGCCTCGCCAGCCTTGCCGGGCGTCACGGTCAGGGTAAAGCCCGCCAGGTAATAGAGAAAATGTCGCCGCCACGGCAGAACGTGGCCGAACGCGGCGATATAGCGATGCCACCGCCAGAACCGCAGCAGGTAGTTCAACAGCGACAACGCGAAAATCGCCACCAGCACGGGCAGGTTAACCCGCCGCAGCGCCATCAGCACCGCCGCGCGGTCGGCCAGTAGCATGAAAGCAAGATACAGCAGGGCGGCCAGGCCGATGCTCAGGGTCAGGGCGCGGCGATGATGAGGGGACATGGCAGCACCGCTCGCCGGTTTCAGCCGGTTCCATCGCCGACCAGGATGCGGTGCGCGCCATAGGCCAGCAATCCGCAACCGGCGATGACCGTCGCCATGGGCAGCGCCGAGCCGTGACCGATCAGTCCGACCAGCGCGCTGGAAGCCGTGGCGACGCCAAATTGCAGGGCGCCGATCAGGGCCGAGGCGCTGCCGGCCCGCGCTCCCTGACGGGCCAGGGCGTTGGCCATGGCGTTCGGGGCAGTGAAACCGAGGCTGACGCTGTAGCCGAACAGCGGGACCAGCAACACGGGCAATCCTCCCCAGCCGCCGGCGGCGACCGCCAGCAGTCCCAACCCTAGCAGCGCCGTCGAACGATTCGCCCGCCGCAGGATCGTATCGGCGGAACGATGCAGCAACAGCCGGCGATTGATCTGGGAACTGGCGATCAAACCCAGCGCGTTGAGACCGAACAACCAGCCAAAATTTTGCGCTGGGATGCCGTACACCTCGATGAACACATGGGGGGAGCCGGTGATGTAGGCGAACATGCCGGCATGGGCCAGGCCACCGCTCAGGACGTAGCCCATGAAGCGCCCGTCGCGCATCAAGTCCAGGTAAACCCGCAACGCCGCGCCGACGCTGGCGCTGGCGACGGTGTCCGCCGGGCGGGTTTCCGGCAGGCAACGCCAGGCGGCGACCAGGCAGGTCAGCCCAAACAGCGCCAGCACCACGAAAATCACGCGCCAGCCCGCCAACTTCAGAATCCAGCCGCCGGCCAGCGGCGCCAGAATCGGCGCCAACCCCATCACCAGCATCAGCAGGGAAAACACCCGCGCCGAGGTATGCGCGTCGAAACAGTCGCGCACCACCGCGCGGGCGATCACCAACCCGGCGCAGCCGCCCACCGCCTGGGCGAAACGCAGCGCCGTCAGCGTGACGATGTCGGAGGCAAGCGCGCAGCCGACGGAGGCGATGGTGTACAGCATCAGCCCGGCATACAGCGGCGGCTTGCGTCCGTAGCGGTCGGCCAGCGGACCGTGAACCGCTTGCCCCAGCGCCAGGCCGATGAAAAAGCTGGCCAGGGTGTATTGCGCCGCCGCGGTTTCCACGCCGAACTCGGCGGCGATGGTTGGCAGGCCGGGCAGATACATGTCGATGGACATGGGCGCGAACGCCATCAGCGCGCCAAGAACCAGCAGCCAGGACAGGGGTGGATGAGTCAGGGAAAGCTCCAGAAGGGGCGGTGGCGAAAGAGGGGTTCGGTCAAAGGCGCCCGCCCGGCAGCAGGGTGGTCAGGGCGGCGCGAATCGCCTCCGTTTCCGCCTCGTCCAACTGGCGCATCAGCTTGCCGATGTATTGTAACTGGCGCTTGCGCCCGCCGCGTTGCGCAATGCCTTGCGCCACCCGCACCGCCGCCAACAATTCGTCCGGCAGCGGGACGCGACGCAATTGCGCCGGAGTGAGGCTGACCACACGCTCGCCCAGTTCCTGCAGTGCGGTGGCCTCCCGCTTGCGCTGGCTTTTGCTGGGCGGTGGGGGCATTGCCGGATCGTGGCGGTCTTCGTCGTCGCGATCCTCGTCACGCATAGCGGGATTCCCTGGCGGGTGAAAGGACGGAGCGCCAGGCGGCCAGGCCCGGCTCGCAGCGGTTCAGTTGCGCGCGGTAGCGGTCGGCTTGCTGGCGCACGCGCCGCGCTCGCTGCATCAACCAGGGCTTTTGCTGGTAGGTCCCCTTGGCGAACCCCTCCTGCCCCTCGTGATAGGCCAGGTACTGGTTGTAGGCGTCGCTTTTGGCGATCCGGTTGCGCTGGGCGGTTTCGCTGATGTACCAGCCGATGAAATCCACCGCGTCGCCGAAGTCGTCGCGGTCGGCGCCCCGGTTGCCGGTGGCGGCGATGTAGCGTTCCCAGGTGCCGTCCAGGGCCTGGCTGTAGCCATAGGCGGACGAGGGGCGCGGACCAGGAATGAAGCCGAGATACCAGCGGCGCGGCGGCTGGGCGTCCGCTCGAAAGGCCGATTCCTGGTGCAGGATCGCCAGCAACACCGGCAGCGGTACGCCCCAGCGCTGGCTGGCGGCCCTGGCGTCGGCCAACCAGTCGCCGTATTCGGCAAAGATGGCGCAGGCGTCGTTGACATTGCGCGGTGGCGCGGTGGCGCAGGAGACCAGCAGCAGTAAACCGCCGCCCAGCAGGCCGATCCACCCGAGCCAGTGGCGGTTCCAGGCGTGCGCCAAGCTGGGCCATTGCCCGTCAACGAACCAGGGAAATCGGGCGCGCGGAGAAGAGTGTGGTTGGATCGAGTCTTGATTCATGCCGTGGTCGCGCGGGTGCGTCGGCCCAGGAACAACCCCAGGCTAAGCAACCCTACCATCATCGCCACCGCCGGCCAATCCCCGAATCGAGCATAGGGCGTCAATCCGCGCAAGGGCTGGACCTCGCCGCGAATCACCTCGACCTGAAACTGCGGGCCGCGCGCCCGAATTTGCCCCCGCTCGTCGACGATCGCCGAAACACCGGTGTTGGTGGCGCGGGCCAGGTAGCGAGCCACTTCCAGGGCGCGCATCCGGGCGATCTGCAAGTGCTGGTGCGGCGCGGTGGAATCCTTGAACCAGGCGTCGTTGCTGAGGTTGATCAACCAGGTGGCGTCAGGCAACGCCCGCCGGATTTCTTCGCCGAACACCGCCTCGAAGCAGATGGACAGCCCCACTGGCTGGCCCCCAGCGCGAAACAGCGGTTGCTCTCGGCCGCCCGGCGTGAAATCGGCCATCGGGATATCCACCCAGTCGCGAAAGAACAGGAGAAACCCGCGCAGGGGCAAATACTCGCCAAACGGCAACAACCGGCGCTTGTGGTACAGTCCCGGCGAGCGGCCGAGGCCGATGATGCTGTTGTGAAAAACGCCGCTTTTCCACGATCCGGTCGGAATGCCGGTGACGTAATCCACCCCCGCTTGCTGGGCCGCGTCGGCCAACGCAGCGACAAAGGGACGAACCTCGTCCAGCAAGGCCGGAATCGCGGTCTCCGGCCAGACGATCACCTCGCTCCGGCTTTGCTCGGGCAGGCTCAACTGGACGTAGCGGGTCAGGGTCTCGTCCAGCGCGTCCGGGTCCCACTTTCGGTCCTGGGTGACGTTGCCTTGCACGATGGCGACCCGCAACGGCGTTCCCGCCAACTCGACCCATTCCACCCGCCCCAGCCCCCACGCGCCCAGCCACAAGACCGCCAGCAGTCCCAGCCCGCCCAGTCGCGCCCGCCAGTGGGCGTTGCTCAGCACCGTTCGGAGCAGGCCGGCACTGAGCGCCACCGCCCAGCCAACCCCGAACACACCCGCGTAGGGCGCGAGTTGACCGAGCGGCGCGTCGGTCTGGCTGTAGCCGATGGCCAGCCAGGGAAAGCCGGTCAACAGCCAGCTTCGCACCCAATCCAGCAGGGTCCACAGCGCCGGAAAGACTAGCAGCCAGCGCGCCGGTCCCGGCGGCGGTCCCCAACGGACGATCAACCCGCCGAGCGCGGCTGGATACAGCGCCATCGCCAGCACCACGAGCGCGGTGGCCAGCGCCGCGAACGGCGCCGGGGCGTTGCCGTAATCGTGCAGGCTGATGAAGATCCAGTGGATGCCGAAACCGTACAAGCCCAATCCGAACAGCCCACCGCGAACGGCGGCGCGGCGCGGTGAGGCACCGTCCCAAGTCCATAATAGGATGGCGGGTAACAAGATGGCCAGCGGCCAAATGTCGAACGGCGCGAAGGCGAGCGGCAGGAAGGCGCCGGCGGTGAAGGCCAGCGGATCAGCGATCCAGGGAAAGCGGTGCTGGGAAAAGGGCATGAAAGGGATCGCGGGCGCGGTTTCAATCCATGCCGGCGTAAATCGCGTCGAGAGCCAGCGTAAAATCCATAGAGCGAAATTCCACTACGCCGCCAATATGGACGGAGGCTTGCCAGCCGTCCGCGCGCCGGTATATCTCGACATGCCTGACTTCCTGCGACACCAGCACGTATTCTTCCAGGCTCTCGATCTGCTGATAAGCCAAACGCTTGTTATGGCGGTCTTTACGAAAAGTTGAACTGGATAGGACTTCGATGATGAGTTTGGGATTCTGGCAAAGCACCCCATCGTTTTCCTGGGATGCGCAACTGACCACCACATCCGGGTAAAACACATTGTTGGCGGCCCGCACTTTCAGGTCGGAGGCGAACACCCGGCAGGGAGTCCCTTGCAGGTGGTTAAACAGGCGCGCCGCCAGCGCCACGATTAACCCCGCATGGGCGACGGTGCCGCCGGTTATGGCGATGATCTGGCTCTCCAGCAGTTCGTGCCGGGTATCCTGCTGATTTTCCCATTCGATGAATTGGGCAATGCTCAGGTCATTGGCGTAGTGGGATTTAATCACCGCGTTCATGAAGGATTGTTCGCAAGATTCATCCGGCTGACTCGATAAGTGGAACAAGCCGCGAGCGCCAGCGACCGGCTGAATCAGCCTTGAAGTTGATCAAGGGACGGCGCCGCTTCCTCGGCGCGGAGGGTCATTTCGAGTAGGTGAATCCGCCGATTGTCGGCGCGCAACACCTGAAAATGAAACCGATCCAGATCCACGCCTTCGCCACCCTTGGGTAAGCGACCCAGTTCCATCATCACCAGACCACCGATGGTGTCGGCTCGTTCGTCGCTCAGTTCAACCTGAAAATACTGGTTGAAATCCTTAACTGGAGTCAGCGCCTTGACGATGAAAACATCGCCTTGCGGGCGAATGAAGGTGTTTTCATCGTCCGTATCGTGCTCGTCGTCGATTTCGCCGACGATCTCCTCCAAAACGTCTTCGATGGTGATCAGGCCGGCCACGCCGCCGTATTCGTCCACCACGATAGCCATGTGCAGGCGGTTGCCGCGAAATTCCTTCAACAGCACGTTGAGGCGCTTGCTTTCGGGGATGAACTTGGCTGGTCGCAGCAGGGCGCGCAGATCGAAATCCTCACGCCGGTCGAAGGCGTGGGCCAGCAAATCCTTGACGATCAGGATACCGATGACGTTGTCCTTGCTTTCCTCGATCACCGGAAAGCGGGAGTGGCCCGATTCCACGATTTCGGCGATGAGGCGCTCCAGGCTCCAATCGCGTTCCAGCACCATCATCTGGGCGCGCGGGATCATGACATCGCGCACCTGGGTTTCCGACACCTGCATGACGCCTTCCATCATCGCCAGGGCATCGGTATCCAGCAACTCCCGTTGCCGAGCGTCGCGCAGCAACTCCATCAATTCATCCCGGTCCTTGGGTTCGCCCATCAGGGCCAGACCCAAACGCTCCAGCCACGAGGGTTTATGGCTGGGTTCGGCTCGTTCTTCGCTCATCGGTCGCGCGGATCTCCATAGGGATCGGGGTAGCCAAGTCCAGCCAGGATGCGGATTTCCAGGGATTCCATGGCCTCGGCCTGGGTTTCATCATGATCATAGCCCAGCAGGTGCAAAACGCCATGGGCAACCAGGTGCGCCCAGTGCGCCTCCGGGGCTTTGCCCTGGACGACCGCCTCGCGCAGCACCACTGGGGCGCAGATCACGATGTCGCCCAGCAGGGTGCTTTCGACCTCCGGTGGCGCCGCGAACGGAAAGGACAACACGTTGGTCGGCCCCGGCTTGTGGCGGTAGGTTTCGTTGAGTGCGGCGCTTTCGGCTTCGTTGACCACGCGGAGGGTCAGTTCGGCGTCTTTAGGGTACCCCGCGCCGGCGAGCGCCACCTCGGCCCAGCGGCGGAAGTCGGATTCGGCAGGCAGTCCGGGCAGGTCCAGCGCGATTTGCAGATCCAGGTCCAGGGTCATGAAGGGTTGTCCTGTTCGTAACGGGCGTAGGCGTTGACGATTCGCTGCACCAGCGGATGCCGCACCACGTCGCGGGCGTTGAAGAAGGTCATGCTGATGTCCTCCACGTCCTTGAGGACTTGCAATACCTGGCGCAAGCCGGATTGGACATTGCGCGGCAGATCCACCTGCGTCACGTCGCCGGTGACCACCGCTGTCGAGCCGAAACCAATCCGGGTCAGGAACATCTTCATCTGTTCCACCGTGGTGTTCTGGGCCTCGTCGAGGATGATGAAGGAATCATTCAGCGAGCGACCCCGCATGAACGCCAGCGGCGCGACCTCGATGATGTTGCGCTCGATCAGCTTGGCGACCCGTTCGAAACCCATCATTTCATACAGTGCGTCGTAGAGCGGACGGAGATAGGGATCGATTTTCTGGGCCATGTCGCCGGGCAGGAAGCCCAGCCGCTCGCCGGCTTCCACCGCCGGCCGGACCAGCACCAGCCGCCGCGCCGCGTTGCTTTCCAGCGCATCCACCGCGCAAGCGACCGCGAGATAGGTCTTGCCGGTGCCGGCCGGCCCGACCCCGAAATTGAGGTCGTGGTGCTGGATGTTCCACAGATAGCGCTGCTGGTTGGGGCCACGCCCGCGAATTAGCCCGCGCCGGGTGCGGATGGTGACCTCATCGGTGTCCGGCTCCGCCTCGATCAGGGCGTCGGCGCCGGCTTCCTGCAAGAACAGATGGACTTGTGTTGGGGTAAGCGTCTCGTCCTGAGTGGTTCGGTACATTGCTTCCAGCACCGCGACCGCGACCGCGACCGCGTGCGGTTCACCGATCACCCGGAACTGATGGCCGCGATTGTTGATTTCGACGCCGAGTCGGCGCTCGATCTGGCGCAGATGTTCGTCCAGATTGCCACACAAGGTAGCCAGCCGGGCGTTGTCGGCCGGTTCCAGCAGCAAGTCCTGAAATTTGGGGGCGGCGTTGGAATTCAGGGCGGAAACGGTGGCGGGCGCGTTCATCAACAAGCCTGTGGCAAGGCCGGCGGTTCCGAGCGAGCGACCAGCCGGCCGCGCAGGGAATTGGGCAACGCCTCGGTGATGACGACATCGGCGAACTGGCCGAGCAAATAGGACGGGCCGTCGAAATTGACCACCCGGTTGTTCTCGGTTCGGCCGGCCAGTTGCCGGTCATCCTTTCGCGCGGGCCGGTCCACCAGCACTCGCTGCGTCGTGCCCACCATCCGCCGGCTGATCTCGCGCGCTTCCTCTTCGATGCGCGCCTGCAAACGGGCCAGCCGCTCCTTCTTGACCGCGAGCGGGGTGGCGTCGGGCAGACTAGCGGCGGGCGTGCCAGGCCGGGCGCTGTAAAGGAAACTGAAGCTGTGGTCGAAACCGATCTCTTCGATCAGCGCCATCGTCGCTTCGAAATCCCGTTCAGTCTCGCCGGGAAAACCGACGATGAAATCCGAGGACAGGCTGAGGTCGGGCCGCGCGGCGCGCAACTTGCGGATCTTGGCCTTGTATTCCAGCGCCGTATGGCCGCGTTTCATCAGCGCCAGGATACGGTCCGAACCGCTTTGCACCGGCAGGTGCAAATGGCTGACCAGTTGTGGGACACGGGCGTAGACCTCGATCAGCCGGTCGGAGAATTCCACCGGATGCGACGTGGTGTAGCGGATGCGGGCGATGCCGGGAATGGCGGCGACGTGCTCGATCAGCAACGCCAGATCGGCGGTTTCGCCATCGTCCATCGGTCCCCGGTAGGCGTTGACGTTCTGGCCGAGCAGGGTGACCTCGCGCACGCCCTGGGCCGCCAGCGCCGCGACCTCGGCCAGCACGGCGTCGAACGGCCGGCTGACCTCGTTGCCACGGGTGTAGGGCACCACGCAGAAGGTGCAGTATTTATCGCAGCCTTCGATGATCGACACGAAGGCGGTGGGACCCTCGGCGCGCGGTTCCGGCAGCCGGTCGAATTTTTCGATTTCGGGGAAGGAGACATCCACCACGGGCTGCCGGTCGGCCCACACCGCCGCCAGCATTTCCGGCAGTCGATGCAGGGTCTGCGGCCCGAACACCAGATCCACGCAGGGTGCCCGCTCGCGCAGCGCCTCGCCTTCCTGACTGGCGACGCAGCCGCCGACGCCGATGACCACGCCGGGCCGCCGGACTTTTAGAGCCTTCCAGACCCCCAGTTGCGAGAACACCTTTTCCTGGGCCTTTTCGCGGATCGAGCAGGTATTGAGCAGCAGCACGTCCGCCTGGGCGGGATCGTCGGTGCGCTCCAGACCGCAAGCCGCCCGCAGCCCATCCGCCATCCGGGCGGAATCGTATTCGTTCATCTGGCAACCGTGGGTCTTGATGTACAGTTTGCGCGTCATCGGTAGTGCTTGAATAATAACAAGGCGGAAAACTATAGCATCGCCATTGGGGGGGCGCCAGGCAGGGAGTGAAGCGGCGTCCGCGGTGTTCAGTCTCCTCCACCAACGGAGGGGAAACCTGTGGCGATGCCAGCCTTGTGGAAAATACCGGCCTGGAACGGCTGATGTGGTAAACGATGCGACGACGTCCGACGCTCCGGCGTGGGAGTTGGGCCACCGCTGGAGCGAGGGAGCCAGATCACGGTTTTGCTGGAGGGGGTATCAGTGCCGATCGTGGGCGCGGGGAAGCCGGCGGAGACGCATCGGCATGGTGATGGTCAATTCCCGCCACTGGCCGGGCGCCAGTCCCTCCAGCGTCCAGTCGCCGATCCGGCAGCGGATCAGGCGCAGGGTCGGATGGCCGACGGCGGCGGTCATCCGCCGAACCTGACGGTTGCGGCCCTCGCGCAGGGTGAGTTCCAGCCAGGTGGTGGGAATCGCCACCCGATACCGAATCGGTGGATCGCGCGGCCAAAGACCGGTCGGTTCAGCGATGCGCCGAACGATGGCGGGCAAGGTAGGCCCATCGTTCAACTCAACCCCTCGGCGCAGCCGATCGAGGGCCACATCGTCCGGGATGCTTTCCACCTGTGCCCAGTAGGTCTTGGGCTGGTGATGGCGCGGATGACTGAGACGGGCCTGCAACGCGCCGTCGTCGGTCAGCGCCAGCAGCCCCTCGCTGTCCCGGTCCAATCGACCAGCGACGTACACGCCGGGAATGGCGAGATACGCCGCCAGAGTCGGCCGGTCACTGGCGTCGGTGAACTGGCTCAGCACGCCATAAGGCTTGTTGAACAGGATCAACCGCGCCATTCAGAACAGCCTGCCCAGCATCAGATACAGCGAAGCATCGCCCTTGGCCACACCGCCGGCCAGGTACAGCGGTCCCAGCGGTGTATCCGCGCCCAGGAACAGGCTGCCCGCCGGAATCAGCGAATCGAGGGTGATCTCGTCGATGGCGTTCCAGGCTCCACCAACTTCCAGCGAGCCGCCCGCGTATAGGGGGATGGTAAATGCCGCCGAGGCGTCATCGAGTCGATACATGTAGATCAATTCGCCAAGGGCGGCGTACTGCCCCGAGATTTGGCCTATCTGATAACCCGACAGGTTCAGAAATCCTCCCAGTAGAAACAGATCCTGCACGCCCAGCTCCCCCGACAGCCTGCCGGACAGAATCACGCGCGGGATGAGCGTCTGTTTGCCCCAGGTGTAAGGTTTGGCGGCGTTCAAGCTGAGGGTGCTGAAATTATTACTGGCGCCCAGCGCGGTCAGGGAGTCATAGAAAGTCAGATTGCCGTAGTAACCCGAGGTTGGGAAATTGAGGTTATCCAGCGTGTCCGCCGCCCAGCGGATCGAATAGCCGCCATCGTCGAAGCTGCCTTCGTTGATTGTGTTCGTGTTCGCGTTCGTGGGGATTTGGCCAAAGCGGAGATCGTTCTTGCCAGAACCATACCGCAAACCCAACGACAGCCGGCCCCAGTGCTCCAGATTGCGCCCCACTTCCAAGCCGATGTTAGCCCGATAGATTCGGAAGCTGGCGTTGTCCTCATTGGAATCGCCGAACAAATCCAGGTTGTATTGTTGGTAACTCAAGTAGGGGTTGATGAAGTATTCCTGGGCCGCGTCGAGCGGCTGGTAGAAATCGGTTTCCAGTTTGGTATTGCCGCCGATCTGGACGAAGGTGCGCCATTGTCCACCGAGGGAGTTGAGTTGGGTCATGGTGTAGGCGACGCTGAGGTTGAACAAGGAATCTCCTTTCATGTTGGCGCCGAGAAAGAGCCCGAAATTGAGGGTGTTGGTGCCAATATGTTGCTGCGTGGCTTCGACGACCAGCCCGGTTTTGCCATCCTCCTCGACCAGCGAGTAAGTGACCTGCTGGAAATCGCCCATGCCATAGATAATGTTGAGATTGCGATTGAGCTTCTCAGGATCAAGCGGTTCGCCCGGCTTGACGTGCAGTTGCTCTTCGATGACTTGGTCGGACAAGCGGGTATTGTTCTTGATTCGGATGAAGTCGATGACGGGGTGATGGTTTTCGGGCAGATCGGGTCGCGCGGCCAGATGCGCTTGATAGGCGGCCGGGGATACCGACAGCCGGCTCAGTTCGCCCCGCTTGTCGTTGGCCGCGGCGTAGCCGATGGTGACCGCTTCCTGGGAGCGGGCGAAGGCAATACTGGAAATATCCCCCAGATCCGGCGTGATCAGGATGTCCCGGCGTCCCAGGGTTTTGATCTGTTGCTGGGCGTTGCGCACGGTCAGGATGGAGGTGAGCTGCCCGGTGATGGAAAGCAGCGAATTCAGTTCGCTGGCGGGAGCTAGCGGCGAGCCCACGTCCACGGCGATGATCACATCCGGGCGGCAGAGTTCCCGTACCACATCTACCGGGACATTGTCCGACACGCCGCCATCCACCAGCAGCTTGTCGTCCAGTTTGACCGGCACCAGGGCGCTGGGGATGGACATGCTGGCGCGCATCGCCATGGCCAGTTCGCCGGACTTCAGCACCACCGGCGTGCCGGTGGCCAGATCGGTCGCCACGGCCCGATAGGGTACCTTCAGCTTGTCGAAGTCGCGGATCTCGGCGGCCGGGAGTGACAGTTCCTGCAACAGCAGTAGCAGGTTCTGCCCTTGCAACAATCCTTGGGGAAGCTGCACCTGGCCGTCCTTGATGCCGACGCCGTTGTTCGTCAGGAGAACGCGCTGCTGCTGCTTGGTGCGGAAGGGTAAATCGGCGCGCGGTGGCCCGTCGGTGAACGCCGCCGGCCAGTCGATGCGTTGTACGGTCTCGGTCATTTCCTCAGGGGTCATACCGGCCGCATACAGCCCACCGATGATCGAGCCCATGCTGGTGCCGGCGACGCAGTCGACCGGAACGTGCAACTCCTGAAGCATCTTCAGTACGCCAACATGGGCGATGCCGCGCGCGCCACCGCCACCCAGCACCAAGCCGACGCGAGGGCGACTTGAGGCGTCGGTGGCGGCGCCAACAGCCGGGGAACCGGTCAAAGCGAGCAGGCATAGAACAAAAAGCAAATGGGATAGCAGGTGCGTTCGGTGGTTGCGCATGGAATGGGACCGAAGGTGGTTGTCGGTGGGAATCTGGAGTATTCAGCGGCAATTCAGAAAGTTTATGCCAGGATAATTAACAAAATGTGAGGGAAAATTTTCGGAATAGCCGATACGGTGGGGTGGTTTCATGAGCGACAAACAATCCGAATCCTTGCTCGGCGACTTGGCGGCGACGGATCTTGAAGTGCGCGAGCGGCGGGAATTTTTGCGGAGCCTGGGCAAATGGTCGAAGGCGGTCATCAGCGGCGTCCTGCTGGGTGGAGCGCTGGTTCCCGGGCAGGACGCCAAGGCGCAGGGTGGCGCTGGCGTCTGGTACAACTCCGGCCGCGGCTGGGGCGGGTGGGTCGAAGGCCCATGGAACTGGTATAATCGCCCGCGCTGGTATAACCGGCCCTACTGGCGCGACTACGACTGGTACGACCGGCCCTGGTACAACCGGCCCTGGTACAACGGTGGGGGCTGGTACAATGGCTGGTACAATCGATAATCCTTCCATGAGCGACTTGATTTATGAGGTTTCCGTGGAGCGGGTCGCGGCCCACCACGGCCAACGGCTGATCGTTCGCGCCCGCGAGCCGGCGGCGCTGACAACCGCCCTGACGGACGAGCAGCTCGAGCGCGTCGTTGGCGTGCGACTGCTGTCCCTGGCCGCCGATTCCGAGCCGTTGCACGGCTGGGCGGCGGGGTTGCCGGTGGATTTGGTCATGACCGATCCCGACACCGAGTTTCCCCTGTTATATCGGCACGTCGAATTGCTCGATCACCATCCGGCGCGGGTGATCGTCCCTGTGCGGCCCGGCTTCGCCAAGGCGGTCAAGGTCGCGATTTCCCTGAATTTCGCGGTATGGCTGGAGCCGGGCCAGCCCGAACCTGCGCTGGTCGAGGCACTAGTCGAGGTCATGGCGTTCTATCTGCGCCAGCCGACCGTCGCTCAGCCGGTCGAATTTTTTCACAGCGTGCTGCTGGGCTTTTATCACGACGATCCGGCGCCCTTGTGGGTGGTGCTGGATGCTGATCCCCGTTATCTGCGGGTCGTCGCCGACGATGGCACGGAATCGTTGCCGGGCCGATTGGTGGGCGTTGCGGCCACGGTCGCGGCCGATGCCGATCTTGGCGAATGGATCGCCCGGCTGCTGGCCACGGCTGACGAGTGCCAAGGCTGCGAATTTCTGGCGAGTTGCGGAGGCTACTTCAAATGGCCACGCCGCGATTATCCCTGCGTTGGCGTGAAGCGGCTGTTCGGTCTGTTGCGGGACGCCGCCGCCGAATTGCGCCGCGATCTCGGTTCGACTCCATCCTAGCGAAAGCCATTCCGCCGGCGTTGTCCCGGCGGAATGGTTGTTCGGCGCTAGTAGCGGTATCGCTGTTGTTGCTGGTTCCGGCCGTAGATGTTGCCGACGACGGCGCCCGCCGCGCCGCCAATGATCGCCCCCGTCCCGGCGTTGCCCCCGCTCAACCCGCCGATGGCCGCGCCGCCTAGCGCGCCGATGGCCGCGCCACTTAGTGTGCTTTGCTCGGTGGGTGTCATGTTGGTACAGCCGACGCTGAAAGCAAGGGCTGGAATCGTAACCAAGTAACTGATCTTTCTCATGATGCGTCCCCTTATTTTATCTTGGCCGGGCCGGTTTTTGGCACGACCATCTGGAACCAGATGACTTCGATGATCGGCTGCTGCTGCTTGTCGGGATTAGCCTTGTAGTAAGCGTCCACGGTTTCCACGATCTGGGGCACGGCCATGCCGTCCAGGGCCTTGACCAGCCTGGGGACGGTGGTGCGGTGCTTGGGATTGGGACCGGTCAGTTGATATTCAACCATCGCCATGTTCAGGATGCCGAGCAAGTAGGCCCGTCGCTCGGTATCGGTGGCTTTTGACCAGTGCTCGCCGGTGGGTATCCGCCATTCCTGCTTGGCCGGCGTCGCGGATTGGGCCGGTTGGGATTCAGCGGGCTTGGCGGCGGGCGGCGCGGTTTCGGCGGCCTGAGCCATGGACCAGCCGGTCAGGCCGGCGGCCAGACCCAGCGAGAGCAGCGTTGTGGTGAAACGACGTTTTGTCCGCATGGAGATCCTCCTTGGAGGGTGGGATGGGTTCGGAAAAGAAGTCCTGTTATAGGCTGACTCAAGCCGCCTTGCGTTCCTGCCAGCGATTATAAATCCAGGCCCCGACGAAATAGACGATGACCACGCCCAAACCCAGCCACGCCAACAGGGGCGCGAGGTTGGAAAAGGCCACATTGACGACCCCGCCCAGGAGGATGAAGACGGCGACCAGGCACAACCGCCAGTCGTAGTAAACACCGGCCAGGAAGGCGCTCAGGGCGATGGTGTAGGTCATCATGAAGCTGCCCTGCCGGTCGTCGATCAAATCGATGATGTTGTTATGACCGGCCGAGACCATGTAGAGCAAGAGCGCTAACGCAAACACCGCGCCCCAGTGCAGAACCTGACGCGCAACCAGCAGAAGGCGGGATTTCAGGGTCGGTTCGACGTTGTTCCACTGGGTGGCGATGCAGATCAGGCCAAAGATCGGGATCAACCAATGCCAGTACCAGCGGCTGGTATCCAGGTCGTAGGTGGTGTAGACGGCGCCGATCCAGGATAGGACGATCATCAAGTAGAAGCCGATGTCCTTGGGGCGAAACAGCCGTCGCCACAGGCTGGGCTGGGCGGCGGCTGGTTCGGGAGTTGGAACCAGTTCAAGTTCGGGCATGAGAGTTTCCTTGCATGGGATTCAAGTCGACGGTTGGACGATGTACCTATTAGAGCATACCCCGTCGATAAAGCGCGCGGTCGCGTCCAGTACCGGCTCCCGCGCCTGGTGGTGGGGGACATGGCCACAGGCGGGCAGCCACAGGATTTCGGTGGGTCCGGAGACGCCGGCGGCGATGGCGTTCACCTGGGCGCGGGTGGCGTATTCGTCGTCGGCGCCCTGGATGATCAGAGTCGGGCAAACGATGCGAGGCAACTCCGCCTCGACGTTCCAATGGCGGCGCGTGGGTCGCAGCCAGGTGTCGCACCAGCCCCGGAACAGGATTTCGGTGTGCGCGCCGTGATAGCGTCGCAACCCGTCCCGCACCGGGCCCTGCTCGTAGGCGGCGACAGCCTGGCGGATGCCGTCCAGACAGATTGCTTCAATAAAGACATGCGCCGCTTCGCTGATCACGGCGTGAACCTGTTCTGGATGAGCGGCGGCGAACAGGAGGGCGATGGAAGCGCCGTCGCTGTGGCCGAACAGAATCGATGGCCCAACGATGCCGCAGGCCGCCAGCACTTCCGGCAGGCTGTCGCGCGCCTCCCGCTCCAGATAGTCGTCGGGACGCGGCCCGGTCAACGGTTCGGATTGACCGTGGCCCCAGCGCTCGTACACCAGCCCCGGCAGGCCGGTTCGGGCGCACAGTTCCGCCGGAAAGTGGCGCCATTGCCCGATGCTGCCCAGACCCTCGTGCAGAAACACCAGGTTGGGGCCGGCCACGGCGTGGGGGGGAGACAACCGTTCGGCATGCAGGCGGTGGCCAGCGGCGCGCGGATCGAAGCGGTGGCGATGAACGGGCGCGGTCATGGAGATTCTCAGGCGGTGTATTGTTCCTGAAACAGGGCCAGCAGGATATCCAGCCGTTCCCAGGGCGCGGTCATTTCCAGCAGCGCCTGGCGAACGTGCAGGGGCAGGGGCAGGATTTCCGCCAGCCGGTTGCCGATCCACGTGGCGTTCTCCCAGTCCGGAGCAAGAAACCGGGCGTGGCGTTGCTGCTCGGTATTTTCCAGGGCTTCCAGGAGGTCGCGCAGGACGCGCGCCAGTGGCTGGTGACTGGCGAGGGGCGGTTGCGCTGGATCGTCTGGCAGCCAGAACACCTGACCCAACAACAGATGGTCGGGTTGAATCCGGTGATCGACCACCCGCAGGCGTTGCACGCCCAGACAGGTGATGCCGAGCAACCCATCGTCGGTCTGGTCGAAGTCCACGATCCGGGCCAGGGTGCCGACCGGGTGGATGCTGACCGGCTGGTCGCCGGCCTCGTTGCCTTCGTGAATGGTCACCACGCCGAAACCGCTGTCGGTCTTCATGCAGCGGCTGACCATGTCCAGATAACGGGTTTCGAAAATCCGCAGGGGGAGAATCCCGCCGGGGAACAGCACGGTCTTAAGCGGGAATAGCGGCAGTTCCTGAATGGCGGTCGCGGTCATGGATTCACCTTGGTTCCGGTTCCTGACCCCAGCGCGGCAGCAACGCATGGGGAATTTCCAACTGGTCGAGAATTCGGGCGACGATGAAATCCACCAGCTCCGCGACCGTGGTGGGCCGATAATAAAAACCGGGGTTGGCCGGCAGGATCACCGCGCCGGCGCGGGCCACCCGCAGCATGTTTTCCAGATGGATCACCGAGAGCGGTGTTTCTCGCACGGCCAGAATCAGTTTGCGCTTTTCTTTGAGCGTCACGTCGGCGGCCCGTTCCAGCAGGTTGTCGCTATTGCCGTTGGCGATGGCGGCCAGCGCCCCGGTGGTGCAGGGGCAGACCACCATCGCCCGCGCCAGGGCCGAGCCGCTGGCCGGCGGCGCGGTCCATTCGTCCTGGCCGTAAACCCGCAATTGCTTCGGGTCGCAACGATAATGTTCGGTCAAGGTCCGCTGGATGTCGCGCGGCCGACCCGGCAGGCGCAGGTCGGTTTCCATGTGGATGACGATCTGGGCGGCCTTCGAAAGCAGCAGTTGCACTGGATGGCCAGCTTCCAGCAGGCATTGCAGCAACCGCAGGCCGTAATCGGCCCCGGACGCCCCGGTCATGCCGAGAATGATGGGGCGGTCGGCGGTCATGGCGATGGACCGGCAAGCTGAAAGCGCATGATCGTCCAGCAAGGGCGAGGAGTTGCAAGGATTTTCGAGTGATCGAGCGGTTGCGACAGGACGCGGCCCTTCGCGGTCGGCGCCGTCGCCTGGCGCGGTTTTCCATAACATACCACGAGGAAGAGTCGCCGGGGTTTTTAGAGCGAAATTGCGGGGGATCAGCGTTGGCGAGACGCTCAAACCGGAATGTTCAGGAGCGTTCCGTACAGATACAGCAGCAGTTCCGCCACCCCCAGGCACTTCAACACGTAGCCGGCGTTCCAGCGCAGGAAAGCGTAGCCGTCAATCCCGTAGCGTCCCTGCATCATCAGGTGCAGGCCGGAAAGGGGGTTGGCGGGCACGCCGATCCCCCAGGCCATCAGCAGGGTGATCGCCAGTAGGTTCGGCTCGGGATGAAGCGGCGCCAGCCAGACCGCGCAGACCGCGATGGTGATGACCGGATGCACGCCGAGCGTGGCGAGACCGACCATCGCCGCCAGGAGCAGGCCGGCCTGCAACGGGCCGAAGTGGTCGAACGGCAGCCAGTGGCCGAACGAGTGGGTCAGGCTGGTCAAGCCCGCCGCCAGCACGCCGGCCGCCAGGAACAGGACCAGTTCGTTGACCGTGCTGGCCAGCCCCTGTTCGACATGCTCCCGCAACGGCGGCCACGCGCCGCGCCCGCGCCGCGCCAGCAGGATGCCCACGGTCAACAATGGCGCGCTCAGGGTGATGATCGCCAGAATCGACCAGCGGGGGATCAGCGCATGGGCGACCAGCACGAGGGTGACCAGCAGACCGGGAATCCACAGGGCATTGAAACGCATCGGGTAACCGACGAACGGGGCGCCACGGCGGGGATTTTCGGGATCGAGGTCGCGGGCGGTGAGCCAGAGGGAAAAGATGGCCATGGGCAATCCCGCCAGCACCACGATGCCCAGTCGCGCGCCCGGTGCGTAGGTCAGGGCCGCGGCCATCGCCGAAAAGAACGGCGACCAGAACGCCGCCGCCGCGAAGCCCCGCGACAGGGCCAGCGCCCGCCGTTTTCCCAGCCGGCCACCGGTGGTCATGCGGTCGCCGAGGATGACCACGGTGGACAGGTTGATCACCGCCCCGAACAGATGGACGCCGATCAGGGTCCGCCACAGGGCCTTGCGCCCGCGTGGCGGTGGCGCTTCGGATTGGGCCGCTTCCGGGCGGGTCACCAGCCGCAGGAACGACACCGCCGCCAGCAGACTGACCAGCCCCTGATTGCCGGCCAGTATCCGGGTGAGGTCGAGTGGGGCGCCGTGCGCCGCGCCCCAGACGATGCCGGCGCCACCGAGGCCGATCAGCCAACCGCTCTGGATGCGTTGCCGCCGGCTCAGCCGATGGCTCAGCAACAGCGCGGCGGTCCAGCCCAGGAATCCCGCTGGCAGCAGCGACATGCCCGGCGCCACCGAGGCGGCGATCATCAGGGCCAGCAGGACGCCAGCAAGCCAATCGCGGCGGCCGGCCAGTGACTTCAACATAACCGTTCACCCCCCTCCCCCCAACCCCCTCCCACGAGGGGAGGGGGAGTTTAACAACTGACTGTTTTGCAAGGCTCCCTCCCCCCTTGTGGGGGAGGGCTGGGGTGGGGGGTGTAAATGGTTACACTTCAACCACACTGTTAATGGTGCCTGGCCACTGGCGCGGGAATGTCAGCCATCGTGGCGGCGCGCAGGCTCCGGCCGGTTTCCGAGTACAACAGTCGGCCTGGGTGCAGCACCTGCCGTTCGGTGTTTTGCTCGACGCAGCGCTGGATCAACTGGTCGGCGATGACTCGCGCACCCTGGGGTTGCAGGGGGTAGTGATGCTCCAGTCGCACCAACTGGCCATCGGCGTCCAGACTGGTCACGGTGTAGGCTAGCGTCCCCAATTCGGCGTCGGCCTGGTGGGTGACGAACATCCGCCGTTCCGGGTGCTCGCTGTCGTTGTGAAAGATTCGCTCGACCAGGTAATCCCCCGACAGGCAGGGAATCTCCCGGAACGCCGCCAGCATCGCCTCGTCATCGGCGGTGGCCAGCGTTTCCTCCAGGCGCGGGTTGGCCAGCACGCGCCGCAGGTGCAGGCCATAGGCTTCCAGCGTCAGCGCGTATTGCCGTTGCGTCCGCGCCCAGCGTCGATAACCCTCGCCCAGTTCGGCGGCGGGCAGGGTCCGGCCCGGTCCGAATTGCGCCCAGTCGTCGAAGGTGTAAAACGGCGTATGGGCGCGATCCCCGGCGACCAGAAAGCGATTGCCCGCGTCCAGCGCGACGGAACGGGTTCCAGGCCGCTCGAACCAGGCGTGTTCCAGCAGTTCCCACAATGGCAGGAAATCGTGGGCTTCCAGTTGCACCCGCAGCAGGGCGCACAGATCGCCGACGGTGACGAACGACAGGTTCAGCGCAGCCAGTCCGAACGCTTGCCGCGCCGCCTCGCCGGTGGCGGGCGATACCTGGCCGTTTTGCATCAGGGTGTCTTCCATGACCCGCGCCAATCGGGCGATGTCGCCGTCTGGGCCGACGAAACAGAACGGTAGCAGCAGTAGCGGACCGGAACCAGACCGGCGCAAGGGGTTGATGGCGGCGACTGGAAAGAAACCGCGCTCCGTACCCAGAGCCATCAGGCGCGGGGCGAACGTCGAACCCCGCAGGCTGCCACGGTATAACTCGGCCAACGTTCCAAGCAACGGCAATCCCGGCCGCAGGATTTCGGTTTGATCGTACAGCGCGCCGGGGAGAATCAGGCCCAAATGCTCGATACCACCGAGAATCGTGTTTAAGTCCTTGGCCAGGTGACCGGCCAGGGCGGTGGCGGCGGGCACGCTCAGCGGTTCGGGCGGCGTGCCGGTGGGATCGGCGTGTTGCGGGTCCAGTTCGATGGCGAGCAGGCCGGCGTAATGCCGGAATTCGGAAGCAGGGGGTTCGGTGGTGGCCACAGTGGAGTTCTCGAAAAGAAAGGGGCGCGTCGGTCATGACGGCTTCTTCCCTTGGCGAAGATGGTTGGATAAGGGACGAAGCGGGCGCATTATAAGGAAATCGGCGGCGGGCGGGCGCGGCTCGGGTCGAGTCCGCCACCGTTACCCGAACCGGAAATTTTTTCCCGTCAACCCCTCTCAACCCCTGTGATCCCAGCCTCGTTTACGCATAAACTTGGCGACTAGAACATACTAAATTCAGGGTTTTCAAGACCAACCGACACCACACGAGGTAAGCCGATGTCCGCATCGATCCAGAATCCGGCGGAACAATTACAACAGGCCGCCCTGGCGCTGGCCGCCGTCCAAAAGGCGCTTGATTACTCGCTGGCGGACTTGAAGGAACGCTCGCAAAAGGCCGATGGCAGAATCTCCGCCGCCCTGCTCGATCAGTATCAACTGGTGAGCTATGACCTGGCGCTGTCCTGCGCCGAGGTCACCGGCGCCCGCTTCGGGCTGGACTACGCCAAACGGGCGCGCACCGCCGGGGGTGGTTCGGCCGGCGAGCTGACGCTGGAGGAGCGCTTCGCGCTGTTGTTCACCGCCGAGGCTCTGCAAGCGGTCCGCAATCGCCTGAGCGCCCGCCCGGTCGATTTTGGCTTGAACGACCAATGGCTGAGTACCACCGTCGATCATGCCACCGTGCGCCAGTTCTGCATGGCGCAACTGCCGGCGGAGCGGGTGGCGGAACTGGGGCAATTGATGCGCGCCCAGGGTGGAGTGACCGGCGCCTATCTGCTGGACGACCATCACGAGATGATGCGCGAAACCTTCCGCCGCGTCGCCGAGGAAGTGGTGATGCCGCTAGCCGAGGAAGTTCACCGCCACGACCTCGACATTCCCGACGCCATCCTCGATCAGGTCAAGGAACTGGGTTGTTTCGGCATCTCCATCCCGGAACGCTTTGGCGGCATCCAGAGCGACGAGCAGGAAGACAACCTGGGCATGATCGTGGTGACGGAGGAGTTGACGCGCGGCTCGCTGGGCGCGGCGGGCAGCCTGATCACCCGACCGGAGATTTTGTCCAAGGCGCTGCTCAAGGGCGGCACCGAGGAGCAGAAGAACAAATGGTTGCCGCAACTGGCTTCGGGCGATCTGCTGTGCGCCGTGGCGGTGACCGAGCCCAACTACGGCTCCGACGTGGCCAACATGCGGCTGAAGGCGACCAAGACCGAGGGCGGCTGGTTGCTGAACGGCGCCAAGACGTGGTGTACCTTCGGCGGCAAAGCCGGGGTGTTGCTGATCCTGGCTCGCACCAACCCCGACATTTCCCTCGGCCATCGCGGCCTGTCCATGTTCCTGCTGGAGAAGCCCAGCACCCCCGGCCACACCATCGACTTCACCCAGGAAGGCGGCGGCAAGCTGACCGGTAAGGCGATCTCGACTATCGGCTATCGCGGGATGCACTCCTTCGATCTGTTCTTCGACAACGTGTTCGTGCCGGACGAGAACATGCTGGGCGGGCCGAAGGGCGAAGGCAAGGGCTTCTATTTCACTATGGCCGGTTTCGCCGGCGGACGCATCCAGACCGCCGCCCGTGCGGTGGGCATCATGCAGGCGGCCTACGAGAAGGCGCTGAGCTACGCCCAGGAACGCATCGTGTTCGGCTATCCGATTGGCGATTATCAGTTGACCCAGGTCAAGCTGGCGCGGATGGCGACCTATCTGGCGATTGGCCGGCAGTTCACCTACTCGGTGGGCCGGCTGATGGACAAGGGCGAGGGCGACATGGAAGCCAGCATGGTCAAGTTCTTTACCTGCAAGACCGCCGAATGGGTGACCCGCGAGGCCTTGCAGATTCACGGCGGGATGGGCTATGCCGAGGAAACCCCGGTCAGCCGCTATTTCATCGACGCGCGGGTGCTGTCGATCTTTGAGGGCGCGGAAGAAACGCTGGCGCTCAAGGTGATCGCCCGCTCGCTGGTGGACAACGCCAAGGCCAAGGCGGAAGTGGGAGGCTGAGCCATGAGTTTCTCAATGCGATTGAGCGAGCAAGCGGAAGTCGCCGGGTCGGTGGCGGTGAATCTGGAGTGGGCGCGACGGCCACAGTACGGACGCTATTTGGACGAGTTCGTGCCGGGTCAGGTGTTCGTCCACACCCGCGGCTTTACCTTCGAACGGGCGACGATGCTGCACTTCGCCCGCGTGTTCATGCAAACCAATCCGTTGTACCTCAACGTGGAATACGCCAAGGCGCACGGCTTTGCGGACTTGCCCGCCAGTCCGCAGATGGTGTTCAACGTGGTGCTGTCGCTGGGGGTGCAGAACGATTCCGAGAAGGCCATCGCCAACCTCGGCTATTACAACGTGCAATTCCTGCGGCCGGTGTATCCGGGCGATACCTTGCGTAGCTACACCAAGGTGATGGACCGCAAGACGCGCGGCGAGGGCCAGCCCGGCATCGTGCTGATTCGCACTTTGGGGGTGAACCAGCATCACCAGGTGGTGTTGCAGTACGAGCGCAAGATCATGGTGGATTGGCGCGGCAGCCGCTTGCCGACCACTCCGGCGCCCAACATTCCGGTCGAATTTCCGTGGGTGGAGCATCCAGTGGTGGAGTTGCCAGTCGGTGGCGGTCCTTTCCCAACCGAATTGACTGGCCCCAATACCTATTTCGAGGACTTCTCGCTGGGCGATCTGATCGTCCACGCCAACGGCCGCACCATCACCGACGAGCACATGGCGCTGACCTATTTGGTCGGTAACACCCATCCGCTGCACTTCGACCGGGTGTACAGCACCGGTTTGTCGGGCAAGATGAGCGGTGAGCCCATCGTTTACGGCGGACTGGTGTATGCCTGGCTGGAAGGTCTGGCCAGCCGCGATGTCAGCGAAAACGCGCTGTGGGAACTGGGTTTCACCGAAGGCTACCACACCCAGCCGTCGGTATCGGGCGACACTGTGGCGGCGATGTCGCGGGTCATCGCCACCGAGACCCTGCCCAATACCGATGCCGCCGGCATCGTGACCTTCCAGTTCATCGGCGTGAAGAACATCAGCGCCGCCGCCGCGCTGGAGACTTACGGCGCGGATTTGTTCATCAAGGAGAACGACAAGCAGAAGCTGAACAAGGAGAAGCTCGGCAACAAGATCTTCGAGATCGAGCGGCGGTTGCTGATCAAGCGGCGGCCGGCGTGAGGTGAGGAAAAGCCCCTCTCCCTGAAGGGGGAGGGGTGCGGAGTCGTCTGTTTAGTCATGCCAAAATTCATCTGGTCTGATTATATTCAGTATAGGGTTCAGTTGAGAGGATTTGACATCTCTAAGATTGAAGAAATATTGAGATTTTCTGATGAGAGATATTTCGACACGGTTACGCAACGAATGGTTGCGGTAGGAAAATATAATAAACTTCTTATCATGATCCCTTACGATCAAACTAAAAATGAGAGTGAGGATGCCATAACGCCGGTTACTGTTCATGCTACCAGCCGCCAGCAGATTAAATTCCGCCTAGTGAGCGGGAGGTTTTTGAAATGAGCAACACTCGAATGGTTTATTTTGAAGAAAATGACATTCTACACCTTTCTGTTTCTGATGAGCCAGAAACTGCAAGCGTTGAATTGAGCCCCAATATTACTGCTGAACTCAACAAACAGGGTGAGCTTATTGGAATTGAGATCCTTAACGCAAGTTCTTTCATACGAGATTCCATATTGGAATCGGCTCAAGCTAGGTTATTGAGTTTAGTAGAAGAGCATGGTTGAGCCAGAGATGGAAGATGATCTTCGGCCAGAGTACGATCTCCACAGTTTGCGGGTGAGAAAGCTAGGGCCGGGGCGTAAGGGCCTTAGTGGGTTGTCGGTTTTTTTGGAACCCGACGTCGCAGAGATTTTTCCAAATTCTGAGTCGGTCAATGAAGCATTGCGGTTTCTTATTAGGATAGCAAAAGAAAATAAATCGGTATTAAGACCAGATGAACGATATGCCAGATAAGGGCTGTAGAGTTCTTTGAGATCAAACGGCAGCTGCTGATCAAGCGGCGACCGGCGTGAGGTGAGGAAAAGCCCCTCTCCCAGATGGGGGAGGGGCTACGTAGGATTTGTAGTTAAATTTCAAGAAATCACTATGTCTGAGGATTTGATCTCCGTTATTGACGTTGCTAGACAAACTGGTCGACGAAAGGCCAGTATCTTCAAAGTCCTAAAACGCTTGAGTATAGAACCTACCAAAATGCGTAGTAGCGCGAGCCGTGGGCAATTGATTTCATATGTTACTATTGAGGAGTTCCGCCAAGTTCTTAGCGAGATGGAATCCCCAGAAAATTTAGATATAGAATCAGATGAAGAAAATGAATCAGTACCTGAGATAATGCTTACCGAGCAGGGATTTTTTTACCTATTGATGCTTGAACCAGATCACGATCCAGGTCGCTTTAAGGTTGGATTTGCTGTCAATCTTTCTGAACGGCTAAGGGCTTTGCGTTGCTCCGCACCTTTCGTTAAAGTTATACACACATGGCCATGCAAACGGCTTTGGGAAAAAACCGCGATTGAATGCGTTACTGAAGGTTGTAGCAGGCTTCACACGGAAGTTTTCCGGACACAATCTCTTGAATCTATTAAAGAGAAATGTGAAAAATTTTTTGAATTGATGCCAAAACTTCCTTCCAAAAATAGTTGTACATGAGATCGAAGTTGGTATCCAGCTAACCTAGCTAAGTATCCTACTTGTAAACATTGGCTGGTATGTGGTTACTGATGCGATGAATAACTACATGGCTACATGGCTTACTGGGAACGCTAAATTCGTCGATTTGGATGTTGTGCTAAGGAAAAAATCAGAGATCCTCTGACTCTGATGTGAAAATTTGCATTCTTGAATTTCGCTAAAAATTCCCAACTAATTAGTTGATATGGAAAAAATACTCAAAATAGTACCATTGCATGAACAGCCCAATGATTACGGATACTGGATTTCAAGACCGGTCAGCGAGCGCATTGATGCCATAGAGATTCTCCGCAATCAATATATAAAGTTCAGAAGAGATGTTGAGCCAAGACTTCAAAGAGTTTGTCGAGTTATTAAACAAACATAACGTGGAATATCTTATCGTTGGCGGTTATGCGGTGGGAATACATGGTTATCCTAGATATACGGGAGACTTGGATGTCTGGATCAACGCCACTGTGGAAAATGCTCGGAAAATGGTAAGAGTACTTGATGATTTTGGCTTTTCTTCTTTCGGTTTAACTGAAGGGGATTTCACCAAGCCGGGCAATGTAATACAAATGGGTTGTCCCCCATTCCGTATAGATGTTCTGACAACAATTGACGGGGTTGACTTTGTAAAGTTGCTATCAAAATAGAATGATTGTTCAACATGATGAGATCGCTCTAAATGTGATAGGAATGAGCGATTTAAAAGTAAATAAGCAGGCTAGTGGAAGGTCGAAGGATATTGAAGATTTGGAAAATTTAAAGAACTCAGACCAATAAATGGTTAAAAACTCAACTCTCAAGGAATAACAAGGACGTAGGAACATTTGCCCTTACAACAACTACCACGAGGTGCCCGATGTCTATCCCAATCAAACGCGATAAACCCTGGCTGATGCGGACCTATTCCGGTCATTCCTCCGCCAAGGCATCCAACGAGCTGTACCGCACCAACCTCAGCAAGGGCCAAACCGGCCTATCGGTCGCTTTCGATCTGCCCACCCAAACTGGCTACGACGCCGACCATCCCCTGGCGCGCGGCGAAGTCGGCAAGGTCGGCGTGCCCATCTGCAACATCGGCGACATGGAGGCACTGTTCGACCAAATCCCGCTGGGGCAAATGAACACCTCGATGACCATCAACGCTACCGCCGCCTGGTTGCTGGCGTTGTACGTCGCCACCGCCGAGCGGCAGGGCGCATCGCCCGCGCAGTTGCAGGGCACCACCCAGAACGACATCCTCAAGGAATACCTGTCGCGCGGCACCTACATCTTCCCGCCCGCGCCGTCGGTTCGGTTGACCACCGACATCATCGCCTACACGGTCAAGAACATCCCCAAGTGGAACCCGACCAATATTTGCAGCTATCACCTGCAAGAAGCCGGCGCGACGCCGACTCAGGAATTGGCCTACGCTTTGTCCACCGCCATCGCGGTGATGGATGCGGTGCGCGATTCCGGCCAGATCGGCGCGGACGGCTTCGAGCAGGTGGTCGGGCGGATTTCCTTCTTCGTCAACGCCGGCATCCGCTTTATCGAGGAAACCTGCAAGATGCGGGCGTTCGGCGAGATGTGGGACAAGCTCACCCAAGAGCGCTACGGCGCGCAAAGCGAGGAAATGCGCCGCTTCCGCTACGGCGTGCAGGTCAACTCGCTGGGCCTGACCGAGGCGCAGCCGGAAAACAACGTGCAGCGCATCGTGCTGGAAATGCTCGGCGTCAGTCTGTCCAAGAACGCTCGCGCTCGCGCCATCCAGCTTCCAGCCTGGAACGAGGCATTGGGTCTGCCTCGGCCGTGGGATCAACAATGGGCGCTGCGGATGCAGCAGGTTCTCGTCCTTGAAACCGACCTGCTGGAATACGGCGACATCTTCGACGGTTCACCGGTGATCGCCGCCAAGGTCAAGGCGCTGATAGACGGCGCGACGGCGGAAATGGCCCGGGTCCAGGAGCAGGGCGGCATGGTGCAGGCGATTGAAGCGGGTTATGTCAAGCGACAACTGGTCGCCAGCCACACCGAGCGGATGCGCGCCATCGAGCGCGGCGATCTCAAGATCGTCGGTCTGAACTGCTTCAAGGAAACCGAGGAATCGCCGCTGACCGGCGGCAAGGACAGCGGCATCATGAAAGTCGATCCGCGCGCCGAACGCGAGCAGATCGAGCGACTCAACGCTTTCCGGGCGAAGCGGAACAACGCCGAGGTCAAGGCCGCATTGGCCAATTTGGCGGAGACGGCACGTAGTGGGGCGAATATCATGCCGGCGTCGATCCTGTGCGCCCATGCCGGGGTGACGACCGGCGAATGGTCGCAGACCCTGCGCGACATCTTCGGCGAATATCGCGCCCCGACTGGCATCGATATTCCCGCCAATGACGATGCGCGTGGTGCGCGGGCGGTGGCGATTCGGACCGAAGTGATCAAGACCGGTGAGGAAGTCGGCCGGCCATTGCGCCTGCTGATCGGCAAACCGGGCTTGGACGGTCACAGCAACGGCGCCGAGCAGATCGCGGTCAAGGGCCGCGACGTTGGCTTTGAGATCGTCTACGAAGGCATCCGCCTGACCCCGGAGCAGATCGCCAAGGCGGCGCTGGAGGAGGGCGTCCATCTGATCGGTTTATCGGTGCTGTCCGGCAGCCATCTGGAAATGGTCGAGGACGTGTTCGCCCGGCTGGATCAGGTCGGGCTGAAGGGATTGCCGGTGGTCATCGGCGGCATCATCCCGGAGAGCGACGCCAGTTTGTTGAAGGAGCGCGGCATCGCTGCCGTCTACACCCCAAAAGACATCGACATGAACGGCATCATGGTGGATATCCTGAACCTGATCCGTAAAGCCAATGACCTGAAGCCGGTTGCGGCGGCATGACCCTCGCGCTTCCCGAACCGGCGGCGCTAGCCGCCGCCGTCAGCGGGCGCGACCGCTTGGCGCTGGCCCGGGCGCTCAACCTGCTGGACGACCGCCGGCCGACGGCTCGCCAGTGCGCCGCCACGTTTCTGGACGCGTTGCCGGCCGAGAAGCTGGACGCGGGCGGCCATCTGATCGGCATCACCGGCCCGCCGGGCGCGGGCAAGTCCTCGCTGACCGCCGCGCTGATTCAGGTGTGGCGGCGGCGCGGCCTGAAGGTGGCGATTCTGGCGGTCGATCCGTCCAGTCCGATCACTGGCGGGGCGTTGCTGGGCGACCGGTTGCGGATGCACGCCAGCGGTGCGGACCGCGAAGTGTTCATCCGTTCGCTGGCCTGTCGCGGCGAGTTCGGCGGCCTGAGCGCCGAGGTTTGGCCGATGAGCCTGGCGATGCTGGCGGCGTTCGACATCGTGCTGGTGGAGACGGTCGGCGTCGGGCAGAAAGAGATCGACGTGTCCAAGATGACCGACACCACCTGCTTCGTCGCTCAGCCGGCCTCCGGCGACAGCATCCAGTTCCTCAAGGCGGGTATCATGGAAATTCCGCACGTCATCGTCGTCAACAAGGAAGACATCGGCATGGCGGCGCGCAAGACCCTGTCCGAGCTGAAAAATACGCTACGGCGACAAATGGACCCCGAAGGCTGGCAGGTGCCGGCGCTGTCGGCCAGCGCCGCGCTGGGCAGCGGCATCGAGCAGTTGGCCGATGCGCTGAACAGCCACCGGGACTGGCTGTTGGCTCGCGGCCAGTTCAACGCCCGCCGCCAGCGTTGCCAGGCGGAATGGCTGGTCAAGCACCTGCGCGAGGAGTTTGGCCGCTACGGCATCGGTCTGCTGGGCGGCGAGGATGCGTTGTTCATCAGCTTGGCTGAAGCCCCGCGCCGTTCGCCCATCGCCGAATACGAAGCCTTGCGCGCCCGTGTGATTCGAGAGATCAAGGCTAAAGGCTAAAGATTTTTCTCATCAGCGCCTTAATTCAAACAACAACCCCAACAGAGAGAAACCAAAGATGGCTAAAGAACTGTACGACATCGCCGAACAACCCCCCTTGGGGCTGGTGCCCCCCAAGATGCACGCCTGGCTGATCCGCCCGGAGCGGTTCGGCAAGCCGATGGAAGCATTTCAGAAGGAGGTGGTGAATACGCCATCGATCGCCGATGACGAAGTACTGGTCTACGTCATGGCGGCGGGGATCAACTACAACAACGTCTGGGCGGGGTTGGGGATTCCGGTCAACGTCATCGGCGCCCGCAACAAGGCTGGCGAAAAGGAAGACTTCCACATCGGCGGCAGCGACGCCTCGGGCATCGTCTACAAGGTCGGCAAGGACGTGACCAACGTCAAGGTCGGCGACGAGGTGGTGATGCACTGCGGCCAGTACAGCCGCGACTGCGAGTGGGTCAAGAGCGGCGGCGACCCGATGTACTCGCCGACTTTCAAGATTTGGGGCTACGAAACCAACTGGGGCAGCTTCGCCCAGTTCACCAAGGTCCAAGCCCAGCAGTGCATGCCCAAGCCCCGACACATGAACTGGGAGGAAGCCGCCGCCTATACCCTGGTCGCCGCGACCGCCTGGCGGATGCTGCACGGCTGGGGCGTCAACGCGGTCAAGAAAGACGATGTGGTCTTGATTTGGGGCGGCGCCGGCGGACTCGGCTCCATGGCCATTCAAATCGTCAAGGCGGCCGGCGCGACCTCCATCGCCATGGTCTCCGGCCAGGACAAGTTCGACTACTGCATGAAGCTGGGCGCCAAGGGCTGCATCAACCGCAACGACTTCGACCATTGGGGCATGTTGCCGCACTGGAAGGACAACGCCGGCTACGCCAAGTGGATGAAGGGCGTGCGGGCCTTCGGGGCCAAGATTTGGGACGTGCTGGGTGAGAAACGCGCCCCCAATCTCGTGTTCGAACATCCCGGCGAAACCACCATCCCCACCTCGATCTTCGTCTGCGAGACCGGCGGCATGGTCGTCGTGTGCGCCGGCACCACCGGCTACAACGCCACCGTCGACCTGCGCTACCTGTGGATGCGGCAGAAGCGCCTGCAAGGCTCCCACTTCGCCAACACCGTGCAATCCAACCAGATGAACGAGCTGGCCCTGCGCGGCCTGCTCGATCCCTGCCTGTCGCGGGCGTTCACCTACGCCGAAATCCCGGTTGCCCACCAGTTGATGTACGAGAACAAGCACCCGCACGGCAACATGGCGGTGCTGGTCGGCGCCAAGGACTTTGGTCTTGGCGCCCATGGCAAGCCCCCCGTGGCCATCGTCCACCCGACCCTGCCCAAGGGCGACGTGCACACCACCCCGCACCCCTACCCGCTGTCCGCGCCGCTGCCCAGCATCGCCGAGGCCGAGGCGATCACCATCGCCGACGACGGCACCCGGGTCCAGGACCTGATGCACCGTGGCATCATCGCCTGCGCCCCCGGCGACACCGTCGGTCAGGTGGCCAAGATCATGGTGGACCACGAGATCCACGCCGTGGTCGTGATGGACGGCGGTAAAGCGGTGGGCGTGGTGTCGCAGACCGACATGGTGCTGGCGCGGCAGGGTCGCACCTCGGACGAGGCGCGGGCGCTGCTGGCCAAGGACATCATGACCCCCGGCTGCGCGACCTGCGACGCGAATATCTTGCTGAGCGAGGCGGTCAGTCTGATGACCAGCCGGCGGATGCACCGCCTGGTGGTCACCGAAAATGGCCAGCCCACCGGCGTCATTTCCATGACCGACGTGGTTCGCAAGATCATCGGGGAGTAATGGAGTGAAGAAACGGGGGCGCGATGGACGCGCCCCTGTTTTTTTCCGAAGCGATTGGAGAGTGATCCATGAAAGCCATCGTCTGTCATGAGCTGACCGGGGTTAACGGATTGAGCCTTGAAGACGTTCCGGTACCCACGCCTGCTCCGGGACAGGTGCGGGTGCGGGTGCGGGCCTGCGGGGTCAATTTCGCCGACAGTCTGATTACTCGGGGCCAATACCAGGTACAGCCGCAACCCCCGTTCAGCCCGGGGTTCGAGGTGGCGGGTGAGGTGCTGGAAGTCGGCGAGGGGGTGACCCGTTTCAAGGCGGGTGATCGCGTCATTGCCATCACTCCGCATGGCGGGTATGCCGAGCAGGTGGTGGTGAACGTCAATCGCTGCGTGGCGATGCCAGCGGCGATGCCCTGGGAACACGGCGCGGCGTTTCCGGTGGTGTTTGGTACCTCGCACGTGGCGCTATGGCATCGGGCACGGCTGCGGGCCGGCGAGACCCTGGTGGTGCATGGCGCCTCGGGCGGGGTCGGGCTGACGGCGGTCGCCATCGGCAAGCAACTGGGAGCGACGGTGATCGCCACCGCCAGCGGTCCGGAAAAGTTGGCTGTCGCCCGCGAACAGGGCGCGGATCATCTGATCGATAGCAACCGCGAGGACGTGCGGGCGAGAATCAAGGCGTTGACTGGCGGGCGCGGCGCGGACGTGGTCTACGATCCGGTCGGCGGCGATCTGTTCGCGGCTTCGCTGCGCAGCATCGCCTTCGAGGGCCGGATTCTGGTCATCGGCTTCGCCGGCGGCACGGTTCCGCAGATTCCCGCCAATCACCTGCTGGTCAAGAACGTGGACGTGATCGGCCTCAACTGGCCGGCCTACGCCGAGCTGAATCCCCGGATCATGACCGAGAGCTTCCGGACCTTGCTGCAATGGTATCTGGAAGGGGCCATTCGGCCTTATGTATCGGCCATCTATCGGTTGGAGCGGGCGGTCGACGCACTCGGGCAAGTGGTCGCGCGCAAGTCCACCGGCAAGGTGGTGATCACGATGGATGAATAAGGCATGGCGTCTGAGTTGACGATCCACCATCTGGGACGGATGACGCAGGCCACGGTGCGCGGCGGGGACGCGCAGTTGAAGAAATTGCGCAATGCGCTGCTGCTCAAGGATTTCATGATTGCCGTCGAACGGGAGAACCTGCTGGAATTTCGTCGCCGCGCCTACCTGACGCAGGACGATTGGCCGATGCGGGTGATGGTGCGCCGCGATGGCGCCCAGTTCGAAATCGATTATTACCTGTACATTCCCTGGGGCTGGATCGGCGGCTTGGTGTTTTTGGCGCTGGTGGTGTTGCCGTTTGCCGGCATCCCGAACGCGCCGCTGGCCTTTGGATTAGCCGCAGTGGTGGCGGCGCTGGCGATCTACAAGCAAAAGTTTGATTGCCGGCCCGACGCCCGTTTCTGGCAAGAGCGGCCTCGCCAGCGCTGGGGGGAGATTATGGAACGACTGGTGCGGGAAGCGTTCGCCCGCGCGTAACCTGGATATTCAGCCCCCCTTGGCGCATGGCGAATGGGGGAGGTCATCGAACCGGCTCAGTCGCGCCACGTCTTGCACGACAATGCGCCGACCATGCACCGTAATCAGCCCAGATTCGATCAGACCGTGCAGGATCCGCGACAGCGTTTCCGGGCTCAGATTGAGCCGCGAGGCGATGACGTGCTTGCTGGCCGGCAATTCGCATATGACGGAGCCGCTGGCGGGCGTGCTGGCGAGCTGCAACAGGAACCCGATGACCCGCTGGGTGGAGGAGTGCAGGGAGTAATCCTCCACGTCTTGGATCAAGCCGTGCAGGCGCATGCTCAACCCCGCCAACAGGCGGCGGGCGAAGGCGCTGTCGTGATCGATGGCCGCGAAGATGCCCTGCTTGGCGATATACAGCAGACGGGAATCCTCCAGCGCCTGGGCCATCACTGGGCAGGGCCTTTCCATGAACATCACCGCCTCGCCGAAGCTCTGCCCCGGCCCGACGAGGGACACGACTTTTTCGTTGCCCTGCGGCGAGGAAAACGCCAGCTTGATTAAGCCGTGCACGGTCACATAGAAACCGTCCAGCAGACAGCCCTTCTGGAACAGGACCTGCCCTTTGTTCAGGCCGATTTCACGCGTTCCCGCCGCCAGGTTGGCGATTTCGCTCTCGCGCAACTGCTGAAACATCGGCAGGTTGGCGAGCACCCTGCCGATATCGATTTGCTTGCCCACCTGTTTTGCCGTTCCTCGCGCTCGATTAACGACCGAGTATTGCCACACTCTACCTGGTGCAATTATTTCGGGAGTTTGATGTAAATCAAGGCACGTCGATAGCGGTTGCCGTATTTCATAAAGCAGTTCAAACGACAACCGAGGCCATGCCGCCACCCGCCGCCTCGTAGGGGAATGCAACATGCCACAGATCCACCCAAAACTAAAACAAGTGACCGTCGCCTTGGCCGCGCTGCCGCTGGCCGTCAGCGTGGCGCTGGCGCAAGAGAAGTCTGTCGAACCCGCCAAGAAAGACGTGAGCCCGGCGGAAATCAAATATCAGGCCGGCGGTTCTCCGTTGGCTGGCGAGAAGATGCACCAGAACATCGATCCCAAGGCGCCGCCGATGACCGAGGCCGAATTCGTCAAGGCCCGCCAGATTTATTTTGAGCGCTGCGCCGGCTGCCACGGCGTACTGCGCAAGGGCGCCACCGGCAAGCCGCTGACGCCCGACATCACCATGGGCAAGGGAACCGAGTATCTCAAGGTGTTCATCGCCTACGGCTCGCCGGCGGGCATGCCGAACTGGCAAACCTCGGGTGAGATGACCGCCGAGCAGGTCGATCTGATGGCCCGCTACATCCAACAGGAACCGCCCACGCCGCCGGAATTCGGCATGAAGGAGATGAAGGCGACCTGGAAGGTGCTGGTGCCGCCGGACAAGCGGCCCACAAAAAAAATGAATAATTACAATATCGAAAACATCTTTTCCACCACGCTGCGCGACAGCGGCGAAGTCGCGCTGGTGGACGGCGACACCAAGCAAATCATCAACATCGTCAAGACCGGTTATGCGGTGCACATCTCGCGGCTGTCGGCCTCCGGACGCTATCTGTACGTGATCGGCCGCGACGGCAAGATCAACCTGATCGATCTGTGGATGGAGAAACCGGACAACGTCGCCGAGATCAAGATCGGTTTGGAAGCACGTTCGGTGGATACTTCCAAGGCCAAGGGTTTCGAGGACAAGTACGCCATCGCCGGTTCCTACTGGCCGCCGCAGTTCGTGTTGATGGATGGCGATACCCTGGAGCCGCGCAAGATTGTGTCCACGCGCGGCATGACCGTGGATACCCAGGATTTCCATCCCGAGCCGCGCGTCGCCTCCATCGTGGCCACCCACGACAAGCCGGAGTTCGTGGTCAACGTCAAGGAAACCGGCAAGATTCTGCTGGTCGACTACGGCGATATCGACAATCTCAAGATCACCGAGATTCCCGCCGCGCGCTTCCTGCACGACGGCGGCTGGGATGCCAGCAAGCGGTACTTCCTGGTCGCCGCCAACCAGTCCAACAAGGTCGCGGTGGTGGATACCAAGGATGGGAAGCTGGAGGCCCTGGTGGATGTCGGCAAGGTTCCGCACCCCGGTCGCGGCGCCAATTTCGTCCATCCCAAATTCGGTCCGGTGTGGGCGACCGGCCATCTCGGTGACGAATCCATTTCGCTGATCGGCACCGATCCGGAGAAGCACAAGGATCAGGCTTGGAAGGTGGTGCAAACCTTGAAGGGCCAGGGCGGCGGTTCGCTGTTCATCAAGACTCATCCTAAGTCCACCAATTTGTACGTCGATACCCCGCTGAACCCGGATGCCAAGATCAGCCAGTCGGTAGCGGTGTTCGATCTGAAGAATCTGGACAAGCCCTATCAGGTGTTGCCGATCGCTGAATGGTCCGGGCTGGGCGAGGGCGCCAAGCGCGTGGTGCAGCCGGAGTTCAACAAGGCCGGCGACGAAGTCTGGTTCTCGGTGTGGAGCGCCAAGGACAAGCAATCCGCGCTGGTGGTGGTGGACGATAAGACCTTGAAGTTGAAAACGGTGATCAAGGATCCCAAGCTCATCACGCCGACCGGCCATTTCAACGTCTACAACACCCAGCACGACATTTACTAATCAAAAAGGGGGTTTGTCATGCGTATGAAATACTTGAGTGCGGTAGCCCTGGCTTTGCTGATCGCCCCGGCGGCGCAGGCGAGCGAGGAAATGGCGAAGAAATACAACTGCCTAGCCTGCCATCAGACCGACAAGAAGCTGGTCGGTCCGTCCTATCAGGACGTGGCCGCCAAGTACAAGGGTCAGGCCGACGCGCCAGCCAAACTGGCCGCCAAGGTGAAGGCTGGCGGCGTGGGCGTTTGGGGACAAATCCCGATGCCGCCCAATCCGACCGTACCCGATGCCGACCTCAACGCCCTGGTCGCCTGGATTCTGGGGATGGCCAAATAAAAGACTATCCAAGCCCCCCCTCTCCCTGTGGGAGAGGGGTTGGGGGTGAAGGTAGTTCCTTGAGAACGGCGACTGGCCGGACGCTGATCGCGCTCTCCTTGTCTGCTGCGACAGGTTGATGCCCAAGATAACGACAATGCAGCACATGTTGGCTATGCACCCTCGTCGGCGGTTGTTCGAATTTTCTCTCCTCGATCCGAAGCCGAGCCGCGAGGGTGTTTTTTTCCATGGCCCTCACGCCGAACACCCGGCGAGGGTGGATAACCCCGCGTTGGCGGAGGAACCCCGCCCCCGCCCGGCACCGACCACGAGGCGGTCCCGCTCCTCGCCGAGTGCTGGGTCGGGATCGACGTGGCCAAGGCCCATCTGGATGGGCGACGTGGCCGGCGATCGAACGCCAGGGTCGCCCGCGACGACGCGGGGTTGGGGGCCTTCGACCGCGTGGGCCAGCAGCGCCCGCGCGCTCCCGGCGGTTGATCGTGTTGGAAGCGACGGGCGGGTTGAGGTGCCGGTCGTGACGGCGCTGGTGGAAGCCGGCTTGCCGGTGGCGGTGATCAACCCGCGCCAGGCCTGGATTTTGCCAAGGCTACTGGGCGGTTGGCCAAAACCGACGCGCTCGATGCCGCGGCATGCTGGCCCACTTCGGCCACGCGATCCGCCCCGAACCGCGCCCGTGGAAGGACGCCGAAGCGCAGGCCCTGACCGCCGTGATCCAGCGCCGCCGGCAGGTGGTGGAGATGCTGACCGCCGAGAAGAACCGCCTGGCCAGCGCTCATCCCCACGTCAAACCCGGATCCTCCAGCGACCACGCTCCGGCTGGAACAACGCCTCAAGGATCACGACCGCGACCTCCAGCAACGGGCTGCGCGCCAGTCCGGTTCGGCGCGAACGGGACGACCTCCTGCGCGGCGTGCCTGCGGCATTGGCCTCGGTGACGGCGGCGACCTTCCTGGCCGCCTTGCCGGAACTGGGGGATTCCGGATCGGCGCCAAATCAGCGCGCTCGTCGGCGTCTGCCCGTTCAACCGCGATTCCGCCGAGCCGGGCCGCCGGATGATCTTCGCGGCCGGGCCGGGGTTCGGGCGGTGCTGTACATGGCCACGGTCACGGCCAGCCGCTGTAATCCGGTCATCAAAGCGTTTTACCAGCGCTTGCGGCAAGCCGGCAAACCGGCCAAGGTCGCCCTGACCGCCTGCATGCGCAAATTGTTGACGATCCTGAACGCGATGCTCAAGGCCAAGACCCCCTGGCAGCCGCCCGCGGAGTGCAAGCCTTGAGTCGCTTCAACACAGTTGCTCTCCCCGTGGGAGAGGGGTTGGGGGTGAAGGTAGTTCCTTGAGAACGGCGGCTGGCCGGACGCTGATCGCGCTCTCCTTGTCTGCTGCGACAGGTTGATGCCCAAGATAACGACAATGCAGCACATGTTGGCTATGCACCCTCGTCGGCGGTTGTTCGAATTTTCTCCCCTCGATCCAAAGCCGAGCCGCGAGGGTGTTTTTTTCTATGGCCCTCACCCCCAACCCCTTTCCCAAAGAGAGAGGGGAGTTATCGAGCGGCTTTCTCTTTGGGAAGAGGGAGTTTTTGCGCGGCTCCCGATCGTTCTTCTATTGTTAGGCGGAATTGGCTTCGGTTCTCCGACGCTGGCGCAGGAACCACCCGCGCCGTCTCCGGAACGTAGCCGGGAACTCGTCCGCATGGTGCGTCAGGATTGTGGTTCCTGTCATGGTCTGACCTTGCGTGGTGGTCTGGGGCCTGCCTTGCTTCCCGAAGCTCTGCGCGACAAGCCACCCGCCGGTTTGAAATACACCATTCTGCTCGGCCGGCCCGGTACGGCGATGCCGCCGTGGCAACCTTTTTTGAGTGAAGCTGAGGCGGACTGGGTCGTGACGCAATTGCTACGGGGTTTCCCAGAGGAATCCAAATGACGATGCCGAGAACATTATTGCTCGGGTTGTGGATGCTGTTTCTCTCGTGGTCGCCACTGCTGGCGTGGAGCACGGAGCCGACCTTGCGAGGCACGGGCGATCTCGGCGTTATCGTCGAGCGCGGGGCCGGGCGCGTCCTGATCGTCAGCACCAGCAGCAACAGCATCGTCGGCCGGGTGGATGGCTTAGGCGACCTGTCCCATGCCTCGGTGGTGTTCTCGCGCGACCAGCGTTATGCCTACGTGTTCGGGCGTGACGGTGGCTTGAGCAAGGTGGACATCCTGCGCGGGACGCTGGAAAAGCGCATCGTCCAGGGCGGCAACAGCATCGGTGGGGCGATTTCCCAGGACGGACGGCTGGTGGCGGTCGCCAACTACGAACCGGGCGGCCTCAAGGTGTTCGCCGCCGACACGCTGGAGCCGGTGGCCGACATTCCCGCCGCGTATGGCGACGGCAAGTTATCCAAGGTGGTCGGTATCGCCGATCTGCCAGGCGACCGTTTCATCTATTCCCTGTTCGACGCCGATCAAATCTGGATCGCCGACTTGCACGATCCCAAATCGCCCAAGGTCGAAAAATTCAGCGGCATCGGCAAAGCACCCTACGATGGCTTGGTGACCCCGGATGGCCGTTACTACGTGGCGGGATTGTTCGGCGAGGACGGCATCGCGCTGCTCGATACCTGGCAACCGCAACAGGGCGTCAAACGGATTCTCGCCAACTACGGCCAAGGCGAGGAAAAACTACCCGTCTACAAGATGCCCCATCTGCGCGGCTGGGCCGTCGCTGGGCATCACGCCTATCTGCCGGCTATCGGCCGTCATGAAGTGCTGGTGGTGGATACGATCAACTGGAAGGAAACCGCCCGCATCGCCATGCGCGGCCAACCGGTGTTCGTCGTTGCCCGGCCCGACGGTCGGCAGGTCTGGGTCAATTTTGCCTTCCCCGACAACAGCTTCGTGCAAGTCATCGATACCCTGACCGGGCAAATCGTTCAAACCCTGGAGCCGGGCAAGGCGGTGTTGCACCTGGAATTTACCCCACGCGGCGAAGCGGTGTGGATTTCGGCCCGCGACGACAACAAGATCGTGGTTTACGACTCCGCCAATTTCGCCAAGCGGGCCGAATGGCCAGCGGAAAGTCCCAGCGGCATTTTCTTCACTTCGCGCGCCCACCGCATCGGGTTCTGAGATGAGCGACGCCGACCTCGAATTGCTCAACCGCTTCCAGCGCGATTTTCCCCTGACGACGCATCCTTTCCGAATGATCGCCGAACGTTTGGGATGGAGTGAAAACGAGGTGCTGGCGGCGTTGCGCCGGCTGAAGGAAGAGGGCAAGGTCAGCCGGGTCGGCGCGGTATTCGCCACCCGGCGACTGGGCGTCAGCACGCTGGCGGCGCTGGCGGTTCCGCCGGAGTGGCTGGAAGCGGTGGCGCAACGGGTTAACGAGTATCCGGAAGTCAACCACAACTACCAGCGCGAACACGATTTCAATCTCTGGTTCGTGCTGACCGCCGCCACGGTGGCCCGCCTGCGCGCGGTGTTGGCCGAAATCGAGGATGACACCGGCTTGCCTCTGCTGGATTTGCCGTTGCTGGAGGAGTTTCACATCGACCTTGGTTTCGATTTGCGCGACGGTGGACGCGCTAAATCTCTCGCTCCAACCTTCTCGCTGATGTCTGGAGGAGAGGGGAAGGATCGGTTCAATCCCGATGAGACGGATCGAGGCCTGTTAGCGGCGTTGCAGCAAGGTCTGCCGCTGGTCAGCCGCCCTTATCATCTTCTGGCCCGGCAGTTGGGCCTGTCCGAGCAGATGGTTCTGGAACGGCTGCGGTACTGGCTCGAACGGGGTTTGATCAAGCGGTTGGGCGTGATCGTTCGCCATCGCGCGCTGGGTTACAGGGCCAACGCAATGGTGGTTTGGGACGTTCCCGACGCCGAGGTTGGCGCGGTCGGGCGAGCACTGGCGGCGGAAATCGGCGTCAACCTCTGTTACCGCCGACCACGCCGTTTGCCGCACTGGCCCTATAACCTGTTCTGCATGATGCACAGTCGCCAGCGTGAACAGGTGCTGGAACGGGTCGAACAAGTGCGGATCGATCAGGGATTGGTGGCCTATCCCCACGCCGTGCTGTTCAGCACCCGCTGTTTCAGGCAACGGGGCGCGTATTACCTGCCAATACCAGTAGCCAATTCTTCTCCCATTTCCTCCCCTCTCCCTCCGGGAGAGGGGTTGGGGGTGAGGGCGAGCAGGCAGAACGGGGCGGGACCGTTGCTCTTGAATGTGGAAAGCGCGGCATGGACGAGTTGAAACGCCGCCTGATCGACGAATGGCAGGGTGGTTTTCCGCTGTGCGAGCGGCCATTCGCGGTGGTAGCCGAGCGGCTGGATTCCAGCGAGGACGCCGTGCTGCAAGCCCTGCGGGAATTGCTGGCGGATGGCACGCTGACCCGCTTCGGGCCGCTGTATCAGATCGAGCGGTTGGGAGGCGCGTTCTCGCTGGCGGCCTTGCAAACGCCGGAGGCGGACTTCGACCGGATCGCGTCCATCGTCAACGGCTTTCCGGAAGTCGCCCACAACTACCGGCGCGACCATGCTTTCAACATGTGGTTCGTGTTGGCGACCGAAACGCCCGCCGGCATGAACGAAACCATCGAGCGGATTGCGGCGGCGACCGGCTTGCCGGTGTTCAATTTTCCCAAGGAGCGCGAGTACTTCATCGAAGCGCGGTTTACGGTGGGGGCTGGGCAAGTTGAAAGGGCGGCGTCAGCCAAAGAGCCCTCACCCCCGACCCCTCTCCCACAAGAGGAGAGGGGAGTTTCCATCCAGGCGCTGAAGCCGCTCGTTCTTGCCACTCAAGCCGGTTTGCCGCTGGTCCCGCAGCCCTATCATACCGTCGCCGCGCGATTGGGCGCCGGCGCGGCAACGGTCATCACCAGCCTCCAAATCTTGCTGGACGCCGGCGCGATTCGCCGCATCGGGGTGGTGCCGAACCATTACCGCATCGGCTACGCCGCCAACGGTATGACGGTTTGGGACGTGGCTGACGAGAAGGTGGATGAATTGGGCGAACAAGTCGGGGCGCTGGAATTCGTGACCCATTGCTACCGCCGTCCCCGCCACTTGCCGGACTGGCCCTACAACCTGTTCGCGATGGCCCACGGCGCGAGCCGCGACGAGGTCGCCGCCAAGGCCGACCGCATCGCCGGGGTTCTGGGCGACGCCTGCCGGGCTCGCGATATCCTGTACAGCACGCGGATTCTCAAAAAGACCGGCTTGCGCCTGCATGGTTGAAGGAGGTCGCCCATGTTCCGCATCACCCAGTTCATGCAGGAAATCGCCCGGCCGACGCCGCTGACGCCCAAGCGCAATCCGCCCGGCCCGGTCGTCATCTGGAATCTGGTGCGGCGCTGCAATCTGGCCTGCAAGCATTGCTACTCGATTTCCGCCGATACCGATTTCCCCGGCGAATTGACCACCGACAAAGTGTTCGCGGTCATGGACGATCTCAAACGATTCCGCGTGCCGGTACTGATTCTGTCCGGCGGCGAACCGTTGTTGCGCCCAGATATTTACGCCATCGCCCGCCGCGCCAAGGACATGGGATTTTATGTCGCGCTGTCCTCCAATGGGACGCTGATCGATAAAACCAATATCGCCCGTATCGCCGAAGTCGGTTTCGATTACGTCGGCGTTAGCCTGGATGGCATCGCCGAAACCCACGACCGTTTCCGCCGCCAAGCGGGCGCGTTTGCCGCGTCCCTGAATGGCATTCGCCTTTGCTGGGCGAGCGGCGTCAAAGTGGGCGTTCGCTTCACCATGACCGAGGACAACGCCCACGATCTGTTGCCGCTACTGGGCCTCCTGGAAAGGGAACAGATCGACAAGTTCTATTTTTCCCACCTCAACTATGCCGGCCGCGGCAACCGCAACCGCAAGGACGACGCCCACCATCGAACGACCCGCCGGGCAATGGATCTGCTGTTCGAGACCTGCTGGCGGCTGGTGCGCGAGGGCCGGCCCAAGGAACTCGTGACCGGTAACAACGATGCCGACGGGGTGTATCTGCTGTTCTGGGTCCGCCGGAATTTCCCCGGATTGGAGGCGCACATCCGCGCCAAGCTGGCGCAATGGGGCGGCAACGCTTCCGGGGTGAACGTCGCCAACATCGACAACCTGGGCAACGTCCATCCCGACACCATGTGGTGGCATCACACGCTCGGCAATGTCCGGGAGCGGCCGTTCTCGAAAATCTGGCCGGACACGTCCGATCCGTTGATGGCGGGTTTGAAAGCCAAGCCGCGTCAGGTAAAGGGCCGCTGCGGCCAGTGCCAATACTTCGATATCTGCGGCGGCAACACCCGCGTGCGCGCCCAACAACTCACCGGCGACTCGTGGGCCGAAGACCCGGCCTGTTATCTGGACGACGAGGAAATCGGTGTCGCGACGGGCGGCGAGCGGCTGACCGTGACCCCGTATCGAACCGTTCGCCGGAGTGTCGTGTCATGAGGAAAAACCTGCTGTTTGCCGTTCTGATGGGGCTTGGCGTTGCGGTTGGCGCTGCCCCCGACCCCGCGCCGCTGTACCAACAGCATTGCGTCTCCTGCCACGGCGCCGACCGTTTGGGCGGGATGGGACCGGCGTTGCTGCCGCAGAATCTGGAGCGGCTGAAGAAACCGGAAGCACTGGCGGTCATTACCACCGGCCGACCGGCGACCCAAATGCAAGGTTTCAAGGACAAATTGAAACCGGAAGAAATCCAGGCACTGGCGGATTTCATTTACACCCCGCCGACGGTCATGCCGCAGTGGGGCGAGGCGGAAATTCGCGCCTCGCGGGTTGAATCGGTCAAGCCGGGCAGTTTGCCGGACAAGCCGAGCTTCAGCGCCGACCCGCTCAATCTGTTCGTGGTGGTGGAGGCGGGCGACCATCACGTCACCATTCTAGACGGCGACAAGTTCGAACCGATTCATCGCTTCCCCAGCCGGTTCGCGTTGCACGGGGGACCGAAATTCACGCCGGACGGGCGCTACGTGTTTTTCGCCTCCCGCGATGGCTGGATCAGCAAATTCGATCTTTACAACCTGAAAACGGTGGCGGAAATCCGCGCCGGCATCAACACCCGCAACATCGCGGTATCCGGTGACGGGCAATGGGTGATGGTGGCCAATTACCTGCCGCATACCCTGGTGCTATTGAACGCGGCGGATTTGAGTCTCGACCGCATCGTTCCAGTGGTGAGCGAAACTGGCAAAAGCTCGCGGGTTTCGGCGGTGTACGACGCCGCGCCGCGCAAGAGCTTCGTAGCCGCGCTCAAGGATATTCCCGAAGTTTGGGAGTTGAGCTACGACCCCAAGGCCGGGCCAGTATTCAAAGGTTACGTCCACGACTACAAGATGGGCGAAGCGATGGCGTCACCGGGGATGTGGACGCCGCGAGTGACTCCACTCGACGCCATTCTCGACGACTTCTTCTTCAGCCAGGATTACGCTTACGTGCTGGGCGCGGCGCGGCCTCCTGACGGTAGCGACAAAACCGTCCCCGGCGGCCAGGTGGTGAATCTCGATGTGCGGTGCAAGATCACCGACTTGCCACTGCCCGGCTTGCCGCATCTTGGCTCCGGCATTTCCTGGTCGTATCAGGATCGTCCAGTCATGGCGACGCCGAATCTCAAGGAAGGCGTGGTCAGCGTGATCGACATGAAGGACTGGAAGGTCATCAAAGAGGTCAAGACCGCTGGCCCGGCGTTCTTCATGCGCAGCCACGAGAACACGCCTTACGCCTGGGTGGACGCGATGATGAGCAAGGATAAGGACACCATGCAGTTGCTCGACAAGCGGACGCTGGAAGTCGCCAAAACACTCCGCCCCGAACCCGGCAAAACCGCCGCCCACACCGAATTCACCCGCGACGGCAAATACGCGCTGGTCTCCATCTGGGAGGACGACGGGGCGCTGGTGATTTACGACGCGGAAACCTTGAGAGAAGTCAAGCGTCTGCCCATGCGCAAGCCGGTGGGCAAGTACAACGTCTACAACAAGATCACCCGTTCCGAGGGAACGAGCCACTGATGACCAACCCAACGTCGAAAATAGCCGTATTGAATCTGGGATTCCGGCCCTTTTTTCTGGGCGCGGCCATTTTCACCATCGTTTCGATGATGCTCTGGATGGGCGTTTACGTCTTTCAACTGCCATTGCCGATTACCCGGATTTCTTCTTTCCAGTGGCACGCTCACGAAATGATTTATGGATTCGCGATGGCGGTCATTGCCGGATTTTTGTTGACCGCCGTCAAAAATTGGACGGGCGTGCAAACGCTGTACGGATTTGGTTTGTTGGGATTGTTCACTTTATGGGCATTGCCAAGAGTCCTGTTTTTGTTTGGGACGCCATTGATTTTTATTGCCGGATTTTTTGACCTGCTGTTCGCTCTGTGCTTGATCGGTTCGATTCTTCATCCGATTGTGAAGGTCAAACAGTGGAGACAAATGGGAATTATAGTCATTCTGGCGTTATTAGCTTCCGCCAATGGCTGTTTCTATCTGGGGGCGGCTGGATTGATCGATCAGGGCATGTTTTTTGGCATCCAAGGCGGATTATTTTTGATCGTTGGACTGATTCTTTTCATGGGCAGGCGGGTCATCCCGTTTTTCATCCAGGTCGGTGTTGGCTATCCGGTCAAGCTTTTTAACTCAAAGCGGCTGGATGTGGCGATTATTGTATTGTATGTGGCTTTTTTGATCGCAGAAGTCCTTGTTCGCAATCCATGGATGGTTGCGCTAACGGCGATGGGCTTGTTGGTTGCCAACTCCACCCGATTGGCAGGTTGGCACACAAAGGGGATTTGGAAAAAGCCATTGTTGTGGAGTCTGTTCATCTCCTTTATATGGATCAATCTTGGCTTTTTCCTGCTGGCGCTGAACGCTTTCCTGAATTTGCCCAATATCGTCATACTCCATGCCTTCAGCGTCGGCGGCATTGGCGTCGTCATCCTGAGTATGATGGCTCGCGTCACGCTCGGCCACACGGGAAGAAACGTGCAAAACCCTCCAAAAACGGCTCCCATTTTTCTGATAATTCTAATTATTGGAGCTGTCTTCAGAGTGATAGCACCATTAATTGCTGAAAAATACTATGTGCTCTGGGTGGCGACCTCCCAGATTTTATGGATTGCGGCATTTTTGATATTCGTCGTCACCTATTTCCCCATGCTCGTTAAACCAAGAATTGACGGTCAGTTTGGTTGACTCACCTTCGGGTAGAGTGGTTGGCAATTTAACAACGACAAACGTTAATCGTGGAGGCAAGGTCATGAGCGATACCGAACATAAATCACAGCATCCGGAAAACCCGGAAAACACCAGTCGCCGCAAATTCCTGGGCGCGGCGGCTCTCACCGGTCTGACGGGGGCAGGACTAGCGACCGGGTTAGCCTCTCTCGGTCACGTCGAGGCCAAGGAAGAGAAAGAGGCACGCGAGGGAGGTGAAGAATCCTGCAAATTTGAAGTGCCGCCAGGACAACTGGACGAGTATTACATCTTCTCCAGCGGCGGTCATTCCGGCGAGGTGCGCATTTACGGCCTGCCCTCGGGGCGCACCATCAAGCGCATCCCGGTGTTCAACATGGATCCGATGGTCGGCTGGGGCATCACCAACGAATCCAAGAAAGTGATCGGCACCAAGCCGGACGGTTCGCTCAAATACCACACAGGCGACACCCACCACGTTCACGGTTCCTACACCGACGGGACTTACGACAGCAAGTACCTTTGGGTGAACGACAAGATTCATGGTCGGCTGGCCCGCATCCGCATGGATTACATGGAATGCGACAAGATCACCGAACTGCCGAACATCCAAGGCTTTCACGGCCTGTTCCCGGACAAGCGCGATCCGGTGGACCCCAAAATCAACCACACCACTCGCGTGTTCTGCGGCGGCGAGTTCCATGTCCCGCTGCCCAACGACGGGCGGGACATGGACGATTCCAAAAAGTGGGCCTGTTTGTTCTCCTGCGTGGACGCCGAGACCATGGAGCCGCGCTGGCAGTGCAAGCTCACCGGCAACATGGATCTGATCGCCACCTCCTACGATGGCAAACTGGCGGCGGCCAACCAGTACAACACCGAAGGCGGCGTGGTCTACACCGACATGATGTCGGCGGAGCGCGACGCGGTGGCGTTCTTGAACATTGAGCGGATCGAAGCCGCCGTCAAGGCTGGCAAGTTCATTACCATCGGCGATTCCAAGGTGCCGGTGGTGGATGGCACGAAAGAGGGTAACCAGGACCCAAAAACCGCGCTGGTCCTGTATGTGCCGGTGCCCAAGAACCCGCACGGCGTCAACATCACTCCCGACGGCAAATACTTCGTTTCCTCCGGCAAGCTGTCGCCGACCGCCACCGTGACCGCGACCGATCTGGTGCACAAGTGGTTCGCTGGCGAATTGAAAGATCCCCGCGATACCGTGGTGGCGGAGCTGGAAATCGGCCTCGGCCCGCTGCATACCGGCTTCGACGGCAGGGGTAACGCCTACACCACGCTGTTCCTCGACAGCCAGATCGTCAAGTGGAACCTCGACAAGGCCATCGCCCAGTTCAAGGGCGACAAGAAAGCGCAGCCGATCCTGGATCGGGTCGACGTGCATTATCAGCCCGGCCACGGCTATACCTCGATGGGCGAAACCAAGGAAGCCGACGGCAAATTCTTCAACTCCGGCAACAAGTTCTCCAAGGATCGCTTCCTGCCGGTCGGGCCACTGCATGTGGAAACCGAGCAGTTGATCGACATCAGTGGCGACAAGATGAAGCTGATTCACGATCACACCGCGTATCCCGAGCCGCACGACGCCATCATCGTCCATCGCGATCGGGTCAAGACCAAGCAGATTTACAACATGGACGACTTCCCGAACGCGGTGAAAAACTTCACCGACAGCCGGGTGGAGCGCAACGGCAACAAGGTCACGGTCTATCTGGCCTCGGTGGCGCCGAACTACAGCATGACCAATTTCAAGGTCAAGAAGGGCGACGAAGTCACCATCATCCTGACCAACCACGACAAGGTCGAGGATCTGACCCACGGCTTTGCCATTCCCAAGTACGACATCAACTTCATCGTCAATCCGCAACAAACGGCTTCGGTGACCTTTGTTGCCGACAAGCCAGGGGTGTATTGGTGCTACTGCTCCCACTTCTGCCACGCGCTGCATTTGGAAATGCGCAGCACGATGTTTGTTGAAGCCTGATCTTCATCAACGGGGCGCGGGACGGGGGAAACCTCGTTCTGTCGCTTCTGCACGGCCCTCATCATGAACGCTCATTGGTCAGTCCCCCGGTGCCCTATGGCGCTGAGTATTTTGCTCGCCCTGTTCGCCATCCTGCTGTTCCCGCTCATCGCGTCCGCCTCTTCCTATGAAACCCCGTTGCCGGCGCAATTGTCCACCGATCCCGACCTATGCGCCTACGCGCCCTGCAAGGACGTGATGCCGGATGCCGACAGCTTCTCGACCCGCAAGGGCAAGCCGGCTTATGTCGAGGCGTACCACAACCGGAAGTTGATCGGCTATGTGTTCCTGTCCACGGACATCGTGGACATTCCCGCCTATTCCGGGAAGCCGGTGGTCACGCTGCTCGGTATGGATTCCGAAGGTAAAATCGTCGGAGTAAAGGTTCTCAAGCACAGCGAGCCGATTCTGCTGGTCGGCATTCCCGAATCGGAATTGACCAAGTTCATTAAGCAGTTCGTGGGGCATTTCGCCTGGGATAAGGTGGAAATCGGCAAGGCGCGAGCGGGTGAAGGGTATATCGGTATCGACGCCATTACCGGGGCGACCGTGACCGTAATCGCGCAAAATCAGGTGGTCATGCGCAGCGCCTACGAAATCGCCAAGCAGACCGGCATCGTCAAACCCATTCCCAAACCACAGGCGAAATTCACTGATATTCAGGAAAAGCTGGGTTGGGAAGATTTAATCAAGGAAGGCAGCGTCCAGCATTTGCAGGTCATGCCCAAGGATTTGGACATGGGCGACGGCAAGGAACCCTACATGGATCTTTATTTCGGCTATTTGAACGCACCCAATGTGGGGCGCAACATTCTCGGCGAGCGCAACTATCAGCGGTTGATGGCCGATCTCAAACCGAACGAGCACGCTATTTTCATTGTCGCCAACGGCAGCAGTTCGTTCAAGGGTTCCGGTTTCGTGCGCGGCGGCATTTATGATCGCATTCAGGTTTCGCAGGAGATCGACTGCTTCACGTTCCGTGACACTGATTATCTCAATCTCTACAGCATCGCCGCTGCTGCCACACCGCGTTTCCGCGAATCCGGCATCTTTATCATTCGCAGTCCGAGCTTTAGCGCTGCTTATCCTTGGAGTCTGGTGTTCCTGGCCAACAAGCAGAATAAGGAAACTGGAGCCAAGACGTTCATCAATTTCGACCGGGAATATTGGCTGGCGCCGCGCTATCTGGAAGGTGGTCACCCGAAAGTGGTGAAACCCGACCCGACCTGGCTGCGGGTGTGGAAGAGCAAGTGGCTGGAAATTGTACTGTTCGTCCTGCTGCTGGCCGGGGCGACTACTGCTCACGTCATGCGCGATCAACTGGTGAGGCGGGCGAACCGAAAGGACAAGCGTTGGGTCGCTTATCCCAAGTATTTCTTCTGGATCACCAGCGTTGCCTTTATCGGCTATTACGCCATGGCCCAGCCGAGCATCACCCAGATTTTGACTTGGTTTCACTCGCTGATTTATCAATGGAAATGGGAGTTGTTCCTGTCCGACCCGCTGATCTTCATTTTCTGGTGGTTTATCATCATCACCGTGTTTATCTGGGGGCGGGGACTGTTCTGCGGTTGGCTGTGTCCTTATGGCTCACTCACCGAACTGGCCTACAAGGTTTCGCGTTCCCTGGGCCTGAAGCGCTACCAGTTTTTCCTGCCAAAGTCGTTGCATGACAAGCTGAAATGGGTCAAGTATGGGGTGTTTGTCGTATTGCTGGTCGTGTCGTTTTACTCGATGGGCGTGGCGGAAAAAATGGCCGAGGTTGAGCCGTTCAAAACCACCTTCCTGGTCGGCATATTGAACCGTTCCTGGCCGTTCGTACTATTCTGGCTGGTGCTGTTCGGCGCTTCGATGATCATGGAGCGGCCGTTCTGCAAGTATCTCTGCCCGCTGGGCGCGGGACTGGCGATTCCCTCGCACTTGCGTTTGGTTGCGTTGAAACGCAAAACCGAATGTCAAACCTGCAAAGCCTGCACGGTCGGCTGTGGTTCGCTGGCGATTGACCGGCAAGGCCGGATCGACCAGCGCGAGTGTCTGCTTTGCCTGGATTGCATGATCCTGTATTACGACACCCACGCCTGTCCGCCCTTGTCCAAGGAACGCAAACGGCGCGAGAGGGCAGGGTTGCCACTGACGCCGATTTCTCCGCAGGGCTATTTTGTTCCGGTCGACCAAATTGGGGGGAGAACGGCTGCAATGACGGGTGGGCGCTGAGCAGCCTCGATGAAAAAGTTCGTGAGAACGCTGGGTTGGCTGATCGTATTAACCACAGCATGGCTTCCGATGGCCAGGGGGGCGGAATGGATCGTCCAACCCGGCGAATCCATCGGCGCGGTGGTGCGAGCGGCGGCGGCGGGCGATACCGTCAAGGTGGAACGCGGCTACTATGTCGATCATGTGGTGATCGACAAACCGTTGTGGCTGCAAGGCATCAATCGCCCCACGATCAGCGGCGACAACCAGGGTGACGTGATCCGCGTCAAGTCGCCCGACGTGGTGATCGAGGGTTTCATCATCCGCGACAGCGGTCCCGATCTCACCGCGCAGAACGCCGGCATCTATGTCGAACCGGGCTCGCATCGCACCATTATCCGCAACAACGATTTTGCCTATACCCTATTCGGGATGTGGCTGGAAAAAGCCAATAACCTTGAAGTCGTCAATAACCTGATCACCGGCAAACGGGATTTTGCCTCCGCCCAGCGCGGCAATGGCATTCAGCTTTACAACTGCTATGACGCCAAGATCATCGGCAATAGCGTCAGTTTTGTCCGCGATGGCATTTATGTGGACGTGTCGTTCCGGGTGCTGTTTCGCGGCAACAAAATGCACCACGCGCGCTATGGCACCCACTACATGAATTCGCACGATAATATCTGGGAGGACAACGAATCCTATAAAAATCGTGGTGGTTTGGCGTTGATGGAAGTGCGCCGGCAGATCGTGCGCAACAACCGTACCTGGGATAATTCCGATCACGGCATCATGCTGCGCACGATTCAGGATTCGGTGATCGAGAACAACATCGTGGTTGGCAACAGCAAGGGGTTTTTCATCTACGACGCCGAATACAATGTCCTGAAGGACAATCTAGTCATGGGCAACCGGATCGGCGTCCATCTGTGGGCCGGTTCGATCAACAACGACGTGGATCGCAACGACTTTATCCAGAATCGTGACCAAATTCGCTATGTCGCCACCCGCAACGAGCAATGGGGCAAGGAGCAAGGCAATTACTGGAGCAACTACGTGGGTTGGGACGCCAATGGCGACGGCATCGGCGATACGCCTTATGAGGCCAACGACGTGGTGGATCGTCTGAACTGGAAATATCCGCTGGTGAAACTGCTGTTAAACAGTCCAGCAGTGCAGAGTTTGCGCCTGATGGCGCGGCAGTTTCCGTTATTACGCGGCCCCAGCGTAATCGATAACCACCCTCGGATGCACCCTTTTCATTCCAATTGGAGCGATTGGCTTGGCATACAACGTCGTTGAAATACACGGTGCTGTCAAACACTTCGGCGAAACTCGCGCGGTCGATGGCGTGGATTTAGTGGTGCGAACCGGCGAGCTGTTCGGGTTGATCGGTCACAACGGCGCCGGTAAGACCACGCTGTTCAAAATGATGCTGGGTCTGCTGTCGGCGACGCGCGGCGATATTCGGGTCGACGGCCAGTCGGTGCGTGGTGAAGCTTTTCGGCAGGTGCGGCGTGGCGTCGGTTATCTACCGGAAAGCCTGGCCCTGTACGATAATCTTTCCGGCCTGGAAATCATGCTGTTTTTCGCCAGGTTGAAGAATGCCGATCCCCGTTTTTGTCTGCCGTTGCTGGAGAAAGTGGGGTTGGCCGACGCCGCGCGGCGGCGGGTGCGCGGTTACTCCAAGGGCATGCGCCAGCGCCTCGGTTTCGCGCAAGCCCTGCTGGGTTCGCCGCGCCTGCTGTTTTTGGACGAGCCGACCAATGGACTCGATCCACAGGGGATTCGCGAGTTTTATCAAATTCTGCGCGAATTGCGGGAACAAGGCGTGACCGCCATTCTCTCCTCCCATATTCTCGCCGAGATTCAATTACGGGTAGACCGGCTAGCGCTGATGCGCACCGGAAAGATTCAGGCGCTGGGCACGGTCCATTCACTGCGCGAGGAATTGAATCTGCCACTGGATTTTGAACTCACCCTGCGTCCCGGCGCGGAAGAGGCGTTGCGTCGAGTCCTGGCGAATCAACCGGCCGCCAGCGTGCAGTTCAACGGGATGACGGTGCACGTTTGCTGTCCCCGTGGACAGAAAATGGCGATGCTCAATATTCTAACGGCGCTGGACGACGTACTGTTGGACTTGCAGATCAGGGAACCTTCGCTGGAAGACGTTTTTCTGGGCTATAGCGACGCGACCGCATGAGAATGCACATCGAATTCAAACAGATCAGCGTGATCGCCGGCAAGGAGTTCCGGGACCGCATTCGCAATCGCTGGGTATTGGCCGTCGCGGTGATTTTCACCGTTTTCGCCCTGGTCATCGCCTACTTCGGCGCGGCGCAACAGGGTACGGTCGGTTTTCGCGGCATGGATGTCACGATTGCCAGCCTGGTCAGCCTGGTGATTTACCTGGTGCCGCTGATCGCCCTGATTCTGGGTTACGACGCCATTGTCGGCGAGCGCGAGCGCGGTTCGCTGGAATTGCTCCTATCCCTGCCAATTACTCACTTTGAGTTGTTGATGGGGAAATTTGTGGGACTGGCCGCGGCCTTATCGTTTTCCACGCTGGCGGGATTCGGATTCGCCGGGGTTCTATTGTCGTATCAACTGGGACTGACGGCACTGTATCACTACGTCGGATTCATGCTGAGCGCCATTTTGCTGGGCATGGCGTTTTTGAGCATCGCCGTGATGGTGTCGGTCATGGCCGGTGACCGGATGCGCGCCAGCGGGTTGGCCATCGCTCTGTGGTTTTTCTTCGTGCTGGTGTACGACCTGCTGCTGCTGGGTATTCTGGTGCTGAGCGAGAGGCGTTTCAACCTCAGCTTCTTTCCCGTGCTACTGTATTTGAATCCAGCGGATATTTTCCGCATTTTCAACGTGTTCGGCTTCGAGGAAGTACGCAAGCTGTACGGGCTGGCGACCGTGCTGCCGGCGACGCTGGCGAGTCCCTGGCTGTTGGGCGGCGCGATGGGGGTGTGGATTGTGGCGCCGCTCGGCGTGGCGCTATGGAGGTTTAAATGAAGCGTGGTGGTTCCCGATGGAAAATGACACGATGGTTTCTGGGAGCCGCATTCGTTAGCGGTTTCCTGGCGCTGGCGGGCTGTGGAGAGGAAGTCAAACCGAATCCCCAGGAGATCACCGCGAATACTTCTTGCGCCCTGGACGGGATGTTGCTGCTGGACTATCCGGGACCGAAAGCGCAGATTCATTACGATCAAGGTCCGCCGGATTTCTTCTGCGACACCGTGGAGATGTTCTCGGTGTATCTGGAGCCGGAACAAAAGAAACGAGTCGTCGCCATTTACACCCAGGATATGGGCAAAGCGGACTGGACCAAACCCCAAGGCCACTGGTTCGACGCCAAGATCGGATTTTACGTGACCGGCAGCAAGCGCACCGGCTCGATGGGACCAACTCTGGCGTCGTTTGCCCGTGAAGAAGATGCCCAAGCGTTCGTCAAACAATACGGTGGTCAGGTATTGCGCTTCGACCAGGTGACGCCCGAGACGGTGGTGCTCGACGGCGGCGTTTTGCACGACGAGCGGATGTAGGGAAACAGGGGAACGGGCGATTTTTTATCGCATAACATCACCCGGTTTCCATCCTTGCCCTGGCCAATCGGGAACTCGAAACCTGGTTGCTCCCCCCAGCCGAATCCCTAAAAGATCATTCAACCCACTGAGACTTGGTATCATTCGCGAATGCCGGACGCATTCCATTTCGTCCGTTTTGCACCATCGATCCGAGAGGAGGCGCCGTGCGCCAGCAGCAAATCGCCGTTGTCGGAGCGGGAATTACCGGCTTGACCCAGGCTCTGTGGCTACAGCGCGAGGGCCATCGGATCAGCCTGTTCGAGCGCGGCGACGAGCGCCTGGATCACCACTGTAGCCATGTCGGGGCGGGGATGCTGGCTCCGTATTGCGAACTGAGCGAGGCGGAGCCCGAGGTCGCCCGATGGGGCGCGGCGGCGCTTCAGTTATGGAAAACTCTGGTCCCGACGCTGGCGCGGCCCGTCCACATGACTTGCGCCGGGACGCTGGTGGTCGCGCACCACCGGGACCGGGCGGGAATGCAACACTTGGCCGAGCGCGTCGACCGCGCCGGTCTCGGTGCGCATCTGCAATGGTTGCGCCGGGAAGAACTGCGCGCGCTGGAGCCAGAACTGGAAGACCGCTTTGCCGAAGGGTTGTACTTTTCCCCCGAAGGCGAGATCGATCCGCGCTCGCTGTTGCCAGCTCTGGTCGAAACGCTGCGCCAAAACGGCGCGACGCTGCATTTCACCACCGAGGTTGAAAGCCTGGCGCCGGGCGAGATCGTGGCGGGGGGCGCGCGTCAGGCGTTCGACTGGGTGCTGGATTGCCGGGGACTGGCGGCCCGCGACCAAATGCCGGATTTGCGGGGGGTGCGCGGCGAAATTCTCACCCTTCATACCCGTGAGGTCCGCCTGCATCGCCCGATTCGAATGATGCACCCCCGTTATCCTTTATATATCGTGCCGCGTCCGGGTGATCGGTTCGTGGTCGGCGCGACCAGCATCGAAAGCGACTCGTCGCGTCCGGTCACCGTCCGTTCGGCGTTGGAGTTGCTGTCGGCGGTCTACGCCTTGCACCCGGCCTTTGCGGAGGCGGAGATCGTCGAACTGAAAACCCAGTGCCGGCCCGCCTTTCCCGACCACCTGCCCCGCATCGTCCATCAAGAAAATCTGTTTTGTATCAATGGCCTGTACCGCCACGGCTATCTGCTGAGCCCGCTGCTCGCGGAAACCGTCGCCGCATTTGTCCGCGACCAGCGCCAGTTGACGGAAACACTGCGGTTATGGCAACACTCGCGCCTCGCAACTGGAGAATCCGCATGATCATTGAAATTAACGGCGAAAGAAGAGAGTTGGACCGGTCACGGGTTCTGGCGGATGCGATCAGGGACTGGGGTTACGAAGGCCAGCCCATCGCCGTGGCCTACAACGACGAATTCGTACCGCGCGGGTGCTACGCCGAGATTCGGCTTCAGGACGGTGATCGGTTGGAAATCGTCGCGCCGATGCAAGGAGGCTAACCGGTGACCACCGCGCCATTTTGGGAGATTGGCGGCCGCCAAGTGCGTTCGCGACTGTTGTTGGGAACCGCCCGTTACCCGTCGCTGACGGTGTTGCAACAAGCCATCCGCGCGTCCGGCGCGGAAATCGTGACGGTTTCGCTGCGCCGAGAGTCCGCCGAAGGACGCGCCGGCAGCCAGTTCTGGACCACGATCAAGGAATTGGGCGTCCAGGTCTTGCCCAACACCGCCGGCTGCAAGACGGTGAAGGAAGCGGTGACGACCGCCGAAATGGCGCGCGAGATTTTCGAGACCTCGTGGCTGAAGCTGGAAGTGATCGGCGACGATTACACCTTGCAACCGCATCCGTTCCTGCTGGTCGAGGCGGCGGAAGAACTGTGTCGGCGGGGTTTCGAAGTCTTCCCGTACACCACCGACGACTTGGTGCTGGCGGAGCGGCTGGTTCAGGCCGGCTGCAGGATCTTGATGCCGTGGGGATCGCCGATTGGCTCGGGACAAGGGTTGAACAATCCGTATGCGCTGCGGACGTTGCGCGCCCGCTACCCGGAGATCCCGCTGATCGTGGACGCCGGTATCGGCAGACCCTCTCACGCCATCGCGGCGATGGAACTGGGCTACGACGGTGTGTTGATCAATACCGCCGTCGCCCGCGCCACCGATCCGGTGTCGATGGGCCGCGCCTTCGGGCTGGCGGTCGAGGCCGGGCGGTTGGCGTATCTGGCCGGCGCGATGCCGACGCAGGAAATGGCCGAACCCAGTACGCCCGTCACCGGAACTCCGTTCTGGCACTCGTCGTCACCGGAAACCCTGAAATGAAAACGGCCGGCGTCCATGGCTTCTATCCGGTGGTGGACGACGCGCGCTGGGTGCGGCGCTTTCTGCCGCTGGGCGTGCGGACGATCCAGCTTCGGATCAAGGAGCGGCCTGCGTCCGACGTGCAACGCCAGATTCGTGAAGTCCTGGCCATCGCCGCCGATTACGCCGATTGCCAACTGATCGTCAACGATTACTGGCGGGACGCGATCACCTTGGGCGCACGCTGGCTGCATTTGGGACAGGGTGATTTAGCGGTCGCGGATCGAACGGCGATCCGGGCGGCGGGAATCAATTTGGGCGTCAGCACCCACAGTTCCGAAGAGCTGGCGAACGCGCTGGATGCGCGGCCTGACTACATCGCGCTGGGACCAATCTACGAAACCACCTTGAAAAAGATGCCGTGGTCGCCGCAAGGTCTGGACCGTATCGGCGAGTGGAAGGCGCGGTGCGGCGTTCCGCTGGTCGCTATCGGCGGGATCACGCTCGAACGCGCGCCAGCGGTACTGGCGGCGGGGGCGGATTCCATCGCGGTCGTCTCGGACGTGTTGAACGCGCCCAATCCCGACGACCGCGCGCGCGCCTGGCTGGATTTGTTCCGCGAAACCATCGAGCGCGCCGCGCTTCCCCGGCGATCACCGGCCCATTCTGGATGACTGTAACCGTTCACTCCCCTCGCCCGCTTGCGGGAGAGGGGTTAGGGGCGAGGGCCGCAGTTTCAAAGGCTTACCCCCTCACCCTAGCCCGGCCCCCTCGCTTCCCTCTCCCCCTTAGCAGGGGGAGAGGGAACTGAATGATTACGATGACCTTTCCTCCCGATCCAGCCGTATTCAGCCCTACCGAACAATTGCGCTATGCCCGGCATCTGAGCCTGCCGGAGATCGGCTGGGCGGGGCAAGCCAAACTGCGGCGAGCGAGCGTGCTGGTGATCGGCGCGGGGGGATTGGGGTCGCCGGCTTTACTCTATCTCGCCGCCGCTGGCGTGGGTCGGCTGGGAATCGTCGATCCCGACCGGGTCGAGCTGAGCAACCTGCAACGGCAGGTTTTATACACCACGGCGGCTTGTGGCGTGGCCAAGGTCGAGGAAGCCCGCGCCCGTCTGCTGGCGCTCAACCCGCATCTCCAGATCGATGCTTATCCGGAACCCTTCGCCCTCGGCAACGCCGCCCGCCTGATCGCCGATTACGACGGGATCATCGAAGGTTCCGACCAGTTCGCCGTCAAGTATCTGGTGAACGATGCCTGCGTGCTGGCGGGTAAACCCTATGTCGGAGCCAGCATCCGCGCCTTCGCTGGAATGCTGGCGGTCTACGCCGCGCCGCAAGGTCCTTGCTACCGCTGCCTGTTCCCGGAACCGCCGGATCCCGCCGCGATCCCCTCCTGCGCGCAAGCCGGCGTGCTGGGAACGGTGTCCGGTTTGTTCGGCACCTTGCAGGCGCACGAAGCGCTCAAGTTGATTCTGGGAATCGGCGAGCCGCTGATCGGTGCGCTGCTGACCGTCGATCTACTGACGATGCGTTTTCAAAAGCTGAAGCTGCCGCGCGATCCACACTGCCCGGTGTGCGGCGAATCGCCGACGATTCACTCGCTGGCCGAAACTTCATTCGTCTGCGCTGCCGCCGCCGACCTTGGCGCGGGCGACGATTCCCTACCGTGGCTCAGTGTGGCCGCCAGCCGGCGACGCCCCGAATTGCGCTGGATCGACGTTCGCACCCCAATGGAATTTGCCGCCGGCCATGTTCCGGGCGCCATTCATGCGCCGTTGGACCGGCTTGAGGAATTCGCCGCGCAAGTCGGACTGGATGACCAGTGGCTGCTCTATTGCCAGCGTGGCGGGCGCACCGTGCAGGCGTACCATCAACTCAAGGCAAGGCTACAAGGGCGGTTGTGGCTGCTGCGCGGTGGATACGAAACCTGGTTGAGCGACCGGGTTGACGAGTAGGGCACCCAATCGGTCTACGGCTTGGAGGCTGTGACAAAACTAACCGGTGTCCCGAGCGGATTCCGGATTCCGCCTGGCCCACGCCGCCACGACCGCCGCCATATCCAGTTGCCGCAGCGTGGAAATGGCGTATTCCCAGCGGCCCTCGGCGCACAGGCCAAGAACGCCACCCTCCTCATACGCTCCCAGCGCCGCCTTGATGCAGGCGGCTCGAACGTCCTCGGCCAGTTGCCGTTCGTCAGGCATTAACGCGCTCCCCACCAGGCTCCAGCGGACTGAACCCCATCCGCCAGATTCCAGCTATTTCTTGCTCAATTCGTTCAGCAACCCAGTCATTTTCTTGAACCGGTCGGCTTGAATGCCTTTAGCTAACTCCTGGGCCTTGGATACATTGTCAGCGTAAAGCGCGGGAATGATTTCCTGGTCGCGAGTCGCCTTGAACTGATCCCAGATGCTCTGAAGCTCTTTCAACTTGGTGGCATTCGCGGTTTGTGCTGGATCAGCCATGGCGGTGACCAGCGCGGCGTCGGCTTTTTGGGTGGCCTCGGCCACGAAGGTGCCTTGCCTGTCGAGCGCGGCTTTGTTGGTGGCGTCCATCATGGCGAGCAGATAGGCCCGCGCCTGGACGATATAGCTGTTCACATCGTTGATCGCGGTGGCTTGCACCAGCGAGGATACCGCTGTCAGGGCAATGGCGGCGAATAAAGTGGTAACGGTCTTACGCATGACAACCCCCTAGTTTGATAATCAGTACGTCAGTTGCGACTGGCGACCTATCCTAGAGCGGGTTTGTAAAGCGGTGATCGACCGAATGTGAATTATTGTAACCCTTGGGAATTTTCTCCCGAGGGTGGCGGCGGGGGCGAACGCGCGTCGCTGGATCGCAGCCAGGGAAAGGACTCCGGACGGATTGACGCGGGCAGGGCGGGAACTAGGGAAGGAAACCCCTGGCGATCCGATTGGGCAGTCATTGCCTGCCCAACCAGGAAACTCCAGGGGCGCACTTCTATTTGCAGGCCCCTACCTCTTTACCCGTGGGAATCTCGCATTTCTTGGAGGCGCATACCGCATCCCGCTTGCAAGGCTCGCCTGCGGGTTGCGGTGCTTTGCATACCGGAGGCGTCAAGGCCAAGATGCAAACTTTCCCGTCCTTGCAATCAGCATCGCTCTTGCACTCTTCCGCCGCGAAAGAGGCTGGCGACAAGGACACCGATACGATCATTGCCATTGGCAATAGGAATTTTTTGAACATGTTTTTCCCCTTGCTTTGTGGTTTGAGGATGGAAGTCATCCCCGTTGATTTTCTTGGATTTTTCAATCTCTCTCGTTGCGCGATTGCTCCTGCTCTCCTTTGGTATGGTGGGTTGAAAAAACCACGAGGTCGCTATCCCGTCAGCCGGGTGTACAGCAACAACAACTGGCGCGGCAGATCCTCGGGATGCCGAATCAGCACGAAGCCGTCCTTGCCGAACAAGTAGGGTAGGTAGTCGTCCGCTTCCTGATCGATGGTCACGCAGAACGGATGCAGCCCCTCGCGGCGGGCTTCCAGCAACGCCATGCGCGTATCCTCGATGCCATACCGCCCCTCGTACTGGTCGAGATCGTTCGGCTTGCCGTCGGTGAGCAACAGCAACAAGCGGCGGGCGGCGGGCTGTTGCCCCAACAAGCCGGTGGCATGACGCACGGCGGCGCCCATGCGGGTGTAGTAGCCGGGCTTGATCGCGTTGATCCGTCCTCGTATCGAGGCGGTGTAGCGCTCGGCGAATGCTTTGATCCGATGTACGCGGACGTGCTGGCGCTTGCGGGAAGAAAATCCATACAGCGCGAAGCGGTCGCCGGTGACCGCCAGCGCTTCGGAGAACAGGAACAAGCTGTCGCGGATCACTTCGATGACGCGGCCCTTGTTGTTGACCCAGGCATCGGTGGACAGCGACAGATCGGCCAGCAGGAGACAGGCGAGATCGCGCTCCTGTCGCGCCAGTTGCCGATATAAACCGTGTTCTTGACCGTGCCCAGCGGCGGCGCAATCGGTGGCGTGGCGCACACAGGCGTCCAGGTCCAGTTCCTCGCCGTCGGGTTGGGCGCGGCGCCAGCCGCGACCGGGGCGCAAAATTTCGAACTGCCGCCGCAAGCGTTGGGCGTCGCGACGCAACGGTGGCGGCAACTCGCAGGGCGCGGCGCGGCGGGCCAGCATTTCCTGCACGCAGCAATAATCGGGCACCAGCGCGCGTTTGCGGTAATCCCACTCCGGTAATTTGATCCCCGGCCCCAGCGGCAGGTCGTCCTCGCTGGCGGCGGGCAGGTCGAGATCGAAGCGCACTCGCGACGCCGTGCTGGCGCCGTCGCGGGTGACGCTCAACACGTCCATATCGTTCGCCGCTCGCGCCGCGTTCGGTTCCGGATCGTCGTCGGTGGGCCGGTTGACTCGCACGAATTCGGCCCAAGACAGCAAGCTCTCGGCGCGGAATGGCAACAGAAAATTGTTTTTGCGTTCCGGCAGGTCTACGTATTCGGCGCGGCGGCGCTGGCGTTCGCGTTCGGTCGATCCACCACCCGCTTTTGCACCGCCCGCGTCCCGTGGTTGAGATCGGGCGACGGTTGGAGCCGGGGCAGGGTAAAGCCAAAGCGGTAGGGGTTGGGGCGGGCGGCGGGCGGCGGGCAAATCCGGAACGCTGCCGGGTTCACGCAGGGCCTGCCGCAAGGCGATTTCCCGCGCCGCTTCGTCTGGCGGCAGTCGTTCCGGTGGAATCCGCAACTCCAGCACGGCGGTTACCAGGCGGCGGTAGCGGGGTTGCAAACCGGGATAGCGATGCAAGGCAATCAGCGTTCCCCGCTGGTTTTGTCGCCACCAGGGAGCGTCGGGGTCGACGGCGTCGTGAGCGGCGGCCAGAGCGATGAGCCAGAGATACAGATCACGGTTCAATTCCCGCTGTGGCAGCAGCGCCAATTGCGCCGGCAGTTGCAGCGTTTCGGCATCGCGGCAGGCCAGCTCGACCTTTTCGCCCAGCCCGGCGACGCGCGCCAGCCACCGCCGCCGCGCGCCGTGGCGAGTAGCCGCCGTTGGCGCGACCCGCAAACCGGGATCACCGCCGAAAGCGCGAAACAGCAGACCGGCGGTTTTCTCGATCTCGGCTAGGGTGACCGCCGCGTCCGGGTAATGGCGTTGCGCCGCGCGGGTGATCAAGCGATGCCAGAGCGCGCCGATGTGTTCTTCCATGGTGGGCGGTTCTCTCCCTCACCCCGACCCTTTCCCAGAGGGAGAGGGTGTTGTTGCCTTGATAGTAAATGGGTTGGGGATAGCCCTGGTCTTGTCGGCGGCCAATTCGCCGACCAACAAACCCTGCGATCCATCCGCTTCCAGTGCCTGCTGTCCGGCGATCCAATTCAGAAGGCTGCCCTCCGGATGGTTCCGTTGCACGGTTTCGCAAGCGTCGATGCACTGGCCGCATTGGGTGCAGGCGAACATCAACCGCTTGATGTTGCGCGGCTTGAGCCGCATCGGGCAGACGTGGTCGCAGAACGACTGGCAACTGGCGCAGTCGCGAGCACGCTCGCGTTGATAGCCGACCACCATCGCCTTGCGGTTCGACATCCAGGCCAGGCTTTGGAACATGCCGACCGCGCAGGCGTAACGGCAAAACAAATGCCGGGCGAAGGTGAACTCGATAAACAGCAGCACCGTGCCCACCCCAACGAACAACGCCTGATTGCGGGTCGGGGTCAGATTGAACAGGTTGCCGTAAACCTCCGCCGGCGGCAGCAAATAGGTCAGCAGCGCCACCGCCCACAGGAAGGCGAAAACCAGCGCGAAGGGAATCGCCAGCAGCCAATAGCGGGCATCTGTCGGCGCAGGCGTACCGTCGGGATGCCAGGGCGGTCCCGGCTTCTTGTCCCAGATGCTTTGCTTGCCGCTGGCCTTGCGCACCAGTTGGTTGATGGTTTCCACCACCGAGAAATGCGGGCACAGCCAGCCGCAATACAATCGGCCCCAGCGCCAAGCGATGCCGAGAAACGCGGCGGCCAGCAGCAGGATCGGCGCGAACACCCGCAGCAGGATATTGAGCGCCATTTGGCTGGTGTCGATCCGGCCGGCCAGATAATCGTCCAGACCCAACGTCCAGGGCTGGCTGAACACGATCAAATGACCTTGCGTCAAATCGAAGCGCAGCAGATCGAAAACCGGGGCGAACAGGAACAGGACGAAGAAACCACCCTGATAGAAAACTCGCTTGCGTTGAAACGGCGTCATGGCAGCAGCTTACCCACCAGGGGATAGCGATAAGGTTGTCCGGCCAGTGCCCGCGCCAATCCCAGGGTGCCAAGAATAACCAGCGTGGTGTGAACGGTGGTGAAGTACGGGATGACGATCACCCAAGTCCAGGGCGCGTCGTAGCCGCCCAGAACGATGATCGTGAGATTAGCGATGACGAGCAGGATGCCCGCCCACAAGCTGGCGGACAGGGTTTGCCGAAGATGGCCGCAAGCCAAAGCGGGCGCATCATCTCGGTGGCGCAAATAGAGCCAGAGCAGCGCCAGAAAGGCCAAACCGGGCAGCAGCAACAGATTGACGAGGTAAAGCGACTCCGCCGCGATAGCGAGACCCTGGCCGGGAGGCGATTCCTCATCGACCGCTGGCGGTTCAGGCAAGACTGGCATTCACCACCTCCAGCAGCGCGGCGGCGGTCGGCTCGTCGTCGGTCAGCGCTTCCACCAGCGCGACCCGGCAGGCGGTGACCCGATCCATGCCGCCGCGAATCAGTTGCGCCGCGTAGACCAGCAGGCGAGTGCTGGGCGCTTCGTCCAGATCGTGTTCCTTCAAGGCGCGGAACGCGCCCGCCAGCTTGACTAGTTGACAGGCGATGGCGGCGTCGCAACCCGTTTCCCCCATCACGATGGCCCGTTCCCGCTCGGGGTTCGGAAAATCGAAACGCAAGGCGAGAAAGCGTTGCCGGGTCGAGGGTTTCAAGCTCTTCAGCAGGTTTTGGTAGCCGGGGTTGAAGGACACCACCAGCATGAAGCTGGGCGGCGCCTGCAACACCTCGCCGGTGCGCTCGATGGGCAACACGCGCCGGTCGTCGGCCAGTGGGTGCAGCACGACCGTGGTGTCCTTGCGCGCTTCCACCACTTCGTCGAGATAGCAGACGCCGCCCTCGCGCACCGCCCGAGTTAGTGGCCCATCGCACCAAACCGTCGCGCCCCCTTGCAACAGATGCCGTCCGACCAGATCGGCGGCGGACAAATCGTCGTGACAGGCGACGGTGTGCAACGGCAGACCCAGGCGGGCCGCCATGTGCGCGACGAAGCGGGTCTTGCCACAGCCGGTCGGACCCTTGATCAGCAGCGGCAAGCGGTTGCGCCAGGCCGCTTCGAACACCGCGCATTCATCGCCGAACGGCTCGTAGAAAGGAATTGCCAGCGGTTGCGTTTGAAGATGCGGCTTCATGACGACTCTTGAGGTTGTCGGCGAGCGGCGGACGTGAGTCCGCTGTTTCCGCGCCCGTTAATATCACCGACTGCTTTCCGTATTCCGGGAAACAGGGGGCTGACGCCCCCCGCTCGCGGATCAACCGGCTGGAAACAGGGGGCTGACGCCCCCCGCTCGCGGATCAACCGGTTGGAAACAGGGGGCTGACGCCTCCCGCTCGCGGATCAACCGGTTGGAAACAGGGGGCTGACGCCTCCCGCTCGCGGAACGACCACGCCGCCCCTGCGAGGAAAGCGGGTTCGTAAAGCGCTTAACCCGTAGTGGCCGGTTGCGCTTCTCCAACTTCAACCGGTTGCGGCTTGTCCTTGGCGAAGAAGCTGTACAGGTAAACCACCAGCCCGGCCATGAATACCAGTCCCGCCAGCCAGCGTAGCCAGTAGAACATCGCCAGTTGGTCCTGCACCGCCATGAACGCCTGCGGGTTGGGAATAATGCGTTGCAGCCACACTTGCAGGATGCCGGCGGCGGTCAGGAACAGGGTGATGAACACCATCGAGACCGTCATCAGCCAGAACGACCACATTTCCAGCACCTGTGCCCGTTCCGGATTCGCTTCGCGCCCGCGAAGGATCGGCATGGCGTAGGAGATGATCGTCAACACCACCATCACATAGGCGCCGTAGAACGCCATGTGACCGTGCGCGGCGGTGATCTGGGTGCCATGGGTGTAGTAATTGACCGGCGCCAGGGTATGCAGGAAACCCCACACGCCAGCGCCGAGGAAGGCCATCACGCCGGTGCCCAGCGCCCACAACGTGGCGGCCTTGTTGGGATGCTGGCGGCGACGGCGGTTGACCATGTTGAAGCAGAACACGGTCAGGGCGAAGAACGGAATTGGCTCCAGGGCCGAGAAGACCGAACCCCACCACTGCCAGTAGCCAGGGGTGCCGATCCAGTAGTAGTGATGGCCGGTGCCGATGATGCCGGTCACCAGGGTGAGGGTGATGATCACGTACAGCCATTTCTCGATCACTTCGCGGTCCACGCCGGTGATCTTGAGCAGTACGAAGCCCAGGATGGCGCCCAGGATCAGCTCCCACACGCCTTCGACCCAAAGATGCACCACCCACCACCAGAAGTATTTGTCCTTGACCAGGTTGGATGGGTTGTAGAACGCGAACAGGAATAGCACGGCCAGCCCAACCAAGCCCATCAGCAAAATGATGGTGATGGCGGTCTTGCGACCCTTGAGGATGGTCATGCCGATGTTGTACAGGAAGGCCAGCGCCACCACCACGATGCCGAGTTTGGTGAGCAGGGGTTGCTCCAGAAACTCGCGGCCCATGGTGGCCAAGATGTTGTTGCCGGTCATGTCAGCCAGAGTGGCGTAGGGCACCATGAGATAGCCGACGATGGTCAGCGCGCCGGCCACCAGGAAAATCCAGAACAGCAGATGCGCCAGCAACGGGCTGTGCAACTCGGTTTCGGTTTCTTCCGGCACCAGGTAGTAGGCCGCGCCCATGAAGCCGAACAGCAACCAGACGATCAGCAGGTTGGTGTGGACCATGCGGGCGATATTGAAAGGAATGGCCGGAAACAGAAAATCGCCGACCACGTATTGCAGGCCCAGAATCAGGCCGAACAGGATTTGTCCGACGAACAGGGCAATGGCCGCGATGAAGTAAGGCTTGGCCACCGCCTGGGATTTGTATTGCAATTGCATGATAGCCTTGTCCTCCGGGGTGTGCTTCGGTTCAGCCTTCGATGTTCGGCGGCCATTTTTCGGTGTTGATTTCCGAAGTCCATTTCAGGAACGCCACGATATCGTCCAGTTGTTGGTCGCTGAAATTGAACTGCGGCATCTGCCGGCGGCCTGGTACTTTGGTGGGTTGTGCTTTGATCCAGGCTTTGATGAAATCCGGGCCGCGCCGCTTGTAGACGTTGCCCAGTTCCGGAGCGAAATACGCCCCCTCGCCGAGCAGGGTATGGCAACCGATGCAATTGCGGGTTTCCCACAAATGCTTGCCGCGCGCGACCTCCGGGGCCGGGGCCGCGGTGGGAATTCGTCCCGGTAGTTGCCAGGTGGTGTGGAAGGTCAGAGCGAGAAACAGCAGCACCGAGAACAAGGTGCCGCCATAGAAGATGTTTCGCGCCATGGATTTGGTGAAGAATGCGCTCATGAAAACCTCTTCTCAATGAAAATGCGAACCACCCTGATAAGTCCAATCAAGTGGAGACGATAGCCATGTTCCAGGAACAGCGGATTTTGTGCCTTGATAAAGGTCAAGGAATGCTTGTCTCTTGCTTGGCACAATCGCTGCCAGTGCTTTGAATTTGAAGGGGGAAGACATGACCACGATCACCGAATTCCTGGCCGCCGAACATCGCGCTTGCGATGACGGGTTCGCCGCCGCCGAGGATGCGGCCCACGCGGGTGATCTGGCCCGCTGTCGCGCGAGTTTCCAACGGTTTCTGGCCGCGATGGAACACCATTTCCAAAAGGAAGAAGCGATGCTGTTTCCCGCTTTCGAGCAAGCGACCGGCAACACCATGGGGCCGACGCGGGTGATGCGGCTGGAGCACCAGCAGATGCGGGAAACACTCGCCGAAATGGGTGGCGCGCTCGCCGGTGGTGACCTGGAGAATTTTCTGGGCCAGGCGGAGGCGCTGCTGATCCTGATGCAGCAGCACAACATCAAGGAGGAGCAGATGCTGTACCCGATGTGTGATCGGTTTCTGGGCGGGGCCGTCGGGTCGGTGATCCAAGCCCTGCGCGACCTTCCGGCGGGCGGGTCGCCATGAGCGAGTCCAACGTCATCGTGGTGGACGGGCGGGAACTGGAACCGCCGGAACCGATGGAAAAGGTTTTGGCGGCGTTAGACGCGCTGGAACCGGGGCAACACGTGCGGTTCCTGATCCACCGTCAGCCCTATCCGCTTTACGATATTCTGCGCCGTTACCACTATCGTTACAAAACCACAGCGGTCGCTGATGGTCATTTCGAAGTTCTGATCTGGCCGCCATGAATTCGGCTGGGCTATCGCTTGAACAGGCGCCGCCTTTCAGTGTACCGCTACGATTTTTTCTAACCGCGCCCTGGTTTCTGGCGCTGGCGGCGTTGTTGCTACTGTGGCAGGGGCCGGAGATTTTCGTTGGCCGCTGGCTGCCGGCCACGCTGACGCTGACCCATCTGTTGACCCTCGGCTTCATGGCGCAGGTCATGCTGGGCGCGCTGTTGCAAATGTTGCCGGTGGTGGTGGGCGTGGTCGTGCCTCGCCCCCGGCTGACGGCGGCGTTGATTCATATTCCCCTGACGCTGGGCGCCTTGGCCTTGGCGGTTGCCTTTCTGAACGGTGGTTCCGCCTGGTTTCAGGGTGCCCTGGGATTGCTCGGCTTGGGCTTTGGCGCGGCTTTGATCGCTGTGCATCTCGCCGTGTGGCGCGCGCCGGTGGTTAGTGGCACGGTCATCGCGCTGCGCTGCGCGCTGGGGGCGCTGGTGGTCACGGTCGGGCTGGGGCTAGCGCTAGGCGGTTTCTTCGGTTGGGGATTTTCGTTGCCAGTGGTGATCGTGACCCACCTGCACGCCGCCTGGGGCCTGGTCGGGTGGACGACGTTGCTGGTGGCGGGTGTGGCGTATCAGGTGGTGCCGATGTTTCAGATCACGCCGCCCTATCCCTCAGCGTTCGTGCGTGGATTCGCGCCACTGATGGCGGTATTGCTAGTGATGTGGTCGGTATTGACGTTCGGCAATTGGGAAACGGCGGCGCGACTGGCGGGCGCGGCGCTGGCGCTGGGCGTCGCGCTATTCGCCGTGACGACGCTGCGCCTGCTGACCCAGCGCCGCCGCAAGATCGGCGATCCGACCCTGGCTTACTGGCGAGCCAGCATGGCCAGTTTGCTGGCGGGCGCGTTGTTGTGGTTGCTGGCGCCGTGGATCCCGGCCCTGGCGCAAGCGCCGCAAGTCGAATGGCTGCTGGGCATTCTGTTGATTTTTGGTTTCGCGGTCGCCGTGATCAACGGGATGCTCTACAAGATCGTCCCCTTTCTGGCGTGGTTCCATTTGCAGGCGCAACTGTTCCAGCGCGCGAAGGTCCCCACCATGAAACAGTTGTTGCCGGAAGTACGCATCCGGCGGCAGTTTTGGGCTTATCTGGCGGCGTTGCTAACGCTTTTGGCCGCCGCTGTCCATCCCTCGGTTTTGACCTATTCCGCCGCGCTGGCCCTGGGCGTCACCGGCATTTGGCTGGGCGTCAATCTGCTGGGCGTTTGGCGGATTTATCGCCGCGTTTTGCGGGTTGGACGGACCGTGGCGCCGGCGTTGGAGGTGTGAAGCTAGCGCCCCCGGCGTTTTGCTCTATAGTGAGCCATGACTTCGCGGGAGTTGCGTCATGCGTTTTTTCAACACCGAAGGGCCAGTCATGGCCAAGGACCACTACAGCCTGCCACCCTTGCAGCGTTGGGATTTGCAGGAAATTCTCGCTCTGATCGACCGGAAGAAATACTTTCTGCTGCACGCCCCGCGCCAGACCGGCAAGACCACCTGTCTATTGGCCCTGGCGGATTACCTGAACCGGGAAGGGCGCTACCGGGCGGTGTACGCCAATATCGAAGCGGCGCAAGCGGCGCGGGAACGGGTTGAGGTTGGCATGGCGGCCGTGGTGCAGGCGATTGCCAACGGCGCCCGCTGGTCGCTGGGAGACGAAGGCGCCCAGGCTCTGGCGCGGCAGGTGCTGCAAGAGCAGGCGGCCCTGGTTGGGCTGGAAGGGTTTTTGACCCAGTGGTGTGAGCGCTCGCCGCAACCGCTGGTGCTGCTGCTGGATGAAGTGGATGCGCTGGTGGGGGACACCTTGATCTCCCTGCTGCGGCAGTTGCGGGCTGGCTATCCCAAACGGCCAACGCAGTTCCCGCAAACGGTGGTGTTGTGCGGGGTGCGGGACCTGCGCGACTACCGGATTCACGCCCGTTCCGAGGCTTCGCCGATCACCGGCGGCAGCGCCTTCAACATCAAGGCCGAATCGTTGCGCTTGGGCGATTTCATCCAACCCGAGGTCGAGACTTTGCTGTTGGAGCACACCGCCGAAACCGGGCAGGGCTTTACCCCGGATGCCCTGGAGCAGGTCTGGACGCTGACACTAGGCCAGCCCTGGCTGGTCAACGCCCTGGCCTACGAAGCGTGCTTCCGGATGCGGGACGGGCGGGACCGGAGCCAGCCGATTCCGGTCGCGCGGATCGAGCAGGCCAAGGAGAACCTGATTCTGCGACGGGAGACCCATCTGGACCAGTTGGCCGACAAGCTGCGCGAGGACCGGGTGCGGCGGGTGATCGAACCGATGCTGGCTGGTACGGCGCTGGGCGAGGTCCCGGATGACGACATTCAATATCTGCTTGATCTGGGTCTATGTCGGATGGCGCCCGGCCAAGGCTTGACCCTCGCCAATCCGATCTATCGCGAAGTGTTGCCGCGCATGCTGGCCTTCACGCCGCAAGCGTCACTCCCCCAGATCGCCCCAACCTGGCTCAATCCCGACGGCAGCCTCAACCCCGAGCAGTTGCTGGCCGCCTTCCTGCGCTTCTGGCGGCAGCACGGCCAGCCGCTGCTGGGGAGCGCCCCCTACCACGAAATCGCCCCCCATCTGGTGCTGATGGCCTTCCTGCATCGGGTGATCAACGGCGGCGGGACGCTGGAGCGGGAATACGCCATCGGGATGGGCCGGATGGACTTGTGCCTGCGTTATGGCCCGGTGACCCTGGGGATCGAATTGAAGGTCTGGCGCGCGGGCGAACCGGACCCGCTGGCCGAAGGTTTGGAGCAACTGGACGGCTATCTGGCCGGGCTGGGGCTGGAAAGCGGCTGGCTGGTGATCTTCGACCGCCGCGCCGGCCAACCGCCGATCCGGGAACGCACGGCCAGCGTGGAGATGGCCAGTCCCGAGGGCCGGCGGATTGTCGTGGTCCGAGCTTGAAACCCGATGGGGCCGCGCACTTCGGTTCCGAGAGGGGGGCAATCGAAAAAGCTGAAAACCGGCGGGCTGTGTCCAGGCAACCCGCCGGGTTGGAATCAGCCTTTCGGCAAGAGCAGCGCGACGTAGACCGCCGCGAAGATTGCGGTGGTGATGACGCCGCAGATGTTGGCCCCTAGCGCGTGTGGCAGGATGATGACGCTCGGCGCCACCGCCGAGACCGACTTTTGCGCCACCTTGGCGGTCGTCGGCACGCAACTGACCGCCGCGATGCCGATGGTCGGGTTGTACTTCTTGCCCGACCAGTAATACAGCGCATAACCACCCAGAATCCCACCGATACCGGAAATCAGCAGCGCCAGGCACCCCAGAATCAGCAGCTTCAGCACCACCGGATTCAGGATCGTGTTGGCCTCGCACAAGATGCCCAGCAGCAATCCGAGGAAAAAGGTCGCGCCATACAGCACCGTATTGGAGAACAGTTCGTAGAAGTTGGGCAAATCGCTTTCGCGGATGACCACTCCCAGGAACAGCGACAGCAGCAGCGGTGCGGCTACCGGGAACAGCAGGCTGAGCAGAATGCAAGCGGTCACGGCGAACACCAGCTTTTCGTTAGACGTGATGGTCCGGGTCTTCTCCATCGGCATGGGCAGCGCACGGAGTTTTTCGGGGATCATCAGCTTGATCAGGTAGGGATACCCGCCATACGTCAATCCCAGGTACAGGTAGGCCACCACCGTGATCGGCACGAACAGCGGTTTCGCCAGCGACAGCGAGGTGAACAATACCATCGGGCCATCCGCGCCGCCGATGATCGCCACCGAAGCGGCCTCTCCCGGCGCCAAGCCCATCGCCACCGCGATCGGATAGACCAGAGCGGTACCCAACTCGGCGAACAGCGCCAGAATCATGCTCTGATAAGGCCGGGCCATCACGAAGCCCACGTCCAGCAGAGTACCGATGCCCATGAACACGAAGCAAGCGATCAGTCCGTTGCTGAACATGAAGGTGTAGATCGGCTGCAACCAGTCGATTTGCAGGATGTTCATCAGCGCATTGGTATCCTGCGCCAACGGGGCAACGTGCAAGGTGCCGGGTATCTGGCTGGGAACCGCCTGTCCGGCTGCTTTCAGCGCTTCGAACGTCATGCCGCTGGTCGGATCGAGGTTATAGAAAAACATCACCCCGGCGTTGACGGTGGCCATTCCCAGCCCCATCGGAATCATCAGCAGGGCTTCCAGAACGCCCTTGCGCCCCAGATAGAACAGCAAAACGCCCAGGAAGATCAGGAACACGCGGCCAAAAGCAATCTTGGGGTCGGTTGAGAACCCCTGGATCAGCGTGTTGATCCCCTGGAACAGATCGAGAAAATTGAGGGATTCCATGGTGGAGTGCTCCCGGCGCTCAGCCGATGGTCAGCAGCACCTGTCCGGCGTCCACCGGATCGCCCGGCTTGACCGCGATGCTGACGACCTTGCCGCCCCGGCGGGCGACGACGTGGGTGACCATCTTCATGGCTTCCAGGGAGACCAGTTTGTCGCCCTCGTTCACCACCTGGCCGACGCTAACAAGGACTGTCTGCACCACGCCGCCCAACGGCGCGACCTCGTCGCCCGGCCCGGCCGTGCCGACGGGCGACGCCGCACTTGGCGCGGGCGCGGCGGCCACCGGAGCCGAGGCGACCACGGACGGCGGAGCCGCCACGACCGCCGTGTCCTGGTAGAAACCCTGGGCGCTATCGGTCGTAATGTCTTCGACCGTGACAACATACTGCTTACCTTCGACGGTGATACGGAATTTCTTCTCCATGGGGTTATGCTCTCGTAAAAAGTAGGACGAAAAGGGGTTCGGGTGCTCAATGGGGAGCGCGCGGCGCGTGCGAGGTGTGATGGACCGTGCGCGCCTCGGCGGTCCAGCCGAAACCGCGGCTGGCCATTTCGATATGGACGATGCGGTGCGCGCCCATCATGGCGGCGACGGCGGCGGTGATAACAGCCAGGTGCTCTTGGGGAATGCCGACACTGATCGGTTGCGCGGCGATGGGCGCGGGTTTGGCCGAGGGTTTGGGCGCCTCTTGTTGCGCTTGGCGCGACAGCAGGAGGACGATGCCGCGAATGATCGCCGCGACCAGCATCGAAACGACGATCACGATACCGTAGATCAGGAGCATGTCGCCAATGGCGTCCAGCGTGGTGTAGTGCTTCACTATGGTCAACTCCCGTTGGGTTTTGGATACAGCGAACTGGTCAGAGCGGGATATCGCCGTGCTTCTTGGCCGGGCGCAACTCGCGCTTGGTCAGCAGCTTGCGCAGCGCCAGGGCAATAGTGGCGCGAGTG